>JAZUCU010000049.1:0-38950 GCA_045639325.1 Victivallales bacterium
TTGGCAACACGGAACTTGATACCATGAAAACACTCCGCAACTTTAGAGAAAATGCGGACTATAAAGCCTCGTTGTTTTACCGTTCCGGTGAAGATGAATATGTGGGAGAAATCAACTTCCGCTGTGATTGGCGCGGTCCGAAAAAGTTGAATGTGGCATTAACAAAACAAGTATTCAATGGCATCGTGGAATACAATGGAATGCGCCTTGAAATGGTAAAAATCAAAGCCGGTACGTTTATGATGGGAAGCCCGTCCAGTGAGTCCGGAAGAGATAATGATGAAAAACAGCATCAAGTTACATTGACCAAAGATTATTGGCTTGGGAAGTATGAGGTAACGCAGGCGCAATGGCAAGCCGTAATGGGGAATAATCCCTCCTATTTCAAGGGTGATAACCGTCCGGTGGAGCAAGTCAGCTGGGATGATGCAAAGCAATTCTGTGATAAACTGAATGAGCGTTATGCGGGAAAATTACCCCGTGGATATAAGTTTGATCTGCCGACGGAAGCGCAGTGGGAATATGCCTGCCGGGCAGGAACGACGACTGCACTCAACAGTGGAGAAGATATGCGTATCATAGGTAAGAATAATTCTCCGAATTTAGATTTAGTCGGTTGGTATGGGGGAAATTGCGGAAGAGACTTTGAACTGTCGAATGGATATGATATTTCCGGTTGGTCAGAAAAACAATATTCGGATACGAGAGGAGGAACCCATCCCGCAGGACGGAAACAACCGAATAACTGGGGCTTATATGACATGCATGGAAATGTTTCTGAATGGTGCCGGGATTGGTATGGTGATTACAGTGATGGTGCAGTAACAGATCCGGTAGGCTTGCAGACTGGCTCTAGCCGCGTGAACCGTGGCGGCCGTTGGCGCGACTACGCCGGGGGCTGCCGTTCTGCGTACCGGAACTACAGTTCTCCGGGCAATCGCTACGACTACCTCGGCTTCCGCCTCGCCCTTGTCCCGGAGCAATAATCTTGTCGGACATGTCGGACTTATCGGACGAGTCGGACGCAGCTATGCCGCGATAAGTTTGTCCGATTTGTCCGATGGTTGGAGAGGAAAACGGAGATTTACGGAGTTGTACAGAAATCTCCGCATCTGTAATAAATTATGAGATATCTGCGAAACGGACTTGAAAAAACAGACAAACAAGTATATAGTACTGGATAAATTTTTATTTATCAAAAAAAATTAAGGAACAGCACCCATGAAAGCTATTTTTATTTCTCAAACCGTCAATACCGTTTATACGGAAGAACAGCGTAAGAAAATCGCTGAACTTACCGATTTGATGCCGGAAATCGTCGATGCCAAGAATTTCGATTCTCTCGATCTTTCTGATGTGGAAGTCATTTTCTCCACCTGGGGGATGATGTGTTTCACTCCCGAACAGCTGGATCGTATGCCGAAATTGAAAGCGGTTTTTTATGCCGCCGGTGCAACCGATTATTTCGCACGTCCGTTGCTGGAACGCGGAATCCGGGTGTTCAGCGCATGGCTTGCCAATGCCGTCCCGGTTGCTGAATTCACGGTCGCTCAGATCCTTCTTTCCATGAAGAACTATTTCAATCATACCGCCGCATTGAAATGCAAGGAAAACTGGACTCGTGAAAAAATCGGACCCGGTGCTTATGGTGAAACGGTCGCCCTTATCGGTGCCGGTGCCATTTCCACCAAAGTTCAGGAATTGCTCAAAGGATATAATCTGAACGTCATCGTCATTCCGTCCCGCAAGGAACGCCGTACCATTTCTCTGGAAGAAGCCTTCCGTACGGCTTATGTTGTCAGCAACCACCTGCCCAATCGGGAAGACAATCAGAAAGTTCTGACCAAAGAAATGTTTGCTTCCATGCGTCAGGGTGCAACCTTCATCAATACGGGCCGCGGTGCTCAGGTGGATGAAGAAGGTATGTGCGAAGTCTTGAAAGACCGTCCCGACCTGACCGCTCTGCTGGATGTGACCTGCCCGGAACCGCCGGAAAACGATTCCCCGTTGTACAAATTGCCCAACGTTCATCTTTCCGCACACATTGCCGGATCCTGGAACGATGAATTCCACCGTATGGCGGACTATATGATCGAAGAATACAACCGTTACATTGCCGGTGAAGAACCGATGTACGAAATCACAGAAAAAGTTCTGATGACATCCAACTGATCACTTGCTGATCGGATTATAAATTATTGAAGGAATACTCCGCCGCGTTTGCCGGTGATGCCGTCCTGCTCTGTATAAGAGAGAACGCCGTTCACCCAAACTGCGGCGATTCCTTTTGCGGGCTGTGCCGGACGGGCGTAATCTTCCGGCGCAGAGAGGGAATCTTTCCGGAACATGACCAGATCGGCATGATAATCTTTCCGGATCAAGCCCCGGTCATTCAGATGGAAAAACTCTGCAGGGAATGATGTCATGCGGCGGATGATTTCCTGCGGTGTTTGTGCTTCCGTTGCAAGCTGGAAAAAGCGGGCAGCAGTACCGAATTTCCGGGGATGTCCGTTCTGTTTGGAAAAATCCTGAATCCCGGCATCGGTGCCGGGCATGACAAAGGGGAGGGCAAGAATCTTTTTCAGATTATCGCCGCTCATCAAACCGAATGCTCCGAGGGGATTTTCTTCTTCCGACAGCAATTTGACGCATGCTGCTGCGGGGGAACATTGGAACATCCTGCCAATCTCCACAAAATTTTTCCCGAAACAGCATTTGTGACTTTCCTGCGGGGAATCCAGCAACATGATTTGCTCCCAGGGGCAATCCGAGGGCCCTGCCTGTTCGGTAATGCGTATCACTTCCTGACGGAACGCCGGATCATTCTTTAAGCGTGCATGAAGAACTTCTTTCGGCATTTGTGAAAATTGGGATGGTAATGCCATTCGCAAACCTGTCCCGGAATAGAGATACGGATAGCGGTCGAGGGCGATTTTCAAGCCTGACGCCTGTTGTTTTTGAATCAATTCCAATGCGGCATCCAACTTATGCCAGTTGCGTGGATACCATGTTTTGAAATGACTGATTTGCAGAATACTGTTGCCTGCGCGGGCAATGCGGCATGCTTCTTCGATGGATTCCAGTAAGGTATCGCCTTCGCTGCGTAAATGAATGGTGAACGGTTTATCGGTTCCCTTCAATGCGGCGGCAAGGGCGCAGACTTCTTCCGTTTGCGCATAAATGCCGGGGACGTACCACAATCCGGCGGAAAATCCCGCAGAGCCTTGCTGAAGTGTCAGGCGGAGCAGTCGTTCCATTTCCTTTAATTCTGCATCGGAGGGAGCACGGTTTTCATTGCCCATGACGAGTGTCCGTAAAGAATTGTGCCCAGTCATGACGGCGATATTGACTGCGATTTGTTTTTCTCTTGTTTCCTGTATGAAATCGGGGAAGGACATGCCTTTTTCCATGAATTCGGTAAAGCCGCAATTCCCTGCGATTTCGGATGTGAAGCCCTGCGAGATCTTATTGTCGCCGGAAGGAATATCGAGAATATCCAGTTCGCTGTGACCGTGTGCATCAATGAATCCTGGTGCAAGACTGTAATCTTTGCCATCGTAAACGGTCATGCCGGATGACGGAATGGATTGAGGTTGTGCGATTGCGGCAATTCTGCCATTTTGCACTGCAACATCGCCACGGAACGGCGGTTTGCCTGATCCGTCAAAAATCTCAATGTCCCGAATGAGAAATGAGTTTGTCATTTCAGCCGTTCCACCAGTTTATGTGCGGATTCTCTTGCTGCGGCGAGGATTTCCTGTTCGCCATCAATGACATGATGTTTCATGAGGAATTTTCCATCGCAGATCACGGAATCAATGCAGGAGGGATCGGCGGCGTAAACCATATTGGAAATGGTGTGGAAGTTGGGCGTCATGGCAGGGGTGTTGAGATCGACGAGAATCGCATCTGCCAGATACCCTTCCTGGATAACCCCGGCATGAATTCCGAAGGCATCGGCACCGCGTCTGGATGCCATATCATAAACGAGAGGTGCGGGGAATGTTTCCGGATTTTCGCTGCCGAGTTTTGCGAGGAGTGCGGCAAGTTTCATTTCTTCCATCATGGAAAGATTGTTGTTGGAACATGCGCCATCGGTTCCCAATGCAATTTTTGAATGATGCTGCAAAATGGCTTCGCCGGGAAATCTGCCGGATGCCAGTTTCATGTTGGAGGCCGGAATATGCACCGGGACGCTCTGCCGTTCTGCAATAATTCGGATATCATCCTCTGTCAGATAAATCGAATGGGCAAGAATAGTGCGCGGCGTGAGAAGTCCGAGGGAATCCAGATATTTGACCGGTGTCATATTATGCTGATTGATGCAGTCATCGAACTCTCTTTTTGTTTCTGCCAGATGGATGTGGATGAGTTCATTCTGCCCGGATGCCATTTCAGCTGTTTTGCGCAATGTGGGCGTATCGACGGTGTAAATGGCATGCGGTGCCAATGCGGTCTGAATACGGGAGGAAAAGGTATGACGGTTTTCTCTCAACCATTCATTATCCGTGTTGGCTCCGGCATTGGAGAGTTGAAGCATACCGATACATGCGCGGATGCCCATTTCTTCTGCGGCGCGAACCGTTTCTTTCTGATACCAGTACATGTCATTGAAGAAAACAGTACCGGTGCGGATCATTTCCAGAATGGCAAGACGTGATCCGTTATAAACATCTTCGGGCGTCAATTTTGCTTCTAGCGGCCAGATGAATTCATTGAGCCAGCGGAACAGTTCCACGTCATCGGCATAGCCGCGCATGAGAGTCATTGCGGCATGGGTATGAGCGTTGTAGAAGGCGGGGAGGATGGCAAGACGGCATGCACCGTCAAAGACTTCCTCTCCGTCTTGGGGCAGAAGATCGGGACTGATCTTAACAAATTGACCATTCCGGATCCTGATATTGACCGGTTTGCCGGAATGAATGACATTTTTCAGAAAAAGTGAGTTCATGAATCAATTCCTGCTTTCTATCCGGATATCAGGATGCGGTGTGTATGAATTACAATTTTTCCGCTTTGGGGCCTGCGGGTGTATCGACAACGGCATAACCCAGAGTCTTCAACTGATCGCGGATGGCGTCTGCTTTTGCAAAGTCTTTTGCTTTCTTTGCCGCGGTACGCTGTGCAATCAGGTCGAGCACTTCTGCGGGAGTATCATCGGCTGCGGGAGCGGCGGCGGTGATTGCTGCATCCACATCCAAACTGCCGAGAACGCGGTCGAAGTCGCGATACTGATCCAGGAGGATCTTTGCGGCATCGGCGCCGAATTTGTTAGCGGCGAGAGCGGAATTGATTTCCCGGTTGAAGAGGAACACAGCAGCAAGACCGCGTGCAATGTTCAAGTCGTCAGCGAATGCATCGGCGAATTCCTGTTTTGCTTTTGCGGCGAGCGCGGTTGCTTCTTCCACACCGGCATTTCCTGCGGGGAGAGCGGCAAGACGGGCAAAGAGTGCACGGAATTTCTTCAATGCGGTACGAGCCTGATCCAGAGAACCCAGGTCGAAATTGAGTTTGGAACGATAGTGTGTACCGATCAGAGCCCAGCGGATTTCATCCCCGGTGAAACCTTTTGCCAGCAGGTCGCGCATGGTATAGAAGTTGCCGAGAGATTTTGACATTTTCTGACGGTTGACGGTCAGGTGTTCGCAGTGGAGCCAGTAGTTGACGAATTTGCATCCGTTTGCGGCTTCGCTCTGTGCGATTTCGTCTTCATGATGGGGGAACATGTTATCGATACCGCCGGTGTGCAGGTCGAATGTTTCGCCCAGATATTTACGGCTCATGGCGCAGCATTCGATATGCCATCCGGGACGGCCGGGGCCCCAGGGGCTGTCCCACTTGACATCGCCGTCTTTATCATCCCATGCTTTCCAGAGGGCGAAGTCGCCGACGGAATCTTTGGAATATTCGTCATTTTTCACCCGGTCGCCAATGCGCTGACTTTCCATATCGATTTTAGCCAGCTGCCCGTACTGGGGGAATTTAGCGATGGAGAAATATACAGACTTATCTTCGGACTGGTAAGCGATACCTTTATCCATGAGTGTCTGGATCATATCGATCATTTCCGGAATGTGCATAGTCGCTTCCGGGTAAACGGCAGCCCGTTCGATGCGCAGGGTATCCAAATCTTCGAAGAAGGCTTTTTTGTACTGGGCGGTGAAATCAGCCAGTTTCATGTTGTTTGCGCGGGAGTCACGAATGGTCTTGTCATCCACGTCAGTGAGGTTCATGACCTGAGTGACATCATAGCCGTGATATTCGAGTGCGCGGCGGAGAATATCTTCGAAGAGATAACAGCGGAAGTTACCGATATGAGCGAAGTTGTAAACGGTGGGACCGCAAGTATAAAGTTTTGCTTTTCCGGGTTCGATGGAGTGGAATTCTTCCAGACGTCTGCCCAGTGTATTAAAGAGTTTCATTGCCATAATTAGTATCCTTTCCGCGATAATATTTTTATAATGCGGGGTAATATACTCTGTGGAACTGTTTTTTTCCACAGGAAAAGCAAAAAAAATTCGGAAAAAACGCAATTTCTTACAATTATTTAAAAAATAACATACAAGTCAGGCTTTTAACCTTGAAACATACGGTTTTTGCGCTATATTACCCGTTTGTTTGAATGTCTCAACACAGAAAGCATAAGGATATTAATCATGGACAAAAAGAAATTGCTCCGTCTGTTGGCGGAAAACGGACGGATCACCGCAGAAGAAATCGCAGCTCAGCTTGGCGAAAATGCTGCCGCCGTGGCGGCAGCAATCCGGAAAATGGAAGAGGAAAAGACCATTATCGGGTATCGTGCCATGTTTGATGAAAGTATTCTCCCCGAAAATGCGGTGAAAGCTTTGATTGAAGTCAAAATCCGCCCGGAACGGGAAGGCGGCTTTGATAAAATCGCAAAACGTTTGAGTAAATTCCCCCAGGTCTCCACACTTTATTTGATGTCAGGCGGTTTTGACCTGCTGGTGGAAGTGCAGGGAAAAAATCTGCAGGAAGTTGCAACCTTTGTTGCCCGCAAACTGGCAACGCAGGATGGTGTTTTATCCACAGCAACACACTTTTTGCTGAAGAAATATAAAGAATCCGGCAAGCTGATGCAAGAGGAGGAAGGCTATGAACGTCTCAACATCACGATGTAAGAAAAAAGCGGAACCGGCAAAAACGGTCCGCAGTCGTGTCGCTCCTCATATTCAGGATTTGCCGAAAAGCGGGATCCGCGCGTTTTTCGATCTGGTCAACGAGATGAAAGACGTGGTGTCCCTCGGCGTGGGCGAACCGGACTTTGTCACACCGTGGACAATTCGCGAAACGGCGTTGTATTCTCTGGAACGGGGCCATACCTGTTACACATCCAATCTTGGCAGTCTTTCTTTGCGGAAAGCAATCTGCAATTATCTGGAATCGGATTTCGGAGTGGAGTATAACCCTGTAAATCAATGTTTGGTGACGGTCGGCGTCAGTGAGGCGCTTGACCTGGCGATCCGTGCCATTCTTTCCCCGGGTGATGAGCTTGTTTATCACGAACCGTGTTACGTTTCCTATCCGGCGGAAATCCGGATGGCGCATGGTGTTCCGGTGGCAGTGCCCACTTATGCCAAAAATAAATTTGCCCTTGATCCGGCGGAATTGGAAAAAGCAATCACGCCGCGGACAAAAGCAATTCTGCTGAACTTCCCCTGTAATCCGACGGGTGCGACTTTGACGATGAAGCAGACGGAAGCCATTGCGGAAATCGCAAAGAAACATGATTTGATCGTTCTTACCGACCACATTTATTCGGAATTGACTTATGGCGCGATGACGCCTTCTATTGCATCACTGCCGGGGATGAAAGAACGAACCATCTTCCTGCACGGTTTCTCCAAAGCATTCGCCATGACCGGTCTGCGTATCGGTTATGCGTGCGGACCGGAAGATATTATTGATGCGATGATGAAGATTCATCAATATTCCATGCTGTGTGCTCCTGTTACTTCCCAGGATGCGGCGGAAGAAGCCTTGCTTTCTGCGAAAAACGATATGGAACGGATGCGTGACGAATACAAAATCCGCCGTGGTGTGATTGTGAAACGTCTCAATGCAATGGGGCTGGATTGTTTGATGCCTAACGGATCGTTTTATGTGTTCCCGGATATCCGCAGCACGGGATTGTCTTCCCAGGAATTTGCAATGCGTCTTCTGGATGAACAGAAAGTGGCAGTTGTTCCGGGTCCGGCGTTCGGAGATTGTGCGGAAGGGTATGTGCGTTGTTCCTATGCGACATCGTTGGAAAAGATCAACATTGCGATGGATCGCATGGAAGAATTTTTGAAGGGCCTGAAGAAATCAGGCGGAAAGAACCGAAAGCGGAAATAAAAAATTCCGGAGATAGAAGCTTATGGAAATGAATAAATCCGTACGATTTCAGAAGCTGGGCGGAACCTGTCAGCTTGTATTGGAAAATGCCGATGATTTGCGCAATGCGGCGCAGCTCAATGCGGCTCATTGGATCGTGACAAGTGTTCGTACCGATTCCCTGTTTGCCAATAAAGAGTTTCTCGCATTTCTTGATGCCGATTCCAATGGCAGGATCCGTGTTGATGAAGTCAAAAATGCTTTGAATTGGATGCTTGATGTGCTGAAAGATCTCAGCGGTGTCTGTACCCAGTCCGATGTGTTGTATCTGGATTCGATCAATGAAGAGAATCCGGATGGCAACAAGATCGGCCGTACAATCCGCATTGCGTTGGCAAATCTGGGAATGCCCGATGCCCAAAGCATTACTCTCGCTCAAATCAAAGATCAGACCCGGATCATTTCCAATGCACTGCAGAATGGTGACGGAATTATTCCGCCGGAAGCGGTTGCAAAACCGGAAACTGCAGAGTGTATTCGCCGGATTATCAAAGCCGTCGGTTCTCAGAATGACGGCAGTGGCGTTGCGGGCGTCGGCGACAAGGAAGTGGATGAATTTGAGACACGTCTCAACGCCCGTCTTGCCTGGTTGGAAGATGGGGAAGCCCGGAAGGAACAGTTGTGTCCCTACGGTGATCAGACGCAAGCTATTCTTACTGCCTATTTGGCTGTACAGGAAAAGCTGGATGAATTTTTCCGCAGCTGCGAAGCGTTGTCACTTTCCGGTACGACAACCGAAGCCCGTCTTGCTGTGAAAAATACGCTTGACCCCATGGATGCGGTATCGGTGAAAGAATTTCTGGAAAAATCTCCGGTCGCACCGGTGAATGCGGATGGCATTCTTGATTTGAAAAAAATGCATCATCCCGTCTGGTCCGCAGCGATCCGTAAACTTTTTGCATTGATTCCGGATGCTCCGCAGGATCAGATTACGGCGGAATATTACAGTAAATTGAAAGCGGCATTGGCTCCCTGTGAAGCCTGGAACAAAAGCAAACCGGATACCGGACTGGATGACTGGAGTCTGGAACAGTTGAAACAGATTGCATCCGATGGTTTTCTGACGGATATCCGCAGCTTGATCAGCCGTGACAAAGCGGTAAAAGAAAATCTGGATAATACGACCATTGTTCACAAACTGATTCTCTTCCAGGCACACATGCTTGAGTTCCTGAACAATTTTGTGACGCTTGACCGTTTGTTTGACAGCAAAGTGCCTTCCATTCATCAGGCGGGCCGACTTGTTATGGACGGCAGATTTTTCACTTTGTGTTCTATTGTTCACAACATTGCGGAACATAAAAAGATTGCGGCAAACAGTAACATCTGCGTGATTTATCTGGATGCCACATCCGGGCTTGGTAAAGATGCCAAAACCATGAAACTGGCCGTCGGTGTGACCAGCGGCAATATGCGCCATTTCTTCCTTGGCAAGAGCGGCGTATTTTATACTGCGGACGGTGTGATGTGGGATGCGCGTATCATTGATATGATCCAGCAGCCTGTATCCATCAGCGAAGCATTGAAAATGCCGTTTTACAAATTTGCAGATTTTATACAGAGACAGGCAGATAAGTTCTTTACTGCCAGAAGCAAACAATACGAAGATACCATTGCAAAAGATATTCAGTCCCAATCCAAACTGCCGACTGCGCCGCCACCCGCCGCACCTGCCGCGGCAAAACCGGCAACGCCGCAACAGACTCCGGCATTCAGCGGGTCAATGGTGTTGATGGGGGGCGGTGTTGGTATTGCGGCAATTGGTAGTGCGTTTGCGTTTATGGCGAAAAGTATCCAGGGAATTTCCGTCAGTTCGGTACTGGCGATTTTCTTTGGTATCCTTCTGATCTTCGGCGGTCCGATTGTGACCGTGTCCTTAACGAAACTGTTCCGCCGGAATCTTGCGATTTTCCTGGAAGCGAACGGTAATGCTTTGAATGGTCAGCTGCGTTTGTCTTTGCGGATGGGGCGTTTCTTTACCTTTACGCCGCCGTTGCCGGAACATTCCCGCATTTACCTGCAGAAATTGCTGCATATTCCGGACAGCAAAGAAGCGGTTGACATGTTGAAAAACAGAAAAGTTATATTATATATCCTGCTTGTAATCGTACTTCTTGAATGTGTGGCATTGTTGCTGCTGCACCGTCATGAATTATTGGAATACTGGCGGAACATTTTTTGAACAAACGGAGAAACATTGTGAAGTTAGAAAAAATACGGAATTTTTCCATTATTGCTCACATCGACCACGGGAAATCCACTTTGGCAGACCGTATGCTGGAAGCCACCAACACGGTGCAGGCGCGGGAAATGGTTCATGATCAGCTCCTCGATGCCATGGATTTGGAACAGGAACGCGGGATCACCATCAAATCCCACCCTGTCCGCATGAAATTCAATGCCAAAGATGGTGAAGAATATGAATTGAACCTGATCGACACTCCCGGACACGTGGACTTTGCTTACGAAGTCAGCCGTGCCCTCTCTTCCTGCGAAGGCGCAATTCTGGTTATCGATGCCACACAGGGTGTACAGGCGCAGACCGTAGCCAACGTGAATCTGGCTATGAAGCACGACCTGAAAATTATTCCGGTCATCAATAAAATCGACTTGCCGGCGGCGAACCTGCCACTCTGCTATGAACAGTTGGAAGAAGTGTTGGCGATTCCCCGGGAAGAAGCTCTGGCTGTTTCTGCCAAAACCGGGCAGGGTGTACCCGAATTGTTGGAAGCGATTGTGGAACGGGTTCCCTCTCCTAAAGTTTCCGAAGGCGATCATGCCGCCGCTTTGATTTTCGACTCTCTTTATGATGCTTACCGCGGCGTTGTGGTTTATGTCCGTATGTTCTCCGGTTCACTGAAACGCGGCGACCGTCTCCGTTTGATGAGCAACCGTCTGGAAAGTGAAATCAAGGAAGTCGGTGTATTCACGCCCGAAATGAAAGCGGCGGATTCTCTGGATACCGGTTCTGTGGGATATCTGATCCCCAATATCAAGTCACCTTCCGATGCCCGAATCGGGGATACGATCACGGAAGTGAAGAATCCCTGCAAGGAACCTCTCCCCGGATTCCAGGAAATCAAACCCATGGTGTTCAGTGGTATTTACCCCATTGATACTGCGGACTACGAACAATTGAAATTTTCCATGGCGAAATTGCAGCTGAACGACGCGGCATTCATGTATCAGGCGGAAACCAGTGCGGCGCTCGGCTTCGGGTTCCGTTGCGGCTTCCTCGGGCTGCTCCACATGGAAATCATCCAGGAACGTCTGCGCCGTGAATACAACATGGATATTATCGCAACCTATCCCAGTGTGATTTATCACGTTTATATGAAGAACGGCGAAATGAAACTGGTGGATAACCCGGTGCACCTGCCTGACCCGTCTGAAATCGACCGTATTGAAGAACCGATGATTTCCGCACGGATCATGTCACCCTCCTGCTACATCGGCGATATTATGAACCTTGTCATGTCCAAACGCGGCCTTTGCACCAATACGGAAAGTCTGGATGCGGAACATGTGATCATTACCGCCCGTTTGCCCATGCATGAAATTCTGATCGACTTCCATGACAAACTCAAATCCATCACCCGCGGTTATGGCAGTATGGATTATGAGCAGGATGGATACCAGGCGGAAAAACTGGTTAAACTGGATATCCTTGTCAACGGCGATCCGGTAGATGCCTTTGCTAGTATTGTTCATACGGACCATGCTTATTCCCGTGGACGTCTTCTTGCAGAACGTCTTGCCGGAGTCATTCCGCAGCAGATGTTCCAGATTGCGATTCAGGCAGCTGTGGGCGGAAAAGTGATTGCCCGTGAAACGGTCCGTCAGCTCCGTAAAAACGTGCTTGCCAAATGTTACGGTGGTGACATCACCCGTAAACGCAAGCTGTTGGAAAAACAGAAAGAAGGTAAAAAGCGCATGAAACAGATCGGACAGGTGAACATTCCGCAGGAAGCCTTCATCGCCGTTCTGAAAAATGCCGATGAATAAGGGGTGAACATGATCGCATTTCTCCAGACATTATGGAATAACCGGAAGTTGCGCAAACGTCACAAGGAATTGCGTGTGACGGTGCGTGAACTTCTTGCGTTTGATGATGATATTCTTACTGACGCAGATAAGGAAGCTTATCAGGCATTGCAGGCGGAAATCAAGCAGACTTCCAAGACCGATGCCCGCAGTATCGAAATTCTGGAGAAAAAACTGGATAAATTGCATAATCGCAAAGATTTCCGGTTTGTTATGCGGAATTTTCTCGACGTCCTGGCGGTTGCTCTTGCGGTTGCATTCGGCATCCGTGGGCTCTTCCTCCAGCCCTTCAAGATTCCTACAAGCAGTATGCAGCCCACACTGTTCGGGATTCATTATGTGGATGAGAAGGAGTCTGCGCCCTATACCGGATTTATGACAAAACTGTTCCGGCCCCTCGGTTCCTCCCGCGCAAAAATTCAAGCGACGGAGGAAAGTTTGTATCAGGAAGGCGGAGTGCTGGAGAACCGGTCTTTGATCAAAGCTCTTTTCTCCATTCTGACACCGTCGGATTTCTATATTGCGGCGACCCGTGTCATGGTCGGTTCCGAGTGGCATACCCTTCCCGGACATGATATTGTGAATAATATTTACCGTTATTTGGATCGGGATCCGCAGAATCGTACGTTTGCTAAAGGCGAGACGGTCATGGATGGCTGGGTATCCTCCGGCGACCATTTGTTTGTAGACCGTATTTCTTTGCATTACCGTCCGTTGAAACGGGGCGAGATTTTTATTTTCAATACGGAAAATCTCCGTACGCTGTATGATGGTCTGCCCCTTGCCGGATATTATTACATCAAACGGATTGCGGGTATCGGCGGCGATACATTGAAAGTTGTCGATAACATTCTGTATATCCGGCCGAAGGGGGAAACGGAATTCCGCCGGGCGGATGAGCTTTGCCCGGAAATGAAGAAAATGTATTCTTTCCGTGGTGGTTATCAGGGCCATGCTCCTCTGGGGCTTCTGGCGGATGGACAGGAGATCACCGTTCCGGAACAACATTATTTTGCTTTGGGTGATAATACAAATAACAGCCTTGACAGCCGCATGTGGGGATGTGTTCCCCACCGGAATATTATCGGCAGACCGTTCAATATTTTCTGGCCGATTTCCCGCCGCTGGGGCTTTGTTGACCGTCTTGCGCCGTTGGATTGTGCGACGGTATTTCCGCAAAAGAGTACGCAGCCGAAAGCGATGCGTTTACAGTAAGAGAATACAGGGATCATCATGGATCATAAAAAGTGTTACCGCTATTTCAGCAGTTGGGATTATTGTGCAGAAGATTTTGGAAGTGCGCTACAGCAATTGAAAGCCGAACGCAGTTCCTTGTGCCGTCAGGATATGATACTTTCTGATAATAACGCGAAATATGTATGGCGTGTTCCTTTGACAGGTGACAACGGTCAGCATTTTGATGCCGTTTACAAAATATGCAGTGCCAAGACGCCATGGCGTTATATGTTCCGTTATTCTCTGCCCACCAGAGAAGCCGAAAATTACCGTCTGTTTGCATCAATCGGGATGCCGATGCCCCGTTTGCTGGCTCATGGCGATACGAGAAAATGTTTTATTCTGAAAGAATCTTATATTGTTGTCGAATACATCCCCGGTACGATGGATGGTACGGTTTTCATGCCTGACCGGAAAATGCGCGAAGATACTGTTGCGGCAGATGAATTTACCAAAAAGAATTTTGAATTGCTGGCCCGTCTGCATCAGAATCGGATTTTCCATAAAGCGTTCCATGTCCGGAATTCCCTGTTCCGCCGTGATGAAAACGGAAAAATGGAAATTTTCTGGATTGATGTTGCCCGCTGCCGCCGTCATTCATCAAAAAATATGAGATGGCCGATTCTGTTCGATCTTCAGACCTGGCTGCAGGATTTACGTGTGGATGAAGTGACAGGGCGACGTTATATTGAATATTATTGTTCCGCCTGGCAGAATGATTGCCCCTGGACTTCCGAGGCATTGATGGATGAGCTGCGTCATTTCAAGCGCCGTGCATCATCTGCTCCGCGTAATGTTTTCAGCTGAGGCAGATTTTGTTATAAAAACGAAAGTTTTTTCATTTGCCAATCAAAAAAAACTTGACATTTTGTTGATTGTGCGCTATTGTACTGTGTATATTTATAATTAATAAAAACAGAAAGAATTTGAGATGGCAAAAAAAATATCGTTGGTGCAGACTCTTGCGATCTATAAAAGACTCTATCCGTTTATCAAGCCATATCGTGTCAGACTTATCATCGGGATAATTTGCGGGCTGATTGTCGGCGGTTCCCTCTTCGGCAGCCTTTTGCTTCTGCCTGATATGCTTTTGATTGTGGATCAGGATACCGGAAAGAAGAGCAAGACGGAAATTACCGCTGAACAGATTGTGCAGGAATTGTCAACTGTCAAATACAAGAGCAAGGAAGAAGCCGCAAAAGCGGTGCAGGAAATCCTTCAGCCGAAAGATAATGATCCGAAGCTGACTGCCGCGCTGAAAAAGATGCAGAAAATTGTGGAATCCTTGCATTTGCCTGTCCGTGTGGAAAACAGAACGATTACTCTGACCTGGCCGAAAGAAATTCAGTTTAATGTATTAAATCCTTACGGCAGAATTGCATGGCAGTTTTTTGCGATTTACGTAGTGATCTTTCTCATCTTCTGGATTTTGAAAAACCTGGCTTATTATTTGAACCATTATTATACCCGCTGGGTCGGGGCAAGAGTGGTTGCCGATATGCGTACTGCCCTTTTCTCCAAACTGTTGAATCAGTATGTCGGTTTTTACGGCAGACAGGATATCGGACAGTTGATCAGCCGCTGCACCAATGATACCGGTGCGATTGAAAGTTCGGTTTCTGAAACGATTGCCGATGCAACCCGGTGTCCGCTGGAAATCATAGCCTGTTTTTCTGCGGTGATTTGTATCAGTTTACAACAGAATAATATAGGAATTGTTCTGCTGTTGATTGTCGGCGTTCCTCTCTGTATTTTTCCGGTTATGGTGATTGCACGTAAGATTCGTAAATTGTACCATAAGGCGTTTGACAATATTGCAGGGATTTATTCCAGAATGCACGAAACCTTTACCGGTATTCTCATTGTCAAAGCAAATTACATGGAACAGAAGGAAACAGAAAAGTTTGCCGGCGCCAACGATAAATACTTCTTTACTTGTGCCAAAGCCTTGCGCAGTCAGCTTTTGATGCACCCGTTGATGGAAATGGTAGCGGTGACGCTCAGCTTGATTTTCCTTGTCTATTCTTACAGTAAAGGGGTCAATATTACCGAAATGTTTGCCGTGCTGGGCCCGATTGTGCTGGCATACCGGCCGATTAAAGATTTGACCCGTGTCATCAGCCATCTCCAGCGCAGTATGGCGGCGGCGGAACGCTATTTTGAACTTCTGGACGTGGATACTGCTTTGATTGAAAAGAAAGATGCGGTGGAATTGAAAGATTTCAGTACTGGAATCGAATTCAAAGATGTCCGTTTTGCTTATGCCGGCAGCCATGAAATTCTTAAAGGCGTATCCTTCACCATTCCCAAAGGCAGCATGGTTGCGGTAGTCGGGGAAACCGGTTCCGGTAAGACAACCATTGCCAATCTTCTGGCCCGTTTCTACGATGCAACCGGCGGTTCTGTGTTGATCGACGGTATTAATGTTCAGGATTATACTCTGGCATCCCTCCGTAAAAATATCGGTGTTGTGACGCAGGATCCTACCCTGTTTAATGAGACCATTGCGGATAACATTGCTTACGGCACAGACAACGCCACCCGGGAAGAAATTATCGAAGCGGCGAAACTTGCCAATGCTCATAGCTTTATCACATCCGGCGGCCATCCGGAAGGATATGATGAAGAAGTCGGGGAAAAGGGCTTCAAGCTTTCCGGCGGGGAAAAACAGCGTGTTGCCATTGCCCGTGCGATCCTGAAAAATCCGCCGATCCTGATTCTGGACGAAGCGACCAGTGCCTTGGATACGGTCACGGAAAAACTGGTTCAGGATGCGTTGAATAACGTAATGGCGCATCGTACGGTATTTGCCATTGCCCACCGTTTAAGCACGATCCGCTGTGCAAATCAGATCATTGTTCTGAACAAGGGCGAGATTGTAGAGATGGGAACACATGATGAACTGCTGGCACTGAATGGCAGATATAAGAAACTGCATGATACCCAGTTCTCTCAGGCGTAATTGAAATGGAATGAGAAGAGATTTGATTCCGGTAAATTATTTACCGGAATTTTTTTTATCTTTCTTCATGAAAATACCGAAAAATTTACGGTGCAGAACTTCATCGTATTTCGGATAAGTATTATCAACTGCCACACTGAATACGATTGCCACTGCAATCATACATGCAAGAAGTGAACTGCCGCCGTATGAAATCATAGGCGCAGGCATACCTTTAGTCGGCAGCGCCCCGCAAATTACACCAAGATTGATGGTCGCCTGCAAGGTCATGAAAGTACACATGCCGAATGCAATCAGCATTCCCTGTCTGGTTCTGGCTTTGGAGCCGATGCGGAACCCGAAGAAGGCAAGCAGCAGATATGCCACAATAACGGAGAGCACTGCCACAAAGCCCAATTCTTCCCCGACAATGGAAATAATAAAGTCCGTATGGGCTTCCGGCAGATATTTCAGTTTCAAACGGCTTTCCGTGAAGCCGATGCCCCACCAATTGCCCGACCCCAGAGCCAGAAGAGAGTTCCATAACTGGTATCCGTCCGCCGATTGACAGTGTTCCGGATCAAGAAAACTGGTGATTCGGGACATACGTTCTGCGTCAAAACAGCGGATGACAAAATAAATAACCGGTGGAGGCAAAAGAATGAAAATCGATAAGTAACGCAATGGAATCCCGGCGACAAAGGACATGGCGAGGAATACGGAACCCAGAAGGATCGTTGTTCCGAGGTCACGCCCTGCAAGAACAAGCAGAATCACCGGCCCGGCAAGTACTCCTGCGGGAAAAAAGACTTTCCAGAATGGCGCATTTTCAATGGATCGCGTCCGGTTTGCAAAGAACCATGCGAGGAATAAAACGAGCGCGACTTTGACGAATTCGGAAGGCTGGATCGTAAAACCGGCAAGAGAGACCCACCGGTGTGCGCCTTTGATCGGGCGGGAAAACAATGCCCAGACCAGTAACAAACCGCAACCGTAGAGAATCAGTGCACTGTAATCCGAGAGCAGCCGGTATCCGATGAAAACGATTATGGGAAAAAGAACTGCACCGAACGTCATCCACATCATCTGTTTCTGGAAATAAGACAACCCGTAAACCGCAAAAGATGTAGAATACAACACAATCAGCCCGAAGAAGATAATGGAAACTGCCGTAATCAGGAACAATGCTCCTTCCGGCAATGCGGAACTGTATTTGCGATCCAGATCTATTTGTGCTTCTTCGGTTTGTGCGGCAGTGTTTTTACTCTTCTTTTTCATAACGCCTCTGTGTTTCCATGTTTTTTATGCAATAAGGTCCATACCCGGTAAAATTCTGTAACACTCCATGCCTGAGCACCGCAACCGCGCAAGGTGTGGGGATAATCGCCATCCAGGATTTCTGCAAGCTGGGTGATGTAACCGCCATCCATCAGCAAGGTCATGGTGGAAAGAACGGAAACTGCGGTCCGGCGGCCTGCTGCGCCGTATGTCATGTAATAGGCTTCCGGCCATGACGGGAATACCCAGGGCCAGGCGGTGCCGTTGTGATATGCCACTTTACGCCGGGTGTCTTCATCCCCTTCATATCTTCCGCAATAGGGATGAGTCGGATTATTCAACAAGGCGCCGTTACGGTCTTTGACGGGCAGCGGGAATTGGATATCCCGGTCGGCCAGGGTGCGGATTGCGCCGGGAATGAGGAGTTCAGAAGTTGCATCCAAAATCGCTTTGCGGTCATCGGGGGAGGCGACAAGGTCCAGCGTGATGGCAAAGAGCTGATTGGGACGCAGGTGATCATCTGCCACCGCTTTTGCGGCAGGTACGCCTTTGGCTGCATGGAGACAGTCTGAGAGCCAGCCCTCCGGTGTACGGTAGAAACGTAAAACGTTGGAACGTACTTTTTCTGCCATAGCGGCACGGTCTGCCCGTTTTGCCGGCGTTGTTTCATATTGCGCAAGGAATTGCAGGGCGTTATACCACAATGCCTGAATTTCAATGGGATAGCCTTCCCGCGGTGTCCCGGCAGGATAATTGGTATCCATCCAGGTGAAATGGGGCGGACTGTAAATCAAACCGGATTCGGGATCCATGCAAATGCCGTTGGGCGTGCCTTTTGCATAGCCATCGGCAAGACTGGAAAGGATATCCAGAAGCGTTTCTTCCTTCCGAATCTTTTTCGCGAGGAAATCCACATTACCGGTTTCTTTGCAATAATCAGCAACGGCACGGAAAAGCCAGAGCGGAGCATCCGACGTATCCCGGTTGGATGCATTACCGCCGGAAATCATATTGGGAATGGTTCCGTTTTCCGCAAAGGAGGCAAACTGCATGAGAATTTCCGCTACATCGTTATGAAATTCTTCGGCGGCAAGAAGTCCGCGTGCGGCAATAAGCGTATCCCGTCCCCAATCAAGGAACCAGGGATAGCCGGCGATTACGGTTTTCAAATTTCCGCGTTTGACGACAAACTGCCGCATGGCGTGGAGCATCACCGGTTCGATAAAACATTCTGATGGCGGAATTTGGATGTCATACAGCGGCGCCGGTTTTGTTTTGGACTGATCGGGATGCGTCAGCACATCGCCCGTGATCCAGCAGGATTCATCCCCTTCCAGATGGAAGCGGAAATACCCGGGACTGTACAAATCGGAATAGGGGTCGAGTCCGCGTGATGCCTCATTTGCCTGATAAATCATATAAATCCATTCCGGCGCATTTTCAAATTTTCCTCTGGATGCCTGCATGGAAAGGCGTCGCTCATTTGCCGGAGCGAATTCAAAGCCGCAACCGTGATATGACATCTTTCCAGGCCAAATCTTTTCCGGTCCGCTTGCTGCTTTTGTTTCGTTATGGAAATTCCGGTCCTCGATATCGGGACGGACAATAAAACCGATCCGGCAGTCATCCGGCAGGCGCTTTGCACGTCCTTCTGCCGGTTCCCGTTTGATGGTAATCAGAACCGAATTTCTGCCTGGGATGATTTGCAGTTTTACGGAGAGTTCGACCAGGAGCCCATTGCCCACCGGACAATGATAGAACCAGGTTCCGCTGCCGTCTTTTTCGACTTGGAACGAAGAAATATAATCGTGTTTCAATTCCTGCAGCCGTGCCTGATAGGTGAGCCATATCCGGATCCGGCGGAGCATGATGTGACGGTCAACCGGGTATTCATCACTCAAATTGGCAAGAAGCAGGGCATCATAACGGCTGTCCAAACGCCCCAGTTCCATCGGTTGACAAATGATTGCACCGCGTCCGTTCCCCTGGAGGAATGTCCGGTTTGCTCTGTAAATTTCCTGCCGCGTGTAAGAAATACTTGCCAAAGCCATATCTTCCGCCAGAAGCAGGATCTGGCCCTGCACACAATGAGTGGAACCGTTCGTCGGAGAACAGCGTAATTCAAGGGTGTACCGGGTATGTTTTGCGGGAACGGGCAGGGGAGGCAGCAGCACAAAATATCTGCCGTCGTCGCTGCGGATCGCATCGTGGCGGGCGACAACGGAATCACCTTGGCGCAATGTCATACTGAAACGATCCGGCGCTTTGATCAAGAGACAGTGATTGGGCGGGAGCATGACTTTCCGTTTTGCATCTGAAGGGAAATGCCAGGTGACAAAAGGAATTTCGCCGCGTGTTTCATAAACAATTTCCCGGAGGAATTCTTCCGGTGAACGGAGCAGTAAATCTGCAGGTTTGCTTTTGAAATCGGCAGATACAACTTTTGAATGACAGACTTTGCAGAGGATCTTCATTGCCATGGCGGATGCAATCTGACGGCGCAGACGTTCGACCGGCCCGTTTGTATTTTTCAGGAATGCTTCCACTTTATCAAGATATTCTCCCTGTGCAGAGAGACAGCACACCATGCCTGGGGCAAGTGTCATACATTTATGCCGCTGCGGGGTATCGGTGATATTGCAGAGCTTTCCGGTCAGCAGATCCCGGTATTGTGCGGCACTGCCGCCGTTGATGTATGCCGGATCCCATGTGATCATGGTGGAAGAGTCGCAATTCAGGTTTACGCAGACCAACAGATGTTTTGCTGCTTCTGCCGTTTCGCGGAGAATGATAACGGCATCTTTGGAACCGGAATCGATCGTCTGAAGCATGGCATCGTGCTGGAAGGCTTCATGCACTGCCATAATGGCATTGAGTCTGGCGATGAATGCGACTTGATTCGGTTCTGCCCCCCAGTTCAATGCACGGCTTTCGTGAACATCAATTTTTTCGGTTGCAAACCATTCCACCCCGTTGGCAAAACCGAAAGAGCCGGAGACGGAACTCAAGGCACACAAAGCGGTACGCATTTGTGCATAACGCTGGGAAACTGCCGCCAGACGGGAATTATCATGCGTTTCGGCATAATGAACCATCACGCCATTTTCTGCCGATTGACGCCATGCGTAACGCAGATAGCCTTCCACTTCATTGCGGTTGTAATTCTGGAACAGTTCGGAATACGCCCAGTCCATATTGCCGGTATCGAGGAGGTATGACGTGACTGCCGGATCGCCGCCCAATCCTTCCAGGAGAAAGATGGTGTCGGGGTAAGATTTCCGGACTTTTGCAATGATATACGTCCAGGCCCGTTCGGGAATCATGTACCCTGCATCGCAACGGAATCCATCCACGCCGCGATCGCACCAGGTGAGGAAGACGTTTGCAAGATATTGCCACAATTCTGTTTGGGCACTGTCCAATTCCACCAGATCTTCCCAGACAGTACCCCAGGCACCGGGGGAATGGAATGTTTTGCCATCGGCTTCTTTTACGAACCATTCCGGGTGTTCTTCCTGCAATTTGGATGCCCAGCCGGTGTGATTGATGGCGATATCAATAAATATTTTTGCGCCCCGTCCGTGAACCGCATCGGTCAATTCGATAAATTGATCCAGCGGCGTGGCGGCTTTATCAAATTCCGCAAGAGAGGGATCGACTGCGGTAAAATCCAATGCGGCGTAGGGACTGCCGTATCTGCCCATTCTGCCGTAAACAGTGGGTGTCGGGTTGACCGGCAGCAGATGAAGAATACGGCATTTCAGATCATTTGTGATATGATCCAACTGGCGGATTACATCCCGGAATGTGCCGGAGGGGGGAATGAGATGGTATCCATTGCGGTCGAAAGCCGCCACCTGTTCGGGGGTAATACCGTCGGGAAGAGCGGATTCTTTTTTGCACCGGTTCATGCCGAACTGGCGGGGAAACGCGCAATAGATTCCGTTTGCACAACAGTACGAAGCGGAGATGACGTTGATATGGAGGTTATCCCCGGGTGCCCAGATGGGCTGGGAATCTTCTTCGGGAATGAAACAGACTTTACATTCAAAATGCCCGGGTTCATGAAGAGCCAGTGCAATACGGTATGTGAAGTCATCGACCTGTTCCATGGGCAGATTCGCCCAGTCCTGACCGGCGGAAAGGACATGGTGTTCTGCTTCGGCAATGATTTCATCCCGGCGAAGTTCCGCGTTTCCGATATTGGTGCTGAGGAATGCAGTACCGGAAACTTTGCGGCTGCATCGCATACGGACTTCGAGAATATCCCCGCAGTAGCGGAGGAGATGTTTACCCGTTTCTGGGTATTGACTTATTTCCGGCATCATCATTCAACCCTCGCGCAGTATTAATATTGAACGATGATGGGGCGGATATCGATTTCATAAACCGGAGATTTGGCATCAACAGACTGCAGATTCAGTTCTGCTTTGACCGCGATTGTAACAATCGGTTTTCCGTTGAGCGGGAAAGTCCGGAGAAATTCCATGGGGGTACTGATCAAAGTTGTATTATTGGGATTCAGGCACAACGGCATCCGTCTGCCTGCAGATTTCTTTTTCCCTTTTGCTTCTTTACCGGAATCGGGCCAGACACAGATGAAATCGGAGTCTTTCAGCTGCGCGGATTTGCCTTTTTCGCATACGGCATAATATAAACGGATATTGTCCGGCTCGTTCATGTACCATTCATCAATGTTGACGGCAGCCAGACCGGTATTGCGGAGAAGAAAAAGAATACTCTGTCCGCTTTTACCGGCGACATAATCCAGACGGACCGCGCCGCGTTCCAGCTTCAGGGATGCGTTGACTTTTTTATCAAATCTCTGTTTTTTCTGCAGCGTCATGGGGTAATGAACCTCATCTGCGCAGGAGCAGAGAAGCAACAGGAAAGGCATCAGCAGGAGACAATATTTTCGCATGGTGCTCACCGTTTCTGCTTTTTTTTCTGACGCAGGATCATGAGGATAATGATCAGGAAGATTACGCCGATACGGATACCGACTGTAATCGGATGATCATAGATTGTGAAAGCATCAATTCTTTCTTCTTCTTCATCCCAGAAGCGGAAGAAATAGTGACCGCCGAAGAAGAGAACCATCTGGCTGGCCAACAGAACAAGACCGCACCAGACGGCGCAATAAATGACGGTCAGGATACTGGTGACGCCATATTGTGTCATCCACTTTTTTGTATGTTGGTAAGGAGTCAGCGTTGCCGCCGATTTCAACCTTGCCCGGTTGCTGATGTATAATCGTGCCATAAACGTGTTTTACTCCTGAGGTTCGCGCTGTACTTCGCTCCAGAATTCATCATTATATTCCACGTTCCAGGTGCTGATGGATGCGCGTTTGCCGCGGAGAACGACATCTTCTTCGCAAGTCACTTCGACTGTTCCCTCGGCGAAATTGCGTTTGACCTGCATTCCGGCATCCCGGCATGCCTGAATCCGTTTCTGTAACTTATCATTTGCTTCAATTTTGCTTACAAATGCCATAATCGTACCTCGTCCAACGTAATATCATCAACCCATCTGAGATGTGGCAGCCTGTTCCATTGCATCGCGCTGTTCATCGGTCATGCCGGTATATTTGGGGTTGCCGGGCATGATACCGCGCTTGGAGGCTTTGATAAAGTTCATGAAAACGTGGACTTCGGGTCCTGTATTGCCGCTGCGTTCGATCTGTTCCAACGCATTCTTTGTATTCAAACCTTCAAAGAAATAAGTCTTGATTGCGCGGCGGATGGCAAGACGCTGTTCGTTGGAGAATCCGGCACGGCGCAAACCGATGGTGTTGGGACCGGTGATATAGTTGGTTTCACGCAGCATGCAGAACGGCGGAACGTCCTGAGAAATCAAGCAGCCTGCACCGATCATGCAGAGTGCTCCGATACGGCAGAACTGATGAATCTTTGTGTAACCGCTGAGAACGGCACCTTCACCGATGTGCACGTGACCGGTAATTGCGGTATGGTTGGCAATTGTCACGCGGTCTTCAATAATAACGTCATGCGCGACATGGACGAATGCCATCAGAAGCACATGGTTGCCGACCACGGTCTTCAGGAATTCAAAGGGAGGACGGTGAATTGTCACGTATTCGCGGATCACGGTATCGGAACCGATTTCGCAGAAAGAACGGAGTCCGCGGTAGAACCGGTGGTCCTGAGGTTCTGCGCCGACGAGTGCGCCGAAGTAGATACGGCAGCGGGCACCGACCGTGGTATACTGGCAGATTTTTACGTGAGCGTCAATATAACAATCATCACCGATTTTTACATCATCCTCGATAACGGCATACGGGCCGATTTCCACATTTTTTCCGATTTCTGCTTTGGGTGATACGACAGCTGTAGGATGTATCATTTTTCCGTTCCTTCCGGCGTTAACAAGGTTCCACATTTCTCCATAGGGAAAGCTGCACTTTCCGCATACATTGCAATGTACTCCATCTTATGATAAATTGCAAGTTCTTTTTATGGGAAAAAACAAGTTTTTTCGGAATTTTTTTCTTCTTTGGGGCGGATTCGCATGTTTTTTGCATTTTCTTGCCTTGACAGATTGAAATTTGTCAATTCTACTGCTATATTATAGAAAACTATATTGTAAATTACTCAATAAAGGAAATTCTTATGGACTATCGTATCGAAATCGCTGGCAAGCCGCAATGGCGTGACTCACGGGCGGAAGCTGTGCTCCGCGACATCAAAAATATTCTCGGTATTCATACCGTGGAATCTCTCCGCACAAGAGATGTCTTCACCGTTTGTGCTGACATTACCCCTGAACAGGCGGAACGTGTTGCTCAGGAACTGGCAAACCCGGTTACTCAGACCGGTTTGGTTGGCCAGACACCGGTTGATGCGGTTGAATTTGATTATCTCATCGCCGTCGGATACCGTCCCGGCGTGACCGATAACGTTGCCCGTACAGCTCATGAAGCAATCGGTGACATTGTCGGCAGAAAACTGACCAAAGCCGAACAGGTTTTCAGCTCTGTTGAATATCTGGTAAAAGGTGCTTTGACCGCCGAACAGCAGAAGCAGATCGGTTTTGACCTGCTCGCCAACGAATTGATTGAAACAATCAAAGTTTACACCCGCGCAGAATTGGAAAATGCTCCCATTCCGCTCAATAAGCCGGAAATCGGTACCACCAAAGAAGGCGAAGTCCGGGAATTCGACCTGGAAATCTCCGATGATGAACTGGTCAAACTTTCTCATAAAGCAACCTGGGCTCTCAGCCTGGAAGAAATGAAATCCATTCAGAACTACTTCCGTAACTGCAAAGACCGTGAACAGTTCGGGCTTGGCAAGAACCCCACAGACGTGGAAATGGAAGTCCTTGCTCAGACATGGTCTGAACACTGCAAACACAAAATCTTTGCTGCTGCCGTTGATTATGAAGACGTCCCTGCACAGAAAAAAGAACACATCGTTTCTCTTTACAAATCTTTCATCAAGAAGAGCACAAAAGAAATCGGCGAACAGATCGACTGGCTCGTTTCCGTCTTTACCGACAATGCCGGTGTGATCCGCTTCAACGATCGTTTCGATGTGGCTTATAAAGCTGAAACACACAACTCTCCTTCCGCACTTGACCCCTACGGAGGTGCTATGACCGGGATCGTCGGTGTGAACCGTGACCCCATGGGTACCGGTATGGGTGCTGACTTGCTGCTGAACGTCTGGGGTTACTGCCTCGGTTCTCCGTTCACCGACAAGAAAGATGTTCCGGAAGGCTTGCTCCATCCCCGCCGTCTCCGTTCCGGTGTACACAAAGGTGTGATCGACGGTGGTAACCAGAGCGGTATTCCTTATGCAATCGGCTGGGAATACTTTGATGAACGTTATATTGGTAAACCCCTGGTTTATTGCGGTACTGTCGGTACAATTCCCCGTAAGATCGGCGATCAGAACGGTTGGGAAAAAGACATCAAGCCGGGTGATATCATTGTTATGACCGGCGGCCGTATCGGTAAAGACGGTATTCACGGTGCAACCTTCTCCAGCGAAGAATTGCACAAAGACAGTCCGGTTCAGGCGGTTCAGATCGGCGACCCGATCACTCAGAAACGTATGGGCGACTTCCTTTCCGAAGCACGCAGCCGTCTCCTTTACCGCTTTGTGACTGACAACGGTGCAGGCGGTCTTTCCTCCAGCGTTGGGGAAATGGCATCTGTCTGCAATGGCTGCCGTATGGATCTGAAGAAAGCTCCGTTGAAATATTCCGGTATGCAGCCCTGGGAAATCCTGATTTCCGAAGCTCAGGAACGTATGAGTTTCGCTGTTCCGCCGGAAAAACTGGATGAATTCCTCGCTCTCGCTGCAAGCCGCGACGTGGAAGCAACTGTCCTGGGTGAATTCACCGATAACGGTAAATTCCACATGACATGGGGCGATAAGACTGTCTGCTGTCTCGATATCGAATACATGCACGAAGGTCTTCCCCAGCTCCAGCTCAAAGCAAAATGGATCCCGCCCCACTTCGAAGAACCGGAATTCAAAGATCGCGACGTGGAAAAAGACATGGTCGAACTCATGGGCAGACTCAACCTCTGCTCCTGCGAATATAAAGCACGTCAGTACGACCACGAAGTCAAAGGCCTCAGCGTTATTAAACCTTATACCGGTGTGAAACGTGACGTCGCATCTGACGCAACTGTCTACATGGCAGAACCCCTCGGAACCGAAGGTATCGTTCTCGCTGCCGGTATTCTCCCCCGTTACAGCGATATTGACACCTATCACATGATGGCATCCTGTATCGACCTGGCTATCCGCCGTGCCGTTGCCGCCGGTGCCGATCCCGACCACATCGCCGGTCTCGACAACTTCTGCTGGCCCGACCCGGTCCAGAGCGAAAAGACTCCCGACGGCGAATACAAGATGGCTCAGCTCGTCCGCGCCAACCAGGCATTGTATGACTATACAAAAGCATTCCTCTGCCCCTGTATTTCCGGTAAGGACAGTATGAAGAACGACAGTACCCGCGGTGGTCGCAAGATCTCCATTCCGCCGACTGTTCTCTTCAGCACCATCGGTAAGATTGATGATATCCGCCATGCGGTTTCTCTGGATGCAAAACTTGCCGGCGACTCCATCTACGTCATCGGTACAACCAAAGCCGAACTGGGCGGTGGTGAATACTTCAACATGCTCAATGCACATGGTAACAACGTGCCGAAAGTGGATGCTGCCGCTGCTTCCAAGCTGTATCATGTTCTGGCTGACATTATCAAGAGCGACATTCCCCGTTCTATCATCACTCCGGCATTGGGCGGTCTCGCTGCTGCATTTGCCAAGAGTGCATTGGGCGGACGTCTCGGTTTTGATATCGATCTGGATGCGATCCCGGCAGAAAGCGGTCTCTCTGTTCAGGAACTTCTGTTCTCTGAAACAAACAGCCGTTTCGTGCTGACCTGTGCTCCGGAAAAAGAAGCCGAACTGGAAAAAGCATTGGCAGGTTTCGCCTTTGCAAAAGTCGGGGTGACAACGGAAAAACAGGAACTCGCCCTGCGTTCCGGTGCAAAGACCTATACTGTAAAACTGGATGATCTTGCTGCAAGCTACAAGAGCACGCTTGACGGCATTTGATCCCGAACATAACGGAGATTGAACTATGTTCTATATTGATCCTGTCTATCTGATATTCGCATTACCCGGATTGATCCTTTCACTGATTGCGTCTGCAATGGTGAAGTCCACCTTTTCCAAGTATTCGAGATTCGGTTCCTCCACCGGCCTGACCGGTGCGGAAGCCGCAGAACGAATGCTTCACCGGAATGGAATTTATGATGTCAGGATCGAACAAGTCAGCGGTTTCCTTTCCGACCATTACGACCCCACCAACCGGACATTGCGTCTTTCTCCGGATGTTTACAGCAGCCGGAGTCTTTCCGCAATCGGTGTTGCCTGCCACGAAGCCGGACATGCTTTGCAGCATGCCTCCGGTTATGGAGCGCTGGGGTTACGGTCTGCCTTGGTGCCGCTGACCAATTTCTGTTCACCCGTTTCTTATGTTGTTATTCTGCTAGGCTTTTTGCTTTCCAGCCAGTCGTTGATTCTGTTGGGCTGTATTTTCTTCAGCGCGGCGGTTGTGTTTGCCTTTGTCACGCTTCCTGTTGAATGGAATGCCTCCGCACGGGCAAAGACCATGATGGTTTCCTGCGGGATCGTTTCTCCAAATGAAAGCAGTGATGCCGGAAGCGTTCTCAATGCCGCATTCCTTACTTATGTGGCTGCCGCTGTTTCTGCGCTGCTGACTCTGCTCTATTATTTGTTCCGTGCCGGCGTTTTCGGCAGCAACAGGGAGTGATGCAACTTATGAAATTATACTGGAATCCTGTAACTGATGCAGCGTATAATCTTGCTCTGGAAGAGTGTATGACCCGGTCCCTCAAGGGATCAGGTATTCTTTTATGGCGCAATCGCAATGCCGTTATTATCGGCAGAAATCAGAATACCCTTGCTGAAATCAATACCGATGTCCTGCGTGATCTCGAGATTCAGGCTGTCCGGCGCAATACCGGCGGCGGTACGGTGTATCACGATCTGGGCAATCTCAACTACAGCTGTATGGCGGATGTGGATGAGAAGGGCGGGGAGATTTCTTTTGAATTCTTTGCGCGTCCCATTCTTGCCGCGTTGAAATCCATGGGCGTGGATTGTGTTTTCTCCGGCAGAAATGATATTCTTTATCAGGATAAGAAAGTCTCCGGTACGGCAAAAACAATTGTCGATGGCAGACTGCTTTTTCATGGTACACTGCTTTTTGATACCGATCTTACCGTCCTCGGCAAAGTGTTGACGCCCGACACGGAAAAAATTCAGGGCAAGGGGATCAAATCCGTCCGCGCAAGAGTGACCAATCTGAAAGAAGCCTTGCCCGGTATGACTCCGGATCAATTTGCAGAGGCGATGCTTGCGGCATTGCTGAAGCAGTCCGGCGAGCAGACTGTAACTCCCATTCCGGAAGATCTTATCGCCCGTGCGGAAGTGCTGGCAGAGGAAAAATACCGGACGCATGACTGGAATTACGGCAGTTCGCCATTTTTCACATTCCGCAAGAAACAGCGTTTTACCGGTGGAACCGTGGAAGTTGCATTGGATGTCCGGCGCGGCACGATGGAAAACGTTGCCATTCGCGGTGACTTTTTCGGGGAACGTCCGGTGACGGAACTGGAAGAGCTGCTGCGCGGAAAAGCTCACGAACCGGAAATCATCCGGCAGAGTCTTTCCGATGTCCCGTTCCACACTTACATCAATGGCGTGACTCTTGATGAATTTCTGACGTTGTTTATCTGACCTGTGGAGTTTCCACTACAATTTCCACTCTGCCGGGAGTGAGTTTTTCATTCGTGAGAGATATTGCGGTGATGGTATATTTTCCCGGTGCAAAACTTTTCCGTTCGCCGGGCTGACATTCGCCCCAATATTCGCCATTGCAGAACCAGACGACATTTGCCTGTTCGGACTGGATTGATATTTTTGCAACATCATTTGCCCCGGTAAGATATACGCCTTCTTTCGGGGACAGAATCTTGATAAATTGTTCTTTGTTGCTCTGGGTACACTTCTGACAGCGGCGCAATGGAATACCTTTTGCAATCACGCCATCATACCGTTTTGTGCATTGGGCGGATGCTGTTAATCCGGTCACGGAGCACAACGTTGTAAATTCAAAACTGCGTTTATCGCCCCGGTGCGGCATCGGTGCAGGGACCATACCATTCCGATATAACGCTTGAAGAACGATGCCCGCAACCGGAGCGGCATGATCGCTGCCCGTCATTGCGTAAACCGTGGATCCGTTTTTATTGCCGAGCCAGATGCCGACGGTATATTCGGGTGTAAACGCAACACACCAGGCATCCCGGCATCCGGATGAGGTCCCGGTCTTCCATCCGGCGGTGATATGAGGCAACCCGGGCAGGGAGTGGGAGGAAAGGATTTGTGCAATCATGGCATCGGCGGGGGCAGGCAGCCGATTTTCTGTTTTTTCTTCCTGCTTCAGAAACGAGCCGCTGCAAACGGGGCCGGTGAAAATGGTATAGGCTTTTGTGATGGAATACAGCGTATGCCCGGCTGTGCCAAGCGTCAGAGAGAGTCCTGCTTTTTCTGCTTTTTTCTTTGTCAGATTTTTCTGCATCAGCCCATGATTTGCAAAAGCATTTGCCACGCGGCGGGGCGTTAATTGTGCAGTCAGACGAATTGCCGGAGTGTTCAGGGAATTGACCAATGCCTCACGCACATTGACCCGACCACGGAATTCTCCGTCCGCATTGCCGGGGGTGTAATCCCGGTAACGGATCGGCGTATCCTGAAGAATGGTATCTGCACAGATCAATCCGGCGAGGACGGCTTCCCGGTAAAGGAACGGTTTCAAGATACTCCCGGCTGTCCGGAACGCCATTGCCGCATTGACCTGTCCGCTTGCGGGTGAATGATAATTCACGGTTCCCGCCATGGCGATGACTTCACCGGTATGATTGTTGATAATCACCCCGGCACCGTCGTTGGGACACCCCGTTTTGCCGGTAGCGTTCCGCAAGGTCTGATGAAGAATCGTTGACATTTCCGGATCGAGTGACGTCCGGACTGTATCGCTGTATTTGCTCTGTTTTGCCGCCTGACGGAAGTAGAAAATCTGTTCTCCGCATTGCCCCAGCCGTTCCATATCCGATTTGTACCGGAAGTCACGCAGCCGGGGGCGTTTGGCATACATTTCTTCCACCTGATCCTCCCGGATGATGCCTTGTCTTGCCAGCATGCTGAGGACCCGCTTCTGCCGTTTTCTTGCCTGCTCATAATGCCGGTCCGGGCGGTAAGCGTTGGGCCGTTGCGGCAAACCGCAGAGAAGAGCAGTTTCTGCAATGGTCAAATCTTTCGCATGAATTCCGAAATAATACCGTGCGGCAGCTTCGATACCGTACAATTTACCGCCGAATGGAATCCGGTTCAAATATTCTTCCAGGATCCGGTCTTTGCTCCAGATCTGTTCCAGACGGCGGGCTGTGACAGCCTGCATGATTTTCCGTTTCAGCGACCGTTCTCTTGCAGGGAACGTCATCCCTGCCAACTGCATGGTAATGGTGGATGCACCGGAAATGACACGGAAGTTCGTTACATTCTGAAGCATGGCGCGGAAGACGGATTGATAATCCACGCCGGAATGTTGGTAGAAATTCTGATCTTCCGCCGCAAGGATGACCCGGATGACGTGTTCGGGGATATGAGATAAAGGCGTGTGAAAACGCCATTGAACGTCATACGTCCGTTCCAGATATGCCTCGTTCCCGTTCCGGTCATAATACACTCGGACAGGAGTTTGTTTTGCCAGTGCGACGGTTGGATCATCGATCCACCGGGGCGCAAGACACCATAAGAGTAACCCGGCAGCGGCAGTCAGCAGGATGATGCCGAGAGCCGCTGCCGGGATCAGATAACGTTTCGGGAGCAGTTTCATTATTCCACAGTGAATTGACCTCTACCGGCGATGGAGCCTGTCAGGTCGGGATCGTACATTGCTTCTGCGGAACAGCTGGAGAGAGAGAAGATACCTCTGGTAACGGCGCGTGTGCGGTATTCCAGATAGGCATTTTCATTATCTTTCTGATAATAATTGCCGAAGAAGAGGAACCGGTCTACACCTTTTTCCAGATATTTGGAGCGCAAGCCGTTTTTATTAACTGCGCTCGCACTGTTGCGGTGCAGAAGGCGTTCGTCTTCGATTTCCAGACCGGCAGGGAGAATGTCGCAGATCGCAAGGTCGGTGATGTCGTCCGGTGCTTTCAGATAGATGCGGACGGTTACCTCTTCGCCGTGTTTGACACGGTTGGTCGGCAGACCGTTTTTATCCAGATACATGCGGCGCAGTTTGATTGCTCCATCCTTATCCTGGGCTTTGATCGGATTGCCTTCCGATGTCTGACGGACGGCAAAGGCGGATTTGCCGCTGTTGATCACCGTGACCGGTTTGCCCGGCGTCATAACAATATCCAATTTTGTTTTGACGTTATGCACGGTCTGTTTCCCATTCATGCGGATTACAACCGTATTGTCTTTTTCGGACGGAAAATCTGCGGCGAAGGAAGCGAGTCCCAATGCTGCCCATGCGTTGGCCTGTGTGCTGCCCCAGGCGTTGATATCGGGGCGGATTTGACCAGCCAGAACCGTTGCAATTTTGATGGCTTCGGGGTGACGCGGCACGTTTTCCAGGAGCAGGTACAGAGCCATACCATGACCGGCGGATTCGCTGATGCAACCGCAAAGCATTTCCGGTTTTCTCCAGACTTCTGCATTCATCAAATCCTGCAGAGCGGCTGCACCTTCTGCGGCATAACCGCCGCGGATCAATGCCAATGCGGCAATCATCGCTGCGAAATCCTGATTCTGGGATGACAGAATATTACGCATATACTGGACGCCGGAATCTCTGCCGCCTGCTGCCAGAACATATCCTGCGTAGGCATTGAAGTGACGGCTGTTTTTCGCATGATAGGAGGAAAGCTGGTTTTCCAGCCAGTCGAGTGCGTTTTGAACAGGTTCTTTTGTCACGCCGGGCATTTTCCGGTTATAGGCTTCCACCAGGAAATGTGCGGCGTAGAGAGAGCCGTCTGTCCATGTATCTTTACTGCCGGGCCACCATGCAAAGGCACCGTTTGCCCGCTGCATGGAAAGAACATTGCCGATTGCTAATTCCAGACGATCCTTGCCGGATGTAGCAGCTTCCGGTGTCAGGAAGCCGCTCTTTTCCAGATTTTCGATCGCAAGATAGGGGAAGGCGGAAGAGACAGTCTGTTCCAGGCAGCCGTAGGGATATTCATTGAGGTAATTCAGCGCAAGCGGCAGAGAAGATGCCGGAGATGCGGAGATGGTCAATGTGTGTTTGCCGCGATAGAAATCATCGGCCTTCACTGTAAAGGTTTTGGATTTACCTTTGAGCAGAACAGAGATATTGCTGCGGCGTTCCAAGGCAGTCGGGATGCGGACGTTCAGGGGAATGGTTTCCTTCTGAACCGCACCATTCATGCTGAATGTGACGGTTATATTTCCTTTGCCGGGCGCATTGGCAGCTTTGCAGCGGATTGCAAAATTACTGTTCTTGCCTTTTTCCAGTTTGCCGGATGTCATACCGGGATCGATTACGGTATAAGCTGCGGAATTATCGACCTTGATGGTGTATGCGGAATTATTCAATTCATGATTGAAGATCGTGCAGGCAACATCAAAGGTATCGCCGGGATTCACCACATTGGGAGCGGACAGCGTCAAGCTGATGGCATTGCGCATGGTGACGAGGCGGTCTGCAGAACCGGCGGCATTTTCGGATGCTGCAACTGCCATAATGCGCATGGCTCCGGTATGATCCGGCAGGTTCAACGTCACTTTGCCTTTGCCATTTTTGCCGACTTTGATTGCCGGAGCAAATGCCGCGGCGATATCTTTCAACTGCACGTCATCTTCCTGATATTTGCGCAGAGGTGATTTTGCTGTTGCTTTATCGCCCCCGATGGAGCCATCCGGCAGAAGTTTCAGATCGGGGAAGAAATTGCCGTAATTGTCATAATGTTTCGCATTGAAATAGACCGGTCCGTAGAAGCCTTTGAAGATATCCGGTGCTTTGTAACCGGAGATTGCCAATACGCCTTCATCGACGGCAAAAACATGAACCATACCGGAGGCCGGTTTGCCGGAGCCATCTGTCAGTGAAATGTTCACTGTGATTTTTTCGCCGGGTTTGACTTTATCAGCACAAGTCAGGGTGGGAGTCAACAGATGTTTTTTCTGATCGACTTTGAATTTCAGGAATGCAAAGGAACGTTTGGTATCGTTATTCTTGCCGGAAATGAGCGTCAGCACGGCATGCCAGCGTTCGGTTTCCACGTCCTTGCGGATGGGAATGGCAATCTCTGCTTTACCGGCTTTTTTGAAGCTGCGGCGGAGGATGCCTTCCACTTTATTTTCACCGTATGTGACCAAAGCGGTGGAATCCGCAGGGACCGGCAATGTAACTTTGATGGTGTCGCCGGGCTGATAGATTTCCTTATCGGTTTTCACCACAAGTTTATTGGGATCGCGGCTGCGTTCACCGGCGGTGCCTTCTCCGTGCCAGAACGAGATGGCAGTAGACATGTCTTTTCCGTTGACGGTCAGGAGATAATAGCCTTCCGGCAAATTGGAAAGGACAAGCTGTTTTTCTTTATCGGTAACAGTTGTAAGAAGATTTTTGCTGTAACGTTTGATCGGTGTTTTTACCAGTTCCCAATCCCGGATATACCGGTCGCCGGATTTACGGCTTACATATTCCCATTCCTGCTTGTGCAGAGTCCAGGTTACCTTTGTACTGAAAGAGGTTTCTTTTTCTGCCAGCGCGGGGAGCAGTTTAAGCACAAATGCCGCATCGGAGCTTTTGACTGCATTTGCTTTGCGGATCCCGATGTATTCATTTGTGGGATGATAGACGAATGAGGCGTATCCGGTCACACTGCGTCCGCCGGGTTCATTGACGCGGAGAGTTGCAACCATTTTTACCGGTGCAAATGCTTTGCCATTCTGTTTTGCATATCCGGGCCAGATCAAATGGGATTGTCTTTTCAGATGGCTGCCGCCTGCGTTATAGGTATTTGCTTTCTTTGTTTCCGTCGCATTGCCGACTGTCCAGCCTTTGAAATGACCCGGTGTTACCGACCCCATATCTACAACTGCAAAACGGTAGGTAACATTTTCCACGATGGGGCCGAAATAATACTGGGCAGTATGCTCATAAGTCAACGTTTGAGAGCCGAAAACATAATCCCGCCCTTTCAGACTGACTTTGATACGGTCCGGCATGAAGTTGGAAACTTTGAACGTGAATGTGCCGTATTGATCTTTTTCGGTCAAACCGCAGTTGATGGAATACGTGCCGAGAGCGGCATGTTTCGCCAACTGGAATTCCAGTGTAGCATAACCGAATTCATTGGTGCGGACTGTGCGGACATCCAGCGTTTTCTTCGGAGAATGGCCCTTGAGGAAAAATTTGACCGGCGCATTGGCAAGGACTGTGCTTTTGCCATTGCGTACCTGGCGGACGAATGTGGAAATGCGGACTTTTTCACCGGGGCGGAAGAGATCCCGTTCCCCGTAGACAAATGCCCGGGGCGCATCGGTGATCTTGCGTGTGCTGTCCTGATTCAATGTCAAAGAGTTGCTGCGTTCCGGTTCGAAGAATGTTTTGTCATCGCCCTTTTCAATGATGTAATGGGAGATGTTTTCGTGGGTGCTTTCTTTGATCTTTTTGGGGAAGATCAACTGTACAGTACCATCCTGCCCTGTTACACCTTCTGCAACCAGCTGACGTTTATTTGTGACTGCACGGACTTTTGCTCCGGCGACTGCATTGCCGTCTACAAGAGAAGTTACGGTAAGCAACGCTCTGTTTTCATCCTCGACGGCGGAGATCCCGAGATCGGTCACGATTACCAAGCGGCTGTCACTGCGGCCGCTGTATTGCCAATAATCGGTATCGCGTTCCGGATCTTTGATAGAGACGTAGTAAACACCTTTTTTGCGATTTTTGATGTAATCATTCAAATCCAAATTGCCGTAATACATTCTTTTGTTTTTTGCGGCGACAGGGGTATGAATGGTTGTTTTCACCACCGGTTCCCCGTATGTCTGAGCACTATCATCATAGATGTAATTCAAGTCCAGGTTGTTGTCATAAAGACGCCAGATTTCCAGGTCATATTTTGCGGTTGTCCGCAGGCTGTAAGGCAGATTGAAATTTTTTGCGCCGGATGTAAAATAAAGTCCGTTGGTCACGAATCCCAGGTGCGGAGCCAATGCGCCGGTTCTGTGCTGCAAAGCCACCGCATGTTTGAGTGTGTTGCCGGATGCTGCACGGAGTGTGCCGATGATGCGGATTGTGTAACGGGTTTCGGGCTGAATTTCCCCGCGCAAGTATAAACTGTCGTTAGCAAGATTGGCTTCCAGACCGGGGACAGCGGGGGAAAGTTCCAGTTTGAGATCGTTTGCAGAATCGTTGTAGAATACGACTTTTGCCCCGGTCGTATCCGCAAACTTCAACTGCAAACCATCCCGGATTTCTGTGATTTCGGAACAGACGATTGTCTTATTCTCATTTGATGCCGCAGAAGAATTGTTAATTGCTACAGAATTTGATGGGCCCGGCGCGGGTGCCGGTTCGATAGCCTGTGCTGCAGGAATCAGTGCTGTCAGCATAAGCAGCGGGAAGATTTTTTCATTCATTTTTTACGTTTTCCTTATAATGTTATTGATTTTTTTTGAGGTAGTGTGAAACGCCGACGAAGCCCCCTTTGATAAGTGAATTTTAGATTTGCAACTGAATGTATTGCAACTTCTTAAAAAAGTTATCGCTGGATATTTCCGCTTTTTCTGATATGCTGATTCCCGGAGCATTGGAATCAAAATATGAGCCGTTGTAAAATATACCCCTGATATTTGGTAGTATAACAGCAGTTTTGAAAAATGCAAATGAAAAAAATAACTTTTTTTTCAAAAACTTTTTTGCTGAATTTTTCATTTAAAACCTCTGTTATGTCTTGTTTTAACTGTTCCGTATGATATATAAGTACTTTTTCTTCATTTTTTCTGACATATCCTTTTAAAATTATTTGAAAAATTTATAATTTTGTGCTATAATAGCTCCAGATTTTCATATTTTGTTATCAACCAAACACTAGAAAGGATCAAATTATGAAAAAAATGCTCCTCTTTGCAGTGGCTGCTTTTGCCGCTGTATCTCTCGCCGCCAACCCGCTGAATGGTTGGATCCCCACTCAGGGGCATATTCGCCCTCAGAACCCCAATGCCATTAAAGTTGCTGCGGACAGTATCACGCTCAACGGTATTCCAAAAGTCGCCTGGATGTATTTTACCGTGCAGAAGACCGATGTTAAGAAGGGTCAGACTGTCGAAATCATTCTGACTGCATCCGGTAAAGGTAAAATTGAAGTCGGTTTCTATGAATACAAATCCGGTTTCAGCATCACTGGTTTGAATGTGAAGCAAATCGCTCTGACCGATAAGGCCGAAGAACAGAAGATTGTTATCCCCGTTAAATATGCTGAAACAACTCTGCTCCGCCCTGTTATCCGCATTGCTCCCGATTCTCAGATTGTCGTAAGCAAATATGCTTTGACGGTTGCTAAATAATAAAGGAATTACAGAATTATGAAAAAATTTGCACTTTCTGCATTTGCAGTTATGACTGCAGTTGCTCTCTCTGCCAACCCGCTGAAAGGCTGGAGTCCGACAAATGGAAATCAGCTTAAAACAAATCCTGGATCCGTGAAGGTTGATGGTACTTCCATTACCCTCAAAGGGAACAAAAGTGGCGCATGGTATTACTTTTTTGCAGCCGGTAAAAAAGGCGTAAAAGGTCAAATGATCCAATTTACTTTGACGGCATCCGGTAAAGGTAAAGTGGATATCGGCTGCTACGAATACAAATCCGGTTTCAATCTCAGTGCGCAGCAGAGCAAAGCATTGAAATTGACTGATACTCCGCAGGAAATCAAGGTCGTATTGCCGGTCAAGAGCGATGATACCACGATCATTCGTCCCCGTTTGACAATGTACGCCGGATCCGAAATCAAGATCACAAAATTCGAATGTGCGATCACTGGAAAAACTGCGCCAAAACTGGATGCAGTCGTCAATGCCGACCGCTCTGATTTTATGTACAAAGTCGGTGAAACGGCACATTTTACTGTGGAGCCGAAACTGGATGGCAAAGTCATTACCGAAGGTACTGTAACCATTTACCCCATTTACAATGGTTTCCCCAAGGCAAATCTCAAGTTTGATCTGGCAAAAGGTCCGGTCAAGTTTGATGCCACCATGGATAAACCGGGATTTTACAGAGCACACATTGCCATTCAGGATAAAAACGGTAAGTTTATTCTGACTAGACAACATTCCGCCAATGTGGCAGCTGCTTTCAGCCCGGAAGAAATCAAAGCCGGTCGCCCCGCACCGAAAGATCTGATCACTTACTGGTACGGACAGTATGAAAAACTGAACAAGGAAGTCCCCGCCAATTTCAAAGTGGAAGCACAGTATAAGAACGGAGCTCACAGTGTACAGCGTATCACGTTTGATAACTTCGGCGGAACAAAAAGCTATTGCACCATTACGATCCCGCTGAACAAAAAAGGTCCGCTCCCCATGGTCTTTACTGTTCCTCCCGCAGGAAATTACGGTTGGGGCACATTCAAACGTTCCAATGCGATCCAGGTCACGATTACTGTCTTTGACCGGCTGTTCCCGAAACATGCGGATTATATGACATTCAATAAACCGTGGTATTACCTCAAAGGCGCGCAGTCCCGCGAAACTTATTACTATTACAAAGCCATTCTCGGTATGATGCGCATGATGGATTATTCCATGAAGAATGTGAAAGAATGGGATGGTAAACATCTCGCCGCTGTCGGCCGCAGTCAGGGTGGCGGTTCTGCATTCATTCTTGCAGCTTTGAATCCGAAAATCCAGTGCGTCAGCGCGGACGTCCCCGCGTTGTGTGATCACAATGCGTATGATGCCGGACGTCGTGCCGGTTGGCCGCAGGTTCTCCGTTCTGCCCCGAATCGTTCCAAAACCTTTGATAAGGATGCAGAATACTTCGATGCCGCAAACTTTGCCGCATTTGTCAAATGTCCGGCTCTTGTGACTGTCGGATTCTATGACTCCATGTGCGAACCCATGTCAGTCTACGCTGCCTACAATAATCTCAAAGGCGAAAAGAAAATGTTGAATTATCCCCGTTACGGTCATGGCTGGGGCAAGCGGGATGAAAAAGAATTGAACATTGAAACAGAAAAACTGTTGAAAGCAGTGTTTGCCAAATAAGCATTATAGCAAATAATTGCTGATTCGATTAGCCGGTGTTGCCAAACACCGGCTTTTTTTGCCTCATCGACGGTTTGTACCATAAAGTCAAATCTTATTTGAGTTCAACGTTCCTTGAATTATATGTCTTTTTGATTTTAAATACTCTCGGATTTATATACGAAAAGAGCGCAAT
>JAZUCU010000050.1:0-53669 GCA_045639325.1 Victivallales bacterium
CCTCTTTGGTGATGCCGGTAATGACCGCATTGTCGGCGGTGCCAAGAACGATATAATCATCGGCGGCAGCGGCAACGATTCCATGCACGGCGGCGGCGGAGATGACGTCTTCTGTTTCGGAAGCAACTGGGGCAATGATACGATTGAACAGCTTTCCGGCGGCAGTGTGACATTGTGGTTCGAAAGAGGCAGTGTCAGCAATTGGAATGCTTCAACCATGACTTATTCCGATGGCATAAACAGTGTCAAAGTCAGCGGCGTTGATAACGTCACACTCAAGTTCGGGGATGTCGATACGGCCGTTGCAGGTGCGTTTCTGGATGCGGCCTCAGAAAAGATATTTGAGGACAGGAACAGTGGCATGATTGCATAATAACGAAAAAAACGCACGGACAATAAAAAAAATAATTTTCCGGACTTGAAAAATCGGAAAAATGGCGTATTGTAAGTGCTTGTATTATCAGCTTAACAAAATAGAAAGGTTATAAAGCATGAAAATGAAATTTCTCGTATGTGCATTGTTCGCCGCATTGCTCGCAGCTCCGCTCGCAGCAAATGACACAGAATCCAAACCCTGGGATATTATCCAGCTCGGTGCTTGGGATGGTCTCGGCCCCAACCAGAATCAGGTCGAAGTCTATGGTGTCCGTGCCGGTCTCCCCGTTTGCGGCGGTACAGCAAAAGTGATTGGCGCAGAAATCGGTATCCTCGGCGCAGCAACCGATGAAGTCGGCGGCTTCCAGTGGGGCGTACTTGCGGCCATCTCCAAAAAGATTACCGGTGTAACACTTGGCGTGTTTACACAGAGTGTGACAGTCAACGGTGTTCAGATCGGTATTGTCAACGTTGCTCAGACAAACTCATTCCAGATCGGCTTGATCAACATCATCAAAGATTCTCCGCTGACCTGCTTCCCCTTCGTCAACGTAAAATTCTAATTTTGTAAAGGATACAGATTATTATGAAAAAACTTCTTCTTTTTGCAGCTGCAGCAATTGCACTCAGCCTCACAGCATCCGTTACCGCGGCAGAAACCAAAGCATCCGGCGCTCCCACCTATAAATATTGGGCTCCCTTCCAGCTCGGTTTCTTCCCCGGCGTACCCTCTTACGTGAACAATTCCCGTGTGATCGGTCTCAAAACCGGTTGGCCGATCAGCGGCGGCAAAAACAGTGTTCTTGATGGTTTCGAATCCAGCTGGATCTATTCCGGTACCGATTATGTAAACGGTCTGCAGGCAAGTATTTTCATGAACATTTCCAAAGAAGTCAAAGGTTTTGAACCTGCAATTGCATTCAACTTCAACCGTGTAAAACTGACCGGTATCCAGGCTTCCTGTGCGTTCAACCTCGCTGGCGATGTCATCGGTATTCAGGCAGGCGGCTTGAACATTGCAAAATCCGTAATCGGTTTTCAGCCCGGCGTGCTCGGCTGCATCACAAAAGACATGACAGGTTTCCAGGCTGGGCTTTTCACCATGGCTGAAAAAATGAATGGTTTCCAGGCTTCTCCCCTCTTCAACCTGATGGGCGAAAATGACGGCTCTGTCCAGCTCGGTCTGGTCAATGTTGCCACAAAAGGCAAAGGCATTCAGATCGGTTTGATCAACGTGATCAAAGGCGGAAAAATTCCCTTTATCCCGTTCGTCAACATCTCTCTCTGATCGTTTCAGGATTATGTAAGATTTCAGGACTGAGGCCTTTCCGGTTTCAGTCCTTTTCTGCTTTTCAGGAGTTGTACCGTTATGGCAGATCTTTCCCGGATCAAAGTCAAAAAACAAACATCATCCCCCCTCTCCATTCTGAGTCCGTACGATGTAACAGCGGAATATTCGGCGTTGCCGGGTGATGAATTTATCGGCGATTCTCATTACGCCCTCCAATTCTGCATCGTCATTCACGGCGCGGCGGAATTGATTTTTGACGATTATTCCAGAATTTACCGGGAAGGCGAAATGTGGTGGAATATGTGCTGGGAACCTCATGCATACCGCTTCGCCGGACGCCATAATTTTATCGTTGCGGTCAATCTCGACGTGGAACAGCTGGGCGCATGCAGTCCGTTCAGCGGATGCAACTGGCTAACCCCGTTTGTAGAAAAATCCCGTTACCGGTATTCCCCTGATAATGCGGATGACCGGCGCTATGTTCAGAGTGTGGGCAGAGACTTGTATCACATGAACAAAAAGCAACCGGCGAACTGGAAAATCAACAGTTGGCTCATGATTCATCAACTGCTTCTTCATGCCATCCAGCGTATGAACGAAAAGCCGGATGCCTCGCAGAAAGACGGCAGCGATAAGGAACAGAATACGTTTACGCGGATCCGTTACGCCTTGAATCAGGTCTGGTCAACCGCCTCCCGTCCGCCCTCTCTTACGGAAGCGGCAGAAATGTGTAACCTGAGTCCCAGCCGTTTTTCCGAATTATTCCGCAAGACAATGGGCGTCAGTTACGGCCGATTCGCCTTGCGTGTGAGAATGTCCAACGCGGCAAAAGACCTTCTTTCCGGGCAATTTACCCTCGATGAAGTTTCCCGCAAATGGAATTTCTTCGATACCGCCCATTTCTGCCATGCATTCAAAAAATTCTATCGGGTGTCGCCGGGCCAGTTCGTTGTCGGCAAGCCGGGTATCAAAATGGAGAAATAAAATCATGCAAGAACCTTTATCCTTTACATTTGAACCGGTTGCAATTTACCATTCGGCAGCAAAATATCCCTACGAAGCACCGCGTCAGGGCGTCTATGCAAAACTGCCCGGAACCGTTGAATTTCCCGATGAACCACGTTATCACACCGCCCTTGCCGACTTGGAAGGTTTTGACCGCATCTGGCTGATCTTTGTTTTCGATCAGGCTATACGGAAGGATTGGAATCCGTTGGTCGCCCCGCCGTTGACTGCAGGCAAGCCCCATTATGGCGTATTCTCCACCCGCTCACCACACCGCCCGAACCCCATCGGCATGAGTTGTGTCAAGTTATTGGAGATCAAAGGTAATATATTATCGGTATCGGAATCCGACCTGCTTTCCGGCACGCCGATTCTGGACGTCAAACCCTACATTCCTGCGGTGGATTCCTTCCCCGATGCGGCAGCAGGCTGGCGCGATGATGTAGATGAAACGCCATGGAATATCATTTATTCCGATGATGCCCGAAAAGCTATGTCATTCATCCGACATCTTTCCGACCTTGATTTGGAAAATTTCTGCCACGTTCAACTTTGTTTTGATCCCTTGAACCGGAAACGCAAGCGGCTTTCCCAGCAGGGGAATGATTTGTTTCTTCATTGCCGCACGTGGAAAATCAATATCGTTCCGGATGAGGGAAATCGCACCATTTATGTAAAAAATGTTTTCTCCAATTACAGTCACAGTGATTTGAAACCGGATGCACCGGATCCCCATGGAGATAAGGAATATCACCGGATTTTCCAGTCAGGAGCGGAAAAATGAAAATCTATCTAGCAGCCAAACGCGGATTTTGTGCCGGAGTAAAAAGAGCGATCGAAACGGCGCAGGAACAGCTCCGTCAACAAAACGGACGCAATGTTTATATTCTGCATGAACTGGTACACAATAAAACCGTTGTGGATTCCCTGCATAAACAGGGGTGTGATATTGTGGATAATGCGGATGATACACCCGATGAAGCCATTCTCATTTTCAGCGCACACGGTGTTTCCCGCGCGGTGGAAAGTTATGCAAGATCCCTGCCCGTAACCGTTATCGATGCAACTTGTCCTCTGGTGAAGCAGGTGCAGGATTTGGCGGCGCAATGTTCCGAATCCGGCAATGTGATTCTACTTGCAGGAAAAAAGAATCACCGGGAAGTGGAAGGAATTCTCGGCAGGATCGCCGGAGAAAAAATTCTGCTGACTTCACCCGCCAATGCAGAAGCATTTACACCCGACGCAGATAAGACTTATACATTGTTAAGCCAGACCACATTCTTTGAAGAGGATTTCCGGAAAATTCAGGAGATTCTGCAGAGTAAAATAACATCTCTCCATGTCAAAAACACAATCTGCCCTTCCACGTCAGCACGTCAGGAAGCGGTCCGGAAAATGGCAGAGACTTGCGATACCATCGTCGTCACTGGTTCATCCAACAGTTCCAATTCCAAACGGTTATGTGAAGCAGCAGAAGCCGAGGGCGCGCATGGAATTCTCCTCAGCGGTACCGCCCCCCTGCCCCCGGAATTGTTACAGGCGAAAGCCATCGGTCTGACTTCCGGCGCATCGGCTTCGGAAGAAGAAGTACAGGAATTGCTGTCCCGCCTGCTCGCCCTGCCCGGTGCCGAATTTGCCGGAGAACTGGAGTAATCAAGCCTCATCACGCATATTCTGATCTTTGCGTTTCAAACGGAAATAAATGATAAAGTTGACAATGGGAAAAATAAGAAGAAATCCCGTTTTCAGGCAATCTTCCATATAACTCACCGGCAAGTCTCGCCGCATCATTGCCTGTGACGGCTTGGCAGGGTTAACGTAACAAGTAACCTGTGCGCCTTGCGGATATTGACGGACGATCCGTTTCATTCTCCGCATATTGGCATGATATTCGGTTGTACTCCGCGCCCCGCCGGTATCAAAATTATTCCCCGTATATTCCCTGCCTTTCCAGGTATAACCATAAGAAACATGAATAAAATAATGTGTCTTTCTGCCATGTTTCGAACGTGTGGTATACTGATCCACATAACATTTATGGATAAACGCCGGAGTTTGCACCCAACTCTTTGCCCGACAATATTGAACAAGCGGCGGGATAACAGTGCAGGCAATCGCAAGGACAGCAATCACACTGAAGCAGCAGGCTACAATCAGCATCGCTTTTATATTTTTTTTACGCGAACTTCTGGCATTGTCTTCCGAACGGTATTTGACCTCATGCAGCGGAACCCCCAGTTTATCTGCAAGCTGACGCCCATCCATGCGGATCTGATCCAATCCGCCGTGATCAATCACATTGTACCGGGTTCCATCGAGGCAGACAATATTCAATTCATAACTGAACCAGACCGCTCCTTTGTTGCCGCGACACCGTTCTGTAATGATTTGCAGAGATTCGATTCTTTTGAATGGGAGATAATCTTTCATGCGTTCGGGATTTTCCCCCATCCGCAACCGGCGCCGATCCTTCCAGTAACATTTCCGGTTGAAATCAAATACCGCCTGCTTCCGGGAAGCAAAAACAATGCAGAATCCACCAATCAGCAGAATCGCAGCACCGAGATAAAATATTACACGCGCTTCATTGGGAGCAGCAATTTCCGGTAAAAACAGAAAAAAACCTGCCAGACAGAACAAAAAGGCTGGCAGAATAATATAAATCCCGGTAACCGGGTGAAAACGGAAGGTGCCATCCCGCATATCTTTCAACTTGGCTGTCACACAGGATGATCCGCCGGGAACCAGCGGTTTTTGCAGAGATTCAGGGTAATCAAACATAATACAACTCCCGGGTTATTATTGATTTATTACGCTTTTTCCTCCGGCGTCCACTGGCTCCACGGGCGGGATGCCAGATTGGAATTATAGTACCGCATCACGCCGGAAACTTCCTTCCCCAACCAGTCCGGGCGGGTGAATTCAGCGTCTTCCGACGGCAATTCAATCTCTGCGGTGATCAACCCTGCATTTTCCCCCAGGTATTCATCAATTTCCCAAGTGTAAGGTGGATCAGGCACAAAGTAACGAATCTTTTCCACCTGTCCGAAAGAGGTAAACTCAGAAAGCATTTTTTCTGCATCTTCCAGCGGGACTTCATACTGAAATTCGGAACGGGAAATACCGGTCGGTGCACCTTTCAGCGTGAGAAAAGCCTGTTCTCCTTCGATACGGATGCGCACAGAAACTTTTTTCGGAGCCGGAACCGTGCGGATATAGCCCTGTTTGAAACGGAGCGATTTTATCTGATCCGTTTTCCAGGAAAGGTCTTTCACCAGAAATTTGCGTTCGATTTCGGTACCCATAGTCGTTCCTCACTTCTCTTTGTGATTGATTTTCAATATCTCCATCAATTCCGGCGTTTTATCAAGATTGGATTCAATGAGCATATTATTGATTCTGCGGAGACGTGCAGTATGTGTTTCCCGCAAACAATTTTCATCTTTACTCTTTGCATGATGATCCGCAATCGACGCACGAATAGCATCTGCAATGTCATAAATAATCGTCCGCTTACCCAAAGTGATCACCCGGACAAGATACTTTTTATCGTCATCCAGCAGAATATGCAATTCCACATAATGCTCGTAAATAAACCGGAACCAGATACAGCATCCGCCGAACAAGGGCGTAAAGAGATACCAGATCAATCCGTTCGGGAGATTAAACTCGACCGGAATGGGAATCAGCGGCGCAAAGAAAAGTGCCAGAATCAATGCCAGACAAGACAAAAAACAGGCATACATCCGGTAAGTTTTGTGATCCACGATCACTTCTTTCACCCGTTCAATGGGCAGGATGATCTCTTTGTAAGATGCAATGAAAGACGCCGTGACCTTTGTCTTGGAATCATCGTAATAGACTTTTTCTGTCAATTCATGATATTTCATATTACAACGTCTTCCGATCAATCCATTTTCGCCAGAGAAGACAAATCCATACCGGCAATTTTCAAAATGGGTCTGGATGCGGGGTAAATATATTCTTCCCGCTTACCTGCAATGATTTCTGCCAAGGCTTCCCCCTGACTCTTCGCCGCCATCCACAAGCCGCCGAAGGCGCCATTCTGTTCCGCACAGTCTCCGACCGCATAAACGCCGGAAACATTGGTTTCCAAACGGTTGTTAACGCAGATGCCACGCTTGCATTCCAATCCGGCCTGCATTGCCAGCTGAATATTGGAGCGAATCCCTGCGGATACCAGCAGAAGCGAACACTCAAATTTTTCCCCGCTTTCCAATTCAATCACGGCTTTCTCATCACCGGAAACCTTCTGAATCCGGGTGCCGGTATAAATATGCAAGCCGTGTTGTTCCAGCAATTCTTTCAATGTCTGGGACTTACCGGCAGAGAAATTCAAATTCTGCATCAATGCATTCATACATTCCAGAACGGAAACATCCATACCCCGTTTCTGCAGAGCAAAGGCAGCTTCCAAACCAAGAACGCCGCCGCCGATGACTACGGCTTTTTCACCCGCAACTATCTTGTCCTGCATCTTTGCAATATCATCAAGCGTGCGGAGCGTGGCAAGCTGTTTACATTCTGCCAAGCCCGGAATCGGCGGAACAGCCGCTGTTGCACCGGTCGCAAAAATGAGATTGTCGAAAACATCTTCTTTGCCGTCAGCGGTCACAATTTTATGCGCCGGCGCATCCACAGAAACCACCTTTGCAACCCGGTAATCAATGCCTTCGGACACCAGTTTTTCAGCTGTTGCCATGACAAGTTTATCTTGAGGAAGCGTCCCGGCAAGACATTCCGGCAACCGGATTTTCGCATAAAAACCATAAGCTGTCGCTTCAAAAAGAACAATATCAGCCTCGGGCATCAAAGCCTTGAATTTTCTGGCTGTAAAAACACCTGCGGGACCACCGCCGATAATTCCGATACGCATCATAAAATCCTTTCTTTCACATTAGATATTACTTCACAACGGAAGCTGCACTGGAAATCTGAATCAAATCCAGCAGAATATTCATCGTTTCATCAAGATAAGCATCTTTTCTGTCTTTTTTGTCCTTGTCAGAACTTTTCGTTTTGTACAGTGCTTCTTCCTCTTCACGAATCTTCTTCTGCTGCTGGTATTCTTTCCAACGGGCAGTAAAATTCAATTTGATCGATTTACGATCTTTGATCTTGGCATATTCCTGCAAACTCTTCTGCAGCAATTGAAAATCCGCATCTTCCGCTCTGCGTTTTTCAGAACGAACAAGCAACTCCTGACGACGTATATCATTCAGGAAGTATTTGCCGGAATACATTGCATACTTCGTTGCAGGAATCGTATCCCAACTCAACGGATGATCCAGTTTATCTTCCCCCACATCCATGTGATCCGTCACAGAGGGGAACGGGATATCCGCAAGTACCCCCTGCAGCTGTGTGGATGCACCATTGACGCGATAGAATTTTGCATTGGTCAAACGGATCGCCCCGGCTTTGAAACGGCGTCCCGTCAGATAAGGCATGTAGCGGTCAAGGTCACTGACAACCTGAACCGTTCCCTTGCCATGAGTTTTCTTGTCGCCGGTAATGATCCCGCGACCATAATCCCGTATCGCAGCAGCAAAAATTTCGGAAGAAGATGCGCTGAAACGGTTGACCATAACAGCCAGCGGGCCATCATACACGATTTCACCATCATCTTCATCGCTCTGCACTTCCACACGCTGTGTATCTTTCACCTGTACAACGGGGCCTTCGCTGATAAACAATCCGGTCAGCAGAATGGCTTCCCGCAAACTGCCGCCGCCGTTGGAACGCAAATCCATCACAACGCCATCGACTTTCTGTTTACGGAAATCAAGCAGAATCTTTTTCACATCGTTGGATGCGGCACGATAATCGGAAAGACCTTTCTTCGCCGCTTCAAAGTCAAAATAGAAGGACGGCAGCGAAATCACGCCGATCCGTTTTCCCTTCCACTCATGAACCTTGCCTTTTGCAGCGGATTCCTTGAGCTCAACTTTCTTACGCAGAATGGAGACTTTTTCCGGATGATCAAGCCCCTTTCCGGCAGGAAGAATGGTCAGGGTAACCCAGGTATTTTCTTTTCCACGGATTTGACGAACCACTTTATTCAAAGGCATATCAATCACATCAACGGCTTCTTCTTTTTCCTGTTGCACGGCAATAATACGGTCGCCTTCTTTCAGTTTGCCGCTCATTTCAGCGGGACCGCCCTTCATAAGTTCAACGATTTTGGTGTAACCATCTTCCTGTGTCAGAACCGCGCCGATTCCGATCAATGTCAGACTCATATCAATTTCAAAATCTTCATCGGTACGGGGAGACATGTAAGAAGAATGGGGGTCATAGGCTTGCGCCACGGTCGTAAGATAAATTTCAAGCACTTCCGCGCCATCCATATCGGCATAGAAACGAACAGTCTGCTTGATACGCTGCATAATCCGTTCTTCTACGGATTTCTTCTTGACATCGGCCTTTTTCTTTGCAGTGTCTTTCTTACTGTTCTGTTCTTCGGCAACGGCTTTATCTGCAATCTTCAACAGAATCATTTCGTGCAGAAGTTTTTTACGCCAATGCTCATACATCTCTTTTTGATCAACCGGCCAGGAAGCGTCATCATATTCGAGACGGAATTCCAAAGAGGTTTCAAGAGAAGGATTGGTCTTCAGAAAATCTTTTGCAAAGGACTGATATTCACTCATACGCTGCGTCAGCAATTCGAATGCATCAAAGGCAAATTGTGCATCTCCACGCATCAACTGCTTGCCCAACACAAGACGGTTAACGGAAAAACGTTCGATATCGCTCTGCATAAAATACATCTTCAACGGGTCGATCCGCTTCAGATAATCGTTAAAAATCGTTGCAGAACGTTCTGCATTGACAGGCTTGCCTTCATAATGCTGCATGACAACAAGGCGGGTCAGCAGAGACGTAATGCTGCGCATATCCCGTGTCAACTTTCGCGCACCGCTCTTTTTCTCCGGTGCGGCAATAGTTGAAAAAACCAAAAAGAACAGAATGAAACAGCAAGCAAAAAACTTCTTTTTTCCCGACAACATAAAATGACCGTGTATATTCATTATTGCATAAAACTCCATAGTAAGTGAAACTCTATATTTTACCACAGCAAGCGGAAAATTCAAATGCAAAAAAAAGTTTTTTGTACAATTTTTTGCTTTTTTTATTTGTATAACATTGAACTCCATAAAAAAATTGGAAAATATTTTGTGTTCACGGTAAAAAAACTTGAAAAATCACTCTTTTGCTGTTACATTACTCCGTTCGACTTGAATTTTCAGGGGGAATCTTACAAGTTACAACATTTTCTAACAGGTGATTATCGTGAATGTTTTATGGAATGAATTTGTAAAAAAAGTTCAGGACTCTGCTTTAATTGCAGAGAAAGACCCATACGGGGTCAAATATGCCGGATCAAGGGAGGACGTCCGTGCATGTCAACAGCTCAGATTCCGTGTATTCAATCAGGAACAGGGAAAATACACGGGCACGCACTCCAACGAACAAATCGATTGCGATGAATTTGATGACAAGGCTGTTCACTTGCAGGTCTATGAAAAATCTTCCCGGCAGGTAATCGGCACTTATCGTTTTATATGTCCCGCCAATTCGGTTTCCGATATGTATTCATCCAATGAATTTCATATCGCCGGACTCGATGACATCCTTACAAAAACGCTCGAAGTCGGCAGGTCATGCGTCGATCCAGCTCATCGCGACGGCAGTGCAGTTGCACTTTTATGGACGGGGATCGCAGAAACCATGCGGCGTACCGGCATGCGTTATCTTACCGGATGTGCCAGTCTGGAAGATACACGCCCTGCCGCAGCAATGGCTCTTTATGAACATTTCCGCCGTACCGGATTGCTCGATTCCCGGGTCTCGGCAACGCCGCGCAAGGGGTATCAACTGGATAAATACAGCGAAGATGATGTGGATTCATTCCTCGATGACAGTGCTGCATTGCGGGATCTTCTGCCGCCGTTAATGAAAGGTTATATGCGTCTCGGGGCGAAAATTTGCGGAAAACCGGCATACGATCGGGAATTCGGGACCATCGACTTTCTGCTTCTTCTCGACGTCGCCCGGCTCCCCGAACGATACAGTAAGCACTTCAATATCAAAGTAGAGGCTATGTAATCATGAGTAACGTTTTTTTCCGGATGTGGCGCAGAATTTACAGAATCCCGTTGATTTTTCTCTGGGCTCTCTGGTTCGGCTTGTATTCCCTGCTCTTCGTCCTTCCGCGGAAAGAACGTGTCAAACTCATGGCTCAATTGACGCAAAAATGGGGCCAGGGACTTGCCCGGTTGTTCAGTATGGAATTGCATATCCATGGCGATGTGGAAAAATACAAACAAAACGGCGGGTTGGTCGTCTCCAACCACCTGGGGTATCTCGACGTATTTGTTCACGCCGCCGCATTCGGATTGCGTTTTACGCCGAAAAAGGAAATCCGTTCCTGGCCCGTCTTCGGATGGTATACCTCTCTGGCACAGGTAATCTGGATCGACCGCACCTCCCCCGCGAAATCCAAGCAAACGCTCGCTCAATTCAGAGAAACGTTGCAGAATAAAATCCCTTTAATCGTTTATCCGGAAGGCACAAGCACCGATGGACGCAGTGAACTGCTGCATTTCAAAACAACGTCTTTCGAAGCCGTTGCGAATACAGATATTCCGGTGCAGCCTGTTTTAACATTCTATCGTTGGAATGAACAAAAAGATATCAACCCGGCATGGTTCGGCGATGTCCTTTTCGCCCCCCATCTCTGGCAGGTTCTCGGCAATGGAAAAGTTATTTGCGATCTCTATTTGTTGGATTTGTATTACCCGCCTGCCGGAGCCAATCGCAAACAGATTGCCAATGAAGTTTATGAAATTATGAATCAGGAATATCAACTCCGCTTAGCAGAAATTACGGAGAAAGGAAATACAGCTGTATGAAACAGAAATATTTACAGGCATTCTCATGGTTATGGAATTACTTCTTCCGCATTCCGATCCCATTTTTACCCGCCGTTAATGCAAAGTATATCCCTCAATTGGCACGCCCCATGCTCCCCGCAACCGGAGCATTCGCCGGATTTTTGATTTATCTGATTTATCTTCTGCTCCGGTATGTCTGCGGAAATACAGCAGCAATCCTCTTCTTCACTTTGATGGGGGCTTTTCTGCTGGATTACACCCGTAAATTCCGCGGATTCAATTTGTTCTGTGCATGGTGTCTTCTGCGCTTCCAAAAACGGACGCCGGAAGAAGCTCTCGATTTTTCCCAAAAAACAGACTGGAAAGAAAAAGAACTTACCGAACAGCTCCTGCCCTTTACCGTTTATCTGCTCCGCGGAATTCTGTTTGCAATCCTCGCCTGGCATTTTTCCGCCGTATGGATCATCTTTGTCCTCACCGGCAGCTTCCTTGTCATGGCAGAGTTGACAACGCTCCAGGATGAACGTACGTGGAATGAACTCATTCCGACACCCGAAAGCTGCACGATGCAGCATTGGTTCATTGCAGGCGCAATACTTCTGCTTTTCGGAATCCTGACTCTCCACCCCGGCGGCGCAATCGCCACATTCCTCATTGCCTGGGCATTGACAAAGTACGCAAAATCCATGCATAATAATCTGGACGGCGTCATCACATTCAAACAGTTGGATTATTGGGGATATTTCACAGAAATGATTCTTCTCCTTGCCGGTGCATTGCTTGCCAGCCATTAACATCATCACGGAGTTATGACTATGAAAATAAAACAATTATTTTTCATCCCGCTGACAATTCTTCTACTGTTTTCTGTAATAAGTCTCTCTGCCGGAATCGAAATTAAAAACCGTGACCGCATTGCGTTTCTTGGCGATAATGTAACGGCCAAAGGCAACCTGGAAGCCGGATACATCAATTTTGTCATCTCCGCATTGAAAGATAATGGAATCAATGCAACGAAAATTCCTGCAGGAGTTGTCGGGAATAAGGCATCCGATATGCTTGCCCGTCTTCAGAAAGATGTCCTGCGGCACAAACCCCAATTTCTGATTCTGAATTGCGGAATGAATGATGCCGTGCCGGGGAAACGCACACAACTTGAAAAATTCAAAAAGAATGTAACACAAATTGTGGATAAAGCACAGGCGGCAAAGGTGAAAGTCTATATTCTCACCGCTACTATGTTCTCTGAAAACATCAAGCACAGCTCCCACCGCAAATTGCAACCCTATAATGACTTTCTACGTCAACTCGCAAAAGAAAAAAAATGCGTCCTCATCGACCTTTATAACGAGATGCTGCAAACTCAAAATCAAATCAAAAAAGTGTACCCCGGCCTCAGAAGCAATATTCTTACGTCTGATGGCATTCACATGAATCCACTGGGGGATATCATGATTGCTAAATCTCTACTCAAAGCATTTGGTTTCAATGATGAACAACTCGCAAAAGGTTCTGCAAACTGGATATACCGCCGGTACTTCTTCGGGGATTACGCGCTCAATGTCTCGGTTTGGGAATATCTCAAACTGTCTGAAAAAGCTTTCACCTCACGGACCGATGTCCACTCCTACATACGTCATCTGGTCACACGCAAATTAAAAGAAAAATAATCTCTGTTTCATCATACAACTAAAATCAATGAAAGGAAAATGTATGAAATTCAAACATCTCTTCTCCGGGCTCCTCACTGGTGCCATCCTCCTCTCTGCAACAGCTCTCTCTGCGCAGATCACAGTCAAAAGCGATGATAAAATCGCATTCCTCGGCGACTCCATCACCCAGCAGGGCAACGGCCCTGCAGGTTATGTCAACCTGGTCATGGATGCCCTGAACGCAAACGGAATCAAAGCCGTGAAAATCCCTGCAGGGATCAGCGGTCACAAATCCAACAACATGCTCGAACGTCTCGATCGCGATGTCTTGAAAAAGAAACCGCAGCACATGACTCTCTCCTGCGGCGTGAATGACGTATGGCATGGCAAACGCGGCGTCGCCCTCGATCAGTACAAAAAGAACATCACTCAGATCGTTGAAAAAGCTCAGGCTGCCGGTATCAAAGTATACATCCTGACTTCTACAATGATTACCGAAAATGCCGCAGCTGCAAACAATACAAAACTCGCTGCATACAATGACTTCCTCCGCCAGCTCGCAAAAGAAAAAAATTGCGTCCTCGTCGACCTCAACAAAAATATGCAGGATCAGATCGCTGCAATCAAGAAAAAATATCCCAAGTTCAAAAGCGGCAACGCTCTCACTTATGACGGCGTTCACATGAACCCCATGGGCAATATCATGATGGCAGAAGGCGTTCTCAAAGGTTTCGGTTTGACTGATGCTCAGATCGCAAAGGCTTCCGCAAAATGGATGAACAGCGCCTGGACTTATCGCGGCTTCATCACATTCAAAGTCAAAGACTACATCAAATTCTCCGAAAAAGCATTCGCCGAAGGTAAAGACGTATCTGCTTACATCCGCGATATCGTCACCCGCGAAATCAACAAGTAATTTAATTTTATCCCGGAGTGTTACCGATGACTGCCATCTATGGTTGCGGTTTTGCTGTTCTTGAAATGACTTTCATCTTTGTCATGCTGCTTCTGCTTCATGGCTTGCGCAAGATCATCGGTAACGCCGGTTTCTACTTATCCCTGGGGCTCCTTTTTGCTTTTATGCAGCTCTCCGGTGTCGCAGGGATCAGTATCAATACCAATTTCCCCGGCCTCGATTTCAACCTCTCTAATACCGTCCTCCTCCTCCCCTTCCTCGCCGCACTCATCGTTGTTTATATCGCCGACGGCACACTGGAAGCACAACGCCTGATTATCGCACTCCTCGCAGGACTCGGTATTTACGCTTATATCGTCAGTATGACATTCTCCCGGGGTTCCTGGCATAGCGAATCAGGAATCCTTCTCTCTTACTCGCAGGATATTACAAAGATTTTCTCTTCCAGTATCCGATCCATGTCCGCGAATGTCGTCAGCTTCGCCCTTGACCTCTTTCTGATCCCGATGATTTACCAGGCTCTCCGCAACAGACGCTGTCACCTCTTTGTCTGCGTGACAGGTGCATTGTTCGCCGGTCAGGCTCTGGATGGTATACTTTATTCCCTCATTCTCTTCTGGGGACAACAGACTTGGTGGCAGGATTTGATGGCGTCTTATCTTGCACGCGCAATTTCCATCCTCCTCCTCGCTCAAATTGCCAGTCTCTATCTCTCCCGTATCAAATTGGAAGAACCCGGCTCCGGACGCCGCACGATCGACATCTTTATCGCATTCTTCGGCGCAATGAGCAAAGCAGAACGGCTCGAAAAAGATTTGCGGAAAAGTGAAGAACGGTACAGTCTCCTCTTCCACAGATCCGCAGATATGATCGTCACCATCAAACAGAATGGTAAAATCATGGATGCCAACCCGGCTGCAAAACATGCACTCGGCATCACATCTGCAAATATCAAAAATATCTCTATCATGGATTTGACATCCGTCACCCCCAACATCTGGAGCGATGCCTCATGGTCCGAACAGGTCGATGAACAGGCAGAACCTCTCCGTTGTAACGTCATGATCAATAATTCCGGCAGAAATGCCGCTTTCTCTTTCACCCCGGTTATGATCGGTGATGTCCCCATGCTCATCGTCTATGGTCAGGATATCACGGAACGCACAAGGCTGGAACGCGAACGGCAGGAGTGGCAGGAACAGACATTCCATTGGCAGCGACTCGAATCCATTGGCAGACTTGCCGGTGGTATTGCCCACGATTTCAACAACTTCCTTCATGCAATGCAGGGCCATCTCGACATCATCCGCTACATGCACCCCGTCGAAGATCCCGATGTCAACCGCCATCTGGATGTCATTGACTCCATCACAGAAAAAGCGGCAACGTTAACAAAGCAGTTACTCGGATTCGCCCGGAAAGGCAATTACCATGAATCGGATATCGAACTCGAAACATTCATCCGTTCCGCAGTCGAATTGTTCATGCCCGCATCATCCGCAATCCCCGTCAATGTGGATGTGAATATCCTCACGGATAATAAGGTCATTATTCGCGGTGACCCCATTCAGCTTCAGCAGGCATTGATGAATATTATGTTCAACGCCCGCGATGCTATGGAAAATGTCCCCGAGGCAAAACGGAAATTGACCATCTCCCTTTATGAACACGATGACTCCAACACTGCCGCCCTGCGCCCTCCCCCGGAAATCGCAGATTGGAAAGATCATCATTATTGCGTGATTCGTGTGCTGGATTCCGGAACCGGTATCGGGACCGAAGCCATTAACCGGCTCTTTGAACCATTCTTCACCACAAAACCCGTCGGAAAAGGTACCGGCATGGGCCTTTCTATGGCGTACGGGATTCTTCTCGCTCATAAAGGTTGGATTCAGGCAGAAAATGCTCCCGAAGGCGGCGCAGCATTCTCATTCTACCTCCGTATGCCATCTCAACAGAATAACGCCGAAAGTGCAAATACATGATCGAAATCAAACAAAAATGGAAAAAATCATTGATCCGATGCAGTATCATCGCCGTCGCGGCATGGATCATCTTCCGTTTTCTGTTTCAACCAATGCTTATCTCCGGCAGCAGCATGTACCCAACCTACCCCGATAAAGGCTTCACATTCTCCTGTCCCTGGCTTCTCTGGATATCGCCACCGGAACGCGGCGACGTTGGCGTCTTTTCCATGGCGGGCAGACGCGTGTACCTGCTGAAACGAATCCTCGCATTCGAAGGCGAAACCGTAGAGTGGCGCAATGGTGCTCTATATATAAATAATGTATTACATCCCGAGCCATACGTCTCCATGACCAATAATACCTGGAATTCGCCACCGGAAAAAGTCGCCCCCGGCAAACTTTACGTCATGGGCGATAACCGTGCCATGTCCATGGAAGAACATGTGGGCGGGCAAATCTCATCCAAACGCCTCTCCGGCAAACCTCTCTGGTAAGGAGTTCACACACTATGACACCTGAAATGAAAAAAATCTGGAAAGTCCGAACCATTCTGTTCTCTGCCTTCGCCCTGATCGCTGCCGCTGTCTGGTACTTCTTCATCTACGAAACAGAGGATGATAAAATCAGAAACACCTTTGATACCCTGATCCGCTGCACCTCCAAGAACGGCAATAAAGGCATGATTGATGAAGTCGCCGATGTCCGCGGCATCGAACGGGTCTTTGCCCCTGAAATTGAATTGAAAGGCATCCCCTACGCTTCCGGAAAATATAAAGCAAAGGAACTTGCCCTGCGTTTTATGCAGGGACGAAAAATGATCAACACCCTTCGTCTTTCGGTCCACGACCTTCAAATTACCATTTCTCCGGATAAAACTTCCGCAGAAACGGAATTCACCTTATACGCCCAGGGGAACGGCGGAAAAGCGGGCAATGGCTTCCATGAAGCCTTCGAATGCAGTGCAAAATTGATTAAAAATGTTGAGAACGAATGGGTTTTCCAAACTTTGAGTGGCAAACCGGTCGTTACGCGCAGCCAATCGCAATAAAGCGCATCAGATGAAATTACTAAAAAAACGAACTTTTTTTGAAATTTTTTCAATTTCCGGCTTGACATTTATCAAATATGTGATATATTAATGGTATCAAGAGGAACGAAAGCCTGTTGATGAAACCCTCAGTAAATATGAGTGGCGGGGTAGCTCAGTTGGTAGAGCAGAGGACTGAAAATCCTCGTGTCACCAGTTCGATCCTGGTCCTTGCCACCATTTTTTTTGCTCTGATGCCGTTTGGACACACCAAACGGCTTTTTTTGTGCCTACTTACCCCTAAGAAAAAAATCAATAACTTACAACAAACGGAGAATTATGTCATTCTCTGTTTCTCCGCTGCCAAGTGCCGCTACCCCCTAAATTCTCCGCTTGCCTTGTGTCGAGGACACGAGGATTTTGGATTACATAAGGCAATGGAGAACGATGACTTATAAAAACACACGCTTCTTTTTGTTTTGTTTCGCAGAAAAATCCATTTGATTTATCCGTATTTCAAAACTTACGGTCACGGCATAGTTGCTTATATATCAATGTTTTACAAATAAAAGGTGTTGTATTTTTCGCACATAAATCCATAGGATTTATTGCAATGGTGTGACAAACGGAGAATGAAAGAGAAATTTGCGTTTTTAAGGGGCTGTAACGCAAAAAGCGCGCCATCCGACCGTGTAGCCGATGACGCGCCTGCCCCCCTTACAGAAGCCCCAGAAACCGCTTCTGTTCGGTCCAGTCGGCAGGAAGTCCTGCCTTGAAGTTTTTGAAAGAAATATGCGGCGGTAATGTGCCGACAATAGCCATGTGGATGATTTCCGGCGAAAGCAGTGCAAGTTGAAGCGTATGGGAAACAATAGCGCGGTCTTTGCCGACCGCTTTTGCCAGTTCCCCTACACCGTTATATCTGCCTTCATCCAACCACTGCTGCCATAAAATACCGTAGGCAATGGACTGCAAGAGCGGTGTCTGCATCTGGACTACTTTTTGATTGTCTGCCATAACAATACGCTTGCCCTGCCGCATAGTTCTAATGGTGATCGGAACAACCACCCGAACATTGCCGTTGGGTAATACCTCACTGATATTCATTTGTTACTCCTTCGATAAGGGCTTGCACCCCGGATGTTTTGATTTCATAGATGATTTGGTTTTCTTTCAAAATGATTTTTTCAAAAAGCTCCGAATAAAGGCGGTTCAACTCCTGCGGATTGGATTCCTGCCAAAAGGTATCTTTGAAAATCTCCATCAACTCATTTATCGTAATTCCCGTCTGTGCGGCAATTTGCTCTTGAAAATATGTCGTTTCAAAAATCTTCTTGGTCTGGTCTTTGACGGCATCTTCAACTGTGGCTGAACCGATTTTTCCGATAGGGCAACAGCGTTCTGCCCGCTTGGTATCTTGGTCGCAGTAATAATAATAGTACCGCTTTTTTCCTCTGGTGGTGAATACAGGCTTCATCGCACCTCCGCAATGTCCGCACCGGAGCAGTCCTTTTAGCGGCACAATTAACTCTACCGCACCTCCGGCTCTATCATACGGATTGTTGGATTTTACAATTTCCTGCGCTCTTTCCCAAACATCACGGTCAATGATTGCTTTGTGGATGCCGGGAATAATCTCATCGTTGTAAAATATCTCACCGATATAAATGCGGTTTGAAATGATGCGTGAAATATACGGAACTTTCCAAAGATTACCCGTTCTGGGCAATATACCCTCTTGATTTAATTCAAGCGCAATAAGTTTTGGAGACTGCGTTTCCACGAACCTTTCAAATATGCGTTTTACAATCGGCGCTTCCTGTGAATGCGGATAGAGTTTTTTGTTTTCGGCAAAGTATCCGAAAGGTACATAACCACCGAGCCACATTCCACGCTTTTTTGACGCGACTACTTTGTCCTTAATGCGTTCCGCAATTATTTCGCGCTCGTGCTGTGAGAATGACATCAAAATATTCAACATCATTCTGCCCGCCGAAGTGCTGGTGTTGATTTCCTGCGTTACCGAGCAAAATGAAATGTTATGTTTTTGAAAAAAGGTCTGCAAGTCGGCAAAATCGAGCAATGATCGTGATAAACGGTCTATTTTGTAAACGACCACCACATCGATTTTCCCAGCTTCAATATCCGCCCGGAGTTTCTGCAAAGCCGGACGGTTGACGTTACCGCCGGAGAAGCCTCCGTCATCGTAATGCTCCGGTGGTGATCCGGCGATTTATTGATCTTTTGACAAACATAATAACAATACTTTCTGCCGTGATTCTTGGAATAAGTCGGCGTCAATGCACAGTCGCAATGTCCGCATTTTACAATACCGCTTAATGGGTGGATTTGTTTGCGATAACCGCTTCTTTCGCCAGCATTTGTACTCATCATCTACTGAACTTTCTCCCATTAGTCACGGGGAATGATCGCTTCGTGTTCACCTTCATAATTTACATCGTACGTTTAAATACAAATTTTTCCATAATTTTATTTGAAAAATACAGTAATATGCCGTATATTCTTTGACAATAAAAATAAGAAAAGGTGTTTTTTATGAAAATCAACGACATTAATAGCGTGAAAGACAATGCAAGTTATGATTTTGACTATGAATGGGAAGCGACAATAGAAGAATTAGAAAATTCAATAACAGATGATGACTCCAATACGGACATAGATTTTGCTAGCTTTTCCTGCAATGATTGGCGTCAGCACTTATGCTCAAATCCGGAAGATGCCGACAAGTGCGATAAATGGCATGAGTTTACAGGCAAGGATTGGCGCTGGCTTTTAAGAGATCAGCCGCAATTTGCGGATCGGTGCGATTGGTCGCAACTTGATGCCTCAGATTGGATTGAACTTTTGCAATATCAGATACAATTTGCGGATAAGTGTAATAAATGGGAGGATTTTACAAACGAAGATTGGCAATGGCTTTTGGTAAATCTGCCGCAATTCGCGGATAAATGCAATAAATGGCATGAGTTTACAGGCAAGAATTGGTCTTGGGTGTTGCGTCATTTGCCGCAGTTTGCCACCAAATGCAATAATTGGGATGAGTTTACTGGCAAGGATTGGCGCTGGCTTTTAAGAGATCAGCCGCAATTTGCAGATAAGTGTAATAATTGGGATAAGTTCGACAGTGAGGATTGGAGCGAGCTTTTGATATATCTGCCGCAGTTTGCCGACAAATGCGATAAATGGAACGAGTTTGCAAGTGAAAAATGGAGCGAGTTGCTGCAATATCGACCGAAGTTTGCCGACAAGTGTGATAAATGGAATGAGTTTGTAAGCGAAGAATGGAGCGAGCTTTTGATATATCTGCCGCAGTTTGCCGACAAATGTGATAAATGGAACGAGTTTGTAAGCGAAGAATGGAGCGAGTTGCTGCAATATCAACCGCAATTTGCAGACCGGTGTGATAAATGGAACGAGTTTGTAAGCGAAGAATGGAGCGAGTTACTGCAAAAACAACCGCAGTTTGCCGACAAGTGTGTTTGGACTGAAATTAACTGCAATGATTGGGAAAAATTATTGGAAACACAGCCGCAATTTGCCGACAAATGTGATAAATGGAATGAGTTTTGTTGCAGAAAATGGAGTCATCTTTTGTGTAAACAGCCGCAGTTCGCAAATCGGTGCAATAAATGGAACGAATTTATAGGCGGTAGTTGGAGCATTCTGTTGCAAGAGCAACCGCAGTTCACTGACAAGTGCGATAAATGGGAAGAGTTTATGACTTGGGATTGGAGCAATCTGCTGCAATATCAACCGCAATTTGCAGACCGGTGTGATAAATGGGAAGAGTTTACGGATTTTGATTGGAGCAATCTGCTGCAATATCAACCGCAATTTGCAGACCGGTGTGATAAATGGAATGAGTTTGACGGAGCGAAATGGAGCAATCTGCTGCAATATCAACCGCAATTTGCAGACTTGTGCGATTGGTCTAAACTTGACAGCGAGGATTGGCGCGATCTATTAGAAAAACAACCACAGTTCGCAGACAGACGTTGTAATATACACAACTTTGCGTAGATTTTCGTGAGAATGTTCCGTAAAGTTGTTTTGGTATCTTAGGCCATTGTGGTATTGAGAAGAAAAAAATCAAAAAATTCAAATAATCCGCTTGTATTTTCTTTTTGTGGGACATATTATTAACGAAACATAGCGTGGCAATTTTCTGCCTTTCTGAGTTTTTCTGACGAAAAGTGAAGCGATTTTCAGAATTTGATTTCACAGCAAAATTCTGAGTTTTTAAGCTCAAAAATGCGTTTCAGAATGGCGGGGGAGCGAAAAAAAGCGAGCCGCCATTTTTTTATCCCCCTGTTAATCTTGCTGAAAAAATCATCCTTACTATTATTTTATAAAACACGTTGATTCAAAGGATTTTACAACATTCCTGCCAGTGTATAAGAAACACACTCAGACTCTGAAATCAGACCGTTTTGCCCCAAATTTTGTCTGAAATCTGTCTGAATTCTGAGTTTTTCTGAAAAGTGTAAAAATCAAGGTTCTTTTTGTAAGCGCTTGATTATTAACAAAAATACAATTTTACATCTTACCGAGCAAGGGGGAAGATATGAAAATGGGGCAAGTTTTTATCAGCCCCCATTTTTGTCTGGAAAATTTACCCTCAAAATTTTTACCTTGCAAACTTACCTTGTGGGGGGGGAGAAGTGAAAACGCTGTCAAGTTTTTAGCTTCACCCAACGGTCTATTTGGATTTTTACCGACATTTTACCCTCAAAAATCATCAATTCTTACCGAGGTAATGGGGGAAGATAAAAAACGCTGACCATTTTTTCAAGTCTAACAAAAATTCTGTGAAGTTTTTTTCACAAAACCGCTTCACAAGGGCGTTTTCGCTGCTTTCAGCCACATCCCCGAACCTTGCTGCAATCGCCGCGACACGCCCCTGTAAACGCAAAAATGCGGCAAGATTTCTCCTGCCGCCAAGCGGGTTCCGCAATCATCGTTCCGGGAAACCATAAAGTCTCCTCTGTTCGTTCCAGTCCTCCGGAATATTTTTCATGATTTGTGCGATGGATAATCCATCGGGTTCTGTTCCGGCAACGATCGCTTCAACGATGTCCGGCGCAAGATTATTCAAGCCAAGTACCCGCGTCACATACGGCGGTTTCAAACCGAGTTTTGCCGCCAAGTCCGTGATGTTATTTGCCTCTCCATTGATAAGCATTTCCATCCACCGCTGTCCGTTGCGGATTGCCCGAAGTAAAGATTGCTGCCGCATCCGGTCTGCTCCCGGAGCTGGAATCACCACTCGGCGGTGACCGTCAATTTTCTTGCTTTCCAACTGCATGGTCATCCGGATTGAACCATCGTCCAAAACCTCTTGAGCTGCTTCCGGAAACTTCTCCGGTTCACCGTGAGGTTCGTAAAAGTATCCGCTGACCGCCATTTCGGAAGCAAGGTCTTTTAATCCGTCAACTTTCAAGGTCAGGCTGATTTTGTCGGCAAAGACTCTTATTTCACCGATGAGCATCTGAAGTAATTCCTGCCTTGCGCTGGGAAACATAAACTCCCAAAGCCCGGAAATATCGCCGAGGGCAGCAATGATCTCCGTTTCTGACAACGGTTCCCGCAACTGCGCCTTTTTCTTTTTTGCCTCGGTGAGCAGCTCTCCAACTTTTCTGATTTCATCAAAATCGGTATCGTTCTGCAAGGCATTCTTTTTCAGTTCATCGGGTTCGGACTGCTCTATGTGGCGATCCCGTTGGGGATTGCTTCTTTTTGTTTTTCCGGACTGTGTTTTCTAGGCTTCATCGCCGTCCGGATCGCAATTTGGTGGTATCACGAATAAAATTGAGCTCATGACAACTGATTTTTCAGTTTTTATGAAATAAAACAATTGAAAATGCTGTCAATACAGTGTATATTACAGCAATAGGAGTATGTGATAATGAAAGATATTACCAGCAGCGTTTATAATTTTGAAGATCTGATACAGGGAAATTTTCTGTATGTAGATAAGACTGAATACATCTGGCAGTTAATCAGACCTGCCAAAGAGATGTATTTTCTGTCACGCCCGCGTCGCTTCGGTAAATCGTTGACAGTGTCAACTCTGAAAGCAGTCTTTGAGGGTAAAAAAGAACTTTTCAAAGGGCTTGCCATTTACGATAAATCGTATGACTGGAAACCATATCCAGTAATCCATTTGGATCTGAATGGATTTGACTTCAGCTCTCTTGCTTCGGTAAAAAGCAGCTTGATCCGCTTGATGAAAGAAACAGCGGCAAAGCACAATGTGATGTTGACTGAATCCTCTCCCGATAATATGTTCAGGGAAATAATCGGGGAGCTCTCTCAGCAACAGAATGTTGTTATTCTTCTTGATGAATACGACAAGCCAATTCTTAATAACATCGGAAAGTCAGAAAGTTCAGATGTTTTGACTTGCATGAAATCGTTCTATTCTGTCATAAAAGCTTTTGAAAGCAAGTTGCGTTTTGCTTTTATCACAGGGGTCAGTAAGTTTTGCCATGTCTCGCTGTTTTCAGATTTGAATAATTTGACAGATATTTCCATGGATGCCCGGTATGCCACAATGTTCGGCTACACCCAGGATGAACTGGAAGCAAACTTCGGTGAGCGTATTTCCGCACTCGCCGGAATTCAGGACATTGATGCTTACAAGGAAAAGATAAAGGACTGGTACAATGGGTACCGTTTTCATTGGAACAGTAAAACCGTTTATAATCCGGTGTCATTGGCAAAATTCTTTGAATCCGGCGGTGAATTCAATAACTACTGGTTTTCAACCGGCACGCCATCTTTTTTGATGGAGCTGGCAAAGCAGAAGGAGTTTGATTTTGAAACAGCCTTAAAAGAGCCTGTTCCGCAGGTTACATTCAATGCCTTTGAAATTGACAATATCGACCCTTTGACTTTGCTGTTGCAAACCGGCTATGTTACCATTAAAGGAACAGAAGAGCGTTTCGGACAGACTTGGTATTTTCTGGACTTCCCCAATACGGAAGTTACAACCGCTTTCAGTGCATACATCCTAAACAGTTATGCCGGAAAAACCCAGACTGACGGAGTTCGTTTTGTTGCTGAATTTGCCACCTGTTTGCTGAACAATGATTTGAAGAAACTCCGCAAAGCTCTAGAAACATTCTTTGCTGGAATCCCTTACGAAGTTCATAAAAAACAGGAATCCAATTTTCAAGGGATTTTCTTTGCCATATTCCGTTTGCTTGGCGTGTATGTAGAGGCAGAATCAACCACCAACGATGGACGAATCGATGCCGTCATTCAAACACAAAAGGCCATCTACATCTTTGAATTCAAGTTGGACAATGATCCTTCGGCTCTGGAGCAAATCAAAGCGAAAGAATACTTCAAAAAGTATCTGCTTGACAAACGCGATATCTATATTATCGGCGTAAACTTTGATTCCGTCAAGGGAAACCTTGTTGGCTGGGAAAATGCAAAGGTGGAAAAGTAAACAATGAGCGCAGAAAAAACGAAACAGCATTTTGCTGAAATTTGCGAGTGTATTTGGGATAAAATACAAGGTCAGGAAAAGCTTGATAAAAAGGCAGCTGCTTCCATGAGACAGTTTGTTGCAAACTTTACGATGGTCGCTTGGAACGCCTGTATAGCACAGAAAACCTTTGCTGATGTAAAGAAATTTTTAAATAAATTTGCTGAAGAAAATTTTGATGGTGATCCTTGTGCTTTGTATCCCCTTCTTGATGCCGCAGAATTAAAATGGCGTGAATATCGGAATGATAAAGATTTTGTTGCCCGTGCAGAAGTCCAAACTGTAAAAGGTAAACCGCAGGTGATTGTATATTTGAAAGATGAATGTCCGGAAGTGTCTGCTGCTTTTAAGCCGTTCCATGATTTAATGCAATCCCCGGAAGTTCAAGAACGCTTAAAAAACACTCCTCCGGAAAAACTGGAAGAAGAAATAGGGAAAATCGTTGCTGAATATAATGCAAGCCTTCCCACGGTTACGTCTGATGAAGACTGGTTTGAAGATAATGATGAAGATGATGGGGAATATCGCCCCATTGGCGAAAAAGAACTGCATGAAATATATCAGCATATTCAGTGTAATTACTCCAGAAAAGAGAAAAAAGAATGTCTCAAAGAGATTATTGATACTTTTCCCTTTTTATCGATCCTTAATCCTCTGTTAGATAAAAATTTCAAAACATCCGGCAAAAACAAGACGGGAGAAGATTTGCTCCCCAACCTCATAATAACGATTTTTTCTGCATTTGTACAAGATACTGCATTGCCAATGGCAGATGAAGATGATTACAGTAATTTTTTAGAAGAAGCAGAAGCATTGACAGATGACTTTATTCAGAATGAAGATGATTTCTATTATGACATACAAAACCACTCTGAAAGTGCTGTTCTCTGTTTTATTGCAGAAACGGTTGCAAAGTTAAATCTTCCAACAAAGGAATACAGGCGTACTTTAAGTGTATTATTGACATGGGGAGTAATGCTTGAATGTGCCAGAAAAGCACAACATTTAGCTTTGGATGACGAATCTTCAGAGCCAGAATCTTATGACTTCGACAAAGATAGTCTCCGGGTATTTCAGCTGCATGTGAAACTTCGCGGATTCCGAGTTTCAGCAGATATTCTGGTCAGAGAGGACAGCACTTTTGCAGAACTCCATAATTTCATCAATCCGCTTTTTAACCGTGATGACGATCACCTTTACCTGTTTGACTGTGAAGACGGTTGTACTGCCGTGCGGGATGAAATGGAGCTGGATAACGATGTCTGTCTTGCAGAGAAATGCTTTATCGGGCATCATCTGTCTGAAAATTGTGGAGCATATTATCTCTTTGACTACGGTGACGAGTGGGAACATGACATAACCGTGAAGAAAATTATGTCCGCCAATGTCGGAGAAAAGTATCCCCAGGTGCTGAAAATTAGGGGTGATATTCCGGAACAGTATTCCTGATTAAAAAAAAGCAGTTGTATTGCATAAAAGCCAATTATTGCAGAAGGACTCTTTCAATCAGTTATTTATGACTGAGAAATCCGCAGTCAAATCTGACCGGAGCCGATGGGCAGTATTATCCGGCAGACCAGGCGAAAGTTGAAGGTGAGTCCATCCTGCTGACTTCCTCGCAGGTGAAGGAACCGGTAGCCGTGCGCTACGCATGGTCGGACAATCCCCGTAATATTCTTTACAATCAACACTTCCCTGCCATGTCATTTAGTTCGGAAAATCAATAAAAATAAAATTATTAGAGATAAAACCTGTCAGAAGCCATTGAAATGGTTTCACGAGACATGGTGCGTTTTTTTGGTCCTGAGAGTTAAAGGGAAATTGCCAATAAACCGGAGCACTGCAGTATCAGGGCGAGCCAAACCGATGCTGCGCATTTCTTCCGATAACGCAGCATTTCATAGATTATGAAAAAGACAATGCAGCTCCCCTGGGCAATCGGATAGCCGATCGCCCCGGCTCCTGCCCGCGCAGTCAGATCCAGACCGCGATAGAAAAGGAAGAACAGCGACAGGGTTTGAACTGCTGTCAGGAAAAGAACCGGTTTGATGATTGGACGAAAATCTGATTGGGGTTTCTTTTTTTCCCGAACCAGAAAAACCGCGACAAATGCCGAGACTGTACCACTTTGAACCAGAAGGGCCCGAAGTATGGGCGACATGGTAAACGAAGTCCAGTAAGATGGCAGATTGGCAAAACATTGTGCCATGCCTGAAACCAGAAATGCACCGCAAGTCGGCAGCAGCCAAAGTTTCCCGCAATCTTGACGTCGAGGTTTGCTCCGGCTGAAAAGGACGATCCCTGCTACGATCAGAAGGATGCCGATGATCCGTGCAGCGGTCGGGATTACGCCAAAAAACAGTATTCCCATCAAAAAAGGACATATCAAACCGCTCTGCACGATTCCCCAGACTGCGCCAGGACTGCCGGTTCTCATTCCCTGTTTCATCAGAGAAAGCATCGCAAAATTCGCAATCCCGGCAAAAAACACGGGAATGAAAATCAAAAACTGGTTCTGGTATTTTTCTGCTGATGGCATTTGAATAACCAGCACGATCAGGGCAATTGCCGCTATCAATCCGGAGGTACAGAACTGAATTTTATCAAGATCCCGGTTGTGTTCTGCTGCATCATTGACGACAATTGCGATCCCGACCCAGCAAAGCCCGGTCAGCAGGAGCAGACATATTCCGAGAATCAGCAAAATACGACCTCCACATGATCATGCTGCTGCACGGAATCCATACAGATGTAGCGGCTTTCTCCGACGCATTCAACGGTAAACTGATGCTTTTCTCCGTTGCATTTGACCTGTTGAGAATGCGTATCGGCAGGCGCATAGAGCCGGAGCCTGCAATGCGCATGTTCTGATTCGAGCGTAAATTCCACTTTTTTCTGTTGATCCGCCGAGCGCCACTCATATTCACAAGCGGCGCCGCTTGCCGGATACATGAGCCGGACATATGCGTAATCCTCTCCTGCCGCGGCGAACCGTGGCGAAATCGTGACTTTGCGGAACAGTTTTTCTTCATCCCGAATCCCCGCAAGGCCGGCGGTCATGGCATACATGACTTCCGCACCGCACCAGCAGCGCGGACCGCCGACCATGTCATGCCCCTCCCAGTTGTAGAGGAATGAAATTTTGCCGTCCCGCAGGAATTTGCATCCGATCCGGTGCAGAATATCCGCGCCGTATTTCTCCATGCCGGACTCAAACGCGCCCAAAGCGAGCTCGCCCGCCACAAACGGAGCGATGCCGCCATCCATATAATCGCCCGGTTTAAGTTTGTAGAAATGCGGATAAGGCGGTTCCAGATTCCGGAAATCATCCAGCTCACCGCCGTATTTTTTCCGACATTTCTGATAAGCCTCGATGACAGACCTTCTTTGATCCAGGTCAAGAATGCCGCGGTTCAGCGCGTAGGAATTGGAAAGACTGAGCTGCCAGGTTTCATCCACCCCGTAATCGGCCGGATCCAGCATCAGGAAATGACGGAAAAACTTTCCGTTCCAGAGATGCTTCATGATCCGTTCACGCAATCCTGCAGCCTGATCCGCATATCGATCCGCTATGAAGTCCTGCCCGAAATAGCGGTACATTTTAGCCATCAGGGTCATGGCATAATAAAGTCCGGTATTGTCTCCGTGGAAAATCCCCATCGGGTCTTCCGGTCGGATCATACGGTCGCGGCTGGAACTCAGACGATTCGTGAAATCCCAAGTATCCAGCGTATGAGCGCGTTTGGCAAGACTGTATTTCCTGCTCCAACGGATAGGACTTGTCTGCATGTATTGCAATCCCTTGTCAAGGCGGGGGAGTTGTTGTTCAAGCCATTTGTCATCGCCAGTCGCCTGCCAGATAAGGTAACAACCTTCCACCATCAGGTATTCGATATCCGCTTCCAGTTCCAGCCGGACAAGCCCGTAATTGCATCCGGGTTCCGCTTTCCGGTACGGCGGTTCCACGATGTATGCTCCGGATGATGTTACAGGATGCATTCCGGAATGAAAATCCTTTTCCGGCGAAACGATTTCATAAAAGAACCCGCTCTCATGCTGATTTTCCAGAAAAAGATCCGGAAGACCGATCAAATCCGGTTCCGTGTAACGAAATCCTTTTGCGGTCAGCATGTAATCCCGAATCCAATGCGGATTCACACGGATTAACCTGTCTTTATACATGAAGACCCGATCCCATGACTGCATAGCCCCGTCACAGATACCAAACAGCTCCGGAAGCGGTTCCCTGACATTGGTACTTCCGCTGTTATTCAGATTTCCAACGGCAATAAAACTTGCTTTAAGATGATTTTTCATAACCTTGGCCTTTCTCATTTTTTCTACACAATATATCATGAAAATTGTTCAAAATCAACGAATGATTGGAATGTTTTCCGGCGTATCCGGGGCAAGCAGAAAACGAGGCTTCCCCGGACGGAAGGTACTGCAGAGTGAGCGATTTTTCAAGGGTTCTTCAACATCGGAATACTTCACCGTCCAAATGTCGCGGTAGGTACCGTCACAAATGAAACTGTGGATTTCCAAAGTATCCTTGCCCGTCCAGACGGCATACGCAGCGACCGGATGAGGCTGCAAATCAGTCAACTGCAGTACAGAGTATTCAAAATGACCGAACCCTGCACGCAGCTGTTCCATTCCTTGATTCGTAAGAAAGGTCAAAGAGCAGCATTGTTCACCGAACGAGATTTCACACTGCCGAATCCCCGCCGGATTATCCTGAAAACGGAAACAGGCACCAACCGGATTTTCGGGTATCACGGTTTCCTGTGGCAGGATATTCCATTTGGCGGCATATTTCTGCAGTTTCTGATAATCTTCCGGGTTTTCGGGTAACGGCTCATCGTGCAAATGCGGGATCAATTCGTCCCAAAAAACATTCAGCAGTTCCTGCATATTACCCAAACAGGAGGTTACCGCGATGCAGAGATCCCGTTCTTCCAGAATGACCGCCAACTGTCCGCTGGCGCCATCGCCGCGGTAGCCGTGCTGAGAGATCCAGAAATGATAGCCGTACCCCAGCTTCCAGTCCGGATTTTCATTCATGGAGTTATCCGCGTGCTTCACAGTCGCTTCCGCCAGATAATCCGCAGGAAGAAGCTGACGCCCCTGCCATTGTCCGTGCTGGAGGAGAAGCTGAGTGAATTTCACCAGATCATCGGAGGTAAGAGAGAGACCCCAGCCGCCCAGATTGATGCCATGCGGACAGCACTCCCAGATCCCGGGAGAGATCCGCAGGGGAGCAAAGAGACGCGGCATCAGATATTCCCGGACGTTTTCGCCCGTAACCTTCCGGATCACGGCAGATAGCATGTAGCTTGCGCCGGAATTGTATGCAAAACTTGTGCCTGGTTCCGTATCCAGCGGAGAAGTCAGATACGCACGGATGTAATCCGGCTGATTCAGCATATACTTTACTGCGCAGGAGAGATGTCCTGAGCGCATGGTGAGCAAATCTCTCAGCGTGACATCCCGCATACGCGGATCGGTGATACAGGATTCGTATTCAGGGAAAAATGAAATCAACTTGTCAGTGATTTTCAGTTTTCCTTCTGCCTGAGCCAATCCAATGGCGCACGAGGTAAAACTTTTACTCAGAGAAAAGAGCTGATGTGGAGTCTCACGTCGATATGGGGACTGCCATGCCTCCAGAACGGACTGCCCATGCCGCAGGAGGATGATGCTGTTGACATACTTCAAACCGCTCAGTTTCTGCATTATGCCAAGCAGAGTCCGGGAACGGATCCCGACCGATTCCGGAGTGGACAGTGAAAATTCATGCATATAATCATTTTCTTTATCAAAAGGTGATGTCCATATCGGGTCAGCGTTCGATCCAGAGGTCAGAGGGGACAGTATCCTTCATACGGATGATCTTGTCCTCCTTGATGGAGTTGAATACTGCATCGCCGATGGCAATAGACCGCAGAGCATCCTGCGTATCCGCCAGGATTTTGTATTTGCGCAGAGGATCTTCTCCCAGGAAAATATCTTCGAGGATCATGGGATCTCCGCCGCCGTGTCCGCCGTTGCTGTCCTTGATCCAGATCCGTTCTTTGGAATCGAAAATCGGGTAATAGTCAATGAATCTGCGGTCACTCTCCGGCATGGGGAAAGAGACTTTTCCCACGCCACCCCACTGTTCGGTTTCCAGCCGTCCGCGGGTTCCATTGATTGCCAGACGGTATCCCTCCCACGGAGTGGAGAAGTTGGCGGAATAATTGAGCAGGACCCCGTTTTTGTAGCGCACATTGGCAACATAGGTATCATGAATATTGATTTCAGAATCAAAAATACACATATCGGGCGAATAAATGGATTTTGAATAGAGTCGCCCGGGACGCTCCAGATCAAAGGAGTCCAGATGATCGTCCTGTACATGCTGACTTTGTGTGCGGGTCTTCCATCTTGCCAGATAGGCGCAGTTTCTCCATTCATCGCAGGTGGAACAATGCCGTCCGTCTTTTCTGGATGGATTGAACTCGCTGTCGGGGCCGTAGTGATTCAGAGCGCCGAAAGCATGGACCGTATCGGGAATACCATCGATCCACCAGTTGACCAAGTCAAAATGGTGGCTGGATTTATGGATGGAAAGACTTCCGGAGTTTTCGCGCAGCCGGTTCCAGCGATTGAAATAACTGGAGCCGTGTTTGATGTCGATATACCAGGTGAGATCCACATGAGTGACGCGTCCGATCCGCTTTTCCAGCAGCAATTCCCGCAGTTTTCTGTGAACCGGGGCATATCGATAGTTGAAGGTACAGATGACTTTGCCTTTGGATATTCTCTCTGCCTGGCAGACTTTGACCACGTCTTCGATATTGGTGCACATGGGCTTTTCGCTGATCACATCAAGATTGTGTTCCAATCCCTTGAGAATATAATCCACATGGAAACAGTCCTTGCTTACGACAAGCAGAGCATCCGGTTTGGTCTCTTCGATCATTTTATCGACTTGATCCGGTGTATATTCCGGCAAATCCTTTGTTGCCGGGACCTGTTCCTTGCAGACTTTGAAACGAAGCGGGTCAATATCCAAAAGCCCGACGACTTCGGCAGTACCGGAAAAATCCCTGATGATCGGAGTAATAAACATTCCGATTGCCCGGGCGGAAACTCCGCATACCGCATAACGTTTGATTCCTGACATTTTTATCTCCTGTATAAATGATTGGTAATTTTATCTGAAAATCGTTTCGGGGCTTCGTCCGGCTGATCCAGACGGAACGCCGCAAACTGACCGCGCCGGAGGTTCAATTCGACGCAGTCGGAGACGATGGGAGCCCTCTCCGCGAAGAGAGGCGGCAACATTCGGCGATAGTATCCTGTTCCGATGAGAAACGAACTGGATGCGTGAGGAGTAAGAGTCCTGCCACAGGGAATGTGCGGCGGACGGTTCTTTGAGAGTGTCCTGAAAAGTTGAAAGGATAAACTCCGATACTTGTTGGAATGCGGTCGTTTGATTCATTTTCTTTTACATCTCCATCACTTGATTTTCCAGTATGTCGGACGATGCGGCTGTTCCTTTGAACCGATAGCGTCCGCCGCCCAGATTTTCTGTTTTGCCGAAACGGGATCTCAGGGAAGGTTCACCGGGAACAGTGAACTCGCATTCCGCCTCTTTCCCGCTGACGGCCACAATAAGAACGGCCCTCTTGCCACGGTCGTTTTCAAACAGCGCGGCAGCACATTTCCCCTTTTGCTTCGTAAGCGACAGTCTGGTTGGCCCCCGCTTCCCGAGTATGAAACTTTCCACACTTTTCAGATCCCGGACGGCGGGAAGGAGGTTTTGCCACATCCGTTCCGGATGAGACGGGACATTGTACTGAACGGACTGATTGCGGATCTTTTGGGACATGGGGTCCGTATAGAATAGAAATCCTCTTACTCCTTCAATGGCATAAAGAAAGATCATGGAACGGATCTCCTCTGCGGACGGATCCGCAAATTCGGCAAACTTTTCAGGCGTGAGTTTTCCCCTGTAATGCCCCCAGTTGAATGCCTGCACATAGCCCCAAACGGGTACCCCGGACCGGCGAGCCTGTACCATGAACTCCTGAATCCGTTTCAAATCCCTGGGAGCTGTTTTCATTCCGATGGGATAACTGTCATAGCAGAAAATATCGCCCAGCTGCGCAAATTTCGGCAACAGTTTCGGGTCATTGGAGAGAGCCATCACCGGGTGATCCGGATCCAGCCGGTTCAGTGTGTTCCGCATGGTAAGTACCTGATCCATGAACGCTTCGGGAACTTCATCGGAATCGTAATAGTACAGGATGGCGGGATGTTTTCCGAGGGCATTTACCACCGCTTCCAGTTTTTCATTTACCGTGACGGCATTACCGATCTTCTTGATTCTGTACCGGTAATAATCCAACAGAATCGTCGTTGTAATGTCAGAATAAAGCCCGTGTTTATGGATCAAATCCAGCCCGGCTTTGATCGTATCGAAATAATGAGCCGGATCGCGATGAGTCGACCGAAGCATCCCGGTGCTCGATACCAGATTGAACCCGCCATTGGAAATCCGTTTGTACCACGCTCCGTTCCGGGGATGGAAGGACGTAGAGAGGCCGATGGGTAAAAACGGTGTTCCATTGACGATGAGCCGTCCGTATCGATCCAACGTTACCGCTTTCTCAGAGCGTTTATTCTTCAGGAAACGGACGGGGAAAACCTGAGAGAAGGTTAAAACCTTCGTATCTGGAACGGCGGCAAAGACTTTCATTTCCGCCTCGCCCGGTTCTATTTCTCCCCAGTCTCCGGTAAAATCCCCTTTGACATCAGGCTTCAGAATAAGACTTTTCAGCTCCTTGCCATTCCGGACCAGCTTTGCCTGGACCAGGCATCCATGGGGAAGCTGATCGCCATGAAGGATAAATTGACTGTCGCCGGGTTCAAAACTGTGTGTGGCAGGCCAGGTGAGCAGGATTGTGTTCTGCACGCCTTCTTCTACGACTCTGATGTCGTCATAGAATATCTTGCCCGTCCAGCCGGCCTGCAGCCGGAGAACGAGAAAATGTTTCATATTTTTTCCGGCAGTAAAACGGAACTGGATATTTTTATATTCCGGAGAAAGTCCTTTTGTTACAAAATGTGTGGTCCCGTCCATCCACGGTACACCTTTTCCCGTATCTTTCCAACGACTTTCCACACTCATACAGGCAAAGAAATTCAGTCTGGGCTTCACCTTGGTCATTCCCTCCTGTCGGACGGATGCTTCCACCCGGTAAGTGATACCGGGAACCGTATTGGGGATATCAAATGTTGACCAGATCCCTTTTTCAAGCGGCACACTCTTGCGTTCGATTACAAAACCGGTGTTACCATTGACACCGGCTTCCCGGACAATGGAACAATCGTTCCGGATCAAGGCTCCCGGGATATCCGGAGTTTCAAAACCGCAGGAGAAAAGGACTTTTTCCCGTTGTGCCGGTTTGAAAGTCTCGAAATCCTGTGCGGATATTACGGCGATGCACAGTAGTGCAGCCAAATTCAAAAAAATCTTTCCCATGGCAAATCTCCTATGAGCTGTTTTCAAAAGTTTTGACTCTTATGTTTTATGTTCACCCGGTATCAATAACTCCAGATCGCCTTCCAACCGCAGGTATTGGAGTATTCCGTCAGCGACATTGCCAACAGATTCATGCGGGCGCAATGACCATCGGCAAAAAGCAGATTGGTATATCCGTTGTGACGATTGGATGCCCCGGACTTATTGGAGGGGAACGGCATATTGCTGCTGGAAAGGGAGTTATTGACTACAAATCCCAGCGCTCCTTTGTTTTCCACATTGCATTTTCCGTCTTCCAGAACAGCAGTCCGGGACGGTATCTTGTTCCGTCTCAGGCTTCGCCCCCCGTAATTTGGCTTATCCGTGAAACCATACTGCGTGGCATGATTGGCGTAAAACCAACCGAATGCATTGGCATACCGGTAGTTACTCACAGTAGTAACCGTATCATTATAAGTCACGCTCCAGACGTCGTTGAGCCCGGAAGGACAGATAAACGTTTTTCCGGCGGAGGTGATCATGTACTTTTTGAATTCCTTGTTTGTGTAATCGGAAGCCACCTTCACCCAGAAAAAAGCACTGGTTGCCGCATCAGGGAAATCATACGTTGTATAACGGGTTTCGTGCCATGCCATCAACGGCATCCAATCTTTCTGAGAATCGGCATAAACAAGAAACGCGGTTCCGATCTGTTTCTGATTGTTGGTGCAGGCAATCGAATGTGCCGTTTCCTTTGCCTTACTCAACGCGGGAAAAAGCAATCCTGCAAGAATAGCAATAATGGCGATCACAATGAGGAGCTCTATAAGTGTGAAGCCATGTTTCTGTTGAGATCTGCACACCATGTGAAATGAACGGAAAGAACTATGAAATGTTTTCATGATAGTTTCCTTACCCTTTGGTTGTTTATTATTTTTTCATTCAAAAGAACATATTGAAAAGTTTAGGATCATCGCCCGCAATGTTTCCGGCGGATGCAAAATCACAGATCTTGCTTCCGAACACGGTCCCATCCGTTGACCGGAACTCTGCGTAAAATCCGGCAAATGTTCCCGGCATGGCTTCCGGTGTTAACGTTACAGTCCACTTTCCTTGTGCAAGCCGGGATGATGCAAACATCTCTTCTTCGCTGTTCCCGATCAGCTTGGTTCGGGCAAGAAGCAGCGGGCCGGCAGATACGGTGGCGTAATATCCATTTATCAATTCCAGTTTTTCAGGATCATTTCCCTCGAAATACCGTTTACGATGCCAATCGGAAAGTTTTTCCGGTTCCCCCGGATACGGAAAAACAGTTACTTCCGGATGAAGCTGCAACGTCAGGTCAAGTTCATGAGTTCCCGACGAGAGTTCCATATCCTTATAACCGGGGGAAGCATCCAGTGTCTTTCCAGCGTATTGAATACGGGCTGTTCCACTCCAGGCAGGAATACGCAGCGAAAGGATCATTGCTTTCTCATTTTCCACATGCAGATGAATTTTTCCTTCCGTGAGGTATGGTCCATTGACGGCGACCTTGACTTTTCCGCCTGCGGGAGAAATCGATTCCATGGTAAACGGGATATACAGATTGACGGCAACCCCCTGTTCGGAAAGCATGGCACAGCTTTCTGCGCCGTTGATGAATCCCCGGGGCATATTGTTCACACAACAGTGGTTGAACTTCATTTTCGCCTGTTCCGGAGCAACCATGTGACAGCCGGAACTGCGGACCGCCCGCATACCCCAACTGCCGTCTTTGAAAACCCCTGCCAGAAAGGCATTGAGGAATGTATGTTCCAATGTATCCATGTAACACGGTTTACCCGTCAACTTGAACAATTCAAAGCAGAGGCGGATCCAATGGATGGCATCACAGGGTTCCGTCAGGCTGTTCAGATAGCACCCGGCACTGCGGAACTGATCGTTGTATCCGACGCATCCCGGTCGGTTGGATTCGTATTTCAGCAGAAGGTCATACATATTTTCCACAGACTTCAAGGCGTTCTCATATCCGGTAAGACGGTAATATTCCAGAAGCCCCTCAAAGCAGGACAGCATCTCATACACCTTGGCCCAGGCACCGATCCCGGTATACCAATCGTCGATCGGTTTTCCGGAAAAGCTGTTCCGGATCAGGTTGGGTGCGCGGCCATCCTCCCGTTCCCAGCCGTGGACAATGGAGTCGGCAAACTGCTTGAACTTATCGTCCCCGGTCATCCGGTAAAGGAGAAGAACGGGCTTCAGGATAGAACAGCTGGCAAGTCCCTTGAAAGTCCCGGTCTCGTGAATATCGATCTGTTTCTTCTGGATCGTGTCAACCAGCTGACCGAGCAGTTTATGCGCTGCCTCCAGAATATGTTCATCTCCGGTCAGTTCCGCCGCTTCGATCAACCCCCAAAGAGTATATTTGCGGCACCAGATGTTCCAGTTCCAGTCGCAAGGGACTCCGAGTGTTTTCATGACCTCATCCACGGGAGCGGCGGAAAAAAAGGACGTATTACGATAAGTACTGATGCAGCCATCCGGATCCCGGAGCGCGATCAGTTCCCAGGCAGCGCTGCGTACAAAAGATTTCAATTCTTCGTTATGCTGATAACGGGCGACACGGGATGCGCTGATGATCCATTTGCCCCAATACTCCCCTTGCCAGATACCAATGACTTTCTGAGCGTCATCCAGTCTGTTCCGGAAAGCGTCGATCGTCTCCCGGTAGACTGTATTTCTTGCCTCCGGAGAGTTGATTCGACGGAAAAACATTCGCTCCGCGATATCACCGATCTCACCATGCAGAACGGTTTCACCAATGCCGGGAGAAATAAACCGGTTTACACATATATCCTGGATTTTCATAAAAACTTTTCCTTCTCATGCTTGATTTCTTGTCTCGTTGATGTTATATTATACACCAAATCAAGGGCTTTAACAATGAGTGATTCGATAAAAAAAATGTGTGATTCTACAAAACTTGCCAAAGTTTCTTTTTTTTCAGAACTGGAAGGTGCGGAAAATATCAATACCAACCTGTCCTGGAACCGGCGTCTGGTCGGTCCGTGGGGGTTGCTTTTTCCGGTGGAAGGTACGGGAGAAATTTCACTGAACGATTCCGTTGTCACAGCATCAAAAGGCTCACTCTTCGTTTACAAGCCCGGATACCGCTACACATTCCATTCCTGCGGTGCATGGCGCTATTTGTGGTTCCATTTTCCTGTGCGGGATCACATGCTCGGGCAAATGGATTTTGATGAAGTCATTCCCGGACTGGGTATGTGGGAACCCGATGCGGAAACCTGGAAAAGAATCCTGGTTGAATTGCGGGAAGCAATCGCGTTGGAAGAATTTCACCGTCCCGGCTGGGAGTCTTTGGCTTTGCTCTTGGTGGAAACCGTACTCCAGCGTTTTTCCAACAGAAGTCAGCCCGGAGTGAAACGGTCGCGGGACCGGATCCGCCACATTGTTCAACTTCTTACCAGTGACCGGGATTACAAAATTGAAGAAATCGCGTCAGAGTGTGGCATGAGTATCTCCCTTCTTTTTCAGATTTTCCGGAAAGAGATGGGATGCTCCCCCAGAGAATACCGGGAACATTTTTTTCTCCGGCAGGGAAAAAAGCTGCTTCTGAACACGGATATGAGCTTGGAAAGTATCGCGGAAGCCTGCCACATGTGCGATCGCTACTACTTTTCCAATCGCTTCAAACGGCTTTTCGGCGTCTCCCCCGCAGCCTTCCGCAAAGGGATTTCCCGATAAGACATCAAAGGTTCGAATGGAATGGAGGGAATTCCACATTCTGCATTCATGATCATATCTTGCGTTTTTGTAAGAACACACATCTTTTTTGTCGAAATATCCATTGTAAAAAAAACATTGCAGTGTATAATATAACATCAAATTCAGAAGTGTACTCAATATTGTAAATTTGGAGGAAGAATCATGCAGACTGCAAGTTCAGGGGAACCCGAAAAAATGGATCAGATGACCGCATTCAGAAAAGTATCGGAGTTTATTCTTTCGACGTTTCAGGATACCCTCAAGGAGGCATCCGGCGAACTGCACCATCCATATATCTCCCCAGGAGGTCCGTATGCTACAAATCTATGGGATTGGGATTCTTATTGGACTCTTTATGCCATTTTCAAAACCTATGATCTCAACGGCAATACTGCAGAGATCGCATCTCTCCGCAAGTATGCACGCGGAACCTTGTTGAATTTTCTGGAGCATCAGGGGGAAGACGGTGCATTGCCGATCGAACTGACCCTGATCGATGCCGACCGCTTTGACTGCTTGAAGTCTGCTGACAATAATATGGCAAAACCTTTTATCGGACAGCTTGCAAAACTGTTGTTTGAATACAGTCTGATCTCAAAAGAGGAACTCGAAAAGTATCTCCCGCAAATCCGGGCATATCATCAATGCTTTTTCAACCGCTATCTCGACCCGCGCACCGGACTGATTTTCTGCGCAAAAGACTGGGGACTCGGGGTCGATGATGATCCGGCTGTTTGGGGTCGGCCGTATAAGTCCTGCGCCTCGTTATATCTCAATTGTTTTCTTTATTGCGACATGCAGGCGGCAGCGGAACTTGCAGGAATCTGCGACGACAAAGACACAGAAAATTTTGAAAAATCCAATGCGCAGAATATTGCAGATGCCGTCAGAAAATATTGCTGGGATGAACGTGAAAAATCCTTTTTCTCCGTCGATTTGCAATGCAATGTCAACCTTTTTCAGCTCAAAAATACGTTACTGAACAAGAATCTTGAAACCTTCTGGCACTGCCTGAAATTGAAGATCCTGTCTTGGAACTGTATCCTGCCTTTCTGGGCTGGCATCGGAACGCAGAAACAGTTTGATGCCTTCATCAAAGAGAATTTTACAAATGACCGGCTGCGTTCCGAATACGGGATTCGCTCGCTCTCATGTGACGAACCGATGTACGCACCGGCAATCAAGCGCGGAAATCCCAGCAACTGGCTCGGTCCGCTGTGGATCGTTGCAACATATATAACCGTGGAGACCCTTAAAAAATTCGGCCACACGGAAGAAGCCCGCAAACAGGCAGACGGCTGTATCGCCATGTTGGCAAGGGATTTGGAAAAGACCGGAACTTTCCATGAATATTATCTGCCGGAAACCGGTGAACCGGTACATAATCCAAACTTCATGAGCTGGAATGCTCTGGCTGCACTCATGGGATAAACAAAAACGGAAATGCCTTTATGAACCGATTGAATGAACAACGAAACTGGTCCGGCGTCTGGATTCGTGATGCTGTCGTACATGCCAACTGGAAAACCCCGTTACGCCCGGCTCCATATTTCCGGAAGGAATTTGACTGGAATGGCGGAAAATCAGCTGAAATCTTTATTTCCGGACTGGGATACTATCTGCTTTACCTGAACGGGATGCGGGTAGGAGATCATGTGCTGGATCCTATTGTCACCCGGTATGATATGCGGACAAGATTTGTGAAATATGATGTCACCCCATATCTGAAGCCGGGACGTAATACGATCGCTGTCGTGCTTGGAAATGGCTGGTATAATTGTCAGACCCGGGAAGTATGGCATTTTGACAAGGCTCCATGGCAGGATGACCCGAAACTGTTGTTCGAGTTGGAATCGGATGGTAAAATACTGGTCAAAAGTGACAGTTCATGGAAAGTTTGCCGCGATGGAGCTTTCCGGTTCAATCAGCTGCGCAACGGTGAAATATATGATGCCGGACTTGAAATCCCAGGATGGAAACTGAACGGATTCGATGATTCCCATTGGTTTGATGCCGTGATCGTTCCCGGACCGGGCGGCATCATTACCTTGCAGGATACCCTACCCTGCAAGGTGATAAGGATCACACCGGTCAAAAAGCTTCATGATCTTTCGGACCATGAATTTGTCTATGATGCCGGAGTCAATATGACCGGCTGGGGACGTCTTATGGTCAATGGCGCCCGTGGAAGTTCAGTCAAACTGATTTATTCGGAACGCCTCGACGCTGACGGCAAAGATATCGATCAGAGTCATATCGCACAATTTGTACTTGAAGGAGATTTTCAAGCCGACGAATATATTTTGTGCGGCGAAAACAGCGAAATTTGGGAACCATCCTTCACCTATCATGGGTTCCGCTATATTAAAGCCGTTATCTCCGGAGACGTAAAAATTCTGGCTCTTGATGTCTGCTTTGTAAGAACTTCCTTTGAAGAATGCGCAACTTTTGAGTGCTCCGATTCGATGCTGAATAAACTCTGTGAACTGACAAAACGATCTTATGAATCCAATTTTACCGGAATTCCGACCGACTGCCCGCATCGTGAGAAAAACGGTTGGACAGGCGATGCTTTTCTTGCAGCAGAAACCGGACTTTTCTTCTATCGTTCCGCATCGGCTTATGCTTCATGGCTTCAGACCATTCAGGATTGCCAACGGCCCAACGGTCAGATTCCCGGTATTGTTCCAACCGGCGGATGGGGATACAATTGGGGGAGCGGTCCGGCATGGGATGGTGCTTTTGTTATGATCCCCTGGTACATCTATTTATATACCGGTGATGATACTCCCATTCGAGATCATTACCAGAGTATCAAACGTTATCTTGACTTTCTGAACACGCTTTCGGAAAACAATATCGTACGATTCGGCCTCGGCGACTGGTGTCATTACGATGACAAACACAAAGTAACGGCAGCTCTGACTTCTACAGGCTATTATTACCAATTTGTACGGACTGCCGCAAAATATGCCGCCTTGCTCGGGAAAGCCGATGATACCGAACATTTCCACCGCCTTGCAGAAGAAATTTCTCTGGCATTCCACCGTGAATTTTATCGGGGCAATGGCATCTATGCAAAAGGAGAACTTACCGCCTTGTCCTGTCCTCTTTATCACGGATTGGTTCCTGATTCAGAGAAAAAGAAAGTGGAAACAAAGCTGATCGAACTGGTCGAATCGGATAACTGTATTTGCGACTTTGGTATCCTCGGGGCAAAATATACGCCGCGCGTTCTTTGTGATATCGGACGTGCCGATCTGGCTCTGAAAATGATCGTCCATGAGGAATATCCCGGTTGGGGCTATTGGGTGAAACAGGGCGCAACAACGCTTCATGAATCGTGGAAATCCACGTCCTCTTTGAATCACATCATGTTCGGTGATATTGCTGCCTGGATGATGCAGTATGCCGCAGGGATTTGCCCGGATGAACTGGCTCCGGGATTCACTCAGGTAACTTTGGCTCCGGCGTGGCAGTGCGGGTTGACGCAAGTGAAAGCCGAATATGACTCCTCCTCCGGAATGATCCGGGTGAATTGGAATAAGACAGCATCCCATATTCATTTAGAAGCCGAACTGCCCGTCAATGGCAGAGTGATCCTGCCGGATGGGACGAGTCAAATCTTACAGAAAGGAAAAAATCAAATAACAATCGGAGTGGAATAAATCCGGCATGGTGTAACTGCAATAGTAAAGACTTGCGCCATATCAACGTTTTGTGTCATAAAATCAAATTACACAAGCATATATTTAACTGCACTTCTCGTGTTCTCATATCACCTTATGATAAATGCTCACCATTTATTCGTGGTTCAAAACGCCATTTTTAGCAAAACTCTGGTATTCCGATGCGAACACATAATATTCAAGGAGTTACGCAAAACGGAGAAAGTATTCTTTTTCGATTAAAAAAATCCTCCACAATTTTTTTTGCCTTTAAGCCAGTCTTCCTGACAGGCTTGTTTCTTTTCACGAATCCCTTTCAAAAACTGCCATTCTCGTATCCGGAAAAACGATCAGCCACACCATAAACGAGCCAAATTGCTCACCTGCTCAAATTCTCCTGAGACATGCTGTGCCCGCAACGCCGCAGCTTTATGCGAAGACGTGTCACATCCGTTTTTAAACACAGCACGTAACTTATTACAAAAAAAGAACCAAACTATATTTTTGTATCTGACTGATTTATTTAATTTTACGGCATTCCAAGCAGACGTTTGAAGTTGCCCCCCAATACCAGACGCAACTCTTCTTCCGTCAGATTTTCCGACAAGACGCCGAAAAGATACATCCCCGCACTGCATACCGGCATATCAGAACCGAAAAGAAGTTTCTCTGCGCCGCAGACGTCGATTCCATAACGCAGCATGTTCCAGCGGTAAAAACCTGTTCCGGAAATGTCCATAAAAAGATTTTCGTATTCAGAGACCCATTGGAATCTCATTTTTGCACTGTCATCCCCCCACGGTGCGCCGGGATGAGCCAGAACGACTTTCAAGCCCGGACACTGTTCCAAAACGGGAACGACAGTTTGTCTGCAACCGCCGTCAAAACTGGCTGTCATGCCGAGTTTGCCAGCTTCTTTCAATATTTGTATCATGCCGGGAGAATTGTATTCACCTGTCTTCATCAAATAAGGCACCAATTCACCAATCATACGGATTCCGTATTTTCGGGTGAAGGTATCATAATAAATCACCTGTTTTATTTGACGTTTGAATAATCAACGCTGTCCGAACGGAACGGATAAGCGGGCAGCCCTTCCGCATTCTGCAAATTGCAATCGCCGCGGTATCCTGCGTATGCATAACGGACATAGCGGGGAGCTTTTACGGAAGGGGAACTTACCACAACCGTTTTTCCGTCGATTTTTGCTTGAGCCCAGACGAATTTTTTGTCTGCACCTGCAACGGCAAATGCACCCGGAGCTTTGCCATCGGAAGTTTTAAGTCCGTTCTCCGCATATTTAAAGGTTACACGGATCGCATTATTTTCAGGCGTAGCGGATTCAAAAAGCGGTCCGCGGCTGACGATTTTTTTACCGTAAGCAATACGTTCCGCTTCCAGTGCAAGACGTTTGCCGACATCCTGTTTATTTGCAGGATGTGCGCCGACCATTTTGCCGATATCAATGGTGCAGGCAACACCGACATTGGGAAGTTTCATCATCTGCAGCTGAATATCACGGGTCAAAGCATTGCCGTAAGGTTTGTTCGGATTGGAATTTTTCCAATCTTTCTGACCGGGATAGCCGCGTCCTGCCAGCTGAGCGATCATAAAGGGCAATTCAGGCTCGTTCCATTTCGCGCGCCAGTCTGCGATCAGAGTTTTCAGCAGCGGATAATAGCGCATTGTGCCGATATTGGCACAGCCCTGATACCAGATGATGCCGCGGATCGGCAAACGTGTCCAGCCGTCAACCATACCGTTATACATTTTGGAATGGAATTGATGAGTCACATACGGTTTCTGTATAAATTCCGGGGCAGCTTTTTTGGCAGTATTTCTTTTGGAACAGATGAATTCATCCTGCATTTTCCAATTTTTACGTGCCGCAAATTTGTTTCTGCCGCAGCTCAATACCGTTTTGGTGCAAAGCTCATGCATCTGTTGTCTTGCGGCTGACGGATAAAAATATTCGCCGCGTACAGTTATGACATTTTCCGCTTGTGCAGACGGGATTTCCATCTTGACTTTTTTGGTATCTTCGCGGTCTTCCGCATTCCAGGCAGCAATCCGTTTTCCGTTCAGGAAGATATCGGCTTTTTCTGCAATCTTCGGCATGGTGAGTGTAACGGTTTTGCCCTGCATTTGCGCTGGAAGAGTGAATTTGACACGGAACCAGCGGGTCAGGTACAATCTGGGGAACTGGAGTGTGGCAGCTTTCCATGCGGACTCATCAACATCGACCTTTGACCATGAAGCAGACTTTGCTTTTGCGGCGGCACCGGCGGATTCATATAATTTATGCCATTCTGCCATCTCTTTCGAGAAACGCTGCTGTTCCTGTTCTTCATATTTGATTCTTCCGGCTTCGTCAAAAGAATATTTTTTGACCAGCTGAGAATCCCGGGTGGGACCGAATTTATGATATCCCTCATTGGAGATCCAGGGTTCGATAGCAGAACCGCTCCATGAAGCTCTGATGAGTCCGATCGGAACATCCAGGTCTTTGTGCAGTTTTCTGCCGAAAAAGTATGCCGTTGCGCTGAGAGTATGGGCGACTTCCGGCGTGCATTTGACCCAACCGCCAATGTTATTTGCCGGCATTTTTTTATTGAGAACGGCGGCGGATTTTTGTACAGCAAAACGCATTTCAGGATAATTTGCGTTGGCAACTTCCTGTTCGCAGTTTTGAGCACTCCAGTTTTCGACGAACTTTTTGCCAATGGGCATAGACATGTTGGATTGTCCGGAGCAAAACCAGACTTCACCAATGAGAACGTCAACAAGTTTTATGGTTGTCTTGCCGTCTGTGACGCTGACTGTGTACGGCGTTTTTGAGGCTTTCATTGCCGGAAAAACGGCAGTCCACTTGCCTTGAGCGTCAGCCTCAACCGAAACAGTTTTACTGTTGAATTCGACAGTCACTTTGCTGTTCGGAGCGGCAGTTCCGAAAAATGAGATCGGCTTTTCCTGCTGCAACACCATGTGTGAACCGAAAACAGGGTCCATTTTTACGGCTGCAAATATGATTGACGAAACAGTTATAAAAAGCAATGATAATAATTTTTTCATAATTTTACCTCATGTATTATTGCAATTCGCGATTGACTCCGAATGTGGATTCCGAAATGCGGACGGGATCGGTTTGACGGTATATTTCCCGTCTGATATCTTCCTCTCCGGCATCACAGAGAATGGTTATTTCAAACTCATGGAACCCGAGATCGGTGACAGGATAGAAATGATTTTCCGGCGGGATATAAGGTTCATGATGTGCAAAATACGGTGTGCGTATCAGCATCAGTTCCAAAGTTCCATCCTCTTTAACACAAGTTGAGAAACAATCTTCCGTTACAACAGAAAGGGAATGTTCCTCACCCTGCAGTTTTATTGCACGGAACAATGGATATTCTTCGCCATTCAAGCGGCGTGTGATTTTTCCGCCGGGAGTCTCTTCGATGCGTTTTTTGATCGGGAATGCAGGTTTTAAGATCATGCGTACCTGCGTTTGCGGCTGATTCCACAATAAACGCAAGCGCATACGCAACCCGTTGCAGTCCGCACATTTTCGGACTGCGACATCTATTCTGCCGCCATTGGAATGGAAAGAGCCCAGTTCTTCACAGACAAACGGCCCGGAAAAATGTTCACGGAAAGTTTCTGCCGTAAAAACATTTACTGCACTTTCAGGGAATGATTTTATTTTGTGTGACCAGGTATCCGTGGTATCTTCTGCAGAAATAAATTTGATCGGTTCTGCCAGATATTCCGTATTCTGAAAGATCAGTGAATTCAAGTCTTGATTTTCCACATTACGGATGGGAGCTACTTCCGCTTTCGGAGTTTCTCCTGTCAGATCCAAACGGAAAATTTTCCGTTCACCTGCTTTGAGTTCAGCAGGGAATATGATTTCAGCCTCACCGCGGATGGTGGCTGATTCGGATTGAATTTTCTGGAAGGGGACTTCATTTCCATCTTCATCCAGAAGTCTTCCGTTAGCAATGTCTTTAAGATTCGCAGCATACCGCCATGATATCCACGGCTCAAATCCGATCAGCGAATCAAACGTTTCTTTACCTGTATTGTCGAGGATCAGACGCTGCATGGGATCCGGCGCAAGTTCCGATACATTTCTCTTGCGTATGGCATCGCTGACAGCATTGGCGGCAAGTGTTTTTGCCAGACCGAGTGAATCATGGATACGACCGTAAGCAGAACGTATGGCTGTTCCCGCAAGAACGTCATGGAATGTGGCAAAAAGCAATTGTTTCCATGCCGTTTCGCTATCTTGTTCAGTCAGATATTTTTCAGCCTGAATAAGGCGGTTTTCCGTTACGGCGACATCTTTTTTGATGGCGCGATAAGCGCTGTAACATCCGATGGCATGATGTTTCAACTCTTCTTTGATTACAGGAAGTTCAATATTGGAACGGCGTATCTCTTCGCGAAGTTCATCAAAATAGTTGTCGGGATGATCGAAAACAAGTTCCGCGCCTTCAATATTGTTCCATTGGCTTAACAGCAAATCGATCTCTTCCCGTTCCGGTCCTGCGCCATGATTACCGACACCACAGCAAACCATGACATGTTTCAGATGACGGTCGCAGTCTCTGGCAATATTCGTTACCAACGGGATAATGGAACGCGGACTGGAATTATAACAGCCCATGACACGTGTAGTCAATATTTCAGTGCCGCTCGGGGATAGCCAGCGGAAAACATTGCACGGGAGCTGCATTTCTCCGGTCGAAGGTCTGAGCATGACATAATTTATCATGCCTGCACTGCGATAAAAATCGGGCAGATAGGAACTGTGTCCGAAGCTGTCAATATTAAATCCGGTTTTGATCTGTTCAATGCCGAATTTTTCTTTGAAATATCTGCATCCGATTTCTGCTTGGCGACGGTAGGTTTCTGCGGATGCAAGATTACAATCCGGCTGTACATACCACCCGCCGACTACATGAAGCCGGTTATTTGCAATATGCTGCTTTATACGCTGAAATGTTGCAGGATCCAGTTTTTCAACTGTCTCATAAAACATGGATTCTCCGCGTATCAGGTGCAGCTCCGGATAATCATCCAGCAAATCGCAAGCAGTTCTTGCAGTTGCAATTATCTCATCAACGCCCTGTTCCAAATCCCAGAGCCAAATGGGATCAAGATGAGAATTCATCACGATATGAACTTTGATTTTTCCGTCCATTTCTATCATCCTTGTTTTCCGATTATTGCACCGATATTTTTCAAACGTGTTTGCAAATCCTTAATGGAAATATCACGGACATCGCCGTTATCTGCAAGACCTGCCGCGATACCAGCAGCCTGACCGGTAACAAAACACGCCGGCATGATTCTGACAGAAGCCTGTGCAATCTGATCGGCGGAGAGTGCTCTGCCGGGAACGAGCAGATTTTTCAAGCCTTTCGGAATCATGACACGATAGGGAATGCCGTAACTTTCGCCTTTCTGATATTTACTTGCAGCGAGGTCGATCAAAGCGGCATTCTGCGCCGTTGCATCCTTTGTTGCAGCGTGGCGGTCAACCGGATAACTGCAGCGTCCGATCTCGTCTTCAAAATCAGCACGGGCAAAATAGTCATTTGCCGTAAGCTGATATTCTCCAACGATTCTGCGGGTTTCACGGACACCCATTAACGCCGCAGTATTTACAAGTTCGGCATTTTCATACCCCGGGACTTTGGTCCGGAAAAATTCTTCAAAAATATGAGCCTGACGACGCCCCTCAAAATAACATTCGGTCAAGCCGCTTTCATCCAGTGTATCTGCGCCGTAAACATGCCCGAGGTTGGTTCCCGATGTGGCAGGTGAAGTGCGTTTGATACAGGCAAGGTGATGTTCCATCAACGGAGCAGTATTGGTTTTCAGCAACTCATACCAGCAAGTATGGGGATAAATGCCTTTTTTGGCAGCTTGCGCCTCTTTTTCATAATCAATATTGGAATATTGACAGCACATTGTGGGGGCTTGTGTGTTGCCTTCGCTGTCACCATATTGATATTCTGCACCTGCCAGCATGGCGAGAAGACCGTCACCGGTTGCGTCGATAAACTGCTTCCCTTCAATCCGTTTCAATCCTTGAGAAGTAGCGGCGAGAACAGCATTTATTTTGCCGTCCGTAACCTCTGCTTCACAGATCTTGACATTGAAAAACACCTTGATATTTTTCTCTGCACGGATTTTTTCGTCAAGGAGATACTTGAGGATTTCAGGGTTGATTATCTGCCAGCCGTTATTGACATCCGATTTCATACGGCGGCACATTTCATCCAGTATTTCAGGGAAAATCCCGCCGTAAAGAACTCTGACACCGTCTGATGACGGGGCAAACATCGGAACGAGCCCCGATGTTGCCATCCCGCCGAGAGCCCCTGTCTGTTCCAGAAGCAGCACTTGAAATCCCTGCCGGGCAGCAGCAAGGGCAGCACCGATACCTGCCGGACCGGCACCGGCAATAACGATATCACTTTGAGCGAGGCACGGAAGCGAAAGTTTATCGATCATAACGTTCTGTTTCCTTATGTTTCAGCGGTCAGAAATTATTTGACCGCTTCGATCTTCATCTCTTTGATTTTGATTTCACCGGGCTCGTTCTTGACCTTGTAAAAGTTAAGTACAGATTGGGCTTTCAAACGTTCTGCAGGAACAGTGAATGTATGTGTCTGCATATAATCAAATTTACTTCCCCAACCGTAATTTGTACGTTTGAGCTTCTGCCGTCTATTGTCATGCAGAATACCAAGCAGAGATTTATCAGTTGTGTGTACTTTCATCGTGATCTTCAGAGATTTTTCTGAAGCCGGCAGAGTGATGGTCAGGAAGCTGCCGGCTTTTTTGCATGAAAGGAGTCCGTCTTTGTCAACAACAGAATCTTTGGAAATTCTTACGCCCGGAGTTTCTGTAAATTTGATTTCAGCAGGAACAGAAAGTACGGCTGGCTGTTTTGCAACTTTTGCAACTTTTGCAGCGTTGTTTTTTGCTTTCGGAGCAGTTGCCTGCTTTTTGCTTTTCTGGCTTCTCTTCTGATATGTGTCAAACCAGGCTTTCTGATCTTTTTCGAATTTGAGACGATCTGCTTCCGTTGCCTCTTCCACCTTGATTGACTTGATATGTACCTGACCGCGTCTGGCAAGATTCATCAATTTCAGAGAAGATCTCATCCGTGTCAGGTCTTCCTTCGGAATATAGATGGTAAGTACAGGGAAATCGGCAGACCACACATAGCGCGGTGTTTTTACACTTTTCTCATGTGCGATATAAAGCCCGGCACCGTCTTTTGACTCAAATTCGATCGTTACCTTGAGCGGGTTGTCATACGTAAAAAGCCACAACGATGCAAACTGGATACTTTTTTGGCTGATCAATCCGTTTTTGGTGACTTTGGAGTCGAAATAGCGGAAGTTGTTGTACAGCGGGGAGAAGTCTTTGACGGAGTAAGGTATCATCAAAGTCGTTCTGCGGCGTGTGGATTGGTATGCCTGTTTGAAATCAGCGGGGATTTCTTTCAGATTGAAGGATTGTTCAAACAGCAACGCATCATTGAATTTATTCGAACCGATCTTTGATCCGGTACGGTAAGTACGGACAAATTTGACTTTGACAGGCTTTTCCAATTTATCATCAGCATAGATGTATTGACCTTCGAAGTCCGCACCTTTTTCAAATCTCGGCGGGACGAGTTCAAACCATTCTTTGCCGTCCAGGCTGCCCGCAATCTTGTAGTGGGCTTCGATCGTTCCGTATTGGTCGAGAACCGTTGTGATACGATGGATTTCGCGCACTTCGGGGAATTCGATCTGACACCAGCCTTTCGGACCCGCAAAATGCCAATTCGTCTTAACATCACCGTCATAAGCATACTGGGCGATACTGTTGTACGCTGCCTGGGCAGTTGCGTTGATCATGAGGCGCAATCTCAACGGTTTGATCTCTCTCAAATAGAATCTGTTGAAGCGGGCAACAGATGCATTTGCTTTGAGGAAGTCCACCAAACTCTTTTCAACGGCATCATAAGACTCATCAATAAGGTTTGCCTTTTTCATGTCATTGTAATTGCGCAAGATCAGATATTGGACATTGGTCATGGCATTCTGAACACGTTTCCGGTATTCGGGAGTATCTGCCAGAGCATAGGCTTCCTTGACAAGTTTGTAGACTTTTGCTGTGACTTCAGGACCCAGATATTTCGGAGTGCCGCTCAAAGGTCCTGCCATAGTAAATTTCCAGAAACCTTCCTTCTTATTTACTTCACGGTAGGTTTTGTAATATTCAGCAATTTTGGGACCTGCTTTTTCACCGAAAAATTCATTGCAGAAAGTCCGTTCCAATTCTTCGCCATTACATTCATCCGGATTCCACATGGCACGTGCAAGCAGCCAGCTGCGGAATGCAGCACTGTAAATACCAATATCTTCCGGGGCAGAGCCTTCAGGGAAAACACCTTCCGCACCGAGATCACGGAACAATTTCATATTATCAATGTTCTGCAGATTGTCGGCATTGCTCATCAAACTGCCCATACAGGCAACATAATCCCAGATAAGAATGTGTTTTGCAACTTTTTTCCAGCCTTTGATGTCGCGGATAAGATCCTTCCCGCTTTCATTGCGCGGATCACTGTATGCCAGACCGAAACGCTGTCCCCACGCACAGTAATGAACGGCGACATTATCGTTAGCTTTGATATTTACAGGAGGACGTTTGCTGGAAAGATAGGCGAATGTCTTGAATATGACATTGGGAAACTCATCTTTGAGTGCACCGGAAACGCGGTTTGCAAATTCGGTCCAGTTGCCGCCAACACGATTCCCGTATTTGAGTTCTGCGGCTTTACAGTTTTCACATGCACAGTTACCTTCCGTAAAGTCTCCTTCTTCGATGCCGCAATAAGTGATATTGGGATTCGCCTTCAGATATTTTCTGGCTTCTTCGCTTACAATTTCTGCAAGTTTCGGATTGGTGAGACAGTAGCTCGCTGTGATGCCTGTTGCATTACCATGTCTGCGTTTGCCGCGCTGCAATGCATAGATGTCAGGGTGTTTTTTGAAAAATTTCATCGGGGGGATAAACTGACACAGATTGTGTGAAAATCCTCCCGGTCCGAAAAATTTCGTGAATCCATATTCCACCGGGAACTTGTTGGAAATGGAATTGACATTGATAAGATTACGTGCGGCAAATTTATCGTCATAACACAAAAGCATACGTGATGCAAATGCCGGTTTGCCAAGATGATCTATGTCACCCAGATCAACACTTGTTTTGCGGGGAACATATTCAACGGAAGGTGTCAGCCAGTGAACGCCGAGTTTGCGGTCAAGAAACCAGTAAGAACCGTACAGCACACCGCGCGGACGGCCGCCGGAAATCGTGAGAGAACCGTCTTTCTGACTTTTAATGCGGAATTCTTCCGCGCCGAGTTTTGCATCATATTTAAGAATGATTTTTTTGTTTGCAGATGCGGGAGTATAGGCACCGAATATCTTTTCAAGATAGGTGCGCAGTTCCATTTCTGCCGTTTTTTCTGCAGGAATCGGATTTGCAATATCCATTTCCACTTTTGTTGATTTGTCAATGACGGTACCACCGAATACGGTTGCAACGATACCGGCAAAAACAAGCGCCAATAAGACTTTTTTCATAGTTGATCTCCTTTATATTATGACTCTTATGGTTTTACTGTTACCAGCACACTGCCAGTCTTGCGACTGGTGATGAAATATAACGTTTTATTGCCCTTGTTGAGCAGTTTGAATGTTTGAGCAAAATTGTTGTGATTGACGGTTCCCACATGACCATCCAGGAACGCAATATTCCCAACTTTTCCATGCATCAAGGTGATATGTGTACTATTGAGTCCGGGACCGTTCTTCAAAAGATTCCAAGCAGTACCGCCTTCGCCGGTAACAGGATACGTTGTTTGCGCAAAAAATGGAATTTTGGAGGCGTATTTGAGCGGGTTACTCATGTTCACATAGACGCCATTCGTCCCACTCTTCTCAACAGGCATTGCTTCAGAGACAAACTCGCTGGCGTTATGGCGCATTTCAGAATACATTGAGGTTGTGCTTTTTTTGACAACATCAATACCGGAAGCTTTCAGTGCCGGACAATATCTTTGTTTTATATGACTACTATGCCATGATTGTGCGATTTTAATGAAGATATAACCACTGTCATACAGATGACTCCAGAAACCGGCAGAAGCGGAGCCCCTGAAAAAATAATTGTTGAAATCATTCATATACAAGTTGACGGAATGCATGCATTGTTTGAGATTGTTAGTACACGTCACCCGCAATGATGTTTCCTTGACTTTACCCAAGGCGGGAAGCAGCATCCCTGCAAGAATTGCAATAATAGCAATTACGACGAGTAACTCTATAAGGGTAAAGCCTGCTTTACCCTGCCCATGGGCAGGCTTTTCACGATCACAACAAAGATGTGAGCTTTTTACCAGCAGTTCAATGAGTGTAAATTGTGATTTTCTGATTTTCATTTTCATACGCTCCTTTGCTTCTGTTATTTTATTCCTGTTGTAGATTCACCAATAACCAATTCCGGTTCTAACAGCTCCATGGATATACCCTGTTCTTCATGGAGCAGTTCACATGCAAGTTCGACGATCTTCGCCCCGCATTCAAATACGGGAATACGCAAATATGTCAAGGTCGGCACGACACCTTGAAATGTGTGACCGGTACCATGTCCACCGATTTTTATATCCTCGCCAATCACAATCCGTTTTTGTATACATGCCCGGTATACTTCCGGGACAAGATAAATATTGTTGCAAAAGATAAAATCCGGGTGATCTGCCGCAAGACTTTTGCGAACGTTACTCTGCAATTCCTGCTTGGGATCGAATGTGATCACATGTTGTTTATCGACTTTCAACCCGTATTTTTCACATGTCGCACAAAACAACTTCCCGCGGGCTTGCATCAACCTCTCCAGTTCCGGTCTGTCGTCTGATTCCTTCAAAGAATAAACTCCGACCGTTTTACAGTTGCAATCCAGCAAATGTTTTGCAAAGGAATCATACATATTTTCCGAGTTGTAATGAACCTTATAATATTGCCCATCAATCTTGCTGTGAAAATCATAGCAGAAAACCGGCATTTTCTTTGCCATGATCTGTTTCAGTCCCTCCAGCTGCGCACCAATGAATGCCAATACATCATACTTCTGAAGTTTTTTCACAATGGCAGAAGTTTCCTTGAATCCGGCTTGTTCCGGCGCATAAACAAATTCCACATTCGCTCCATAGTGTTCGCCGCCCCACAACAAACCGCGTTGAATGCCCATAGAAATACCCCAGGTTTCCTGCGGCAACTTTTCCTGCGAAATCTCGTCTACCGGGAAGACCAATGCCAGACGAACCGTCTTCTTTTTCTCGTGAAAATTCTCGTTTACGAATACGCCGCATCGGCGGATCGACGTGACAAAACCGGCAGCTTCCAGTTCTGCCAATGCGCGCTGCACGGTTTCCTTGCCCGCTTTCAGCTCTTCTGACAATGCTTTTACCGTATCAATCTTCTGTCCCGGTTGATATACTCCGGTCTCGATGCGCTTCTGCAGTGTCATCCGAACCGCTTCGATTCGTCCAATCTGCTTTTTTCTGGAAAGCATATTTATATCACCTTTATATTAAAAATCAATAAGTTGCGAATTATATCCTAGGATAACTAACAATAATATAACACAAATACAATAGAATGTCAAATAAAAAAATTAACTTTTTTCGATATTTCTCGTTAAGAAAATTGCCGGATACAGCATTGCCGGTCTTGGCAATATCTCATAAGAATTCGATGAACCCTGCTTGTCGCGGCGTAATGAAATGAAGCCGGATCACGGCGAAATAAAATGAAGACGGAGCTTTACTGTACCGTGCCGTTGGCGCTGGTCTTTGGTTAATCTCTGCGTTTACGGACGGGCTTGCTTTATGTTCTTCATCGAACTTTTTCAAATTCATCTTCCCATTTTTTAAGTTTTTACATTCACTTATGGCATAAAACGTCGAAGAACC
>JAZUCU010000051.1:0-25454 GCA_045639325.1 Victivallales bacterium
GCAGCAAAACCAATTGTCTGCTTTTTCTTGTTCCATATAGGCATCGTCCTCAATCAAAGGACGGTAAAGTTTCCCGATCAGATACTTCAATGGATTCTTTTTCCACTGGTATCTGTGGCGAAGTTCATGCACATAAATGGGAAAGATGGTCGATACATCCGCATCAAGCAGAACAATTCCACCGAATGAATACAGCCCTGCGATATCGCCGGGCAATTCATTTTTGAACGCAACCGGAACATCTGCCCATGCAAATTCATTCAGCCACTTTCCGTCTTCCGTCTGGGAATACCGCCATACTTCGTCTTTCAATTCGTCAAGCAGTGACATAATGCGTTTCCTTTATTCAATAACAACGATTTCTGCAAGTCCATCAAAGCCATCTGTCCCCCATGGGTCTTCCCTGTCTGCTCCTGCGTAAAGGGGATCACCATAATTAGAGAATACATTCCATCCACCGTAATCGGGATTATACATAATACGGTCATAACCTTGTGGATTTACGTTTGTCCATGTACGATCGTAGCCGGTTGCTGTCGGGTCGTCCTGCACAAATTCTTCTTCCCATACTGGATCAAGGTCAATATGTCGCAACATCAAGCGAGTGCCGCGAGGAGTGCCAACTAATTCTGGAGGCATCTCATCAATTTGTATCTTAAACTCTTTGGAAAGTACGGTGATTTCTTCTTGTGAAAGGGCACGTTTATAAGTGCGGATACCTGCCATCCATCCATGCCAGTTTACACGGTTAAAACCTGTCCAAACAGCTTGACCATAATAACGTGTAGAACCGCTGGAGGGATTCCAGTCAAGATTTTTTGTTTCCGTCAGCTTACCGTCCGCATACACAGACCAGTCATTACCTGATTTTACAACACAAATATGATGCCACTTATAAAAGTCAATATCAGGTGCATTTACTTCGTATGAAGAGTTTCCATCGCAAGGTGCATAATAACGATTGCTGCTACCAACCAAACTATAACGACCGCCTGATACATCCTGATACCATGCAATCATATAACTGAATGACACGCCTTCCTTCATCTTTATCCACACAGATTCGGTTAAATCACCATCGTTGGTTAAGCCATTTACACCGAAATATGAATTGCCATTGAAATATGCACAAGGAATTCCCTCATGTACTTCATAAGTCAACTCTCCGGAATATGACAGAGACTGTCCTGTCTCTGCTGTATCGGAAGAAGCAGAAAGTGGTACATAGAGAAGAAGCCCCTCTTCAGATATAAGACCGTTTGCGTATTTTACTATAATCAAGGCATCATGAGAGTATACATTACCGACAATAGGTGTAACAGATGAATACTGCAATCCATCTGTAACCTCATCAGAAATAGAATAAACACCATCCTGCAAAATCAGTTCATACCCACTCCATGTTTTATTCGCTGTATCAACGGAAGCACATTTGTAGAACTTCATGCCCCCCACACTTCCACCATCTGTAATCAACGTTATAGCATTGGCACATTGATTGATGGTGGAGTCTTCTGCAATGGAAACACCTTTCTTGCGAATCGCATTGACTAGGTTGTTTCTGGCTTCTGTAGTTATATCTTTAATATTATCTAATGACATGTGTTATGTTCCTTTCTTATTCAAACTGCCCGTAGGCTTTGATCTGCCCAACAATTGAATAACCTGTTGAAAATGGCTCTTTCATATACAATCTGTAATAACTGTAACTGCCGGGATTTTGGCACTCAAAGGTATAAGTTCCAAGTGCTGTTGCATTTGTAATTCCGTCTGTCCTTTCATCCACGATCACCCAATCTGAACCATTATTTGAACCTTGTAATTCCCAATTCCGGGGTGTCATATTAGAAGGATCTTCATTCGCTGCCTGAATAGAATACGATCTAATCTTGGATTTCCGGAGTTTGTTCTGCCATTGAATCCACTGTGGTGGAGATGTGTAATGATCGGACTGCCATCCATTTCCTGTGTATTCTTCATTGAAGACATAGAACGTTTCTTTTCCTCCTATACATGAAGAACTTGTAATAAGCCACTCATCCGTTTCATTGGAAGTCATAGATGTAGGTGAAACAAGAACTGTTCCATTGTAAAAATCTTTGAGTTGCAATAAGCCATCTTCAGAGTAATATGATTCCACCATTGGGGTAACAAATGTGTATTTTAAGTTTTCTGTCAGCACATCTGACACAACATAAACACCATCCTGCAAAATCAGTTCATATCCACTCCATGTTTTATTTACAGTATCAACGGACGCACACTTGTAGAACTTCATACCGCTTACCAATACTGGGGGTATGTTTGCATCTTCACCAATGATTGCTTTCATTTCTTCTTCAAATGCAGATGTGTCTGCTTCACCACTTCCCTGTGGTACGTATTGTGTTAAATATTTCATAGTACGTCACCTCATTTCGCTTCAATTACAGTCCACTCAGAACCAGTCCAGAAGAATTCAACTGTGCCTGATGTTTTATCAAGAGTAAAGCCCTCTGTATCACCATCAATGCTTTCTCCATTGGACGGAATAACAACCACGTTTTCTGTTTGATTGTTGGTGCTGATTCTGATATAATCACCAATATTTCCGGCAGGGAGAGTAATTGTTACAGCGTTACTGCAAACATACCAGTATCCGCTACGGGCTTCAGTATTGCCTGAAATAACAGTCCTTGTATACCCATTACCTGAACCAGAACCGCCACCCGGAACCGTTGTACCACCGGCAAAGACCAGTTTCCATGTACCGGAAATAGCACCGAATTGTGTAAAATCCACTTTCAACCCAGTCTCAGTCCAAATCATCGCCAAGCGCACATCACCATCCATGATCACACCGTCACCGGAAATGATGTTGACCGCTACAAAATTGCGAGACGATACCCCCATTTCGGCAAACGTCTTGAAAAGAATACCATTGGATAAGTCCGCATTGGTAAACTCAAAAGGCGGAATTCCGTTCACAAACATGACTTCTGCATTCGCCAAAAACCCGGTATCCTGCTCATCAAGAAACCAATTCCCGTTTTCGCCGATGCGAGGGGTAATACCATCTCTTCCATCGACACCATCCTTGCCAGCGTTACCATCTCTGCCGTCTTTCCCGTCAGCTCCGGCAGGACCTCTTGCTCCGGCAGGGAGTTTGATCCAGGGTGACCACTCACTTTGAGCCGCAGAATTGCGATAACGGAAATACGTATCATCATCCGTCTGCCCCGTATGTGCCGCATTTTCATCCGCAGGATCATGCGTGAATTGATGTTCATCGGCGGCACGCAGAATTGCCTGTACTTTGGTGACGGTCATGTAATCGGACGGCACTTCTTCCGGCAACTCGCCGCCATCGGGGTCAATGACAGATGACAGGCGGATCTCGAACATAACATAAAGTTTTGTCTTTGCATTCTGATCCAACCCCCAGAGTTCAAAGTACGCCTTTTTATTGAGTGCACCATCGACCGCCTGCTGAAAGTTCACCGTATTAGCGTTGAGAGAAATCTTGAGAATACCGCTGCTTTTCTGCGAGTGATCAATATCCTGATCAAGGGAACGGATAACAGGTGCCGTTGTGTGCGTGAAATCCACATCGACCGCCGCACGGAACGATTCGATCCCGGTCAAATCAAAGGGCACGCCGTTATCATTCAAAAGATTGAGAGTCCATTCCGGCTGCTGTTTGAAGCAGATTGATGGAAATTCTCCGGAAAGTCTGATCCCCTGCTCATTGCAGCGGGTCTGACTTTTGATGTTGTAGTAAATGTTCATATAAACCTCCTGACTGTTTATTTTTATTCATCGGGGCGGAATTTGAAGCCGCCTTCGCAATTATAATCCAAAGCAAAATGACAATATGCCTGAAGGATGTAACGTATTCGCCCCCCGGTAAGAAGATATTGTTTCATGTCTTTCAGATCAAATTTGAAAAGCTCTATTTTTCCACCGTTATCTTCTGAAACCTGCCCCAGATCAAGCACCTTGTTTTTGCCTTCTTCAAAACCATACCCGAAATCCTCAAAAACATATTGCGATAATTGTTCCGGCGCATGGAATACCTTGACAAGGCAGTAAACTCGCGGCTTTGTAAAACTGCGAATCTCTATACTTTCCGGAAGATGAGCTGAAAAAACAGCAATGCCATTATAGTCATCCGATTCCGCCTGCATCCCCATGTAAAATACACCCTGCTGCACTTCACTCTTGATCATGTAATGATCCGCATAATCATGAATATAAAGTTCCGCTAAACGTTCAAGACGCGCATCCTTATCTGTAATACCTTCCAATTCATCCCGATACATCTTTTCCAAATGATCTTCTGCATACGCATCCGGTACATGCGAATTCATCTTTATGACCGGATAAAGAAACATGGTCATTGCATCCAGTGTCTTCCTTGCCCATTTCAGAAATTCTTTCGCCTGCGATAACGGCGAACCAATCCCGGGAACCGGATAGGTAACAACCGGTGTGAGCCGTTCCTGTAATGACGGCGGACTTCCATAATCCCATGCAGTTTCATCATGAAAAAAATCTTCTTTCCGCACAATACTCTTTCCGTACATGGCAAGCGTGTGGTGCAGCATATCATATATCAAATTTTTCATTGACTCCACAGATGGAATATGAAATCGGTTCCGCCGGTAAATCAATTCGGAATAATGCCACGATCTGAAACCGGATGACGCAAGCGCTTTTCTGCGTTCATCCATCGCTTTCAAAATGGCAAGGTAATAACAGAACTTTGAGGGATCCGGATCCGTCCAATCCATATCAAGATCGTTCCAGCTTTCCGGTTCAATCATTGCTTCCATGTCATTGCCTCCCCAAAATAAACAATAAGCGGAAATTCTTTGCCATCATACTTTTTGTCGCTGTTCTCAACCTGTTCCAGCGGCGTCCCGATCCGCAGCGTGCCTTCCGCTCCATCCCGCGGATCATAATAGCCGCAGGGAACATTATGCCGGTGCAGAACGCCATCGTCTCTGCGGACCCAGCGCGGAAATTCTTTGACAACGGTTATATTTTTGGCAGGATCCTGATAATGTTTCCCGATCAAAGATTTTTCATTCACTGTTCCGCTGTGTGCCCGGGTAAGTGTCCAATATTCCATTTCGCGGAACGATTCTTCCGGCGCAAGAAATTCCCCCGGTACCCAACCTCTGGTAAGAACCACATCTCCATTGTAATTGATAAACATGGAATACTCATCACTTTTCCAGAGGATACCATTATAATAGCAAACCGATGGTTCCGGTTTCAGAAGAATATCATATTCCGGAATCCGGTAGGATGGATAAGGGTTGACAGCAATAAAACACTCTTTATACTGGTTCTGCAAATAATCAAGATAAACCGTTTTGCCTGCATCTCCTTCCATGCCGATGTAGGTCTGATAACGTGTGATATCACTTATGCAGAACGGATTCCATACAATAACCGCACCCGGACTTTTCAGAAAACTCATTTTCAAGCCCTTTCTGCATTGACTTCATATTTTTCCGTCCGGACAGGATATACCCATAAAATCGTTTCCTGTTCGATTTCCGCTCCGTATGCAAGCTCCGGAAGAAACACAAACACATTCCGTTCCGTCGGTTCTTCCGCAAGCCCATTACCATACAAATCCGCATAAAAACCGTTATCCATACGGCCGCGAATCCGGGCAAGAGTCGCAACCGACTGCGTGGATATCGTACTGCCACTGTGCTCACTTTCCCCGCCGGCGGCATTGATTACAATACCATCTCCGGTTTCAATCAATGTCACTCCGCAACCGGCAATCAACCGGTTCTGACGCAGCCAGAGAATAATCTCTCCGATTTTCTGCAAAGCTGCCTGCCAGGGGCGCAACCCCCGTTGTATCGGTTCCAGATTTTTCATATTCAATAACCTATCTTTGATGCTGTTATACGTGGCGGATAAAGGTCCAAATCCCATTTCGCAGGCAAATATGTCCAGACACATTCCGCTTCCCACTTCTTCCCATTGTAACGGATCGAAGCATTGTCCAATTTCCATTGCCCTCCCTGCTTGCCTACGCCCATATCTCCAAGCGGCGGTTTGCTGACCACTGTATTCAGTACTTTTTTCACCGCCCAGCTTGCTGCCGTTTCACTGTTGTATTCCCCGTATTCCGTAATCTGATACGTATGATACGTGATATAACGCTCCTCCCCTTTCGCTGGAGATCGCACATAAACCCAATGTTTTCCACTGCCTGCCGGCTGGGTGGGAATGCGATTCGTTCTGGTCCAGGCATACAATATCCCGTTGTAATAAAACGTACTCCCGTCTTTCAGAAAAGTATAACTGTCTTCCGGAATCGGTGCACTTTTTACAGCAAGCGGAACTTCCGCCCACAGATAATGATCCCAGTAAGTTCGGTAATTATCAAGAAATTTCAACGGCAGTGACAGCGTAATCGTACGCAAAGTATGGCGTTGCGGCTCCTGACGCTCCCGACGGTTGCCGAAGTTGATGACCATTCCCGTACTGTCCAGCTCCGCTACACCGTGAACATCACAATACCATATCGCTCCCTCACGGTAAAAACGGGTGCGGATGATTTCGCCGATGGCACTGTCAGAACCTTCCGGATAATTCGTTTGAATAAATTCCTCCAATTCTTTGTAATCAAACGAATAATATGTCCGGCTCGTTTCTTTTCTCGATGATTCACTGTTGATCATCTCAGATTTGAATTTTACTTTTACACTCATGTCCTGTATTCCTGTTCAAATTTTTCAATAACACTGCTGATCCGTTCCAGTTTTTCTGACGTCTCGGTCAATTTCCCGAGAATTTCATGCAGCTCCGGAATGTCGCCGGATGTATGCCCCGTTACAAAATTACCACGGTCCGTCAACTCCTGAAGTTCCGGCAGCAAGACCAGCAGTTCATCCCCCCAATCACCGGCGCCGGATAACTCCCCATCCGCTTTCGGTTGTTCGACTTTCGGCAATTCCGGTAAAAGAGCCTCTTCCCGGAAGGCGGCAATTCCCCTTTCCGTATCCATCTCCATTCCCGGTGATGCCGGAAGCATGGTAAAAAGATCCGACTCTTCTTCGTCTGCTTCTGCATCCCGATCCATTTCATTGAAATACAATGTGTTTTTGATCGAAAACAAGGGCAGTCCCCCGTCGTCCTCATGCAAAATGGCCTTCTGGATTTTGCCCGTGTTTTTGTTTTTCACTTCTGAATTCATAATTTTTTTCACTTTTCTGTTGATTGTTACGTCATTAAATAATGCAAAAAGCCATACCGTTTCATAAAAAAAATGGATTTTTATGAAAAAAGGAAAAAAATAATTGAAAATCTGGAATAGATGTGCTATATTATATTTAAAATAATACTGTTTCCTGACATTGCGGTTTTTCGCAGAAATTCCGGCAGTGTTCGAAAAATGTGGATCACGGATTTTATGAATAAGTTTATGTCACATAGAAAAAATGTCTTCGCCCTTTTGGTATTGAGCATCATCCTGTTCTCTGCCAATGTCTTCGCCGCACCTTTGAAATTGATGAAAGGCGATGGTGTCAATCAGATCGATGCCGCCGCTGACCGGTATGAATATATCGGCGATAACGTCGTGGCCACCGGCAATGTCGTTATTCGTATGAAAGATTTGCAATTGACTGCCGATAAAGCAGTAATCAATTCCGTCTCGCAGGATTTGGAAATGGTCGGCAACGTGACTTTCTCGGTTCAGCAGCTCGAAACATCTTCCGTTACCATCGAAGAATACGAAAAATTGATTCAGAATCCGTTACAGGATATCCGCATGTGCGGTTATGTCATGACTCCATCCGGTAATCAGATGGTCAAAATCGAAAAACGTACCCTTGCCGTTTCCATGAAGGCGGAACGCCTTTCCGGTAATATTCAGACCGGGGTCCTGCAATTCAAAAACTTCAGCATGAAAAACGGGTTGCTTTACAGCAGCGGAAAACTCGCAGAACGTTTTTATGACGGGCGAATCACCGTTTACGATACAAAAATCTCAACCTGCGAATATATGCAGGATAAACACGACCATTACGCCATCTTTGCAAAAAAAGCTGTCGTTACTCCTCGGAACACCAAACGCGGAATTTTTAACTACAGTGCCGATCAGGGCGATCACAATGTCTGGGCATTCAATAACTTCGTCGAAATTTACGGCATCCCCCTCCTTTGGATCCCGGTCCTCCATAAACCTCAGGACTTGAGTGCTTTCGGGACAAATATCCAATTGGGAAACACCAGCGATTGGGGCTTCTTCGTTCGCACAAGTAAGCAGTTCCATCTCATGGATGAACCCTATCTTAACGCAAATCTCATGCTCGACTTCTATTCCGAACGCGGTTTCGGTTACGGTTTCGGACTGGATTTCAGAACCCCGGAATCTTCCACCGAACTGATGTTCTACGGCTTGCGTGACTGGGATCGGTACAAAGAATGGGAAGATGATGACTACATCTGGTCTCCCAACAACTCCAGATTGCAAATTCCAAAATACAGATATGAGTTCCGCATTTCCAATGTAACTCATCTCTTGCCGAATTTGGATTTCCGTGGCCAGATCGATGCAATCAGCGATTACAATTTCCTGAAAGATTTCTTCCCCACAAGATACAATTCTCTTCTGGAACCCCCGTCTTACGCATCTCTGGAATATCAGCATGAACGCTTTACTGCTTCTCTCTATTCCACATTCCGCGTAAATTCCTTTGCCACAGTGGTGGAAAGATTGCCCGAAGTTCGACTCGATTTCCAGAGACAGGAACTCTTCGCCAATATCTATTATCAGGGCGAAACATCCTTTGATTATCTCCGCATGAAATGGAGAGAGTTTGACCTCCCCCGGGCAAATCCGCGTTTGGGCGATCTTGAAAATTATGAAACTTCAAGATTCGATACCCTCCACATGTTCTATTATCCTGTGAAATTCTTCAATATCAACATCATCCCACGCGCAGGATTCCGACTCACCGCGTATTCAAAAACCTCAAAAAACAAGGTTACAGATGCTGATCTCAACCGTATGTTCTCTGTCGATGTCGTCGATGGACAATCTCAGGTCGCACTCAAGTCTTATTATGACAACAAAGGGGGCAGTCAGGTCCGGTTCGCAGGAGAACTCGGTGTGGAAGCAAATACAAAGTTCTACCGTTCATGGCAGAACGTCAAAAACGCATATCTCGACCTCGATGGACTCCGTCATGTGATCGTTCCGTATATCAATTACACCTACATTCCCAAGCCCTCTCTGGATAGAGAAAATATTTATTATTTCGATGAAATTGACCGCATTGCCGAGCAGAACGTCATTCGACTCGGTTTGATCAACCGCCTCCAGACACGCAGAAATAAACAGATCACCGAAATCTTCTCTCTCGAAAATTATTGGGACTTCTTTTTCAACAAGGAAAAAGGATACAATTCTTTCGGCGACTTCGGTACCATTCTCCGCATCACTCCCTGTGACAAAATCGAATTCATTTCCGAATTGCTGTTGGACCTCGGCCAGAACAACCCGCATGATTCCGAAGTCACACGCGGCAAACGCAATGCAGGCAGACCCGGTTTCAGCTGGAAATACTTCAACAGATGGTATAATCAGTTGACATACAAAATCACACCCGAATGGATCGTCACTGCAGCCTATGAATATTCAGACGATTACGCCCAGCGGACTCCCTATTCCATGGGAACAACATACAGTTCCATTTCTGCCGCCGGTATGTTTATCAATCAGTTTCAACGCTCCCAGAAAGCTAGAGCCGGACTCGAATTCCCTGTCTTCTTTGATAAACATCTCAAAGGCGCTTTCATGATCAGTTATGATATTGATGCCGCTCTCCTTTCTGATATCAGTCTCACTTTGAAACGACGTTTCCACTGCGTTGATTTGAGCGTCACTGCCGGCAGAACTCAGGAACGCGATGACGACAAAAAAGAAAATAAGCACTATATTTCTTTCGCTCTTTCTTTTTCCGGTATGCCAGGATTCGGTATCGGACATAAAATCGAAGAATAATTCTTTGTCAGGGGACTGCTCCGATGATGATGTATTGTCAAAAATGCAGACAGCCGGTTGTAAAAGAGGATGAGGCAGCTCCAACATGCCCGTTCTGTGATTCCACGCTCGTCCCGCGGAAAGTATTCTCCCCGGGCGATGTCATTGCCGGTTTCACCATCGTACGCGAACTCGGCCATGGCGGAATGGGTGTTGTTTACCTTGCCGAACAGACGAATCTCAACCGCTTTGTTGCACTGAAAGTCCTGGAAGAAACCCTCGCCGGCGATCAGGAATTCGTCAAAAGCTTTTTCCGCGAAGCCGGCGCAGCAGCAAAAATGGCTCACCCCAATATCGTGCAGGCATACGATGCCGGTATTGATGACGGCGTTTGTTATTTCGTTATGGAACTGATTCAGGGGCAAAATCTTGACGATTATGTTAATCAGAACGGCCCCATGCCTCCCAATCTCCTCCTCAATGTCGCCGTTTATATCGCCGATGCACTCACTTATGCATGGGAACGCAATCACCTTTGTCATGGCGATATTAAACCCGAAAATATCATTATGCAGGAAAATGGCGAAATCAAACTCGCAGACCTGGGGCTTGCAAGAGATCAGACTTATGATTCCCTCGTGCCCGGCGAAATCATGGCAACCCCGGCATACGCTCCGCCCGAAGTCATTCGCGGCGAAGTCAATCGCATCAATTTCAAAGCGGATATGTATTCTTTCGGTACAACGCTGTATCACCTGGCGACAGGCGCTCCTCCGTTCCCCGATGAAGACCCCAAGGTCGTTTGTGCGAAACAGTTGAACAACCAGCCCAAACCACTCATCGCCGTCGATTGCAATATCCCCGAAGAACTTTCCGTCCTCGTCGATCAACTGATGGAGAAATCTCCTGACCACAGACCCTATTCATGGGCTCTTGTCACTCAGAAATTGATGACCATCCGCAGAGATTACAACCAGCTCCGTGCCAAAAACAAACAGGAAAATGACACGCAGGGCATGAACGGTAATTCTCTCCGTAAGCCTCTCAATAAATACACCTGGGCGGTTCTCATTCTGACTGCGGTTGTATGTTTCCTCATCGCCGCTCTCGTCACGGTACACTACATCTCTTCTGCTGCGCCTGACAGCGCACAGGCTGCCGCATCGGTTGCAGCAAAGAATCAGATGATCTGGAATCAATGGCTTCAGGTCAAACAGGAAATCAAAAATTTGACCTATGCCCAGGCATTACTGCGAATTCAGCAGTTCACTCTCCAGTACAAAAATGCCCCGCAGGAAGCTTTGGCTCTTCAGAATTCTTACACAAAACTTGCGGATTACGAAAAGCGGATTGCTCCGTTCCTGAAAAGTAAAAAATCAGTTCTTGATGCATGTAAACACAATACCGGTGCTCTTTCGAATGTACATCCCCTTATCGCAAAACAGCACCTCCACATGGCATGCGAATTGATCCGCCAGCAACGCGCCATTCAGCGGTATGCTAAACTCATTGAACTCGAATCAATACCGGATAATACGCTGTTGACCGGCGAGGAACTCTCTGCCGTGGAACGCTATTGTGATAATCTGAAACGCAATATCATCAATTATCCGGAAAATGTAAAAAGACATCCGCAGCTGAAATTGGCAAGATTAGCGGAGCAGGAATGCCGCTTCCTCATCAAATCTCTGAAATCAGCAAAGTCCTATGCCGATATGGAGCGATTTGCATGGTCTTTTTGTGACTTCAACAAACACAGAGCCAAACTGATCCCGCAATCCATGAAAAACACGATCCGTGATCTTGATATTATCGCAGACCAGAGTTACTTTGTCTCTGACTCTCAATATCTTATCAATATGAAAAAATATCTGATCGGCAGAATGATTTCCAGCGATCAAAAGATTCTGGACATCACGGAGAAAGGTATCCTATGCTCCTCGCTCAAATCAGATAACAGAAAACTCATCCCGTGGAACAGAATTTATGACTTCTGGCTTGATCCCTCCCTCGAACTCCTTTCGCCTGCCGTCGTCTTTATGACCGAAAACGATGCCGTGCAATTTTATGCCCGGAGCCTCATCCGGAAAAAAGACTATGCCTATTATCAGAATCTTCTCAATCGGTGCCGTCATATTTCCGATGCAAAACGCATTCATTTGAGAAAGGTTACGTTCCTTTTACTGAAGGCGGGATCAAACCGTTACACCACATCAATGTAACGGCAGCGGATAAATCAGTTTTTCTGTCTCATAACCATGTGTTTTCGCCCATTGAATCAGTTTTTCCAATTCCCCGACAGGAAGTTTCGGCGTACGGGAAAGAATCCAGAAATATTTTTTCCGGCTTCCTGTTACCATTGCAACACTATAATCATCATTCAGATAAATAATCCGGTACGCACCATAAAACGGCCATTGAAATGAAACCAGCAATTCCCCTTTATCCGTCTCACCGCGCAGTTTCGCTTCCCCGGTAATACAACGCCGGATGTTATCCTTCACCCCGCAATTACGCACCATAATTCTGCCCGACGGCAACAGTGTATAATTTGCGGTAACACATTGCAAATCCTTCTCAAAATAATTCGGCAAACGTGCAATTTCATACCAGTCCCCCATATATTTCCCCGCATTGAAATTGTCAACTGCGGGGATATCGCCTGTTGAATCGGAATGACACCCGCACAACAGCAATGTGGAGATATAACAAAGTGATTTCTTGATAAGATGTTTCATAACCCAATCCCTCCTTTTTTGAAATACAATATCCCCACGTAATCAAAAAAGCAAATCAAAAAAGCCGGTATTGACCAAATATCAATACCGGCTTGAAGATTTATTTCAAAAAACTTTGTATGAATCAGTTTTCGTAGAAGACTGCTCCCAATTCTCTGAAGTCACGGAAGAAGCCAGGATAAGTCACAGCAATACATTCTGCTCCTTCAATAACCGTTGTTTCTTTCGGATCTTCCACGGCAAAACCGGCAACCGCCAGAGACATGGCAATCCGGTGATCCAGGTAACTGTTCACCACCGCACCATGGAGTTTACCGCCGGTCACTGCAAGACCATCTTCAAATTCTTCCACCTGAATACCCATCTTTTCCAACTCGACCTTCATGCAATGAATCCGGTCGGTTTCTTTGATGCGTGCCTGCGCAACGTTTTTGAATACGCTGCGCCCCTGAGCACATGCTGCAGCTACGCAAAGAATGGGGAGTGCATCGGGAGTATCATTCAAATCCAGCTCAACTGCTTTCAGTTTCGTTCCGGCTTTCAGCTGAATTCCATTTTCGGTACGGGTGATTTTTGCTCCCATCTGCTCCAGATAATCAATCACTTTCTGATCCCCCTGCGCATCTTTGAAATCCAAGTTGTCAAGCGTAAGCGCTCCACCGGTCACAGCCGCTGACACCATCGGGAAACATGCACTGGAGAAATCCCCCGGGATCTGCACGCTGAACGGCTTGAATGTCTGCTTGCCCGGAATTTCAAATCGACTGTAATCCGGCGTTCTGCGGAACTCTATCTGCTGTCTCCGGAGCCAGTCAAGCGTAATATCAACATACGGCACTTCATTCAAATTATCGACAATAATCACGGAATCATTGGGCGCAAGCGGTGCACTGAGAAGAAGCGCACTGAGATATTGAGAAGACTTTCCTTCCACAACCGTCTGACCACCCTGCATCGGTCCCTGCACATGAAACGGGCATTTTCCCCCTTCAGATGCCAGACTTTTCACCCCGAGAAGTGCCAATGCTTCCAGCAGCGGATTCATCGGACGGGAACGCAGCGAATCATCCCCGTCAAACGCAATCTTGTACGGAGAAAGGGAAGCCATCGCAGCAAAAAGTTTAATCCCAGTACCGGAATTCCCCATATTAACGGTCCCCGCAGGCGGAAGAATATTCCCACCTGTACCGGAAATCGTCCAAACACTGTCATCACCGCGCTTGATCCAGGCACCAAGCGCAGATGCCGCTGAAAGACTGGAAAGTGTGTCCGCTGACACAAGAGGAGATTTGATAATGGAAGTCCCTTTGGCAAGAGTGGCTATGACCAGTGCACGGATCGTGTGTGACTTGGATCCCGGCACCGATACTGCACCGCTGATCACATGTTTGTTAACGGAAAGGTTCATAAATATTTCCTCTGATTATCCGGATTCAATTCTGCTTACGCAAGGCGCGCCGGATATCCGGATTCCCGGCTGCTTTCCCAATCCTGGATACAGGTCTAGCTGAGAGTTCAGTAAAAATATATTGGATTGTTTACATAATATATCACAAAACTGAAAATTTGCAAATCAATTTTCCAGAATTACAAAGCCGGATGCATAATCCCGTTCATGACTGATTGAAATATGATATTTTGTAATTCCCTTATCCTGAACCGTTTTTAACGCTTTACCATACAAGTTCGTAATCACCGGACGCCCCTTTTCATCCGGAAGGATCTCAATCTCATGAAATGAGCAATTCTCCCCGATACCCGTCCCGAGTGCCTTGGAAAATGCCTCTTTTCCTGCCCAGCGCCCCGCAAGAAATTCGGCTTTACCCGTTCTTTCACGGAAAATTTCCAACTCTCCGGCGGATAAAACTGTCTCCGCAAAATGATCCCCGTGCTTTTCCAGTACCTTGCGGATACGATCCACATCTGCCAGGTCGGTTCCGATTCCATAAATCATAATTCGTATTCTCCTCCCGGTTCCGCGCATACATTCATTCCCGGCAGCGGATCCAGAATTCGTGCCCGGGCCGGCAAGTTATCCTGCTCCCGACGCAAACTGAATACACTGAAACGGGATACAATAATGTGGTCCAGAACAAATATGTTGACTGCCCGCAGAATGTCGCGTATCTGTCTCGTAACATGAATATCATCTTCCGACGGACTCGCTTTCCCGCCCGGATGATTATGACACAATATAATCGACTTCGCATGATACAACAAGGCTTTACGCGCAATCTCCGCCGGGTAGATATTCACCTGATCGGTTGTCCCTTCGCTGACAATTTCATGTTCAATCAGCGCATTCTGCGTATTCAGAAACAGTACCATCATGGCTTCCACATTCATGCCGCCAAGCCGGATCCGGGCAAAATTGGCAATCTTCCCCGGGTTATTCATAATATCTTCGCTGCGAATATCCTGTTCCTGATAACGGATCGCCAGATCTTTGGTCAATTTCAACAGAATTGCCGAATTATAGCTGAGCCCTTTCACTTTAACCAGCTGGTCAACCGGCGCATCGATCAGCTTACTGATCGAGCCGAATTCCAGCAAAAGGCTTTTTGCCAACGGTTTTACATCCCGGCGTGGCAGCGCATAACTCAAAATCAATTCCAGCAATTCATAATCTTCAAAAGCTTTCGCGCCCAGATGCAAATACTTTTCCCGAATGCGTGAACGATGCCCCGTATTATCTGTCTTTGGAGTACTCATCTCTTTTTCTCCAATAACGTAACCGATTCAAAATGAGAAGTACACGGAAACATATCAAGCAATGCCGTTTCCTTCACCTGATACACGTCTGATAACATTTGCAAATCACGCCGCAACATGTCCGGCGCGCAGGAAATATACACAATCACCGACGGCTGCCACGCAAGAATTCCCTGAACAACTTCTTTCGACATCCCCGTACGCGGCGGATCTGTCAGCAATAACGTCTCACCCGGCAGAACCCCTTTGATCTTCTTCGGAAAACGGGCGGCATCATCGCTGTAAAAACGGCAGCGGGCAGCAACACCATGCTCTTCCGCATTCTTTTGCGCCATACGGACTGCATCCCCATCCAGTTCTACGCCAATGCATTGCAGCGCCGGATTCTGCCCTGCCGCAAGAACAGAGAAGATCCCCGATCCACTGTACAATTCAACAAAATGTTTCGGCTGATAACGTTTGACATACCCCAGAGCTCGTTTCGATAATTCCTCCGCAACCGACATGTTGACCTGAAAAAAGGAACGGGCCGGCACTTTGAATTGTTCCAAACCAATCTGTTCCGTCAGAAATTCCGGACAATCCCGTTCCGTCGGCATCGCAACACCATCGAACGGAGTCCAACGGTATACGATCCGTTTCGCATCGGCGGCAGGCTGATACTGCTCCATTTTTTCACAAATGGCATCCTGCGCCAAAGGACAGGTGCGGACAGGGATCAGAGTCGTATTATCTTCCCCGCGATACCCCGCAACCCCATTTTCGCAGGAAAGAGATATCTTGTTCCGATAACCGGTACGGTGCGGCGAGGGATAAGGCGGGTGAATCACCTCCGGAGAAAACTTCCGCATAAAAAATTCCAACTGCTGCTGTTTCGCCTGAAGCTCCACAGCATAATCAACTTCCGCATAAACACATGCCGGACATGGTGTATCTGCCGTCCGGAGCGGACACAGACTTTCTCTCCGGTCACGGGATGGCTCCAGAATCTCCCGGATCACACCCCGGGCAAAGTTCTTCTTTTCGACAATGATTTCGGCACGGATCCGGTCTCCTGGAACAGTGCGGGGCACAAAGCACACCTTACCATCCGGCAGCAATGCGGTTCCATCTCCGCCAAAAGCGAAATTATGAATATCAAGTTCTGCAATTTTTTTCATAGATTATCAAACTGAACATAAAAAATAGGAACGGACTTATCCTATTAAATTATCACAAAAAAAGATTTCTTCAACTGCTGAAACAGGAAAAATACGAAAAAAATTGAACTCTTTCCCTTCTTTCGTTTGAAAAAACGCCGATTTGTGGTAAAGTATAGGGTGTATTATATAATATATTAACTGCTTGGGTGATTATGAAAAAACAAATCCTTTGTATCGGTGCCGGATATGTCGGTGGCCCCACTATGGCTGTAATCGCGGATCGCTGCCCCGATTATGTCGTCACCGTCGTCGATATCAATGAACAGCGGATCGCTGCATGGAATTCAAATCAGCTCCCCATTTATGAGCCCGGTCTCGATGAAATCGTTTTCCGCTGCCGGGGAAAAAATCTGTTCTATTCTACTGACATCCCTGCCGGTATCCGCAATGCCGATATCATTTTCGTCAGCGTCAACACCCCGACAAAAACTTTCGGCGCAGGCGAAGGGCATGCCGCAAATCTCCAGTTCGTGGAAAAAACAGCTCGCAGTATCCTGGAATATTCCGAATCCAATAAGATTATTGTGGAAAAAAGCACGCTCCCCGTCCGGACCGCTCAAACCATTCAACGTATCCTGCATTCCAATAACAAAGGCTTGAAATTCCAGGTCGTTTCCAACCCCGAATTCCTCGCCGAGGGTACCGCTATTTCCGACTTGAATAATCCCGACCGCGTCCTCATCGGCGGCATGGAAACAGAAGAAGGACGTCAGGCGGTGGAAGAAATCATTTCCATTTACGCCAACTGGGTCCCCAGAGAAAAAATCATTACCACAAATCTCTGGTCCAGCGAATTGACCAAGCTCGTATCCAACGCCATGCTGGCACAGCGTATTTCTTCCGTCAACAGCATTTCCGCTCTCTGTGAAAAAACAGAAGCCAATGTGAACGAAGTCGCAGCCGCTGCCGGTCTCGACAGCCGTATCGGCCCTAAATTCCTCCGCGCCAGTCTCGGGTTCGGCGGTTCCTGCTTCAAGAAAGATATCCTCAATCTGGTATACCTCTGCCGCTATTACAATCTGCCCGAAGTCGCAGACTATTGGGAATCTGTCGTGAAGATCAATGATTATCAGGCAACTCGATTCGTTCACAATATCCTCCAGGCTATGTTCAATACCGTCGCAGATAAACGCATCGCCATCCTCGGCTTTGCGTTCAAAGCCAATACCGGTGATACCCGCGAATCTCCCGCAATTTCCGTTTGCAAACAATTGCTGGAAGAACATGCTGCGCTCGCCATTTACGACCCCAAGGCTATGGAAAATGCCAAGTTGGATCTGGCTAACGAACAGGGCAATATCGAATTTTGCAATTCAGCAGAAGATGCCGTCCGTGGTGCACATGGTATCGTCATCGCCACCGAATGGCAGGAATTTGCAGACCTGGATTTCGAAGCATTGTTCAACTCCATGCAGAAACCCGCATTCATTTTTGACGGCAGAAACATTCTCCCTCATCAGAAATTGTTCGAGATCGGATTCGATGTCTATTCCATCGGTCAGAAACCATTAACTCATTTCCAAGGAATTGTGGTATGAACGAACAGAATGTGAAACGTTTTTTATTTTTCGGTGCACATCCCGATGACCCCGATGTATTTTTCGGCGGCACTGCAGTTAAACTCGTAAAAGCCGGACATAAAGTAAAATTCGTCTCTCTTACCAATGGTAACGCCGGACATCACAAGATGAAGCCCGATGCCCTTGCTGCCCGTCGCTACGGCGAAGCCCAGGAAGTCGTCAAACGTTCCGGAATCGTGGAATATGATGTCATGCAGAACAGCGATACCCTGCTGGAAAATACCCTCGCAAACCGTATCGCCATTACGAAAATCATCCGCGAATTTCAACCCGATGTCGTGATCACACACCGGCTTTGCGATTATCACCCCGACCACCGGGCAACAGCACAGCTTGTCATGGATACCACATTCCTTGTCCGCGTGCCCCTCTTCTGCCCCACGGTCCCCGTGCCGGAACAGAATCCCATCTACGCGTTTTCTTACGATGGCTACACCGATCCCCGCCCCATCCGCACCGACGCCGTAGTCTCTGTGGATGATGTGCTGGATGAAAAAATGCGTCTGTTGGACTGCCATGAATCTCAGTTCTATGAATGGCTCCCCTGGGTCGATTTCGGTATTGATAACTTTGATGTGACCGGCATGACCTGGGAACAGCGCAAAGCCCACCTGATTAAATACTGGGGCCCCATTTACCAGCGGGCGGCAAAACTGGCAAACATCCCCGGCATTGAATACGCCGAAGTGTTTGAACAGTCCGCCTATGGCAGACAGGTTTCTCCCGAAGAATTCAAGGCATTATTTGCCGTTTGATATAACACCATAACTCTTAAACTTTTATAGAAGGAACAAAAAAATGTCAGAAACAGTTCTCGACTCAATCCGTGCGAAAGCAAAAGCCCTGGGGCGCAAAGTTTGCCTTACGGAAAGCGATGACCCCCGCAACCTGCAGGCCGCTGCCAAATTGGTCCAGCTCGGCTATGCAAAACCCGTCCTCGTCGGTGATGAAGACGCTATCGTTAAACTCGCTGCCGAAAATGGTATCGACCTGACCGGCGTCGAAATCGTTGACGTCCTCAAGACTCCCAACCTCGACAAGTACATTGCAAAAGCTGTCGAACTGCGCAAGAGCAAAGGTCTCACAGAAGAACAGGCTCGCGAAATGCTCAAAGATACATGCGTGTTCTCCGCTGTCATGGTTTGCAGCGGCGATGCTCACGGTTATGTCTCCGGCGGCGGTAACCCCAAAGGTTACAACCACAACACAGCTCAGAAGACAAAACCCGCTCTCCAGTTCTTCAAGACTGCTCCCGGCAGCAAAATCGCTTCTGCTTTCTTCATCATGCAGATGCCCGATAAAAAATGGGGCCACAATGGCGTGTTCTTCTACGCTGACTGCGGTCTGAACATCAACCCCACTGCCGATCAGCTCGCTGAAATCGCTGTCACAACAGCAAAAACTTTCCGCCAGTACACCGGCGCAGAACCCAAAGTCGCTATGATCTCCTGCTCCACGAAAGGTTCTGCTCACGATCCCATCATCGACAAAGTCGTTGAAGCTACTGCAAAAGCAAAAGAAATGGATCCCTCCCTCCTCATCGACGGCGAACTCCAGTTCGACGCTGCTATCATTCCTGAAATCGCAGTCAAGAAAGCTCCCGGTTCCCCCGTCGCAGGTCAGGCTAACATCCTCGTGTTCCCCGACCTCAACTGCGGTAACACCATGTACAAGGCTACTGAACGCCTCGCCGGTGCAACTGCTATCGGTCCCCTGATCCAGGGTCTCCGTCGCCCCTTCACTGACGTCTCCCGCGGTTGCTCCGTGGATGACATCGTTGACTGCGCAGCTGTCGCTGCCATCACCGAATGGGCTGACTGATACTGAATAATTGTCAGACGTTTTAACATTGCTTGACTGCCGTTCCCCTTACCCGGGGGAGCGGCGGTTTTTATAATCTCCCACCGGATAATTGAATTATGACTGAAATCATCGCTTCCCACATCGAAACGTATGCAAAATACGCAGAAACCGCCCCGTTGATGATCCTCTTCTTCATCCTTCTCTTCATGACCATTGAAAGCTCTTTCATCCCGTTCCCCAGCGAAGTGGTGATGATCCCCGCCGGATTCCTTGTCTTCAGATATTCTCTTTTCACCGGTGTACATGCTCTGGATCTGCTGATTGTTATCATCGCAGGTCTCGCCGGCTCCATGCTCGGCGCATATATCAACTATTACCTCTTCTCATGGGTCGGAAGACCATTCCTCCATAAATACGGTAAATACTTCTTCCTCAAAGAACAGGCTCTCGACAGAGCCGAAGAAATCTTCCGCAAATATGGCGATATCGCCACTTTCGTCTGCAGACTTCTCCCCGCGATCCGCCAATTGATCTCCATCCCTGCCGGCCTCTCCAAAATGAATATCTGGCGATTCTCTTTCTTCACCGCTCTCGGTGCAGGTATCTGGACTGCCATCCTTGCCGGTATCGGTTACTACTTCGGCCATCTCGCCGGTAACATGACGTATCTTGAAATGATTGAAAAAGGCAAAGCCATGATTCACGATTATTATATCTGGATCATCCTTGCCCTTGCCGTCTTTGTTGCCGCATATCTTTATATCCACAAAAAAATTATGAAACAGGAGAATAAAGCATGACTCTTGTTGCTTTTCTGATTATCTCCGCTTCCGTTTTTCTTCACGCCGGATGGAACTTCATCAGTAAGAAAAACAATCCTTCGCTGGCATTCTTCACCGTCATGGCGTTCGCAGGCGGCGCGCCGTGGATTTATTTCGCCATCACCAGCGGAATCGATATCACCGCACTCCCCGGAAAATTCTGGATCCTCTTCGCCGCCAGTATTTTCTTTGAAACCGTTTACATGTTCGGACTGGCTTACGGATACAAATTGGGCGATATGTCGATGGTATATCCCCTTGGAAGAGCATTCCCCGTCCTCTTTGTCGCCATCGTCACACTCATTTTCGGGCTGGGCAAGACGCCGTCCGTCTGCGCCATCGCCGGTATGATTATCGTCGCCACGGGATGTATTATTCTGCCGATGACACGATTCCGTGATTTCTCGTTCCGCACCTATTGCTCCAAAGTCATGCTTTTCATCATGGTCATTTCCTGCGGAACCACCGGCTATACCGTCGTCGACAGCTTATCCATGAAGCTCCTGAAAGGCATGCCTGCGCAGTCCGATATCCACCGTTCTCTCTTCTTTGTGACTCTGATGCAATTCGCTTTGACCCTGTCCCTCCTGGTGATTACCATGTGCAAAAAACAGTGGCGCGAAGAATTGAAATTCTGTACTTTCAAAAGTTATCAGGGCTATCTTGCCGGATTCTTCAGTGCCGTGGCATATATCCTTGTCCTGCTCGCCATGAACCATGTCGATAATGTCAGTTATGTACAGGTTTTCCGCCAGATGAGTCTGCCCATCGGAGTATTTGCAGGCGTATTCATACTGAAAGAACCTTGCACGCTGACAAAGATCGTCGGTTTGATTATGATCGTCACCGGGCTGATTATGAATGCCTTCTGACAAAAAAACTGTGCTTGATTCAATCACTTGAACCCGGCACAGTTTTTTTATACATTATAAAGTTCAATTATTCCACCGGAAGACCCGTTTCCGGATCAACCAGTTTGAAATCTTCTATGTGAACCGTCGGATCCGCACGGAATTGCAAATCTTTCCCGTATACATTCTGCAATTCACGCAGCAAATCAGCATCGTTGTTCTTCAAACGCGCCATGATCGAGGGATGCATGATCACACGGACCGCAAAATCTTTATTCCGCCGTTTCCGTTTCAGAATTTCTTTCAGCGACCGCTGAATTTCCACACTCATACTGATGGCCGACTTCACATGACCCGATCCGTTACAATACGGGCAGAGATCATATACCGTGTCTTTCACGCTTTCATGTTCTCTCTGACGCGTCAGCTCCATCAAACCGAAACGGCTGATCGGCAACACTTTTGTGCGTGCCTTATCGTTACGCAAATGCCGTTCCATCGCCCGGAAAACCGTATCACGGTCACGCTGATGTGACATATCAATAAAGTCGATCACGACCTGACCACCGATATTCCGCAAACGCATCTGCCGTGCAATTTCTTCCGCCGCTTCCAGATTGGTCGCCAGAATCATTTCCGGCGCTTCTTTGCCGGATTTGCTCTTGCCGGAGTTGATGTCGATTGCAATCAGGGCTTCTGTTTCGTCAATGCACAAATAGCCGCCGCTGGGGAGATTGACGATCCGGTTGAAGATTTCCGCTACCTGTTTTGTAATCTTGTAATGGTCAAATACCGGCTCAGGACGATTGTAAAGTACCAATTTTGTCTGGAAATCATCCCCGACAAATTTTTCAACATTGGCTTTCATTTCCGAATAACGTACCGGGTCATCCACCACAATTTCATCAATATCATCCGTGAGAAGATCCCGCACCGTCCGTTCCAGCATCGTCGGCTCTGCATAAACCAAGGCCGGGGCTTTCGGCTGAATCAATGCCATTTCAACATTATGCCAGACTTCCAGAAGCATATCCAGGTCACGCTGGAAAAATACATCTTTCTTGCCTTCGCCAACAGTACGGCAAATCATTCCCATGTTGTCAGGAATATCAAGATCCGTAAGAATACGGCGCAAACGGCTGCGTTCTTTGTTATCCTCAATCTTGGAAGACAAACCGATATGTTTCGAATAAGGCAGCAGCACAAGATAACGCCCCGGAATCGTGATATTCGTTGTCAGACGCGCTCCTTTTGTGCCAATGGGGCCTTTCGTGACCTGAACAAGCAATTCCGAACCGCAGGGGAATACCTTGGGAATATCTTCCACTTTGATCTTGCCGCTGTGGAGCTTTTCTTCGATTTCTTTCAAACGGCGGCCCTTATCCGCTTTACCGATGATGGAACGGATCTTGCCTGCAAATTTACTCAGAAGTTTACCCGATTTATCCTTCGCGCCGTCTTCAGGGTCACTGTTTTCCGCTTTCCGCACATCTTCCAGAATGTCATAAGTCGCCGGGAGCATGTCGCGGTAATGCAGAAACGCATTCTTTTCCGCGCCGATATCCACAAACGCCGCTTCCAATGATGGCTCAAGACGGGTAATGCGCCCAAGATAAATCGAACCTGCAAAGATTTCATTGGCAGGACGTTCCAGTTCATATTCCTCCAGTCTGCCGTCACACAGAAGCGCAGAACGGTTTTCCAATTCCTCACAGTTCAGAACGATCTGTTTTTTCACCTTCTTTTCCGGCGGCGGAGGCGGTGCAGCAGGTGCAGGCGGGGCAGCTTGTTGTTTCTTCTGCTTTTCCCCCTGTTTCTTTGCCGGTTGCTGTTTCGGCGCTTTCGGTTCCGCCTTCTTCTGCCCCTGCGCTTTCGGTTCCGCCTGGGATTGCGGCTGCGGTGCCGGTTGTTTTTCCGCTTTCTTCACCTTCTGTTTCGACGCATTCTGCGGAGCAGCGGCAGGTACAGGCTGAGAAACAACGGGAGTCGGTTCCACTTTCTTCTCTTTCGGCTTGCGGACAGGCTTTTTCCCGACGTTCTTTTCTTCTGTCTTTTCTGCTTTTTCTGCCTTTACCGCCTCTTCTGCTTTTCTCGCAGTTCTGGCTTTGCGGGCTTTTCTCGCTCTTACAGCTGTTTTTACTTTTTTCTTCAGCTTTTTGATGACGGATTCTTTTTCTTTCACCGTTTCCGGAGCAGCAACAGTCTTTGCCGGTTCACTTTTCTTCTTTGCAACGGCAGAAGATGACTTACCCTCCGCCTCAGCGGCAGGTTCCTTCTTCTTTTTCGTCTTCACAGGCTTTTTCACTGCAACAGTTTCAGCCAATGGTTCCGGATTTTCTTCCGGCGCATCTTTTCTCTTTTTTCTTCGGAACAGTTTCATTTTGCAGATATACCAGTTTTGTTTTTGTTGATGATCTGACGTGCCATTGTATCAGGCTCAATCCATTCCATTCAGAAGAATATCGCCAACGGAAATATGGCACCCGTTAAGAAAATCGGATACCGGCATTTCTTTCTTGCCTTCCGGAAGAACACGCTCAATAGCCAATGCACCATTCCCGCAGCAGATCATCATTTGATTGTTTGTATAAGCGATAAATTCACCGGGCTGCCCCTGCGTTTCACAGGATATCCCTTTCGCCCGCATGATTTTTACATTGATAGTACGGTTCTTCAAGGCAGCACGGAATGTCATGGAGGGCCAACCGTAAAATGCCCGTACCTTACGCGCAATCACCATGGCATCTTCACGAAAATCCACGGCTCCGTCTGTTTTGCGGATCTTTACGGATACTGTGACGCCTTCCGTTCCCTGTGCAACAGGAACCAATCCTTCGGTGACACGGATAAGACAATCACCGATTTTCTCGCCCGCAAGTTGTGACAGCTGCTGTTCCAGTTCGCCGGTCGTGATCTGTTCCGGCACCGCCATCCGATGCAATTCATAAACCGGGCCGGTATCGAGACCTTTTTCCATCTGCATGAATGCCACACCCGTTTCTGCATCCCCATTAAGAACAGCAGTCGTAATCGGAGATGCCCCGCGGTAAGCAGGCAACAGAGATGCATGGACATTGAAACAACCGAATTTCGGTATGTTCAGCAAATCAATTTTCAAAAGCTGTCCGAATGAGACAACCACAATAATATCCGGTGCCAGTCCCCGCATCATTTCCAGAAATTCCGGTGTATTCACAGAAGGTACACGCATACAGGCAATATTACGGTCATCACACCACTTGCCCAGCGGAGTCGGCGTAAGAATACGTTTCCGCCCTGCCGCTTTGTCAATCTGTGTTCCGATCCCCAGCAATTCGATCCGGTCATCCCGGGTTAAAGCATCAAGTACGGGTACAGAAAACGCTCCCGACCCGAGATAGAAAATTTTGACTTTATTCTGCATGATCATGAACTGGCAAACTCCGTGGAAAACTATATTCGATGTTTAAATATTGAATTATTACATAAGATAGCATATTTTTCCATTTTTTCCAGTTATAAATCCCAGAAATATCATAAATTTTCACAGATATCCCATATAATCCCCACAAAAAATACGTAATATGAAATGATCCCGTCCGTAACAGCATTGATAAACCGGATAACAAGCCCTGTAGATGGTTTGCTAAAAGTCAAATGTTTTTTTTAATTTTTTTGAAATTTTTATCGTATTTTTTGTCAGCAATAACCATTCCTCTGAGAATCAACAGCATTTTTCTCATGACAGCACATCTTGCTTGCATTCTT
>JAZUCU010000052.1:0-10409 GCA_045639325.1 Victivallales bacterium
TCAGCAATGGCGGCGATGTGGTTGTTCTGCCTTTTTGCACTCCGTACCGTATCGGATTTATGAAAGTTCTGGATGAAAGCGGAGACGGTAAATTCCGACGCTTTACTATGGATTTTGCAGATGGAATCACCGATTACCGCCCATATCTGGTGGATATGAAAGGCGATGGTGATCGCCGTCATCTGATCGTCTGCAATTATGAAGGCGGCAGCAGTGCCGCTCAATATCAGGCTTTCCTGATCGACACCAAAGACGGATTCAAAATTCTCAAGGAAATTCCAGCCGGGGAATGTCCGGACTATCCGAAACATAACCCGGATTTACTCTTTGAGTGATCGCAATTCGTTTACAATCATCATTATTGAGACGTATGAAAAGTGCGGTTCCTTCTTTTTATCTATGTGCCATGCAGCATCCCGGGACGGAGAGATCCGCCCCGTTTTTTCTTACAATATATGCACCGGAAGTGTCTGCTGCTTTTATACTTGGAACTCAACAATTCTATACAGAAGAGTGTTAGGCTTGATGTGGAGGTATTTCGATGGAGAAAACAATAAAAACGACAGCATTCCGGTGGAGAGCATTCTCCATCGGTCTTTTTTTTTACAGTTTATATGCTGATTTTTGAAAGCAATACAAAAGGTATGTTTTTGATTTTATCCTTTGAGTATAAATTGTTTTTCCAAAGCACGACTGTTATGATCTGTCAAAAAAACAGTGTCGCTTTTTTATGAAAAAATGAAATTATTATATTTGGTTTAATTGTAAAAACATACATTCGTACAACATCAGGCGTTTTTTGATCTCTTTTGCAGTAAACCGTTACCGAATCCCGCTACAGATAACCAAAATCCGTATTGTTCATTTTTAGAGAGTATCGCTTTTTTTCAAAATGAAAAATACACTTTTTGTCTCCTCGGAGAGACTGATTTTACCTTCAAAAGCGTCAAAAAAAGTGCCCCTAAAATCGTTTGTATTTCAAGCCGGGGAACTGGTAATCATAACAGGTTCAGCCATCACCACTTCTGAGTAAAGAGAAGTCCCCTGACAAATTGTACAAAAAAATCCCCTATTCCCCCTTTAAACTGTCTCCCCGAGGAGACAAACCACCAGAAACAACCGCCATAGAAAACCTGCCTGTAAATACAGAAAATCTGCCTGTTCATTTATTCCGTACACGATGCTTTCTGTTGAAGCCAAGTTGCGAGCCTGTTATTTTCATGCCTGCATAACATACATAATTCAGGAACCGATGAATAACAGTTCTTTAAGAAAACGCTTCGGATTGGATGAAAAAAATTCGGCCGGTATATCGCGACTTTTGAAAGAAGCTGTAGAAAAAGAACTTATTCGGGTTGTTGATCCGGATACTGCACCACGATATAAACGTTACATTCCATACTGGGCATAATTTAACCTGCCGGTAACTTGCTGGTAACTTGCTGAACGAGGGCAATGCGGAGCTTTTTGAGCAGAAATTGAGGTAAAATTTAACTTGCCGGTAACTTGCTGACGGCAGTGTTACGGAGAACATGAGGAGATGACGGATGGCGATAAATGATGATTCTGAAAAGCGCTTTGAGAGCGATATCGAGTCTTTCCTGCTGTCGCAGGCGGGCGGCTATGTCAGGAATGAAACCCCATACGATGCCAAGCTGGGCCTGTCACCGGCAAGGGTGCCGGAGCTCCTGAACCCAAAGAACCGCTGGATGAGATTATTGACAAGATCAACGAAAAGTACAAAGGCATTTTCACCGAAGGCGACAAAGTGCTGCTGACTTCACTCCGTGACCGTCTGTTGACCGATAAAAAGCTCAAAAAGATCATTCAGACCACAGAGCCGAAGATCTTTACTGAAAGCGTATTCCCCAAAATCTTTGATGATGCGGCACAGGCAAGTTTCATGGAATCAAGCGAAACGTATCAGTCACTGTTCGCCGATGCAGCCAAATACAAAGCTATTATGAATGCTCTGGCGCAGATTCTGTACCGGGATTTGAAGATGCAGAAAGAATAACGCTTCCGTGTTTTTCTTTCAATTCTGTTGCATTTTTGTGCGGAGCATGTTATAAATGCCGTAACCAATCATGAACAGGATCCATAACACTGCGGCGATGGCAAAAATGTAGCCGAAAAAGCCCGTAATGTTGCCAATCGTTTCCGAATGACGCAATAGCCCGAAATGTTGGAAAATATAACGCCAGTCATGAATGATTTCCCCGCCATTGGAAAAGGGAGAGACAAGCTGTAATTCCAATTCTGTGGCATCACGCATATATGCCATGGTATCCAGCATGGAAAAGCCCAGCCAGCCAAGAGCAACTGCCAACGCCGGAAATTCACGCGTCCGGATGAACTGGATTCCCGCACCGATCGGCGCAAGCCATTGAAATAATGTACCCGCAAGAACATGCAGAATTTCCGGCATGACACGGTTGGAGAAAAGGAAATGCCCGATTTCATGAACCGGTCCATGGATCACATAGAAAAGTGAGGTGTAAGCCCCGTTCGTCTCTGCTGTGGCATACTTGCTGATTGCATAGATAAAATACACTACGCAAAGCAGATATGGAAGAATCAACACGCCACGTATCTGAAAAAGCTTTTCTTTTTTGTTTTGATCATTCTGTCTCATAATGGATGTAACATATCACGGCATGCGCAAAAAGTCAAATACAAATTGCAGATTCTTTGTGCTTTTTATGCCAATGAATTGATGACATTTTTCACCCCGGCAGAACGCAGAATTTCTGCACACTTGTCCAACGTTTCTTTGTCGGGAGATGCCACATCCGGCATGGTGTCCGGGTGATCCACTGCTTTGAATTTGGAACGGGCAAGGGAGTGATAGGCAAGCAACCGGACGGCAGAAATATTTTGAAGTTGAGCCAGAAATGCGCCGGCATCCATCAAATCCTGTTCTGACATATTGTGTTCCGGAACCATAATCATACGGATTTCAATCTGTTTCCCTGCGGCATCCAGTTTTTTGAGATTTTCCAGAATCAATTCGTTGGATGAACCCGTAAGACGTTTGTGCTGCTGCGGATCGGCACATTTGAAATCGTAAAGGAACATATCGGTGTATGGGAGTACCGTTTCAAACGCTGTCCACGGCACATTGCCGCAGGTGTCAACGGCAGTATGAATATCCTGCGCCTTCATCCGTTTCAGCAATTCCGCGCAGAAGGCATTTTGCAGCAGAGGTTCTCCGCCGGATATGGTGATACCGCCTCCGTCGGAATAAAAGAGCCGGTCTTCCAGAAGTTTTGCAGCGGCATCTTCCAGAGTGATTTCTTTGCCGAAAAGTTCCAGTGCATTGGAAGGACATTCCTCTTCGCACTTCCCGCAACTTTTGCACGCCTCCCGGTCGAACGCATGGAGTCCGTTGACGATACTATGGCACTGGCACGTTTCCGCGCACACCCCGCAGAGTGTGCATTTCGGGTAATGGATCGCCAATTCCGGCTTGGATAAACGGCTTTCGGGATTATGGCACCAGATACAGCGCAGGGAACAACCTTTCAGGAAAAGCGTGGTCCGGATGCCCGGTCCGTCATGAACCGCAAAACGTTTGATGTCAATATATCTTGCATTCATCATAAGACTTTTTTACTCCGGTCAGCTCAAAGTTTCTGCCTGGCGGATGAAGGTTTCCTGTGCTTCCGGTGCAAGGTGGATAAAGCGGACGTTCCACCCGCAGACGCGCACTTGCAGATTGGCATATTTTTCCGGATTCGCCTGTGCGTCACGCAAGACAGTGGCATCGAAAATATTGAATTGAATTCCGCTGCCGCCGTGGGCGATAAAGTTGCGGATGAGTGACATCAGAATTTCGAGTCCTTCATTTCCCCGGACGGACGTCGGGTGAAGCATGATATCCAGACAGGTTCCGCAGGGGAATTGCCGCATATCGATTTTCAATACGGAGTTCATCAAGGCTGTAATGCCGTTCCGGTCCATGCCGATTGCGGAGCACATGTTTTTGGACATGGGTTCCCCAGCCAATCTGCCGGACGGGAGAGCGCCGATTTCTTTCCCGCGTTCCACTACCAGCTGACCGTAGATGGAGGGGAAGAATGTGCCGCCTCTGCCATTGGGCAGCTGGAAGAGGATTTCAGAGAAAAAGGATGCAAACTCAACGCCGATCTGATCCAACGCTGGATCATTATTCCCCCATTTTGCACATTTGCGCATGACTTCGGAACGCAGTTTTTCATGCCCCTGCCAGTTTTCCTTGAGGATTTGCCGGAGTTCCGGAATCGTGCAGAGTTTCTTTTCAAAAACCAGATACCGGACGGCTTCCACGGAGTCCAAAAAATCGGCAAAGTAAGAACAGACAGTTCCGGTGTGATTGTATACGGCTCCGCAATCGGTCATATCTTTTGCTTTTTCTATACAGCTGTCGAAGGTGCCTGAAAGGAGCGGTACGGGGTTGACATATTTCCATGCAAGATCGCAGAGGACCTGACGTTCTCTCATGATATCGCAGGAATAACGGTACTGTTCCTTGCAGAGAATCTTGAATTCTTCAAAAGTTGTACAGTTATCCACTTTCTCCAAAGCCCGCAGAACAAAGACGGGCAGATAAACGTGTGCGCATCCGGAACAGGAGATTTCCTTCCCTGCCACAGCAGGTTCATAGCAGCCGATGGGGATGAAATTTGCTGCATCTTCGGGCGTTCTTCCGTGACGGATCAAGCCCTGAACGACTACATCATAGTTGAGAAATACGATTGCAGTTCTGCCGTCCCGGATACATTTTGTGCAAAGTTCCAAAAATTCCCGGGGCATATCTTCTCTGACAAGTACGGAAAGTTTCGGGTCGACCGTATTCATTTCGTAATACGCTTCCATCCCGAGGTGCGAAAGCTCATTGATCGCAGGTCCGAAACAGAAGTTTTTGCCGAACCGTTTGCCTTGATAACGGGCGTAGAAAGCAATCCAGAAATACTTGATCAATTCCTTTGCGGATTCTCTGGTCAGACGTCCGGCGGCAAGATCGTTCCGGTAGAAATCAAGATAAAGCTCATCAAAACGCCCCATGGTGCGGACTTCTTCGTTGGTGTATTCAATGGCATCATGCAGAACATAAGCCAATGCAAAGGCTTCGTGAAGAGTCTGCGGCGCATGTTCCGCAATTTCCGCATAGACCGGATTGTGGTTGATCCGTGCGACCCGGCGGCAGAATTCAGCCAATGCCTTATAGACCATCGTCACTGCCCGATGGAATGGAGACGTGCCATTTTTCACCCGTTGAATCAAACCGGGCAGACCGAGTGTCAGCAGATTTTGCCAGTCCGGAGCCACATGACTGCGGTCCACCATCCAACCGATTCCGAGTTCCATATCTTTGCCCAATGTGACAACGCCCGGGACCATTTTTTCCGCCAGTTTGTATCCGTCATTCAAATCTTCTGCAAGGAGGCCTGTCTGCAATTTTCCGGGGAAAGGATTGAATGTTTCGACAGCAATGGGGGCATGTTCCAGAACCAATGCGGTCAGATAAGCCCGGGAAAGGATACGTTCTTCATCGGGATTTTCCGCTTTATGGTTTTCCCAGACCTGCCGGAGTTCTTCTTCGCTCCAGCAATTTTCTGTGGTATAGATGGCATTTTCGTACTGCTTTTCCAGTTTCGGGCGGATTTCGTCAAAAGGTTGGTAATTCATTTGTAGAGACCTTTCATTTCTTCCTGAATATGTTTACAGAAGATTTTCTTTTTCCAAAAACCCGATGATTTCATCGGCAAGGAGAGAACTTCCTTCCTCATTGTAATGGACCCAGTCCCGATGGAGCTCATGGCATTTTTCTGCGGCGAAAGCACCCAGATCATTGATCCGGACGCCGCGGGGAATCAGAACCTCACGGGCAATATCATTGTATTGAGCAATTTCCGCATTGGAACGGTACGCCCAGTTTGCCTGTTCCTCAATGACCGGTGTGGAAGTCGCGAAAACAACTTCCGCCCCGGGGAAGAGCTGCCGGATTCTTGTCAATACCCGCCCGATCATGTAACGGTACATATCAGGGGGAGTCAAGGGATCTTTGTCAAAATGCAGCTCCTGGGAAACGTTTCCGGGAGTGAAAGTTTCGCCTTCCGCCTCGCCATCGCCGCCGGAAGGACCGGAATTGAGGTGCAGCACATCCCAAAGACCGTTATTCCAGTGGACGGTATGGATTTCCGGCAGGGCGAGTTCGCTTTTCCAGTTGCTGAGCGCCCGCAAAGTATATTGCGCGAAACGGCAGTTTTCCTCCGGGAAATACACATTCGCACGTCCCTGAAGTTTTTCCTGCACATAGGAATCGTATCCCATACGGATCGAGTCGCCGATCAACAATAGATTTTTCATTTTACTTCTCCGCTGATATTTTGCATTTTGTAAATAATATAGCATGTAAATGGTGAAAATAAAATAGCAAAATAAATCAAAAATATGGCATTTTGTGATTGAAAAGTTGTTTTTCCGGGATATATTGTCATAAGAATGGAGATTGTAACTTATGGATGCACAATTACAGGTAAGGTCAGATTTGATCTCGACTTTCAATGCAGCAGATTTTAAGCTGTGGCATTATGCAAAAGGATACTACCCCGTCTCCGGTTCACAGCAGACATCCAAATCGGTCAACCGGATGTTTTTTCCATTGGAAAATCCCGGAGGTGCGGCAAATTTTATTTCGGACATTCATCACAAATATGAACTTAAGCCCGGGAAAATTTACTTTATTCCCGCCTTTCAGCCCGCATTGTTCAATCTGGATGATCAACTCTTATTTCTTTCCATTCAGGCAAGTCTGGAACTTTTTCCCGGCGTGGATCTTTTTTCGGACTGCTCCCGGATGCTGGAACTGCCCGCCCCGCCGGAGTTTGAACCTTTGATGGAAATTTATGATCGCAACGAGTTGCAGACACATTGTCAGGATGCTCTCCGGGCAGGGAAACTGATTTATTCCATGCTTTTGCGTATGATGGAGTATTATGATCCGCAGGATTTCTGGAAGCCTCTGGCTTTGCGGAAATATGGCGCGCTTACGGATTTCCTGCAGCAGTATGGAAATGCCCTGACGACGGTTTCCGATCTGGCGGCAGAGGTGAAATTTTCCCGTGAAAACTTTACCCGGCACTTTATGGCAGATACCGGGATTACGCCGAAACAGTTGATCGACCGTTTTGTGATCCGGCGTTGTTTGAGTATGATTCAGCAAGGGATGTCATTCAAAGAGATTGCGCATCAAATGCGTTTCCGCGACGTCTTTGCATTTTCCCGTTATTTCAAGCGGAATATGGGAATTCCTCCCGGCGAATGGCGCACCCGCCGGAAGATTTAAGCAGAACCTTAACGTACAGGCTGCTTGAAAAGTCCGTTGTTGTAATCGCGGACAAAATCATTTACGCATTGAGTCAGCGCAAACGTTGCAGCCATTCTGTCGCAATACCACAAACGCATTTTATCTGCTACAAGGAATACCATCGGGAAATGAACGCCGGAGGTATGATACTGCTTTGTTGCTTTGTATTCTTTGATTCGTTTGCCTTCCTTGTTGTAAACGAGCAGATTGACATCAATTTCACGTTCCTTGCTCATGACGGTTCCCAAAGTGCAGACTGACAATATAAAAATCGGCACATCCCGATACCACATGGCGGCAGAATCCCACAAATAACGGCCATCACTGATTCTGCCTTCAATGGTCAGCTGGTGTGTTTTTGTTTTGATATTGGCTCCGGCAGATTCAAAAATATCACTTACGATACCGGGGAATTTATCATCAAGAACCCGTTCATAAGTCGTTTCAGAATAAGAATCATCGCCGAGGATCCAGCTGTCATTTCTGAAATTGTAGCCGGTATAGACCGAACTGCCGACGCGATTTTTTGTTGCCCGGGTGCTGTAAAGCTTAAAACCATCCAGATGCAATTTTGTATCGGAAGAGAATTTATTGGTTAATGTGGGTGCTTCTGCCAGATTATTGGAAACACATCCACTCAAAAGAATCATGCACAGACATGCGGCTGCGATGAAGAAACATTTCATAATAAATCAATCTCCTGTACTGTTAATTTTCTTTATAATATAGCATTCTTTGTGCATATTTTCAAGAAAACATGACCCGGTTATGTAACAGAAAAATCCCTGAAAATACTTTTTGCAACTTGCTTTTATGTGACATGCGTGTAGATTATGTTTGTGCAGACAAAGCGATTTTTTCTGCTGTCATGATCAAAACGTGAGAAATAAACAGAAAAATATGAAAAAAACAGAAGCATTATTTACCCCGGTCCGAACAGCCGGAACTCCCGAAAACCGTTTTTACGATTTCGGTAAACATTATTTCGCCATTCTGGAAATCGAGGCGGAATCTGATACGGCACAGGACATTACGCTTGCCGTAGGTGATGTGGAGGAAAACGGTCATATTCATCGGAATCCCGGCGGATCGCGGATTTATCAGGAGGAAAAAGTGCGGCTGTCCCCCGGCACAAACCGGATTGCCATGCGGATGTCTCACCCGGGATATAATCAAGGTACATTGACATTGGAGCCCGAGGCCATTCCTTTCCGTTATGCCGAAGTAAGGGATTGTACGTGCCCCGTCAAGGTCTTTCAGCACGCTTTTTACGGTACGTTCGATGATGATGCATCCGATTTTGTCAGCAGTTCAGAGAATCTCAACCGCATTTGGGAATTCTGCAAGCATACCATGAAAGCGACTTCCGTATTCAATGTGTTTATTGATGGAAACCGGGAACGTCAGGCGTACGAAGGCGATACCTATATTAATCAGCTCAGCTGGTTTGTCTGTCAGATGGCGCCGGAAATTGCGGTGAAAACCATTGACCGTCTGTTCGCTTTCCCCACCTGGCCGACCGAGTGGTGGCTTTCCATGATCCCGATCATTCATGATTATTTGCTTTACACCGGTGATTTTGAAAATGTCAGACGCTGGTATGAGCCGATGAAGGTGAAAACGCTTCTTGATGGCGTTTGTTCCAATGGTCTTTTGAATGTAAATGAACTTTCGTCCGACTTTAAGTGTCCGGGCTTCGGGGACGGTGTCAAACTGCGCGATCTTGTGGATTGGCCGCCGCCTGAACAGGATGGTTATGAATTGAGTGCTTCGTACAATCTGGTTCCGAATTGCTGGCAGTACATGGCATTTTGCAGAGCATCGGCACTTGCATCTCTGCTTGACAAATCTGAAGATGCGGTGTTTTTCAGAAACGCGGCAGCGCGTTCCCGTGCTGCGATCCGGAGTACCATGTTGAAAAATGGATTGTTCGTTGATAATCCGCAGTCAGAACATACGGCATTGCACAGCTGTATATTCCCTGCCTTGTGGGGAGTGGCAGAAGAAACGGAAAAATCGGCAATTCTTGCTCTGATGAAGAGTAAGGGAATGGCGTGCAGTGTCTTTGGTGCTCAGTTCCTTCTGGAATGTTGTTATGAGAATAAGCTGTCGGATTATGGCTTGAGTCTGATTCTTTCGGATGGAATTCGTTCATGGAACAACATGCTTGCAAAGGGTGCCACGATGACGATGGAAGCATGGGACGACTCATTCAAGCCGAATCAGGATTGGAATCATCCATGGGGAGCCGCGCCGGGCAATATCATCGTGCGTTATCTTTGCGGCATCCGGCCATTGGAGCCGGGTTTCCGGAAATTCCTTGTTGATCCGCAGCCGGGCTCTCTGACATATTTCAAAGTCAAAACCCCTACGCCGTATGGTCCTGTTATTCTGGAAATGAAGTCACCCGGTCAATATCAACTGAGTGCTCCGCCGAACACCGAAGCAATTTATCATCCATCCATCGGTGTATGACAGGATGCGAACAATCTTAATTTGAGAAAGAATGGATCAATGAAAATTCTCCTGCTTATTGGAATTGCCGGTTTTATCGGGACGTTAGTACGCTATGGATGTATGCGACTGGTCAATCAGTTTCAACCAGGTTTTCCATGGGGGACGGCTGCCGTTAATATTGTAGGCGCATTTATCGCTGGATTTTTCTTTATTTTCTGCAAGTTGAAATTTCAATCGTATGAAGAATATTTCCCCATCCTGTTTATCGGTTTCCTTGGGGCATTTACTACATTCAGTACATTTGCCCTTGAAAGTGCAAGATTTCTGACCGAGTCCCAATACGGCAAATTTATTGCCAATGTCTTATTACAGAATATCAGTGGAATCTTTGCCGCATTGCTCGGCATCTATTTGGCAAAAATTATTTTCCGCTGATTCTCAACTTAACCTTTTTTTTGAAAAAAAAACGGAATTTTGATTGAGGTCAAAATTCCGTTTTTCGTCATGGGATCAATGTGATCACAGATCGGGAGTCGGGTCCGGATCGATTCCGCTTACACCTTCATCCAAGCCCTGCACAACCAAAATGGATTCCACTTCT
>JAZUCU010000053.1:0-38964 GCA_045639325.1 Victivallales bacterium
AGGATTTATAACAGAATTACCCGGATAGAACAATATCTGCACTACCTGACAGGGATATTATTTCTTGCACTTGGAGTATATTTTACGATAACCCAAACATTAAAAATTTAAACGCAAAAAAGCGGCAAGATTTCTCCTGCCGCTCTCTGTTGTTATCTGCCTTTTTGTTTATTTTGCAGATGCTTCATGCCGTATTTGAGTATCTGTTCTTTTGAACCGAGAACTTCCCACATAATTATAAGCACCTTAACAGCGGCTTCTGTTGCTCTTTTTCTGATTTTCCAGCCATTGAGTTCTGGAAATCGCCAGTACTTTGGTGATCACTCCTGCTTCATCAGAAAATTCTTCCAGCTCTTGACAACCATAGGATATGGCGGTTTTTATCGATGGCTCGTTAGCTTTGGGCATATATGAATAGATCATTTGAAACGGCGTATTGCTGAATGTCCAATCCCTGACAGCAACGGCTGCCTCTTTTGCATAGCCCTGACGCTGCATACCATTTCTTATATGATAACCGATTTCCGGTTTGATCTGACCATGGATCAGCTGCATGGTAAGTCCGCAATCACCAATCACTTCATGAGTTGATTTCAAGCATACCGCCCACAAGCCGAAACCGAAAACACGATATCGTTCCAGATTTTTATTTATCCAGTTTTCAACTTCTTTCCTGCCGAAAGTATACGGATAATATTTCATTGAGTCCGAATCTGCCAGGACGTTATAAAGAGCATCAAAATCCAGAGCGGTCATTTCCCGCAAAAATAATCTTTCGGTTTCTATAATCATAGGTTAAAGCCCTGTAGACAGATGTCCTTGAATAATAAGAAGTGTTTTTTACTAAAAAATTCAACGATCTCCCCTTAATGGGAACAGAGCGTTATAAAAAAGATTGAAAAATTCAATAAAAGACAGAAGACAAGGATGGTCTTATTCACGCCTGTTCTTTCAGCATCTTTTCGATGGCGGCGGAAAGAATTTGTTCCGTATCATTGCCGAGAATATCAAAACCTTCCGCACTGTAACAATAGATTTCTGCAATGCCGAAAAGCATACTGAAAACACCTTTGATGTAGTCAAATCCGAAATTATAATTGCCAATATATCCACCGGAAGTGGTCACATAAACGGCTTTTTTGATGTTGGTCAAACCGCGCGGTCTGCCCATTTCATCATAACAGAAGGTCAGTTTATTGATGCAGAGCTGTTCGATATAAAGTTTAAGCGAAGCAGGGAAACTCATATCCCAATATGGTGCGGCGATGACCACTTCATCTGCGGCGGCGAAATTACGGGCAAGCTCAAATAAACTTCCGGAAAAATCGTTATTTGCGATTGCTTTATCTCTTTCTTCCAAAGATTCTCTGGAAAGCGGATACATTACGGTATGTTCCAAATTCACAACCGACAAGCTGCAATCCTGAGATTTCAGACATTTATTCAAATAAGCCCGGGCCATACGGTCAGTTCTGGATGCGACTTCACGCTTCACGCACGCATTTACATAAAGGATATTTCTCATTTCAAACTTCTTTACTTTCCTGATAGTTCATCGGGTAATATAATCCGTTTAACCTGAAAATACAAATAAAAAATCGATAGTATCTTTAATTTATACTTCATCACCGGTCTTGCTGACGGGGATTATTGGGGTATGATAACTTATGTTTCACTTTTTATAATTGCAATTTGCGGAAATGACTGTATATTACAAACAGTTTGATGGAGACAGGAATGAAAAAAGATAAAAAAAATACTTCAATGGAAACCGCATATCAGGCAATTCTGGAAAGAATCATGCATGAACAGTTTGAGCCGGGTATGCCCTTGCGCGAAGATCATCTGGCAAGTGAATTAGGGATCAGTACAACTCCGATCCGTGAAGCATTCCGGCGTTTGGAACATGAAGGATGGCTGCAGAGCAGACCGTTCCGCGGCGTGTTTCTCCGGAAGTTCACACGTCAGGATATTTGCGAATTGTATTATTTGCGCAGTGCGTTGGAAGGTGCTGCCGCAGAAGCAGCTGCAAAAAATGCCACCACGGAGGATTTTGAAAAATTGCATGACGTCCTGGAAGCTGAAAAAGTCTACGTCCGGGAAAACATTCAGGCTGCTCCCGGCTGCATCAAACCGAATATTGAAGGCGATTTGATTTTTCATGCCGCCATTGCCGACGCTGCCCATAATCAATTACTGGAACAGCGTCTGCAAATGTTGAAAGCCCAGACTTCTTACGCATTCCTCAACTGGCGGAATACAGGCCCCTACTCCGCACAAGACCTTCTCCGCGTTCAGGAAGAGCACTGGATGATTTATCTTGCCATTCAGCGCGGATGGGACAGTCTGGCGAAAATGCTGATGGAAAAGCATATTTCCGCCGCACGGGAAAATCATTTGAAATATCTGATTCTGCCCGATTCCGAATAATCAATCAGGCGATCATGACAGCATTGAGCGGCGGCAATTCCACCACTTCGGTCCTGCCGTTCTTCTCCACTGTAACTTTTTGCTTATACGGGAGGAAGTTGACCACAAACTGTGCCGTTTTCCCTTCCGGGGAACGCCATGCAGTCGTGAAGAAGGAATCGTATTCAAAGTTGCCGCGTTTTGTTGGCAGAGTCCATTTTCCACCGCTGACTTTCACCAAAGGCTTGATCATTCTACCCTGCGAGAAAAATTCCGGATACTGTTTGCGGACCGCATTAAGATTACGAACCAGTTCCAATACGGGTCCTTCCTCCGGCTGTACGGTTTCATCCCAGGAATATACCCAACTCCAGGCGGGCCGCCCGCCATCGCGCAGGACGATTGACAGCAAATCACCGGCGTGGAAGGAATAGGCAATCCGCCACAGGAGATTGTATGGAGCATCCGCAAAATCCATATAGAATTTCAGATTGCATTGATTGCCCATGAAATTGTTGACGTATTCATGGAAAAGGAATGCATACAGGGGAATCGCTTTTGCATAACGGATATTCCAATTGAAACGCAGATCGTTAAATTTCAGCACTTTCAAATAGGGTTCCGCAGCTGCCGCTTCGCACCCGAGAACCAGTTGCGGATACTCTTGGGACAACTCATCCAGGAATTGACGCATGTTATCCACCTGCCAGACACCGGGGACGGGCGGGTGACCGTGGGTTCTGCTCCAGCACCAGTGGGCGGCACCGCCAATATTCTGATCGAAAAATTGAATATAATCGAATCCGAAATCTGCCATTTTCGCCAATTCATTTTTGACCGTATTGCGCGGCCATTGGCGGACCATGCACATATCAAAACCGAAACGCTGCTGATCCCAGCCGTTGCAAAGCATGGCTTCCATTTCTCCATGAGGACCGCGAATCATTTCCTTTGTCAGATGTTCTTTTTCAAACTGCTTTTTCCGACTGTAGGACATGTCGATTGTACTGTATTGAGTCCATGCCGTACCGGAACAATAAACACCGAGCGTATGTCCTTTTGCATGAAGCACATCCCGATATTCCGCCAGATTTTCTTCTCCACCATAAGGCGGCCAAACGTAGGGAGGAGCCCAGGGCGCAGTACCTTCCCAATGCATAAGCAGGGACATGACTTTACTGTCAAGAGCATCCGCCATTTTGTCAATGACCGGCATGGCATTGGTGTACGGAAAATATTCATTCGGCCCCATCTGACCGCGATCTGTGCCGCGACCGCGCACCGGATGAATGAGGATGACCGGTGAATCTTTTACGAATGCGGGGAAATTATATTTTTCCGGCAGGACAGAATTCTGTTCCATCCAGGTACGGTAAATCTCTGCCGCATCCATCCAGCCGCCATCAATACGACGGAAAATGAGTTCGCCGGGAATGCGGTAGATACCGTCCGGATTTCCATCGCCGCAATAATAACGGACTTTAAGCGCATACATTCCGGAGCCGTCCGGATTACATTCAAAACACTTTGTGGCACGGGAAGGATCGTGTGCGCCGATATACAGTCCGCTGCCGTTTTTGTTCAGGATGGACATGAATTGCGCTTCGGTTCTGCCGGGGAAGAAGGAATGATAATGCCACCCCGGTTCGCCGCTGACGGGATTGCCTTTTTCCAGGTCGATCAACACGCCTTCGTTCTGCACCAGAAGCAACGTATTTCCTTCGGCGGGGATAGATGAAATCACCGGCTCCACATATTCCAGAATCAGATCATGCGGAACGCCGGAAATATCGCCGGAAACGCATACGGCATCCTCTTCCGTTTTCCAACTCAGACGGAAACGCAGTGTCTGGAAGCGTTCCGTGCCGGAAAAAACGAGTTCTTTTTCCGTTGATGCGGCAAGCTGCAATTCACCTTCCTGCAAGACGACTTCAGATCCATCATCTTCCCGGAAGCCCATTGTAAAGCGCAGCGGATCGGCGGGGGAAATATCCGCCATGAGAGCGCGAATATTCCGGGCGGAAAATTCATTCAATATGCGTTTATTCATGTTATCTGTCTCCGGATGATATGGTTATTATTTCGGCTGGAATTCTTCCGGAACCGGGTCGGAATGGCTGATTTCATGCTGAAGGAAAGAAGCGGCGGACACAGTACCGTTCATCACATCCTCTTCCGTAAACTTTGCCATATAAATGAATCCGCCTTTGAAACGGTCTTTGTCATACACCACAAGGAGCCCGTCAGCAGTTTCCACGGCATCGGGATAAGAGACGCCCTGACGGGGATCCAGCAGCAGCGAATATTTCCAGCTCCTGCCATCGTCTTCGGAAAGGAATGCGGTAAGTTTTTCCCGCACAGTCAAACTGTCGTTAATAATGGCAATCAATCGTCCGGAACGCAATTTTTTCAGATAAAATCTGGAGGAGGGAGCTTTCAACGTTGCAGATAAAGCAAGGTCGCTCCAGATGTAGCCGCCATCGGTCGAAACCGATTCTGCGATTCCGCCAGCGGTGCGGACGTAACAGCAAATGCTGCCGTCTTCCCGTTCGATGAAGATATGCTCATCAAAACTGTTTTTCTCGCAAAGTTTGGAACAGTCGATACGCCCGCGGACAGAGAACGTTTTTCCCTGATCGGTGGAGACGACCATATATGCGCCGTGTTTTACGCCCAGAGATTCATGCTGGCGGTAATTCCCTGCCCAGATGGAACAGGGCAGACACCAGGTACCGTCTTTCAGCACGGTGGGCTTGTTCATCATGATTCCGTTTGCGATCCGGCGGGGCGGTGTAAAACGGAATGATTCGGGCGCATCTGCTGGATTTTCCAGAATGGAATACCAGACACCGGCAATGCCGTCGAACACTTTCATAGAATTGGCAGGTCCGCCGCAGCCCTGTGCCCAGAACCAGTAAAGTTTACCATCCGGAGCATACCAGAGGACGGGATCGAATACGCGGACATCGTGGGGATCGGGATAAATCGCAGCCACAGTACCGGTCCATGTTTTGCCGTTATCATCGCTGATTTTCAACAGGGAATAATTATCAAAACCTTCGCCATGACCGCCAGCATACCAGGCGGCAAACAAACGGCCGGAGGGAGCCTGTTCCACCGTGGGGATGCCTTCAAACGTTCTGTCTGCATCCAATTTTGCGGCACCCTGCGTGATGATACGCACAGGATCCAGTGAAATGTATGAAAAATTCATCTTGTTCTCCAAAGAATTAAATTGATATTCTACTCACTCCTGAACCGGAATCCATACCTTGAAATTGTTTTCCGGCGAGAAATCCATCCCGGCGGAAGCATAATCCACGAGTCCGGATTCTTCCTGCAGATAAGTACGCATTCCGCTGTCCGCCGGCAGAGTTTCTCTGCACATGAGCAGCGGACCTTTGCAATAAGCATACCATTTGCCGGAGGGATCGGTGACTTTCCGCAATGTCATATCGAATTCCATTTCCACAACATCGCCTGCCTGCCAATCGTTTTGCAGACGGTAATAATTGCCGCCGGGAACCGTTTTGCCATTGACTTTGCACCCGAAGTCGGTAGGGATACGCAATGCCAGTTCAAATGTGCCGCTGCAATCAAGAACGATCCGCACGTTACCATTGAGCGGATAATTGCCTTCGATATGCAAAACATTTTCCGCCGTAAGATTTTCATACAGATTGACCGCATAACCCTTTTCCGTTTCCATGACCGCCGTCATCGGGGCAGCAGTGAAACCATAGGGAGCCTGAGCACGACAGCAGTCATGGCCATCAAAAGAACCTTTGATTTTTCTGCCGATCTGGTCGAATGAGGGCAATTTCCACCCGTCATCCAGGAAAGGATTGATATGCGCCACGTTGGAACCGTCCGGCATCAGAGAGCCGAGGAGCGCGTTGTAGGAACTGCGTTCGATTTCATCAGCGGCGATACTGCTGCCAGTCATTTTCAGAATATTTTCGCAGAACCAGATCCAGGTAACCGTCACACAGGTTTCGCCCATGCCGCCGGCATTCCGGAGCATCTGACGGTCTTTGCCGTGATACCAGAATTCGCCGTTATGGTCTTTCAATCCGCCGCAGCCGGTAATAAAGATTTCTTCATCCCGGACTTTTTCAAAATATTTGATTACGGCGTCCTGCATGGCAGAGTCGCCGGTATGACGGAAGAGTGCGCACAACCCCTGAAAACAACTGGTCAATTCATACGCCTTGCCATCGGCAATTTCGGAGGGGGAAGCACCAATGCGAGCGGCATCAAACACGTTATGGAGATAGCAGCATCCGGTATTGGCAAGGGCTTTTGCCGCATCAATATATTTCTGATCGCCGCTGATCTCGCCGATTTCCACAATGGCACGCAAAATGGAAGATGCCGCAATGCCGAAATGTTCGCCGCAATCCTGAATGTTTTTCTGCGTCTGCAGCAAATCATCCAGCATCGCAGTCAACGCCTTCAATACGGCAGGATCCTGTTCAAATTCCTGATAATATGCCAGAAGCCCGAGCAGAACATACTTGCGTCCCCAGATATCCCACCCTTTCAACTGCATGTGAGGGGGATAGGATGTGATTCTGCCATCGGGAGTCTGTGTTTCCAGCATGGCGGCAACGGTTTTCCGGAGGATTTCCGCCAGTTCCGGATCCTGGGTACTTCTCCATGCATAAACAAGGGAACGGATCGTTTTGCCCCAGAATTCGCACCGCCAGTAACCATCGGATTCATTGCGGAGCCGGAACGGTTCGGTGAGAAGCGGATAATCCAGACGTTTCAATCTGCCGGAAATCATGCGATCCATGGCATCCCCAAGGGGGCCGTGGAGACGCACAACGCCTTTACTCAACGGGCGCATATAACTTTTCTGCTGCTGCATAAGGGGAATCCTTTAATTGATACGTGCAAAACCGACACTGGCAGGTTTACCAATGAGATTTTCTGCGACTTTACCTTCTGCCATCAATTTTGCCAACATGCCGAAAATTTCATCACATGCGGCAAGGTATTTGTCAATATCTTCATGGGTATGAGCATACATGGAATAGAATGTATTGCTGGCGAGGAAGCCGCGTTTGAGCATTTCCTGCACGAAGAAGGCTTTGTTGACGTTGTGATCTTTTGCAAAGTTATAATGCAAAAGCGGGACAATGCCGCCAACATGGATATCAATACCATGCTTTTCTGCCAATTCTTTCCAGCCCGCTTCCACACGTTTTGCAATGGCCACCATGTGTTTGGAAGCATCGCAGCGGATGAATTTTTCAATCATCGCCAACGCCGCCACAGGCCCGATACGTTCGGTCCAGTTTGTGGAAGTGATAAAGGCATTCTGTGCTTCGCTCATGATTTTTCCCTTACCGATGATTGCGGAAATCGGATAACCGTTACCCAGCGCTTTCGCATATACCGCAATGTCCGGCTGCCAGCCCAAGACCAGGTGAGCACCGCCATTGCAGATACGGAATGCAGCGGTGATTTCATCCATGATCAGGGGGGCGTCTTTTTCCCGTGCAGTCTGGTGGATAATATCCATAAATTCGGGGTCGACAACATAGTTGCGCTGGGGTTCCAGAACAATGGCAGCAAGGTCATCGCCTGCTTCTTTCACTGCATCAAGGAAAGAGGCTTTGTCGTTGAACATGAACGGCAATGCTGTCCCTGCCAAACCTTTCGGCAAACCGTTGGGAGAGAGACCGGCAATCCACATCTGATCCAATGCGCCTTCCCGTGCCAGGTTCGCGGCAAGATACCAGTCTGTCCAGCCGTGATAACCGCAGAACAGAACTGTGCCTTTCCCGGTATAAGTACGGGCAATACGGACAGCGATCGACATGGCTTCGCCGCCGGACCGTGCGAAACGGGCCATTTCCGCCCAGGGATGCAATTCGAGGAGTTTTTCTGCAAGCGCAACTTCTTCCGGCGGGTTCAGCGTGGATGCACTTCCGTCATCAATAGCTGCTTTGACTTTTTCGTTGATTTCATCATCGGCATAACCCAGAACGGTTGCGCCGATCCCGCCGATACTGCAGTCGATATATTCATTGTCGTCCAAGTCGGTAACGCGGACACCTTTTGCTTTCTTGAAGTAGGTGGGCCATACGCCGCGGCTGAACATATCCGGACGTTTGGAAAGGAGCTGCGTCATACCGGGGATGATGGCGGCTGCTTTTTCCTGCAAAGCAAGAGATTTTTCAATATTCCATTCTTTCATGATCATTACCTCTGTGTTTATGAATTACTTGATTACGTTTGCATATTTTTCCATGATTGCGGAACAATTGGCTCCGATGGCACTGACATCGGCACCGCAGTTGACAAAGTCGAAACCTTCTTCGTAGCACTGTTCCAGACTGGGCAGGGAAACCGTACCGGCAAACTTGCCGTATTTGTGTGCAGTTTCCACAATCAGCTTGCGGACACGGTGGATTTCCGGATGATCGAATTCCGCCGGATGACCGATTGCATGGCTGAAATCCCCGGGACCGAAGAAGATCATGTCGATTCCATCCAGCTGGCAGATTTTATCCAGTTCGCTCAGCGGTTCCGGATCTTCGATCTGAACGATGACAAGACGGTTTTCGTTCATGAAACGGATGTATTCCTTAAAGTCCAGTTTGCAGTAAAGTCCATCCGCATTGCCGCCATCGACCGGTCTCAAACCGAGGGGCTGGAAACGGACGGTATGAACCAGTTCTTTTGCTTCTTCGTAACTCATCAGATGAGGAACCATGATCCCGGTCGCATCGGCTTCCAGCGGGCGGATATAATCGCTGTAAGAACCTTTTGCCACGCGCACAATACAATCGCAATCGTAGGCTTTTGCAGCCAAAATCTGATTGCACATGGTGCTGTGATCGGTCGGAACATGTTCCTGACAGATCCAGATGGCATCAAAACCGGACAATGCTGCGATTTCGGCAGCGCGGGGACAGCCCAGATTCAATTTGTAAGAGATGGCTTTCTGCCCTTTTCTCATTTTTTCAAGGACACGGGATTTACGGGGTGTGATCATACTTCTTTTCCTTCTGTTATGTTATTTTTTATTTACCGTCTTCTTTGTTGAAATAACTCTGCAGGTGAGAACGGATCAAGTCGGTCAGGTTCTCCAAATCTTTCTTTTCGAGGGCTTTTACCATGTCGTAATGTTCCTGATAACCGGTTTCCCGTCGGTTGATAAAGAAATGTTCCTCGTGGAATTCTTTTTCAAAAAATTCAATCACCAATGGAATCATGGAGTCAATGAGTGCATTATGACTGAGCTTCATGATTTTGGTATGGAATTCGATATCCGCTTCCTGCAGCAGATTTTCATTTTTACCACTTTTCGTTTTGCACTTTTTGGAAAGAGTACAGATTTTCTCACATAACGCATTTAATTCTTCAATATCCTGTGCGGTAACATGTTCAATGGCACGTTCCGCGCACCCCAGTTCCAGCGTGAGACGCAAATGCGCCAAATCCTGAAAGGTGTGGGGTGAAATCGCAAGAAACGGTTTGTACCCGGCATACGCATCGTTGGGCATGAGCCGGGTGACAACGGCGCCGGTTTTCGGTTTGGATTCGATGATTCCGAGAGTGCGGAAATGCTGCAATGCCTCACGGGTGATATTTCTGCTGATCTGCAGTTGTTCTGCAAGTTCCCGTTCACTGGGCAGTGCATCGCCGACATGCATATTTTCTGCAATATATTTGCCGATCGTCTCAATGGTAATATCCACTGTATTTTTACATTTTACCGGTTGCAATACCATGATCCATTCTTTCCTTGTTATTTCAATCTGGTACTACCATACACCCAGATGAAACAAAAATCAAGCATTAACCTTAAAAAAATGCAAAAATTATATAGAATTTCAAGAAAAATTCATGTTTTTTTATAAAAAATCAATATTTTTATTGCAAATTCTATGGAATTTAACTTGACAATAGCGCATCCATTATTATATTATCCGGTAGATATAACGCTCACAAGACAGATCGGAGTAAAATTCTATGGAAAATGATAACAGAACGGATTCTTCCTTGCAGGGACTGCTTTCGTTGAAAGGCAGAATCGCTTTGGTCACCGGCGGTTGCCGTAATTTCGGCGCAGAAATGGCAGTCGGATTGGCAGAAGCCGGAGCAACCGTAGCCGTCACCGCCCGCGAATTCAACCGGGCAAAAGACGGTGCCGCCGCATTGAAAGAGCAGACAGGTTTTGATTTTGTACCTTTTGAACTGGAACTGACCGATGAAAATTCCGTGCAGAAGCTGTTTCAGGATATCAAAGAACAGTTCGGCAGACTGGATGTACTCGTCAACAACGCAGGCGGTCACTCCAAAACCGCTTGCGGATTGCTGGAAAAGGAAAGTCTGCAGGGCTGGAATGATTTCATCGGCTCCAACATGACCGGTACGTTCCTCATGCTCCGCGAATATGCACGCCTGATGATGCCTTTGCGCAGCGGAAGCGTCATCAATATTGCATCCATGGCTGGATTGGTCGGGCGTGACCGCTCCATTTACGGGGACGATATGACGCCGAACCCCATTGCTTATTCAGCAGCAAAAGCCGGTATGATCGGGTTGACAACCGACTCTGCCGCCTATCTCGGGCCGTATGGGATCCGTGTCAATGCCATTTCACCCGGCGGTTTTGAACGGACTCAGCCGGAACATTTTATCCGCGATTACTCCAATCTGACCATGCTGAAACGTATGGGCAGAGGCGGATTTGACTTGAAAGGTGCCGTTGCGTTTCTTGCTTCGGATGCAGCGGCATATATTACGGGTCACAATCTTGTGATCGACGGCGGTTTTACAAAATATAAATAAGGAATCAGAACGATGCTTAATTTCGGAATGGTTGGAATGAATCCGGGGAATGGACACCCCTATTCTTTCACAGCCGTATTCAATGGTTTTGATCCGGATGCCCTGGAAAAACAGTGTGATTTTCCCATCATCTGCAAGTATTTGAAGGAACATCACCGCAACCGGACATTCATTCCGGATGCACGGGTATCCCACATCTGGACGCAAGATCGTGCCCTTTCGGAAAAAGTCGCCGCCGTCTCCCGGATCCCCAATATTGCGGAAAGTCTGGAGCAATTGGTGGAGCAAACAGACGGGGTCATTTTCGCCCGGGATGATATCTGGAATCACTTTGAAATGGCACGGTTCATTTTCCGCACCGGCAAGCCCGTTTATATGGATAAACTCCTTTGTGCGACAAAGGAAGAACTGAAGACCTGGAGCCGGGAAATTCCCGCTGATTATCCGCTCTTCACCGCATCCAGTTTCCGTTTTGCACCGCTGGTGAAAGCGGCAGCGGCAACGATTGCAGAGAAGAAACCGATGATGGTGCATGGCGTCAGCCCCTGTATCTGGATCCGTTACGCACCCCATCTGCTGGATGCATTGTTTACTGTTTGCGGCAGGGATGTGGTCAGCGTACAGAATTCGGGCATGGATAAGAAGGATATTGTCACCCTGACTTTTGCGGATGGTTTGCAGGCTGTGCTGGAAGTTTACGAAGGTATGGCGTTGCCCATGGGACTCAAATTCCGTTTTGCAGCCCCGGATACGGCATTGGAAGTCCCGTACACGGATCCCACACTGGAATCTTATTTTCTGAGTATTGCAGAAATGATGAAAGAGTTTACCGCCATGGTCACGCAGGATACAAGACCGGTCACCTGGCAGGAAACGCTGTTGATGAACCGTGTTGTCCTTGCAGGCATCGAATCCCGCGAAAACGGCGGCATAAAGATTATGCTGGATCAATTTCTGAACGATTTATAATTTAACATAAAACTGTAAACCAAAGGAGACAAAGTAACAACTGCACTTTATCCCGTTCAGCCCGACCAACAAGTTTAACATTCCATTTCAACATAACAAAATTTTTATGAAAGGAAGACAACAATGAAAAAAGATTTTTCAACCACAGTACAAAATGTAATCCGCTCCCGCTTTACATTGATTGAACTTCTCGTCGTCATTGCGATTATCGCCATTCTCGCAGGTATGCTGCTCCCCGCACTCAGCTCTGCACGCAAATACGCGCAGACTACTGCCTGTGCCAATAAAACAAAACAGATGGGCTCCTATATCAACCGCTATGCCAGCGATTATGATGGTTATCTGATGGGGCCGCACAGATCAAATAAAGAACCGATGAGCGGTCAGGAACGCTGGGCTGTCACCTGGGCAAAATACATGGATGTCCCCTACGATAAAGCACGTCAGCCCATGGTCAATGCACAGGTCAACCATTGCCCGGTTATCGGAGCACATGACCTGGCAGCTGCCAGCATCAACAACAAGACCTACATTGCCCAGGGACGTGGGTATGAACTCACTTACGGCTGGAACTATGGGATCAACGCTTATTATCTGATTGCGACGAATGCAGATGAAACCGGGAATAAAGCCGGTGACCGTCTGCCGATCCATAAAATTAAAAATGCATCTGTCCGTTTCCTCCTTGCCGATGCCAATGCTTACGGGATCGAACCTGGTTTGCAGCATACACTCAGAGAAGATAACATCTCTCCCCGTCATAACAAAAAGGCAACTTATCTGTTCTTCGATGGTCACTCTGAACTCCGTAATCCGTATATAATGACCAAAGAAGTCTACATGAATCCGAATTTTGTTTCCGGTAAATACAGCACATATTTCCAATAATTTCCGGTATTTTTCACAAGAAAGGCTATCAATATGTTTCAAAAAATTTCCGAATCCCTGATCTATCGGGATCCTGAATTTTACAGCTCTTTTCCCGGAATCGCCAATCTGGGTAACGGTGAATTGTTCATCGTGTTCCGCCGCGCGCCCTGTTATAGCGGCTTGCCCGGTGTGTCTCCGGATTGGGTCGCCCATTTGGACCGGAATTCAAAGCTCATGTATATGCGTTCCCATGATAACGGCAAAACATGGGATAAACCCCGCCTGCTCTATGCTCCGCCCATCGGAGCCGCACAGGACGGCGGCGTGATGTTCGATGGCAAAACGCTTTTTGTCAACAGTTTCCACTGGGGCAATCTGCCCGATCATGTCATCAAAACATTGCGGGATAACGGTCAGGATGAATACATTTTCTCCGCATACGGCGGTTCCAACGTGGCAACCGTACTGGGCTCATTCGTCCTGCGCAGTACCGATGGCGGAAAAGAATGGGATGGCCCGTTCCTGCCCGATCCTCTGCCGGGTTACCCCGACGTTTACCCGGGCAGACCGTTGCGCATGCATAACCGTGCCAATATCATCCGTTTGCCGGATGACAGACTGTTGTATCCCGGTCAGGCACTCCATTACCGTCCCCAGTATTCCTCCTCCGTTGTGGTATACGAAAGTCGGGACAATGGCGAAACCTGGCAATATCTTGCCACACCCGCAGCCGATAACGGCGTGGCAGTATTCGAAGAACCCTGCATCACGCTGACGGACAGCGGAAAAGTTGTCCTGCTGATCCGTACACACAAAAGTCCCTCCGGCGAAGAATATCCCGATGAAGCAGGTACAAAACGTGCCAGATTGTGGAGATGTGAATCTGCGGACGGCGGACGCACCTGGACGGAACCGGTCGACTTGGGCATTCACGGCGAACCGGCAGCGACCTGTCGTATGGATGACGGCAGAATTCTGGTTACATACGGTTATCGCATGGATCCCTTCGGTGTCCGTGCAAGAATCTGTAATCCGGAAATGACGGATATTGCCGAAGCGGAAGAAATTATTATCCGCGATGATGCCACCCGGCCCGACTGCGGTTATCCGTGGGTTGCGGCACTTGGGAACAACCAATATATCATCGTATACTATATGAATCCTCTGGGAACAGGCAGTGCCGGCGGCATTTATGTCACAACGGCAGAAATCAAATAATCAATCACCTCAGGAGTAAAACAATGAAAAAAATTTATGCAGGCGTGTTATGCCTTTCTGCGTTAGCCAACGCTTACGCAATGGACTGGCAATGCAAGGATGGAACCGGCAATAAAGTGGTCAAAGACCATGATAATACCACAAAAATGCACCTCTTCATCCGCACCCCCGATAAAGTGGACTGGGCACGGGAAGACGACCGCGGCTATTTTCTGTCCTATAACGGCGGTACCGTATCCCGCCCCATGACTCCCAAAATGAAATTCCCGGACGGTATGGAGATCAATATCCGTTTCTCCGTGGACCTCAAGAAAGCAAGAGCGGAAAAAGTTCACGGCGGATGGCTCCCCCTGATCACGGCACAGAATTATGATAAAGGTTATGCCGTCTGGATCCGGAAAGATGGCAATCTGCTTGTCTGTTTCCCCGGCACAACCAACTGGTATAAAGCCATTCCCGCCGGCATTCAGGAAATGCGTGATTATGACTTGAGAATCATCCGCGGTCAGGAACGGGTGCAGGTTATTCTCAACAACAAAATCATTGCCGATTATGCTTCCAAAGGCAAAGTCAAAGATCCCGGCCCGAACGCTCATTTCTATCTGGGTTCTCTCGGTCCCCGCACCTTCTTCGGCAACATTTATTTCTGCTCCATCAAGCCCTTCAAACCCGGTTCTTTTGTCACAAGTCAGACCAAGGCAGCGGTAAAGAAAGAAACATATCCCGCCTATGAAATCAAGGATAACAAAGCTCTGGGCATCAAAGATCCAGCAGGAACTGTGATCATTTCCGACTTCGGCAAATTCTCTCCCGCACCGAAAAAGATTGTCGGGCATGCTTCCTATTACGGATGGAGCTGGCGTAAATGCGACTTCTTCCTGCCTCAGAGCCCCGGTGCGTTGTTCTCCCCCATGGACCCCAACGACATGGATATTTTCTCTTACAACCCCGGTTTGAAAGGGAATTATGACGTTTATCTCGGACTCCGTGCCACCAGTTCCGAAACCGACCTGGTGTTTGCCGTCCCAGATGAAAAAACACGTTATCGCGTCCAGATCGGCCGGTCCGGTCCGGCACGTCACCCCAATACCGAAGTCCTGATTGCAAAAAATGTGCGGATGGATGACGGCAAAGTCTTCTTCTTCCCCGGCAGTCACATGTTCCTGGGCTATGTCAAACTGATTCCGTCCAATAATCCCCGCAAGAAAGATTATCCGAAATGGAAATGCGTCACAGTCAGCCGCACCAACGGGAACTGCTCAGACCGAAATCAGGAAGAAGTCCGCAAAGCCCTCAAGAGCGGACACCTGAAAGAACGCCATTTTGTCGGCAACAAGGTTACAAAAAACATCTCCGCTTCCTCACAGAAACGCGGATACGTTCTGTTCCAGCAGGATTGGATGGATCTCTGTTTTGAACACGTTGCACCGGCCGTCGATCCCGGTAAAGTCACGCTGAAACTGAAAGCAGCGAAAGGCGAATATGAACCGGTCACTCTCGGTGTTCACGGCTTGAAAGATTGCGGCAAAATCACATTGACCGGCGGCGACCAGTTCAAAAAAGCCGGAATCAAAGTGGATATCACAACTGCGCTCTCTTTCCCGAAACGTACCACCAACTATGTCCGCCACTCTGAATTTGTTGTCGCTCCCCAGTGTTTGGAACGTACCAATACTGCCGTGCTGAAAAAAGGCAAAACAAAACAGTTCTGGATCACTGTCAAAGTCCCGGAAAACATGAAAGCCGGGATTTATCGCGACAATCTGGTATTGACCTCCGCCAATGGTAAGGAACTCGTCCCCGTTGAATTGGAAGTCCGCCCGTTCAAATTGGATTCCATCGGCAAAAACCGTACCGCGTTGTTTGCCACCCGCACGGTCTGGAAAGACAAACTCGGATACGAAAAAGTCATCCGCGAAATGGGTGAACACGGGCTGAATACGCTGATTATTGTGGAAATGATCAAAGACTTGATGCCGTGGGAAATCGATGCCGACGGCAAAGCGGTCATTGACCCGAAAAATCCCGAAGGAGTCAAACTGATTCAGGTCATGAAAGAAGCCGGAATCAAAACCCTGATTATCCCCACACAGCCTTTGGTTTTTGAAATTTTCGGTCAGAAACATGCTGAAGATAATTTCATCAAAATCGTTTCTGCTCTGATGAAACTGGTCAAAGACAACAATGGCCCGGAACTGTATTTCTACGGCATGGATGAAGTGTTGAGCAACATGGAATGGAAATACAAAATGGCAGTCTGGGAAATCAAACTGCTGAAAAAGCTCAATGCCAGAATCTGGCATGTACATCTCTGGTACAAAACAGCACGCCCGATCCAGAAAGAACTCGATGTCCTTTCTCCTTACGTGGATACGTTCTGCGTCCGCTACAACACCCGTAATCTCTGGTATGTGGATTCCTGGGAAACGATTCAGGCAGAAGCACATAAACGCGGTAAAGGGCTCTGGTCCTACAACGCCGATAATGCCCTTCAGTTCTCCCAGGTCGGTATGAAACGGTTCGCTTACGGCTGGTTCTTCCGTACCATCGGCGATAAAGCGGAAGGTCAGACCATGTGGGAATTCCATCGCATTTACGGTGACCCTTACAGCGACTTGGATTATGACCATACGGACTGGGCTTATGTCTACCCGGAAAACAAGATTTACAAAGGCGGTTATTCTCTGGAATACGAAGCAACCCGCGAAGGTGTGGATGACTTGCGTTACATCTGCACGCTGGAAAACAGCATTGCGGCTGCGAAAAAGCGTGGAATCAATACAGCCTCCGCAGAAAAATTGCTTGCCGATCTCAAAAAGAGCTTTGATTTCGGTGCAAATTTCCGCAAGAAATCTCCCTTCCTGACATCTTCCTTTGCAAAGAATTGGGAAGAAAATGGAAAACGTTATTGCAGCGGACCTTACAACCTGCCCAACGGCTGGACTTTTGCAGATTATCATACTGCGCGAGAAAAGATCGCCGCAGAAATCATCAAATTGAAACAGAAATAATTTCTGAATCACCACAGGCACTGTCTGAAATCAATCATGACAGTGCCTTTTTTAACAGAAATGTGAGTGAAAGATGACTCGTTCTATTCTCTTTTTGCTTTTTATGCTCCTCGGATTCCAAATCATGGCTGCCGGTCCGATTGTCATTATGAGCGACTCCACGGCAGTGGATTATCACGGCAGAAAAAATTACTTCAAGAAGCCCTGGACTCCCATGTCCGGCTGGGGCGAATATGCGGCATTGCACGTCCGGAAAGGCGTTGCCTTCCGTAATCTTGCATCCGGTGGCTACAGCAGCAAAAGTTATTATAATGTATGGCTGCCGAAAGCCAAAAGTGCGTTCCGTAAAGATGGCTGGCTTCTTTTGAGTTTCGGTTCTAACGATGCACGTCCGCATCCGACCTGGGATCGTTTCACCAAGCCGGAAAGCACTTATCCGGAATACCTGAATAAAATCGCAGAAGAAGCCGTAAAAGCCGGAATGAAAGTTGTCATTCTCAGCCCGATTCCCTACTTCATGTACGAAAACGGCAAATTCAGAAATACCGTTTTAGAACCTTATGCGGCAGCGGCAGGGAAATTGGCGGCGGAAAAGAAATATTATTACATCGACTTATTCAAATTGGTTACGGATAAATTCCAGACGATGAGTGAGCAGGAAATCCGCACTCATTACATGTATCTGAAACCGGGCGATTCCCCCAACTGGCCGAAAGGTGCCGCCGACCCGCTGCATTTTACAGAAAAAGGATCCAGTCTGATTTGGCAATTGATTTTTGAAGCCATTCAGAAAGACATTCCGGAATTGGCATCCCTCCTGCAGAAAGAACCGGTAAAGTAATCTTTTCTATTTGCGCAGGGCAAAAAAATGCGCGGCATGGTAATTCATGCCGCGCTGGATACAACACGTTGTTATTGAATCGTAATCAAATAGGTTCCCGGCATCAATTCGCAACTTTCCGGATCCAATAATTTGATATTTTCCATGGTGTCAAGCGACGTGACAGATTCCCAACTGCCCAGAGAGAAACGGAACGTTACTTTCTGTTCCAGAAGTTGGGAAACCGGGGCTTCTTTCAAGCAGGAAATCCAACGATTTGCCATGGATCGGAATTGACGTCCGCGTTGAGGATCGGCAAGGAATTTCTGGGATGGATGCAAGTGGAGTTTCCACTGTTTATCTGCAACTTTTTCCAACACATAACAACCATTGCCGCTGCAGGATGCAATCCCGGATTTGCCTCTGCCGAAAATCTTAACCAATCGTTCCGGTTCCGGCGGAAGGATATCCGTATCATTGGAATAACAGAACATGGTTTGATCTGCGTAGACAGTCAAATCATTTTTTCGTTCAATCAGGAAATTCTTTCCTTGCCACTTTTCATCTTCAATCACAAGTTCCGGCTGATCGGCACTGTGAAAAATTGCGGCAGCGGCAGCAAATCCTGCAGCTTTTGACGGGGTATGTTCCATTGCCAGATAATGGACAAGCCATCCCGGATTCCATTGTGCCACAGCTGCCGGAGTATATGTGAAATACGCAGCCATCTGGATTCCGTTTTCCCGGAAAGCGGCAGCAAGTGCAGCAAGGGGATATCCATTTTGCGTACCGGTCGCATCAAACTCATAGATGACTCTTGCCAGATCGGAATTACAGTTTTTACGTACATTATTCCGCCATTTTTCTGCAAGGAGCAAATGATTTGTGGAATCCGTATTGATGCCATCGAAGTTGCATGTATTCAGATATGCACCAAAGGATACAGCTTCAATGTGATGTTGTTTCAACAGCTGATCCATTTTGTCATCGACCGTGCCATCAAAGCTGACAAAACTGCATTTGATTGTCCGTTCTGCAAAAAATTCTTCCACGATCGGAAAAAGTTCATTAAAATAATTTGCAAGAAGAGATGCATTGAATTTTTTGTACAGCTCTTTTGAATCGGTTATTTCCGGATGTTTTTCATTGAATTCCTTGAATACTTCTCTTAACTGCTGACGCAATTTTCCCTGCGAAAACACACGGCAGCTCATTGTTTCCGGCGTTTGATCGGTCTCAATCAGCCAGGGGGGGATAGTATCCGGTTCATTAAACGGTTCCACCGCAACAATATTGCTGTAATCGCAAATACGCTTTCCGGTTCTTTTTCCTCTGTGAGAGAAGAGAGTGCGGAAATAACGTTTTTGACATTCGATTGCTTCCGGATGCCAGATCAGACTGTCTTTGCTGTAAAAATTGGAAAAACCGAAATCTTTATGGGAACCGGTATACCAGTAGGCATAATCGGCTTCCACTGCTATTTGCGTGCTGACGGTATTCCACCAGACGATCGGGGTCAACATCAGATAAATATTCTGCTGTTCCGCTTTTTCCAGCACATAATCCATGATATCCATATTCAAGTTATCGACCAGATTTCCTTCGGAATCCGTGATTTCTCTATCGTATAAATGAATACGGATAAAGCGGACATCCAATTCCTGAAAATGGCGGAAATCTTCATCGACTGCCTTGAAATGATCTTTGCCCAATTCCTGAATATTATAAAAATTGTGATTGAACGGGGCATAATAATTCACGCCGAAAAGCCGGACTTTGTTTCCAGCCGCATCAAAAATCGTGCCATTTTTCACATGAAATGGTGTTTGATAAGTCATGGTATAAAACTCCTGTCGTATTCAAGTGTTGTGTACAAAATCTCGGAACTTAATTTCTCATGCAGCTCTGCCAGCCGGGAATTTTCAATCCGGCGGATCAGCAGTTCTGCGGATTTGTCCCCCAATTCTGCCAGAGGAAGTTTTACCGTCAGAATCGGACAAGGATAGAATGCAGAGACTGGGGAACAGTCAAAACCGGAAACCCGGATACTATCAAGGGGAAGCCCGCGTTTTTTCATTTCAATAAAAAATTCACCGGCACAATAATCATTCAGGCAGCATACCGCATCCGGCTGCTGTTTCGTCTTGAAATTTGCAAAGAATTCGTCATAACCGGCAGGGTCTGTGCAAATCAACTCCTGCCGGGGGCGCAAACGGACTTTCCGGAAACCATCCAGAAAACCATGCAGACGTTCCCGCATGGCGTGAGGATTGACACGACTGCCGAAAATGGCAATCTTTCTGCATCCATCTGCATAAAATTGACTGATAATATCCGCTGCCGATTCTTCATTGCGGAAACTTAATACATCTCCGGGCAACCCGAAATGACGCCGAATCAAATGCAGAATCGGAATATCAATGTCAGCAAACAAGTTTTCCTGTAATTCCAAATCGCCCGTATATAACACGATTCCCGCAGGCTTTCTTTCAAATACCGAGTGCAAAATACGCTTCTGCGTCTCGATTGGACCACTGATCAGGATGATGGAACCGATATAATTGCTGCTTGCAACTTTTGCACTGAAATTTTTCAAGGTATCGCCAAAAAATTCCAGATCACTGCATACAAATATCAATTCTTTCTTTATACTTAACGGTGTGACATTTACTGTGTTTCCTATCCCGTTTTGGACAGAGATATACCCGGATCCGAGAAGATACTTCAACGCCTTTCTCAAGGTCGGTTTACTGACCTTGAAATAATCGGCAAGAATTTGTTCGGACGGCAACTTTGAACCGGGTTTCAACCTTGATATATATTGTTCTATCTGATTTATTAACGATAGATAAACATTTTTTCTTGACATAATACGATCTCTCATTTCAGACATTACGCTTATACTATAGCATTGCGAAAATAAGAATGCAAATAAGAAATGTTGAAATTATTAAATAATTTTCATGCTTATCATAAAAAGAACCTGTAAAGCATATATTTGCGGCATTTACAGATGAAATCTTGAGGAAATTTTGCTTTCATGCCAACTGAATTTTCATTTTTTATGGAATATAAGAATTGAAAAAGCAATTAATACAGTGTATATTACGTCAAGAGGAGTATAGAATAATGAAAGATCTCACCAGCAGCGTTTATAATTTTGAAGATCTGATACAGGGGAATTTTCTGTATGTGGATAAGACGGAATACATCTGGCAGTTAATCAGACCTGCCAAAGAGATGTATTTTCTGTCACGCCCGCGCCGCTTCGGTAAGTCTTTGACTGTATCTACCTTGAAAGCGGTCTTTGAAGGAAAAAAAGAACTTTTCAAAGGTCTTGCCATTTATGATAAGCCGTATGACTGGAAGCCGTATCCGGTGATTCATCTGGACTTGAACGGTTGGAATTTCAATACCTGCGATGAATTAAGAAGCAGTTTATGTGGTTTGATTCGGGAATGTGCCGAAGATTATAAAATAAAGCTTCAGGATGACTCACCTGAAAAAATGTTCAGAAGTCTGATTCGTGCATTAGCAGCAGAATCTCCGGTTGTTATTTTATTGGATGAATATGACAAACCGATATTGAATAATATCGGAAAAACCGAATCCAAGCAAATCCTGGCAGACTTAAAATCGTTTTATTCTGTCATAAAAGCATTTGAAGATAAATTGCGTTTTGCATTCATTACCGGTGTCAGCAAATTCAGTCATGTCTCTTTGTTTTCTGATTTGAATAACTTAACTGACATCACGATGGATGCCCGGTATGCCACAATGTTCGGCTACACCCAGGATGAGTTGGAGGCAAACTTCGGTGATCGGATCTCTGTTTTCGCGGGGACACAGAACATTGATGCTTATAAAGCAAAGATAAAAGAATGGTATAACGGTTACCGCTTTGAGGAAAATGCAAAAACCGTTTATAATCCGGTATCATTGGCAAAATTCTTTGAAAGTGGCGGTAAATTCAATAACTACTGGTTTTCAACCGGCACGCCATCTTTTTTGATGGAACTGACAAAACAGCAGGATTTTGATTTTGAAACAGCATTGAATGAGCCGGTTCCACAGGTTACATTCAATGCCTTTGAAATTGACAATATCGACCCTCTGACATTACTGTTGCAAACAGGCTATGTCACCATCAAAGGAACAGAAGAGCGTTTCGGGCAGACTTGGTATTATCTGGACTTTCCGAATACGGAAGTTACAACCGCTTTCAGTGCGTACATTCTGAACAGTTATGCTGGAAAAACCCAGACAGCCGGGGTACGCTTTGTTGCAGAATTTGCTACCAGTCTGCTGAACAACGATCTGAAGAAACTCCGCAAGGCTCTGGAAACATTTTTTGCCGGAATACCTTATGATGTCCATAAAAAGCAGGAAGCCAATTTTCAGGGGATTTTCTTTGCCATATTCCGTTTGCTGGGCGTGTATGTAGAGGCAGAGTCCACCACCAACGATGGAAGAATCGATGCCGTTGTTCAAACTCAAAAGGCTATTTATATCTTTGAATTTAAGCTGGACAACGACCCCACGGCTTTGGAACAGATCAAGGAAAAAGAATATTTCAAAAAGTATCTGCTTGATAAGCGGAATCTCTATATTATCGGTGTAAATTTCGACTCCGTCAAGGGAAACCTTGTCGGCTGGGAAGATGCAAAGGTAGCAAAATAATCCCTGGACATACCCTCAAACAAACCGGAGAATTTTTATGGAACAGTACAGTGCTGATGCAGACCGTTATTCAAAAATGCCATGCCGCCGTTGCGGTAAATCCGGCGTGATTTTGCCGCAAGTATCACTGGGATTATGGCACAATTTCGGCAGCGTTGACTCCTTTGATAATGCCCGTATGATGTTGAGACATGCCTTTGATTTGGGAATTTTTCACTTCGACCTTGCCAATAATTACGGTCCGGAACCCGGCTCTGCGGAAGAAAATTTCGGAAAAATCCTCAATGCAGATTTGAGAAAATACCGGGATGAACTTCTCATCTCCACAAAAGCCGGATATCACATGTGGGATGGCCCCTACGGCGAATGGGGATCCCGTAAAAATTTGATTGCAAGTTGTGATCAGAGTTTGAAACGGATGCAGCTGGACTATGTGGATATTTTTTATCATCACCGTCCGGATCCGAACACCCCGGTGGAAGAAAGTATGCAGGCACTGGATTTTATTGTCCGCAGCGGCAGAGCATTGTATGTTGGCATTTCCAATTATTCCACGGAGGATGCAGCAAAAGCGTACTCCATTTTACGGGAGTTGAAAACACCCGGAGTTATTTATCAGGGCTGCTTTAATATGATGAACCGTCATCTGGAAGACAGCAACATGTTTAACATGCTTCATGATTCCGGAATCGGAGCGATTTGTTTTTCACCATTGGCACAGGGTATTTTGAGTACAAAATATCTCAATGGTATTCCGGATAATTCCCGGGCAGTACGGAATCATTTCCTGAAAGCGGCATCCATCACCGATGAATTGCGGAAAAAGATCGCTGCACTGAATGAAATTGCTCAAAGCCGTTCACAAACACTTCCGCAGATGGCATTGGCATGGATATTGAGCCGCAAAGGCGTGACATCGGTTTTAATTGGAGCAAGTTCGTGCGAACAGATCACAGAATGTGCAAAAGCACCGGAAAACTGCACGTTCAGCGAAGAAGAATATCGGAAGATTGATGATATTATTCTGAAATAAATTTATCAAAAATGAGGGGAAAAGGCAAAAAAATGGAGCCAATGAGCGGAATCGAACCGCTGACCTATTCATTACGAGTGAATTGCTCTACCGACTGAGCTACATTGGCACTGATTTATGTCATAATACCCTTACTATATCACACATGAGGGAAAAAGGCAAGCAAATATTGAAAAAAAATCGAAAATTTTCTCGTTTCAAGGTTGCCTGTTACCTGTTTCAGTGTTATATTGCCTGATGATTCAAGTTAATTACAGGATTTTTTTATTATGCTGGCTTATTTAATACGGAGAATCGGGTATTCCATCCTGATCATCTTCGGTGTTTTGATTTTAACATTTGTACTGTTCCGGGTGGCAGCCGGCGATCCCGCCGCCGCACTTCTCGGGAAAAGCCCGTCCCCCGAAGAAATCGAAAATCTCCGGGAATCGCTGGGCGCAGACAAGCCGTTATTTTACGGCAAATGGAAAAAGACAGAACTGTACACCGGCGCCGATTTCTCCGAAAATCGTACCGTAATCCCCGGCGTCACCCTCAAGGGCTCACCCAAAGGTGGGGAAAATGGACTGCAGCTGGCGGATGACGACGCCATTCAATTCAAACGGAATTTTATGCGGGACGGCGAGAAAATCCGGGTCTGCATCATCGGTCAGGGCAACTGGAAGTTGACAGATGGGCAGAAGATGACAATTCCGCTGCAATCGGGTGAAATTGTATTGGATCAGCTTCCGGAAGTTCTGATTTTGCAGGGAACCGGCACGCTGCGTCAGATTACGTTTTTCCGTCCGACGCGGCACGCTTTCGACTCCCAGGCATTGGCATCGCTGAAAGAAGTGATTTCGTTCAAAAAGACATTTCCGTATGTAGATGTGTTCAATTTCGGTTTGACGCTTCAGACCCGGGAGCCGATCCGGGAACGGTTATGGCGGGGCATGTGGCCTTCACTGTTTGTCATGTTGCCGATTTTTTTCGGTGAACTGGTGTTCGGAATCGTGCTTGCGATGATATCCTGTGCGACTCATGGGACCTGGGCAGACCGTGTGATCATGGTGATTTCTGTGGCAGGGATGAGTATCAGTTATCTTGCGCTGATTATTTTCGGACAATGGTATTTCGGTTATTATCTGAACTGGTTTCCGGTGTGGGGCTGGGGGGATATCCGTTATCTGCTGCTGCCGGTTGCGATCGGGATTTTCAGTGGAACGGGGAGCGGTGCGCGTTTTTACCGCACGGTATTTCTGAATGAGGCGGGACGTGAATATTTACGAACGGCGAAAGCCAAAGGTTTGCCGGGCTGGAAAGTTTATTTCAAACATCTGTTAAAGAACGCTTTGGCACCGATCATCACCCGGGCATCAACCGTCTTGCCGTTTTTATTTACCGGCAGTCTGCTGCTGGAAAGTTTTTTCGGAATTCCCGGATTGGGTTATGAAGGTGTCAACGCATTGAATGATTCTGATTTGCAAATGCTGAAAGCCCTTGTGATCCTGGGAGCTTTCCTGTTTGTCGGGATCAATCTATTGACGGATATCTCTTATGCGTGGGCAGATCCGCGTATGCGTTTGAACAAAAAATCATAATATGTAAGGAGAGAATGAAATCATGGGTACAGAATTAATTTCCCTGATGAGTCGTTTGAGAAAAGTTCAGAACATGGATGATGTCAAACAGGTCCAGGAATATGGAGAAACACTGCTCCGGCAGAAAAAAAATGAAGCAATTCTTACAATCATGACGGTTGCAGAAGAACTGGGCGACTCTGAAATTCTTGACTCTGTCGATAAGATGAAAGAATATCTGCAAACTGTTTTAGTTGCAAAAAAATAACAGAAGAAATATGAAAAGTCTGTTTTTCTCAAGACGTTTCCTGCCGTTGTTCGTTGCTCAATTCTTCGGCGCATTCAACGATAATTTCCTCAAAAATGCCATTCTGATCATGGTCGTTTACCGGGGGATGATGTCACAACAGGCATCGGAAGGTCTTGCCAATCTGGCAGCGGCATTATTCCTGCTGCCTTATTTTCTTTTTTCCACCATCGCCGGAGAACTGGCAGATAAATATGACCGTGCCGACTGTGCAAGGGTATGCAAATTGATTGAAATTCCGCTGATGTGTATGGCGGTCGCCGGATTCCTCATGCCATCGTTGCCGGTGTTGCTGACGGTGCTATTTCTGATGGGAACACAAAGTGCGTTCTTCGGGCCGGTGAAATATGCACTGATTCCGGCATTGCTGAAAGAAGATGAAATCATGACGGGTAACGGCTGGATCACCGGGGGAACCTATCTGGCAATTCTGCTGGGCGTTGTCGGGGGGAGCATCGTAATCAGTTTGCCCGGCGGGGGAATTTTGTGCAGCGGGATATTGATATTCTGCGCCGTTCTGGGGTACGTAATGTCCCGTTACATCCCGATGGCAGGGAATGGGCAGGCGCAGATGCGGCTTGATTGGAATGTGATTGCCCGCACTTACAAAGTCATCAAAAACGATATCTGCGGACAGCATGATGTGAAATATTGCGTCATGAGCTGCTGCGTATTTCTGCTGATCGGCTCATTGCTTCTGACGCAGATTCCGTCCCTGACGAAAAATCATCTGGGCGGCAGTGAAAAAGTCTGCACGGTCTTCTTCCTGATTTTCTCTCTGGGAATCGGGATCGGCTCCAGTCTTGCCCGGAAGATTTACAAAAACTGCCGGAACGGTTTCGACCGCCGGATTTTGATTTTCACCACCATCATGTCTCTGCTGGTTCTCGACCTGAGCCGGTACGCCATGATGTATGAAAAATGTTACGATTTCTGCGGCAATTTCCCGTATTCCCTGCTGCTCCCGGTGGAATTATTATTGATTGCCATTTGCGGCGGCTTATGGCTGGTACCGCTTCACACCTGTATTCAGGCGACGTCCCGCCCGGAAGTATTGGGCAGAGTTTTCGCCGGCAAGAATATTCTGGAATCCGCCTGTGCGGCATTCGGCAGTCTGCTGCTGGCGTATCTGTTGAATAAAGGCTTGCTGCTGCGTTATGTATTCCCCTGTATTGCGGTACTGATTTTCCTCGGCGGTACAGTTATCATTCCAATCATAAGAAAGAACAAAAATACTGGAACGGAATCCTGACATGCCCAGTTTGACCGATTCTCTGAAAATTGATGATATTCTCACGCTGCCGGACCGGGTCATCCTCGCCCCCATGCAGGGTGTTATGTCACCCGGATTCGTTTGTGCAGCGGTGGAAACCGGAATTGCGGGAACCCGTATGACCCCATTTTTCAGTGTCGGGGCGAATTCTATTCCATCCGGCAGAGCGTTACGCCGGGCATTGAAAGTCTGGGCGGGGCACGAAAGCGGACCGCTGATTGTGCAATTGGCAGGGTGTCATGCCGATTCTCTTGCGGAAACATCCTGCCGGCTGATTGAGAATGGATACCCTTACATCAATCTGAATTTCGGCTGTCCGAGCCGTCAGGTAATGAGCAGCGGTCACGGCGGCGCCTGTCTGAAAGATCCGGCATTGATGGTGAAATTGATCCATGCGATTCATGAACGCTGCGGTGCGGCGGTTTCTCTTTCTGTCAAAATGCGTACCGGTTATGAATCGCCGGATGAAATGGAAAATCTTGCCGCGGCCTTGCGTGATACAGCGGTCCGGTTATTCATCTTGCATTTCCGTACGGTGAAAGAAAATTATCAGCCGGTGGAAAATCCGCTGCCGCGCCTTGCCCGTTTCCGGGAATTGATGCCGGACCGTATCCTCTTCGGCAATGGCGATATTCTGTCGCCGGAAGATGCAGAGCGGATGATGGAAGTCTGCGGGTGTGACGGGATTGCGCTGGCGCGCGGGGTGACGAAAGATCCGTTTCTGATTCAGCGTATTCTGCGCAAAAACGGGGGAGAAACGACGGATCGGGATCGCTATCGATTTCTGTACCGGATTTTTTCGAGCAGTGCATCCGGCAGCAATTGGAAGCGTAATGGTTTTCTGGAAAATGTGCGTATGACTTTTGGTGCAGACTCAAAAGAATTCCGCCATTTCATCACCTTATCGAAAGAAGAAATGGCGGAAGAACTGGAGAAAAAACTTTCTTAAGCCTTCATCATGGCATAAGTGTAAAGTTTGGAGTCGATGGCATCGCCTTTTGCGGCGGCATCCATCAGGAAAGAATACAATTGAGCAGGCGGGATAATGAACGTTTCGATTTCTTCCGCGCCATCAAAATGGGGCTCCGGATTTTCCTGTCCGGCTTCTTCCACAATCATATTAACAATCTGTACAGTTTCCGATGTCAGACCGGGGGAGCTGTAAACCGGGGGAGAACATTTTGTGACCGTACCGCGATACCCGGTTTCCTCATACAATTCCCGGACAGCAGTAACGGCAGGATCTTCGCCTTTTTCAACGAGTCCGGCAGGGAATTCCCAGACATAGGTTGCGGCAGGGGGTCTGAACTGACGGATGACCACGACTTTACCGGAAGGCTGCAGTTCGGGAATCAGCATCACCGCGCCGGACGTATTTTTTCTGGAGACGGCTTCCCATTTATGAGCGACGCCATCGGAAGTGAGATATTCGAGGACATCAAGGATAAGGAATTTTCCGGATGCGAGATTTGTTTTATTGTCAGTAAGTTTACAATTCATAAGTATTTTCTCCTGAAAAAGTGTAAAAAAATAAAAAGTTGACTTGACAAAATGAGAAGTCCGGTGTATAATATAGCACCGAAAACGGTATTTACTCCCGCATGAATGAAAAAATATGAAAAATTTTTTAACAGGATGCGGAATTTCCTGCAATGATCCACCGAAGATAACATCATATCTCATTCCGGAAAAGAATATCTGACCGCTCCAGTTCAGATTTGCATGGTTGCTCCCACTTTTCTTGAATATCGGTTTTATCCAGCAGGCTAAGTTCATATATAAGTAAATTCAAAGTAAAGGTTTACAATTTGAAAATATTGGCATTGACCGGTGGCCCCGGCTGTGGAAAATCAACGGCATCCGCCTATTTCCAATCCCGCGGATGGCATATTATTGATGCAGATCAAGTCTGTCATGATATTTATGCAGCGCCGGATTCCGGACTGAAAGAGAAACTGACTGCGCATTGGGGTGCGGATGTGATTGCGCCCGACGGTTCTGTCAACAGACCGGCATTGGCAAAAGCCGTTTTCTCCGGAAAGGACAGCAATCATGGGGTTACGGAACTCAATGCGATTGTGCATCCTGTGATTCATCAGGAAATCCGGGCGAGACTGAATGCGTTGCCGCAGGATTCCATTGCGATTTTGGATGCTGCTCTTTTATACGAAACGGGCTGGGATTCCCTGGCGACCGATGGGGTCATTGCAATCTGGACCGATCGGACACAGCAGGAACAGCGTTTGAGAGAACGGGGCTGGGATGATTCACAGATTTCCGGAAGAATTGCCGCACAAATCTCCGCCGACGAAAAACTTGCCCGTGCAAAATATGGTCTTATCAACAATTCAACGGTGGAAGACCTTTACAGACAATGTGCATTACTTTCAGAAACAATAGAAACAAATTAACTCAACGAGGTGACACAAAATGGAACAGGATACTGCTGTAAATGCCGATGAAAATCAGGCTGTAAACAACAGCCCCGTCAACAATGTGCCGGAAACCGCGACTCCGCCGCCGGCCCCGAAACGCAGAGGCAGACCTCCCCTCAAACGCAATGCTGCACCCGCCGCTGCAGAAACCGCAGCACCGGAAAAAGCAGCTCCCGTAACAGGTACTGAAAAAATTAAAGTCGTCCGCACTGCAACACTCGGCGATAAAGAAGATAATTTTGCAGCAACTCAAATTGCAACTCCTGCGCCCGCACCTGCTCCGGAAAAAGAAGTTAACGAACCGCCTCAGCAGATGGATTTCTATCAGGCTGGCGATGATGACGCCATGGATGCAGCAAGTTTTCCGCCCGATGATGATGACGGATACCTGCCTCCGCCGGAACCCATCAGCGGTATCACAGCACCTCCGCCGATCTCCATGATCAATGAAGAAACAGGGGAAGTGCTTGACCCCGAAGAAGCTGCCGAATATCATCGCCGTCACATGGCAGAAAATAATGCCGCAAATGCAGCAATGCCGCCTATGGAAGAAATTCCCCGGGATGATGCACAGCCTCAGCCCCGTCAGCAGCAGAACAACCGGAATAATCACGACCGCCGGATGCAGCAGCAGAACAACAACCGGAACAATGGCAATAACAACAATAATGACCGCCAGATGCGTCAGTTCAACCGGGATCAGCGCAGACAGAATAACGGCAATAATGGCAATAATAATAACAATCAGCGCCGCCGTTTCCAGCCTCAGAATAACGGTAACATGATGCCCGTCAATAACGTCAACCCCATGTTGATGCAGGGTCAGGGCCCCTCGTTCCGTTACGATGACGGCGGAATGGATTATGCCGAACTGCGCCGTCAGGCACGCCACCTGAACAATGCCATTCATCAGGGCCAGATGAATGCGGAAGAACTGCCGCCCGATGCCACTCAGCCCAGCGTGAATATTTCCGAAATGCAGGAAATGTCCATGACCGATTTGAGCGAAATGGCTCGTCAGATGGGTATCGAAGGGGTCGGCGCTCTCGAAAAATCCAAACTCGTTTTCGAAATTCTCCGCGCCAATGCGGAAAAGAACGGAATCATGTACGGCAGCGGATTCCTGGAAGTTCTGCCCGATGGTTTCGGCTTCCTCCGTTCCCCCGCTTACAGTTATATGCCGTCTTCCGAAGATATTTACCTGAGTCCCAGCCAGATCCGCCGCTTCTCCGTCAAGACGGGCGACTTCCTTTCCGGTCAGATCCGCCCGCCGCGGGAAAAAGAACGTTTCTTTGCCATGCTCAAGGTGGATTCCATCAACCATCAGCCGCCGGAACATAAGAAGGCAATCATTCCGTTCACCAACCTGACGCCGTACTTCCCGACCAAGCGTTTGATTCTGGAAAATGATCCCGATGAAATTTCAACCCGTGTGGTTGACCTGGTAACCCCGATCGGGATGGGGCAGCGCGGTTTGATCGTGGCACCGCCCCGTACCGGTAAAACCGTTCTGATGCAGAAAATTGCAAATTCCATCATCAAAAATAACCCGGAAGTCTCCCTGATTATTCTGTTGATTGACGAACGCCCGGAAGAAGTTACGGATATGAAAAACTGCGTCAGCGCCAATGCGGAAGTCGTCAGCTCCACTTTCGATGAGCCGCCGGAACGCCACGTGCAGATTGCAGAAATGGTCATCGAAAAAGCAAAACGTATGGTGGAATGTAAGAAGGACGTTGTGATTCTTCTCGACTCCATCACCCGTCTTGCCCGTGCGTACAACACCCTTCAGCCTCACAGCGGTAAGATCCTCTCCGGCGGGGTGGACGCCAATGCGCTTCATAAGCCGAAACGTTTCTTCGGTGCCGCACGTAACATTGAAAATCACGGTTCACTGACCATTATTGCAACGGCATTGATCGATACCGGCAGCAAGATGGATGAAGTGATTTTTGAAGAATTCAAAGGTACCGGCAACATGGAATTGCACCTTGACCGCCGCCTGGTTGACAAGCGTGTATATCCTGCAATCAACATTGAAGCCAGCGGTACCCGTAAGGAAGAATTGCTGCTTCATCCGCAGGAATTGCAGAAGATCTGGACCTTGCGGAAAGCCATGAACGGTGTTCCGCCGGTGGAAGCCATGGAACTGATGGTTGCGAAACTGAAAAAGATCAGAACAAACGTTGAATTTCTGATGACTTTGCAATCATAAAAGAACGGCAAAAATAAATTCAGCTGCGGCGGTGGAAAAGATTATTTTTCACCGCCGCATACTTTTTTACAAAAAAACTTGAAAATTTCTTGAAAAATGAACCGATATGTGTTATATTCAAGCGCAGTTTTTTTATTAGTAATAAGAACTTTTCCGGAAAAAGGTTTCTTAACATTAACAGCAAAGGATTAACAATGAACAACGTAATGAACGAATTGAATAATGTGGACGGGGATTTGCGCATGAGCGTTTCTGAACAGGCAGTTGTATTCATTGAACCTATCTTTGTTTCCGGTATCTTCAACGGAAAAAACGGAGTCTTTGAACTGACCGGTACCGGCGAAGGTTTGATTCATAACAATACCGCAACCCAATACGTGGAAGGCTCCATCAACACCGGAAAATGGGAACTGCTTGATTCCGGTGATTTTACAAAAACCGGTACCGATGGCCTCCTCTGGCTGGAAAAAGACACCGGCTATGTCTATATCCAGACTGATCTTACAAATTTCAATGAAGTCATCAACAAAACCAACTGCCTCGGTGTGGTTGGCGAAGGTTATACGATCCTTTCCGTCGGGGACTTCTCCGGCACTGGCATTGATGGCGCTCTCCTTCAGGGGCCCGCGTTCGGCGATGCGTCCATCTCTCTCAACTACGGTCTCCCTATCTGGGGACGCGAAAACGATGGAACCACATTCAACGGCTGGCTCGGCGCGCTGGTCAACACCTGGCAGGAAGGCGATGCTCTCAAAGGCGATATCAACGACCTCGCTGACATCAATGCGAAAAATTATAAGTATGACGTACTCACAACCGGCGACTTTAACGGCGACGGTATCGATGACGTCATGATTCAGAATACCATGCCCACAAATGTTGATGGCGTCACGATCACCGGTTCCGGCGATATTTTCACATTCCTCACCGGCGACATGAATGCCGTAAAAAATGGCGCAGATCCCACCGTTGCTTATGCAGGTTGTGTAACCAGCGAATGGGAAATCCTCGGCGTCGGCGATTTCAACGGCGACGGCATTGACGATGTCCTGCTTACCGACGGCATCGGTGTTGCCGGCTGGGAAATGGCAAATGGTCAGCGGGTCGAAAATATGTGGTTCGGCAATCTTACCGCAAATCAGGAAATCGTCGGCATCGCAGATATGGATGATGACGGCACAGATGACCTGGTCGTTCTGGATAAAGCTTCCGATACCTTCTCCGCCTGGAAGATCACAGATGGGCAGGTCAGCGGCTGGATTGCGGTAGTCTGAGAATAATCCGTTCTTCTTTTATTAACGGTGTTTTACTATGTTGAAATGGATGAAATTACGTAACCTTGCCCTGGTGGAAGAGGCAGAAGTCGAATTCGGCCCCCGGTTCAATGTCATAACCGGAGAAACCGGAGCAGGGAAATCGGTCATTATGGGCGCAGTGGATCTGCTCCTGGGTGACCGTGCGGATAAATCATCCATCCGTAACGGGTGCGACCGTTGCGAAATTTCAGCTGAATTCCAGATTCCGGAAATGCTGCGGGAAACCGTCCATGCCATTCTGGATGAAGCCGCCGTCGAAGAAAATCTGGATAATACGTTGCTGATCCGCCGCGTTATTACAAAATCTGCCAGCCGGAACTTTGCAAACGGCAGCCCGGTAACGCTGCACGTTCTTCAGCAGCTGGGCGCAATCCTGATCGACGTCCATGCCGCCAACAGTTCCCAGAGTCTTCTGCAGACCAGTGAACAGCTGGCCGTTCTTGACCGTTTCGGACATCATCAGGATTTACAGAACAAAGTCCGCACGGCTTGGGAAACATTGAAAAAACTGCGTCAGGAACAGGAAGAATTTTTGCAGACTCTCCCCTCTGCCGATGAAGTCAAATACCTCAAGCGCATCGCAGAAGAAATCGCCCGAGTTGCCCCGGAACCGGGGGAAGATGAGGCGTTGAAAGCCCGTCACAGCATCGCCGCCAATGCCCGCAGCGTGATGGAATTCTCTTACCGTGCCGGGGAAGCATTGGCAGGCGACAGCGAACACAGTGTATTTCAGCAGTTGACCGAAATCCGGCGGGATCTGATGGATCTGGAAAAATACGATCCCGTCAACGGCAATGAGTTTCTCGTTCAGCTGGAAACGATTACCGATCAGGTACGTGAACTCTCCTCCAATCTGGAATCCCATGCATCCGCAGTGGAATTGGATGGCAACGAATTTCAGGCAATGGAAGAACGTATGCGGATCCTTCAGACCATGAAACGCCGCTACGGTCCCACGCTGGAAGATGTCTTGAAATATCAGGAAAACGTACAGGAAAAAGTCCAGCGGTTTGAAGAAGCCGCCATGATGCGCGAAAAATTTGCTTCCGACGAAAAAGAACTCCGGAATGTCTATCTGACTGCCGCCGCCGCATTGTCGGAAAAACGGAAAAAGACTGCCACTAAATTATTGAAGGAATTGTCTGCGGAAACAGTAAAACTCGGCTTCAAACAAGCAGAATTCCGGATCGAATGGAACGATGCCACGGAATCAGCAAACGGAACCGACCGGATGGAATTGCTGTTCAGTGCCAACCCCGGCGTGGATCCCTGTCCCTTGTCAGCCGTTGCCAGCAGCGGGGAAATCAGCCGTGTTATGCTGGCGGTCAAAACGGTTCTTTCGGAAGCAGATGCGGTACCGGTTCTGATTTTTGATGAAATCGATGCCAATATTGGTGGTGAAACAGCGTGGAAAGTGGGACAGGAATTGGAAAAACTTTCTGCGGGAAAACAGATTCTCTGTATTTCCCATCTGGCGCAGGTGGCAAAATTTGCGCAAACACATTTTCTGGTTGAAAAATCTTCGGAGGATTCTGTTACGCGGACACGGATCACTCATTTGGATACATCGGCCCGTTGTCAGGAACTTGCCCGTATGCTCGGCGGCGGCAAAGCCGCATTGGAACACGCAAAAAGCCTGTTGGAACAGGCGTAAGTATAAGTCTTTTTTTCTGCAATTCTATACGATATTGAATAAAACCAACTCTTTTTGCAACATCTATTCGTATTGATTTTGCATTTTTTCTGCAAAATCGACTTGACAAAACATGATTATTGTAGTATATTTCGCGCAATAACAGAAGAGAACTGCAAAATAGAGGCACATCATGCTTTTGGAATTTAAGACTGAGAATTTCAAGTCGTTTGTGGATGAAGCTAATTTCTCAATGACTGCAGCCCCCAAACAGAAAGGGTTGGATTACAGTTTGCTTATTCCCCCGAAAACGATAAAAAATGTAAAAGGAATTTGTTCCGCAGTTATTTACGGGCCCAATGCCGTCGGCAAGACCAATATTATCGGTGCAATGGATGTATTCCAGTCGATTGTTGCAAGAGGAAACATTCGGAACAGTTCCGTTGATGTCACACCAAATGTTGCAGCTTCCTCCTTGGAATTAATCCCAAATCATGAATTGCAGGAAGCCAAACCGGTTAAGTTTTACATTGACTTTGTTGAAAACGGCATCCGAATTCAATATCTTTTGAAATTGGATCTTGGAACTTTTCTGGATGAGGAATATCCGCGCAAGATTTTGGAGGAAGCACTCTGGCTCAATGAGAAACAGGTATTTTTAAGGAACGATTCATTACAGATCAATGATTCGTTTAAATCACCGCTTTATTCTTTTCCGGCCTCATCTGAGACAGCAAATTTAACAAACATTGCGTTAAAAAGTCTGCAACAGCAGGAATTATTTTTGACAAACGGATTCAAACTTATTTTTTCACAGGATATTGCCAATCTTGTTATGAATTGGTTTACCAATAAATTCATGGTTATTTACCGGGCTGATTCCATGCAGTTGCTCAGACGTTTCTCTGATCCCCACAAAAATACTGCTTACATCGAAAAAACAACGAATGATGCAGCAAAACTATTCGGAATCAGTTCAAACGCATTAGGTTATGTTGTTGATGGAGAAGACTCAAAAGTCAAGTTGTGTTCCATTTTCAGCAAGGTAAAACATAATGAGCACAAAGCTGTGCTGGCAGAAATATTTGAATCATTCGGCACATTGCGCTTTATCAACATGTTTCCGATTGTGATACGCGCGCTTTTAACAGGCGGAACTTTAATTGTGGATGAGTTTGATGCATCAATTCATCCCATGGCGCTGATGAATATCATTAATATATTCCACAACAGCGATATCAATAAGAATCAGGCTCAGTTGGTATTCAACACACATAATCCGATTTTTCTCAACTCCAATCTTTTCAGAAGAGATGAAATAAAATTTGTTGAACGTGATGAAGATTCTCATGAAAGTACCTTATATTCCCTTGCAGACTTTGGGACCGCCGGAGAAAACGGTGTCAGAAAACACGAAGATTACATGAAAAACTATTTCGTCAGTCGATATGGAGCTTTGCGTGATATTGATTTTTCTCCGGTATTGGAAGAAATCTTATCCGGATCGGAGGAATAAAGCATGGGGATACGTAAAATTCAACGCAAGTATTATTTCAGCGTCGAAGGAGAAACAGAACAATGGTATCTGGAATGGCTGCGGGATGAAATCAATAAAAATGAAGCCGCAGCCAATAAAGTTCTTTTTGACATAAAAATAGAAAAGAATCCAGAAAAACGTGTCCGTGGCATGAACGTTATCAATAAAACAGAAATCTGGCACTTATCTGATTATGAAAGTAACGAAGAAGTCCATACGGTACAATTCATGGAAACCATGGATCGTATGAAAGAAGCCCAGGCAATCAAACAGGTGAAGTATTTTTTCGGATACAGTAATTTGACGTTTGATTTGTGGATCGTTCTGCATAAATGCAATTGCAATGCATCAAAAAATCATCGCAAACAGTATATTTCTGATATAAATCGTGCTTTTGAAGAGCAGTTTGAAGATATGCAGCAATATAAGCATGAATATAATTTCAAACGCTGCTTAAAAAAACTTACCCTTGAAAATGTAAAAGATGCCATCACAAGAGCGCAAAATATTATGAACAAACTGGAGGAAACAAAAGGCGCACCTCTGCAATACAAAGGATTCCGGTATTACAGAGAGAATCCATCTTTGAATGTGTGGAGAGTTGTACAAAAAATCTTGACGGATTGCCAACTGATTTGAAAAACAGTCAAGCATATTTATTACGGGGGTCTGGTAATTTTTCGCATAAATTCCCCAAAAATCAATAATCAGGTCGCGCGCATGTAGATGCGGAAACGTTCCGCTTTTAATAATTGAGTAAGATTGAGTTCCGTTACAGGATATTGATACGTCAAACAATAATTGCATTCATAAATCTTTTTGCTTTCATCGCCGGATACCCGTAAACGGTAGCAGGGAAAATTCCGATTACCTAACGATAAAGTCCGGTGCAGAAGAAATGTACCGTAACAGGTCGTGATCTCCACCCGGTCATAATAACTTTTGATTTGTAAAATACTTTTCCGCAAATAATAACGATATTCTTCCGGTGATAACTGATTCTGTTGCAAACGCCGCCACGTCAAACGGTGCAGCATCCTGCCGCACAATTCCCCAATCTGCTTTTCCCCGATTTCATGACGCAGACGGTGCACCGATTTTTCCAGCCGGTTCAGCAACCGTAATTGATCCGGACCCGTTAATGCCGATGCCAATAACGTTTCCGCCATTTCCTCCAGTTTCTGTTCCTTCTGCAATAATTCAAAACGCAATGCCTTGAGTTCCTGTATGTTTTTATCATCTTCATGCTCCTCGCAGAACCTGCCGAGAAGGATCAATGGCAGAATTGCATCGCCAAGACCAAGACAATGACTGCTTTTACGGACAAGGGTCACATTCACTCGGGATTGACGGCATAATTCATTGCGCAGGATCTGGGTACCCGTCCGGCAGAAATAATAAAGTTTCCCGTGATCATTGCCCGCAACCAGGCGGGATCCGCAATTGCCACAATATAACAAACCGCTGAAAGGCAAATCCCGATATGTATCATGTACGCGACCGGCTCGGCGTTCCGCGATGATCGACTGCGCTTCCTGCCATTCATCAAAAGTAAGAATCGCTTTGCCTTTCATCTGACATGCTTCAATCAATCGCCCATCCGGATCAACCATATATCCGGCGTAAAAGGGTTGTTCTGCAATGTGACGGAATGTGCTTGCGTAACAGACATTATGAAATAAATGGCGGTAACGGATATTGATTTCCCGGATAATGTCGTTAAAAGGACGGCGGCTGCGGATTTCTTCATTGATGAAACGAATCACTTCTGCACATTCCCTGTTAACTTTCACAGCACGGTTCTTTCCGCCGATGTATTCTATCCCGAACATCTTCGGACTGGTGGGATAATAACCGTTCCGTTTCAATTCCATCATTGCCGCACGGGATTTCTGCGTTTGAATCTTCAATTGATTATCCACAATATGGGTTTGCACGTCGGATACCAGGCAATCCATGTAATTCCCGAAATCCACCGCACCGTTTTTGACCGTTAACAGCAGCACTCCCGCCTGCTGAAATTTCTGTTTCAGATAATCATTCAGGTAACTCCCGCTCAACGGACGGGCAAGACGGGTCAGATCATCCACAATGACATAGCGGACTTTATGGAGATTTTTCAACAGCGCACCCAAGCCTGCCCGATAACGTTTATCCGATGTCTGACCGGCAAACCAGTTCTGAAATATCATGTCATGAACTTCCAGATCTTCTGCGCCAACAGGATACAATCGCCCCGATGAATTATGATCGTGATATTCCCCCACGATATGCAATAATTTCTGTTCGGCAAGCTGACGGCAGTTCTTCAGCTGCATGGCGATGGATTCGCTTTCTTTTTCTTTTCCACTGGATTGACGGGCGTAGATCAGGCATTTTTCTTCTTTCTTTTCCATTTTATTGTTCCTTTCGGTGTTAAAATGTTTTTAATATTTCAACATAGATGCAAAATGCAAATATGTTTCACAGATAACCCATAATTTTTCAAAAAAAGGGCTTTTAAACGTCATTTGCACGGAAGATTTTCAGATTTTTGAAAAGTGATTTTTTCAGATTTTTATGATACAAGTAAAAACTTCCCGTCCGTAGCAACATTGATAAATCGCAAAATCAGCCCTGAATGGGCGGAAAGAGTCAAACAGCCCAGGGTAAGCGCAGCGCAACCCTGGGGATAAAACCAAATGAACTCGCATAATGACAGCCACCGCGTTGACGGCCTTTCGGTAGAAACGGACGGCATCGTGGTGGCAATGACATATCCGAGACCTCATGGCATCACCGTATGTGCCATTCCTTACGGAACGCCCCAAACGGCGATGCCAGTCTTTACCCCAAATTTTATGCGATATGTCCCAGGGTTGCGCTACG
>JAZUCU010000054.1:0-41305 GCA_045639325.1 Victivallales bacterium
AGAATTGTTACAGAAAAGAATACCTATTCAATCGATCTTGTTTTCTACAATTACATTCTGAAATGCTTTGTATTGATTGATCTTAAAACTTCTGCAATTACCCATCAGGACGTCGGTCAGATGGATATGTATATCAGAATGTATGATGAAAAAATCAGAGGCGAAGGCGATAACCCAACATTGGGGATTTTGTTGTGTGCCGACACCGATGAAGACATAGCCCGTTATTCCGTTATGCACGGCAGCGAGCAGTTGTTTGCAAGTAAGTATCTCTTGTATTTGCCTTCCAAAGAAGAACTTCGTGCGGAAATTGAAAATCAGAAGATGATGTTTTATTTACAGCATAATTCGGATAAATAATTTGAAAGCTGCAATGAAATCCTTTCGTTTATACAAGTCAATTTTCTTTTTCGTAGTTCAGTAGTGAGGAATATGAATGAAATCCAAGAAGAAAATTATTTATAGTGTTCCGATTTTTTACACCGTACATACCACAAATTTATTTTTCGCAGCATGGTTTTTCGCATTGCGCGAGTTTAATCTTTCCATGGATAAAATGTTTCAACAAGACCATTTGACCAGATTCGGTGCCGGACATCACATGCATGTGTATTTGGTGGATCTTCATGCAAAATAAAAACAGTTTCCCAATTTTGGGAGACATCCTTTTGCTGTTCCTCAAACAGCACATCATAATAAAATCTTTTCCACTGTTCGATGCAACGTTCCTGTTTGATTTCTTCTTGAGTGAAAGAGGGAAAAGAGAGTGCTTGATTAAAATTTAATAATGTCAGCAACGTTATAATGATGAAAAAGGATATCCGTACTTTTGTAAATTTGAAAATCCAGAGTATGATTATTGCAAAATAGTACAATACGACAAGAATCACCAATGGTAAAAAAGTCCCATTTGTGCCAGTCATTAAAAAATCATGCATCAGGGAATAATATGTTTTTTCAGATAAATAATTTTTGAAACAGCGGAGAAGCATTTCCGGAATTTCAAAGTCCCAAATTGCGCAATACAATAATTGGAAGAGAATCAAATTGAATATGACTAATATATGTATCAAACTGTGCCGCAAGGATGTTGAATCCGGTCTGTTATATAATCTATCATGAATCCATTTTTGCATAACAATACTTCCTCTCTGAAAACATTCGTTATAATATATCTCCATTGCCTGACAATGCAAATATGGAATCGTTGTTTACGGATCAGATATCCCTTTCTGTGTATTTATTCCGTATTTTTTTTGAATTTTATCAAGCGTTTGGATAAAAATCTTTGTAATGCTCATAGATTTTTACCGGTATATTAAAATGTGTATCTTTTGTGAATGGTAACCGAGGCGATTTTTTCGTGCCCAATCCCCATAAGTTGATTTCGCTTTTATACGCTCTGACAATGCAGCCTGTTATATTTGCAAGATCCTGTGCTAATTTTTCACCAGATTTATTTTTGATTCCATAGCACATGCGCAGTTCGATCAGTCCCATTGGAGCCATGATTCTTTTTAATTCATCCAAAAGCTTTTTATTCAAGTTATTTCTTATGTCTTCAAATCGATCACCACCACTTTTCGTTTCAAGTGGAAAAGTATTACCTTCATATTTGCCATGTGCAATAATACGGAGATAAGTAACACTGTTGTCCGGGAGTTTTTTTGATTTGATTTTGTTTATCATATCAGCCAAACCGTTAAATGCTTGTGAGCCTGGAATTATATATGCTATCGTACCTAAATTTTTACACGCAAAACTTAATTCTTTTCCTGGTATTGTGCTCCATCCACATTTGCAATGCGGATGTGGAGCATAAAAGTCATCGTTTTGTTTGTAAAAGCCTTTTTGTCGCATTTTTGCCGAATCTCTTTCTTCCAGATGGGTTACGATTTTACCATCCAGTTCTTTACATTTTTTACAGGCAGATGCGTCCGCAACAAATTGCTTCAATTTCAATTTTGGAGGTTTCGAAGACAAGGGAAGTATTGTGCGATCTTCTGGATAGAATCCAAAACGGCAGACGTTTTGGTGCAGCAGTTGATGATTCATTGCTGGAGTACAATGAAATTCCGGTAGTATATGTTGTTGAATTGCTTTTTCGACGGCTTGTTTTTCATTCAAACGCATGGTTTGTGCGGCGGATAGAGTTTCCGCACAAATCATCAGACATTTTTTATTCCCACAATCAATGCCGGGGAATGTATTTTTGAGGGCGCGTTCTTTGTCGAAGAAACGCAGATCTGTTGTAACAGTCATATTGCTTTACCTTTCTTATTTTTATGATATTCTCTCTATATCATATTGCAAGAAAGGCAAAGCCGAATCAAATTTTTATTGTATCTTTATTCCGTTTTCCCGGATGCCAGGTATGCAGAATACAGACCTCCAGTGCGCGGAGAGGCAAGTGCTGCCGCCGCTTTGAATGTCTTTTCATTACAGATGAGAATCGTCTGTTGTTTCGCCCGGGTGATTCCGGTATAAATCAATTCACGGGTCAATAGCATTTTCTGTTTTTCTCCGTTGGCAGACGGGAGAAAGAAGAGAATCTTTTCGTAACCGCTGCCTTGTGATTTATGGACGGAAATCGCATACGCATCATCGTGTTCCGGCAGGTATTGCGGGGGGATCCCACGCCAGATCGGCTTGCCGTTGTCATCGGTTTCCGGGAAGAAGACAAAGGGTCCTGCACATGCCGGATCGTCCGCTGTACACGGTTCCATCGGGCCTTTGCCGTACCACAACATGCCGATATCGCCGTTGAAGAGATTGAGTTCGGCAGTGTTTTTCAAAATGAGGAATGTCATACCTGCTTTGACGGGAGCGGATGGCATTTTCAACAGAGAACGAACCGTTGCATTCAGATTTTTTATGCCGAACATTCCATGATGAACGGGGGAAAGAATGCGCAGTTTTTCGAATTGTTCCCATGCGGCATCAAGATTGGGGGCCTCGAACCAGGGAGCACCGTTATTATTGATCCATCCGCTGAGCAGCTTTTCGAGTGTGGCACTGAATTCCCGTTCGTTCGGCAGGGGGTGCTGCATGATTTGCGGTGGATTATTGCAAAGAGCATCCCACGCCAGATCGCCGATATTTTCGCAAGGTGATTCCAGAATATCTTTGAGTTTTCCGATTCCTTTTTCCTGATCGAAACGCACGCTTTTTTTGAGCTTGGAAAGAGCATTTTCATTCGACGCACAAATATCCATGAAATCGGCAAAAACAGAACCGGGTTCGACAGATGAGAGTTGCGCTTTATCGCCCAACATGATGACAGAGGTATGATCCGGCATGGCATCCAGAAGGCTGATCATGAGTTTTTCCGGAATCATGGAACATTCGTCGATGATGAGCAGATCGCAATGGAGTTTATTTTCCTTATTGTATCGGAACGTATTGGTTTTCGGATTATTTTTGAGCAACCGGTGGATGGTGGAGCAGGGCAGGGATGCAATCCGTTTTTTCAAAACATCGGACACAGTATCCGTGAATTTGCCAAGTTCTTCAAGAATGGCTTCTTTCATGCGAGCCTGTGCTTTTCCGGTCGGGGCACAAAGATAAACGGTGCTGGTGCTGTCCTGCAATTCATTGCGCATTGCCAACAACAGCGCAATGATGGTTGTCTTGCCGGTTCCGGGCCCGCCGCTGATGATATGGAATTTACTGTTGACCGCTTTCTGAATGGCAGAGATCTGTTCATCTTTCAACGGCAGAGTGGTTAAGGCACACGGATCAACCGTGACTGGTTCCTGTTCGGCGTTCATCCGGTCTTTCAGAAATTGAATGACCCGTTGTTCCCCCTGATAAATTCTATTGAGATAGACATTGTTATTCGAGAGAATCAAAAGTGTCTTGCCGTTTTCCGATAATACCGGTTCCACTTCCCGGAGCGGCTGCCATTCCCAACCGGTAAGTGCTGGGGGCAGTTCTTCCATATTTATCTGCAGATATGCGCCCAATGCGGACAAGGAATTCAGTGCAGAAACGGGTACGCACATGCCGTATTGAGCATCCTGAGATGTGGCATTGGATGCCAGTGCACCGGCAAGCGCGAGCGCTGTCTGAGCCGGATGATCTTTCGTCAACCGGAGGATGAAACTTGCGAAATGCCGGTCAAGTAGTCCGATATAATTCTTTTCCACGAGGAAATTCAATAATAAATCATTTTTCATATTCAATCAGCTCCGTTTCCGGTTAAAGTCAGTAATTCGCGGATACATTCCTCTGTGGGAGTATGATACCACACGCCATGTCCGTGGCGATCCATTCCTTTGGGGAACAGGTACAATATTCCGCCGAAATCTCTGGTGAAATCGAAATCTTTTTTTCGTTGTTTCATGAGTTTATAAAGTGCCATGGTGTAAAGATATGCCTGAAGAATATAGCCGCATTCTGCCATGGCAGTCCATACCGAATTTTTGGAATATGACTTCAATTTATTGGTTTTGTAGTCCGCAATATAATACTTGCCGTTATGACAGAACAGCAGGTCGATCACGCCGTTGAGCAGACCATTGATTCCGTATTGGAATTTATACCCGTCGGGCAGGATTTTCATCGCATCACCACCATGTTTCCGGATGATGGCAAGGAGTCTTTTCAGGGTAATGGTATCCGGAATATTCATGGTGAATTCCAGTTCCGGCAGTGCGGTTTTGAGATCAATTTCGCTGAGGCAGAATGAATCTTCTGTCAAAGGTGTGGTAAAGAGCCGTTCCAGTCCTTCCCGGAGCTGTTCCAGACGGATGGGGGTATTCATGCCCTGGAATTCCAGTTGCTGATGGAGAAATTCTCTGATTTTTTCCTCATCCTGTGCACCCGGGGCAAAATCCGCAAATGTGAGCTTGTTCGAGTTGCCGTTTGCAGGATATGCCAGATGTTCCAGCATGTTATGAACAAATGTTCCGGTAAATTTTCCACGCGGAAAATCCTGGAAGATTGGTTTTTCTTTTTTGTTTGCATCCTCATCGTTTTCATTGCCGGAATAATGTTCATCGTCATTCAGGTCGCGTATGCCATCGGAGGAATGATTGCCGTAATGGAATGAGGAATAGCTCATCAACCGCCATGCATGGGAGACGGCAGGTTTGGGTAATGCCGTCAATTCTACCGCCTGTTCTGTATCAGACTGCCGCAGTGTTCCGGGGGCATGTCCGGTGAGATTCGGTTCATGTTCCGTAGTGATATAAGTTGTGCTTCTCTGAAACCAGAGGGCGGTGTTGACTGTCGGGATACCTTTGGGCAGAGTGAAAACGTTTTTCAGCCGTTCTTCCACGGTGACATTATCCTTTTTCAGAAAAAGTGCACCGACCGCGGAATGAGCAAGATTATTTGCATTGGCTTTTGCCTTTTCCGGCAGGAGCATAAAATCGGTGTAACAGAGATATTCTGCACGGGTCAAAGCCACATACAGGAGCCGCAGTTGAGTGCGGAGATTTTCTTCTCTGTATTGCTGCAGAACCCTGGCATCTGTCTGTTCATTAAAGTCAAAATACGTCCGTTTGTCATCCCGGGTTTGATACCCCACTTCAGAAGAATGTGGTTTATTTGCCGGGCCGCTGACGGGGAACGGGAGAAAGACGATCGGATATTGGAGTCCTTTGGATGCAAACAAGGTTACGATCTGCACGGTATCGGAATCCTTATCCAATCTCAGTTCGGAGGCATCAGGGTCGGTGGATTTATCGGCATCGGCGGATGAGGTAGACAAGCCGTTGACTCTTGCGTTCCGGAGATAATCCAGAGTGTTTTCGGGCGAGAAATTGCTGCTGATTTCTTTCCTGCGCAACAATTCCATCAGATGCAGGTAATTTGTCATTGCCCGTTCTCCGTCGCTGCTTGCCAGGATTTTCAGTCGTGGTGGTTCATTCACCTGTTGCGGTACATGATCAAGCAGCGTTGTGAACATGGCGGCAAAACCGCGCGTGCGCCATATTTCTCCGAATTTACGGAAGGAGTCTTTCCAGGATTCCAGCGGGGATTCCTGAACGGTTTGAACGGCTTCATTGATCGTGGCAAAGGAAAGTTGATAAAAACCGGATATCATAGCGCTTCGGATGTGATTGCCATCCGGTTCAATGATTGCCCGGAGAATCGTTTCCAATTCTTCCGCCTCGGGCGATGTAAAAACGTTGCTTTTGTCATTGGCGGCGGCATTGATGTTATAGCGGCGCAATTCCTGCTGCAGCTCTACACCCTGACTGTGCCGCTGTACCAGAACGGCAATGTCGGAGGCCTTTAACGGACGCTGTTCTTTTGTAATACGGATATTCCGTTCTTCAGAAAGAAGCGAGGCAATTTCTCTTGCTGTCTGCTGAATAATCAACGGTTCCAGATTGGTTTTACTGCCCAGATGGAAACGGGTGATAAAATGATTTTTGATGGGGACACCATTTTCTGTGATGAGAAAATCTTCTGCATTTCTGCCGGAGCTGACTTGTACAAACGGGATTCCTTTCTGCAGAAACGAATGTTGAAATTCGGTGCCTTCCGGTTTATCAACATCGTCGGTAAACATTTCGCTGACGGCTTTAATCAGTTCCGGCGCACTGCGGAAATTCTTTGTCAGGGTGAATTGACGTTCCGGATCAACATCATTTTTTGCCTGCAGGTATGCGTAAATATCCGCCCCCCGGAACGCATAGATTGCCTGTTTCGGGTCACCGATCATGTAAAAGATGGTGTTGGATTCCTTGGGGAAACACTTGTCGAAAACTTCGTATTGCGCCGTATCCGTATCCTGAAATTCATCGACGAATACGGCTTTATACCGGTTGCGGATCCGGGCAGCCAGGCGGCCGCCGGAGGCATTTGCACGCAACGCATCGCGGAGGCGGATGACCAGGTCTTCAAACTGGATGACCGATGCATCCTGTTTAAGTTTCGGTAATTTATCTTTCAGATATTCCAGAAATTTAACATAGAAATGATCTTGCGGTGTGACCGTTTTATTTTCGGTATTGGAATAGACTGAAATTTTTTGAGCAAGTTGATGCAAGGTCTCCATTGTGATCGCCGGAGGTTCTTCTGCTGTGCCGAATTCCTGCCGCCAGAAATCACGAATCAATTTATCCGTATATTCATCATTGCTTGCGACGAGAGACATGGCGAATGATTCCCCCGCTTCCACTGCAAAATCGCTCAATGCTTTCTGACAGAAACTGTGAATGGTGGAAATTGCCGCTTCATCAAACGATGCCAATGCCAATTGAAGCAACAGTTGTTTATGAATATCGGGCTTGCCATCCGGATTGAAACATTCTTCCCGCAATGCCTTGTTTAATCCGGCGGAAATCCGTTCTTTGAGCTCAGCGGTTGCGGCTTTGGAGAATGTGACAACAAGAATATCTTTTGTCCGGAGTTTCTTTTCCAGAATCAACCGTTTGTATAATTCCACAATGGTATAAGTCTTGCCGGTCCCTGCGGATGCTTCAATCAAATATCTGCCGGGAGTCATCGGGTAATCATTGATCGATGTTACAGTGTTCGCCATTTCAGATTACCTCCCACTGAGATGTCTTTTTCTTGCTGTTGTATGTTTCTTTCTGACATAAAATCGGATCAAACAGAATTTTTGCCGTCGGCAGCAATTGTTCCTGTGTGGGGGCTGCCGGACCGAAGAAGATTCTGAATTTTTCTTCGTCACCTGCTTTTGCGTATTGATTATACCATTTGCTGTTGATGGCGTTCTGTATTTTCTGAATTGCTTCTTCACCTGTTTCGCCATTGGTTCTTGCCGTTTGCCAGCAGGCGTATGAGGTATCGGGGATAAATGGCAGAATCTGTTTCATGCCGTTAACATAAAGACGCAGGAGCTCTAGCAGATATCCTGTGCCGTCAATACATGAGGAACATTCTGCGGAAAGACCATTTTTTCCATCAAGGAGATACATGACTGTTGACAACGGTGTTTCTTTGTTCAGCATGGCGCATGCCGCGGCATGATGAATTCGCAACTCCAGGTGCTGCTGTGTGTATAATGCAGAAAGAACGGGAATCATTTGAATCAGAGGTGTAGCCGGTTCATTGTTTTTCTTGTACAATGTCAATTCCGGTAGACTGAGTTTGATTTCTGGCCCGTCACCCAGTACAAAATGTTTTACGGTTGCGGCGCAGGTTTCTTTCTCAAGTGAGATGATGTTGCTGATTTTTGTATGGAATCCAATCAGCTGTTCGGACAGCGGATCATTGCTGAATAATTTTTCCCCGTACGGTGGCAGAGGCAGTTTTGCATCGGCACGGAGTCTCTGCGTGTAATATTCCACTACTGCCTCTTTTGTTTTGAGGTCGTGCTGACTGATTCCGGCAAGCAATTCATTTTTCAGATACCAGTCTGCCTTGAAGCCGGATGATTCCTCATCAGAGAGCTCAATGGAGTCATCCTGCCCGTCATAGACTTTCAATCTTTTCTTGAAAAACATTTTTGCGGGATTACGGAAGAATGCCAGCAGTTCGTCAAGCGTGAGCCTGCACAAATCTTCGGGCAGCGGTTCCTGCAGCGGCTCCTGATATGCCGGATAGATTTTTTCTGCCGCAACGTTGCCTTTCGCAAGTGATTGTGCTCCCCGGCAGAGAATTTCGGAATGACTGCGTAACGGGGATCCTTCTGTGAAATATTTGCCCGAAAATGCCTGAAGCGGATGACGCAGCCGGAAATATTCCTGTTCCCCGAATACGCTGCACAGCCATTGGTAAAGTTCTTCCACACATGGCGAAGGCGGACGGGGCTTGTTGTCGCGAATGCCCTGTCCCGTATAGCTGATAAAGAGATGATCCCGTGCGGAAAGAATCAGATCCAGGAACAATTGCCGTTCATCCAGATTGCTGCTTCTGTCACCTTCCCGCGGGACGCTGCGGATAAGGTCAAAGCCGTATTTTGTTCCGCTCTTGGGGAATTTATCGTGATCCATTCCCAGCAGACAGATGACTTTAGCGGGAATGCTGCGCATCGGGTACAGGGAGCAGAATGTGATATTGCCGTTCATGAAATTCCGGTTTGACTGCTGAATATTGATTTTTTCTTTCAAGACTGTCAGCATAATTTTTGATGTTAACTGCGGCGGCGTTTCCAATGTGCTGAGGTCAAGCCGCAAATTGTTCAATGCACTGCGCAGAGTCAAATGAATCGGCGAATTTTCCGGGAAAAATGAATTTGCGGTTTCCATGAGGAAAGATGCCCATTCAGTAAAGTCGCAGCCTTTGTTTTTTCTCTCGCGCATGATGTCGGAGAGTGTATGAAGCTTCGTTGTAAAATCAATCAATCGGCCCAAATCCTCTTTGTCGCCGGGAGCGGTTGATGCATAAATATCGGCTTCCTCATCCGGCGTATGCAAAACTGCATCCGGTTCATCAAGGGCATACGCGGTCAACATCCGGTCGAAGCCGGCATTCCAGGTGTTTTCTCCGTAAGGATATTGGTGTCGTTCGATTCGTTCTTCCTTATTCCAACCCCAGCGGATTCCGGCTTCATCCACCCGCCGGCTGCAGGATAACAGACTATCTTCGGTGAAGCCTGTTTTTTGCATGATTTCGTTTTGACGCAGAATTGCGAATACATCATTTGCCGTAAAATCCGTTCTCCAGAAATCAAGAAGCTGGAAAAAGGCAATCAGACTGGATTGAACGTTTGATGCCTGCAAATCCGCCACGGAAACATTGAGCCTGTTGGCTTCGGGAATGGTCGGGTTATTAAATACTGCATCCACCAACGGCGCATAAAGTTCGGGGTCGGCAGAGAGAATGAAGACATCTTTCAGACGCAGAGTCGGGTCTTCCGCAAAACGTTCCAGCAGATAATCGTGTGCCGCTTCCACTTCCCGGAACGGGGAATAACAACTGTGTATCTGCAGTGTAGCCTTCCAATCCATACACGGTAATGGTTTGCCGTCATTGCCGATTGCGGAATTATTTTTAATCAGATTCTGTGCGGTGTGGAGGATATCATTGGATAATTCAAGGGTATTCGCTTGATCTGCGGATTCTTCCCCGCCTCTGTATTCTGCGGTCCGGATGAAAAATTCTCTTGCATTTCTTGCGAACGAGCCGATGAGCATATTATTCTGGAAATAGAGTTCGTAAAGAGACTTGAAGGACTCTTCTGAAAATTCTTTATCGCTGTTGAACCAGTTCCATTCCAGTTCCGCTAATTCTTCTTTCCGGCTTTTTGCATCGCCCCAGAACAGATTATCGCAAGGCTCAAAACTGTAAATGCGGATGTTGGAATCATCATCGTTGAAATGTTGTTCGAATAACTTGAAAACGCTTTCCGGAATGGAGGAGAAGCCGAATATCCGTATCGGATGCTGAAAATGCGGCGGTTCTATATTGCCTTCTTGAAACTGTTGCAGCTTTGCCGCAAAATGATTGCCTTTCCAATCCGGTGTCGCAATCGCATTCCACAACATGCCCTGCATGGTTGCTTCAGCCTTTACATCTTTTGACGGATGCTGTGCAATATCCGCGGGCAATTCATTATTTTCCCAGGCGAGGATCCAGTCCGGACGCTGCAGCATGATGGTATCGAATTGATTCCCCAGAATCGTTGCCAGATTCCATAAATGTTCCGGTTCTTTGTTTTGCAGAAAAAAGCGCAACGATTCAAATTCCCTGTATCGCTGCAACAGGTCAGGCAGGTGATGATAGATGCGCCAGGCTATTGTGGCGGGGCGGATATCGGCAAGAAAATCGGCTGCCCCGGAAGTCTCATCTCCATGGTCGGCGGTCACACCGGGCATACGGAATACTTTTTTGATGACCCATGACATGAGATACGGGTATTCAACTCCGACCGTGATTCCTTTCCGTTCTGCAAAACGCTGGGAAAGAAATTTTGCGATCCCTTCATTCGGAACAATGATCTCTGTCTTGTGGAACAGGCCGGTTCTGAGTTGTTCTGCTGCAACTTCCTCAATCAGCTGGTCTGCCAGATCTTCCAGTTTTGTTTTTGCAATAATTTCGATAGCCATATTTCATCAACCTTATAAAACATAATCTTTTTCTCCCAATATAACACAAATCCGTCAAAAGTAAAGTCTCCGTTATTAAAAAAATTGGAAACCTTTCTTTTACGTGGAAAAAAGTGCTTGACAAACAGAATATCGTATGCTATTTTACCCGCAAGTTTTCTCTTGCAAATCAATAAAACAACCAAACAGAAGGTGTCACAATATGAAAGCAGCATTTATCGGCGGCGGTTCTTTACGTCTCTTGCCTATTTTCCGGGGTATCTTTGCTTCTTCTCCTCAAATCTTCGAAAACGGCGAAATCCGCTTGATCGATTTGCACAGAGACCGGGCGGAAGCCGTTGCCAGATTCGTGCAGGCATGTCCCGAATTCGCCGCCGTGAAAAATTGTAAAGTCATTGTCCCGGACGGACTGGATGACGGTCTGCCGGGAATCGATCTGCTTTATGTGACCATGGGGGCACGGAGAAATCCCACTGAAACAATGGCACTTTATCTCGGGATGAAATACAATTATAATTCCAGTGACCAGTTGAGCGTCAATGGGGCTTTCCTTTCCTTGCGTCTCGGTTTCACCATCTTGAATTTTGCACGCAAAATGGAACAGCTTTGCCCCAATGCTCTGATGCTCCTCTTCCCCAATCCTGTATCCGTATACAGCCACATGGTCAATACTTACACCAAAATCCGGGCTCTTGGTATCTGCGGCGGATTTACGAATCATCGTCTTGACCTGACCCGTCTCTGCTTCAGCCGGGAGGCTCTGGATTACAATTGGGACGTTGTTGCTGCCGGGGTAAACCATCTTTCCTTCATTCTCCGCGGTAATTATAACGGGGAAGATCTGTATAGTTCTCTGCTGCCCCGCTGCATGAAAGACTGGAAAAATCCCGTTGATACGTTGGATATGCCCTGGTGTACTCAGGAATGGCAGGTGAACGGTGTCCGTACCGGTCTGGAATGTCTGCATACATGTTATGAAAAATATGGCACTTTGATTTTCTCCACCGAATTTGATGGTATCGCCCATATCTGCCGTAAGGAAGTCCGCGATGCTGTCGTTGCCCGCTTCGGTACCGGCGAAAATTACAATCCGGAAGGCGTTGCAGAACGCGAAGCCGCTCAGTTAAAAGCCACCTTCGATAAATTCATTAATGATTCCATGCAGCCGGAAAACATCAAGTGGGACGAACCCCGTGGTCATTACGGTATCACCCGTACCGATTTGACGATTCCCATTCTCCGTGCAATCACTGGCATCGAACCCATGCGGATCGTGGCATCCCGTCCCAATTTCGGTGCGGTGAAAGATATGCCGTATGATGCTCCGCTGGAATATTCCATGGATATTTACAAAGATGAAATCAAGCCGGTGGAAAACCTGTACATCCCGTCTCCCTTCAAAGGTCTGATCAGTTCTCTTGCAGAATTCCAGGCATTGCAGTCGCAGGCGATTGCGGAACATGACCCCCGGATTTTTGCCCATGCGTTGGAAGCCTATCCGGTCAATCAGTTCTCCGATAAACGTAATGAGTTCTTCCGTCAGATGTTCGATCTGTATTCGGATATGGACCCGGTCATGTTTGAAGCCCGCAAATTTTTTGAATGAGGTAATTTCAAAAGTCCGGCAAAATTTGACTGAAAAAAGATTGTTGATGAGATGAAAATGGTAGTTTTGTGTGCGGCTACCCTGTGGGTAACCGCCAAAAACGCCCCGTTTTCAGATCGCAACAAGAGTTTTCAGACATTTTTGAAGACTTTTGAAATTGCCTCGAATAGAAAAACACCGTTTGACGGTTTGATATTTTTCTCCTCCGCATCAGGCTCGATTCCCGGTGCGGAGTTTTTTTTCTTTTTCAGCTGCGACTTCCAAAAAAATATCCCATAATTTTTCAAAAAAAAGGCTTTTAACCGTAATTTGAACGGAAGATTTTCAGATTTTTGAAAAGTGATTTTGTCAGATTTTATGATACAAGTTAAAACTTCCCGTCCGTAGCAACATTGATAAATCGCAAAATCAGCCCTGAAGGGGCGGCAAGAGTCAAACAGCCCAGGGTAAGCGCAGCGCAACCCTGGGGATAAAACCAAATGAACTCGCATAATGACAGCCACCGCGTTGACGGCGTTTCGGTAGAAACGGACGGCATCGTGGTGGCAATGACATCCCCGAAAACTCATTGCATCACCGTATGAGCCATTCCTTGCGGAACGCCTCACACGGCGATGCCAGTCTTTACCCCAAATTTTATGCGATATGTCCCAGGGTTGCGCTGCGCTTACCCTGGGCTGTTTGACTCTTTCCGCCCTTTGGGCTGATTTCCCGGTTTATCAATGCTGTTACGGACGGGATCATTTCATATTACGTATTTTTTTGTGGGGGGTATATGGGATATCTGTCCAAAAAAATCAAAAAAATATTAAATCACTATGTTAGATTTCTCTTGAAAAATCATATCATACAAGGTATAGTATGAGATTATAATAAAATTAAGGAGCAAAAATGGAAGATCCATATAAGACCATGCAGGATGCCCGGACCCGTGCGAGTAAGGGCGAGTTTCAAATTGGCGATACCATTATGTCCCGTTACCAAATCCTCGCCAAACTCGGGCAGGGCGGAATGGGGGTTGTTTATAAATGCCTGGATAAAACATCCGGAATCGAAGTCGCTCTGAAAGCATTGCCGCCGGAATTGTCTCATAATACCATTGAAATGAATGATATTAAAGATAATTTTCAGATGGTGACAATTCTCAGTCATAAGAATATCGCAAGCATCAAGCAGTTGGAAATGGACTCGGCAAGCGGTAATTATTACGTCATCATGGAATATTGTCCCGGAGAAGATCTTTACAGCTGGCTCAAACAGAAATTAAGGGAAGGTGCTTTGACTCCGGACCTTGTAATTCCCATCATCCGTCAGGTTGCCGATGCCCTTGATTATGCCCATAACGATTGCCGGATCATTCATCGCGATATCAAACCTGCCAATGTGATGATCGATGCAACCGGAAAAATCAAGGTCCTTGACTTCGGTCTTGCCGCACAGATTCATACGTCTATGACCCGTGTCAGTATGGCATATCATGGAACATCGGGGACTGGACCTTACATGGCTCCGGAACAATGGCGGGGCAAAAAACAGAATGCCGCTGCCGACCAGTATGCGTTGGCTGTCATGGCATATCAGCTGTTGTCCGGCGAATTGCCCTTTGAAAGTCACGATCCCGCAGTCTTGCAACAGGTAATCTTGACACAGACAGCGGATGAGATCCCCGGCATTCCCAAGTATATGAACAATGCAATTCTCCGTGCCATGAGCAAGAATCCGGAGGCCCGTTTTGCATGTTGTGCCGATTTTGTTGATGCTCTTGAAGACAAAAATGTTCATAGCGTACAACTTTCAGTCGATGCATTGGGGGATGTTAAGAAATATCTTGCAAAAGCTGCTGCTGATGTTATTGCTTTGAAAGATGGCAAGTTTGTCCGAATTTTCTGCGATTCAGGTAAAAAGAGGAAATATGTTGTTCTTGCTGCATGTGTTGTGCTTGCTGCGGTAATAGGAGTTTTCGTTTATGTCTCTGCATTTCGCAGTCCGGCATCTCAATTTAACGGCTTTGCGGAATATTATGACTTGCGTATTGAGATGGTAAGAATCAAAGCCGGCACGTTTATGATGGGGAGTCCGGAAGGAAAAGAGTCTGGAAGATATAACGACGAAATATTGCATCAAGTGACGTTGACGAAAGATTATTGGCTTGGTAAATATGAAGTAACGCAGGCGCAATGGAAGGCTGTGATGGGATATAATCCATCACGATTCAAAGGTGATAACCGTCCGGTGGAAGGTGTTGAGTGGGACAAAGCAAAGGCGTTTTGTGAAAAACTCAATGAGCATTATGCTGAGAGTTTACCCGCAGGATATATGTTTGATCTGCCCACAGAAGCCCAGTGGGAATATGCCTGCCGTGCAGGAACAACGACCGCTTATTCTTATGGAAATGCATCCGACGTCAAAAAAATGAATTTTAATGGGAATTATCCCTGTGGATTTGGTTCCAGAAAAGGTGAGTATCGTAAAGAAACTGTTGATGTAGGAAGTCTTGGCTATAAAAATGCGTGGGGCCTATATGATATGCACGGCAATGTTTCTGAATGGTGTCGGGATAGGCAGGGGGATTACAGCGATACGGCGGCAATAGATCCTGTTGGACCGCAAAAAGGTCATCCTAATTACTATCGTGTACGCGGTGGATCTTGGTATTCTACGGCAAAGAACTGTCGTTCAGCAAGCCGAATCTCGAGCTATCGTGGTTCCAGCAGCAATTCCCTCGGTTTCCGCCTCGCCCTCGTCCCCGTTCAATGATCTTGTCGGACTTGTCAGATGAGTCGGAAGGAGCGGAGCGAAGTTTTTTACGGAGAATAACGGAGGATAACGGAGGATAACGGAGGGTGGCAGGAAATGCCAACGTCTCCCATTTGAGTCCATTGCAACGGTAAATCATGTGATATCGGTTTCAGGAGTGATTCTCCGTACCACTCCGTACAGCTCCGTAAAACTCCGTACAAAAAACACCTTATCTGTGCAATAACGTAATTATTTTCAAAGGAAAATTTGAAAAAATCATAAAGTATGCTATATTATATGCTCCATCAAAAAACATAATAACAGGCGGACTTATGCGCGAGATCAGAAACATTGCTATTATTGCACACGTTGACCATGGTAAAACTACTTTGGTCGATGAAATCATCAAACAGGCTAAAATCTTCCGTGAAAATCAGGAAATGCACCAGCGTTTTCTGGACTTCAACCCTTTGGAACGGGAACGCGGAATCACCATTCTGGCGAAAAATATCAGCGTCAATTACAAAGGTGTGAAAGTCAATATCATTGACACTCCCGGACACAGCGACTTCGGCGGTCAGGTGGAACGCGTTCTGAATATGGCTGACGGCGCACTGCTGCTTGTTGACTCTGCAGAAGGTCCGCTGCCCCAGACACGTTTTGTGCTGGATAAAGCATTGCAGCTGGGCTTGAAACCGATCGTCATCATCAACAAAATCGACCGTCCCGATGCACGCCCCCAGGAAGTTCTTAACGAAGTCTTCGATCTCTTTATCGACTTGAATGCTACCGAAGAACAGCTCGACTTCCCGGTTCTCTTTGCCAGCGGCAGAAGCGGTTGGGCAACTACCGATTTGGAAAACGGTCCCCGCGATTCCATGCTGCCTTTGATGGATGCTATTCTGGAACATATTCCTGCACCGCCTTCCAAAGAAGGTTCTGCTCAGGTGCAGATTTCTACAATCGACTACAACGACTTTGTCGGTCGTATCGGTATCGGCCGTGTCAACCGCGGTGCGCTCGAAGTCAATAAGCCCATGGTTCGTATCCTCCGCGATGGTACAACACGCACCATGCAGATCAAACAGCTTTTCACCTTTGAAGGTGTCGGCAAAGTGGAAGTTGACCGTGTGGAATGTGGTGACCTTTGCGCTATTGTCGGTGCGGAACAGCTCGATATCAGCGATACCATTGCCGATGCGGAAAATCCCGAAGCTATGCCGCCCATCACCATTGACGAACCCACACTTTCTATGATGTTCCGCGTGAACGACTCCCCGTTGTTCGGTCAGGAAGGTAAGTTCATCAGCAGCCGTCACATCCGTGAACGTTTGTTCAAGGAAGCCGAACGTGACGTTGCTCTGCGTGTGGAAGAAACTGAAGGCGATTGCTTCAAAGTTTCCGGCCGTGGTGTTCTCCATATCGCGATTCTCATCGAAACCATGCGCCGCGAAGGTTATGAATTGACCGTCGCACAGCCCAGTGTCATTACAAAAATGATTGATGATGTGCCCCACGAACCGATCGAATTCCTTTCCGTTGATGCTCCCGATGGTTCTGCCGGAAAGATTATCGAACTGGTCGGTCAGAGACGCGGCGAAATGACCAAAATGGATGCCCGCGGTTCCCGTCAGCTTCTGGAATTCACCGTCCCGACCCGTGGTCTGATCGGTCTGCGCAGTAAGGTGATGACCGCATCCGCCGGACAGGCCATCATGTCTCACCGTTTTGATCATTACGAACCTTTCCGCGGTGATATCCCGAAACGTACCAACGGTGTGATGATCAGTATGGGCAAAGGTACAGCCGAAGCATACGCAATTGACGGTCTTCAGCTGCGCGGTACATTCTTTATCGAACCCGGTACCGAAACCTATGAAGGTATGATCGTCGGTCAGCATTGTACCGATGACGACCTGGAAGTCAACCTGCAGCGTGCAAAGAAACTGACCAACATGCGTGCATCCGGTTCCGACCGTAACCTGAAGATTGCACCCGCTCAGAAAATGAGCCTGGAAGAAGCTCTGGAATATGTCGGCGATGACGAATATGTGGAAATTACACCGCTCAATATCCGTCTGCGTAAACAGCTCCTTACGGAACTGGAACGCCGTCGCAGCCGTTCTGCAAAAATGAAACTTGCAGGCACGATTTAATAAATCGCGTGTTATCCCATGCTTGATTTCCAAAACGTCAGTAAACTTCTGGGCGGAAAAGACATCCTGAAAGATGTCTCTTTGCGCATCAATAAAGGCGAACGGGTGGGGATCGTCGGGCCCAACGGTACCGGCAAAACCACTCTGTTCCGCATGATTACCGGTGAGATGTCTCCCGATGCCGGTGAGATCATCGTGCCGGAAAAACTGCGTTTGGGATATCTGCATCAGCAGCTTGCCGCATCCGGGACCAATGTCCGGCTCATTGATTATGTGGAAACAGCCGGCGGCGAACTCCCTGCCATTCATGCGGCAATGGAAAAGATCGAAGCCCAGTTGCAGACGTTGCAATCCCCGCCCGAATCGCTGCTGAATGAACTGGGGCAGCTTCAGAGCCGTTACGAACAATTGGGCGGCTATGAAATGCGTCACCGTGCCGAAGCCGCGCTCGACGGCCTCGGATTCTCTCCCGAAGCATTGGAACAGCCCCTTGATTCCTTTTCCGGCGGTTGGCAGATGCGTGCCGCTATGGTCCGTACTCTGCTTGGCGAGCCGGATATCCTGCTGCTTGACGAACCATCCAACTATTTGGATATTCCTGCTGTGGAATGGCTTCAGCGCAGACTCCGTACATTTGAAGGGACTTTGCTGCTGATTTCTCACGACCGTTTCCTTTTGAACACGCTGACCGATATTACGGTGGAATTGAATAATGCCCGCCTGACCCGCTATTCCGGCAATTATACTTATTACGCGAAAGAGCGGGAAGCACGTCAGTTGCAGAGCGAAGCCGAAAAGAAAAATATCGAAAAACGCAAACAGCAGCTTCAGGATAACATCAACCGTTTCCGGGCGAAAGCCACCAAAGCCGCCCAGGTGCAGTCCTGGATCAAAATGCTGGATAAAATCAAAGATGCTGAAATCCCGGAACAGCTTCATTTCCACGGAACAATCCGCATCCCCGATCCCCCGCCGTACGGATCCGAAGCGTTCCGATTGGAAAATGTGTCCCTTTCCTACGATGGAACACGGGATATTATTCACGATCTTTCTCTTTCCATTGATGCCGGGGAAAAACTCGGTATCATCGGTTACAACGGTATGGGGAAAACCACTCTCCTGCGTATTATCGCCGGACGTCTTGCACCGACTGCCGGACGGGCGATTCCGGGACATAAAGTCATTATTGGTTATCAGGCGCAGGAATTTGCGGAATTGCTCCCGCCGGAGGAAACGGCATTCCAGGTGGTGCGTAATGCCGCCGGTGACCTGCCATCCCAGAGAATCCGGGAAATCCTCGGTGCATTCGGTTTTTCCGGCGATGACGCCATGAAACAGTGCGCCGTCCTTTCCGGGGGTGAAAAGATCCGCCTTTGCTTTGCCCGTATCTTTGTCAATCCGCCGAACCTGTTGATTCTTGACGAACCGACAACGCATTTGGATATCAATGCCCGTATTGCCCTGCAGGATGCCCTGCGCAATTATAAAGGTACAGTCTGCCTGGTCAGTCACGACGTGGAATTCATCCGTGGTTCGGTTTCCGGTATTCTGGAAATCCGCAAAGACGGCGTGAAACGTTATGCCGGCGGTTACGATTATTATCGGGAAAAGAAAGCGCAGGAAGATGCGGCAGCCAATCAGACCGCATCTTCTTCTTTTGCTGCCTCTGTATCAACGACTGCCGCTGCTGCAGGCGCAGCCGATGTCAATAAAAAAGATTTACGTCGGGAAAAAGCAGCCCGCAGAAACGAGCTTGCGCCGGAAAAACGTCGTCTGGAAAAAGAAGTTGCCCGTCTGGAAAAAATCATTGAAGACGGTGAAGCGGAAAAGGCGCGTCTGATGGAAGATTTTGCCGCACCCGATTTGAATCCGGCGGATATTCCGGCGAAACAGAAGCGTCTGAAAGAATTGGATTATGACATATCCAAAGCCATGATCGATTGGGAAGCTGCCGCCGCCGATCTGGAAGAATTCCGCAAAGAATACGACGCCATTTGATGGTTGATTTTTGTAAAAATTGGATATTCGTTCGAAAAATGCAAATAATTTTGCAAAATTCGATGGAAAAATGCAAAATATTTTGCATTTTTCGAGGGAAAGAGCTTATTGAGACGTCTGAATGAACTGGAATGTGGAGTTTCTTTCCCTTTTTTATTGCCCCCCTCCGATTAAATCAAATTCTATTCCCGTCAGAAACATTCCGGGAAGATTTCGTTCAGAGACCAGCGGCTCGGTTTTTCCGGACGCGGTGAGACCCATTTGCCATTGGTGAAGTCCGGTACAGGAACCGGCATCCCGCCGAGTGCAATCGACTGTTCAGAAAGACAGGTGATGCACATCCAGGCAGCACAGTCATAAACGTCAATGGGCGCAGGGGTATTGTTGCGGACGGAATCAAAGAATGCCATCAATGCCAGAGCATCCATGCCGTCATGTCCGCCGATTTGATTTCGATGATATTCCGCCCAGATGGGGTGGTCATGCTTTTCGTAAAAGTCTTCGATCGGGCTCCATCCGAAATGTTCGTAAGGATTGCCTGCCATGTCGATTTTTTCACAATAGGGGCTGATGCCATCCACATACATGCTCTTTGCATTTTCCAGCCAGATACCTTTTGTACCCTGCACGCGGCAATTTCTGGAATAAGGACGGGGCAGGGAAACGCCATGAGTCAGCGTGATGTTTTCCCCATTCGCACAATGAATCACGGTTGTGACAACGTCGCCCTGATTGAAGTTGATTTTTTTACCCAGATGTTTTTCCATGGCGATGGAGAAGCCTCTGGATTTTGTGGCATGGGAGGAGACCGTGAGGAACCGGTTGCCCCGGTTGATGTTCAGAATTTTTGCAATGGGGCCGAGTCCGTGTGTGGGATACAATTCGCCATTCCGGTGGATGTTATGGAGACAGCGTTCGCCGTTATTCTCATAGGTCAACGCCAATTCTTTGCCGATACAATGTTCATATCCGGCTTCGCAATAAATCAGTTCGCCGAACAAGCCTTTGCGGACCATGTTCAGAACCATCAATTCATTTCTGCCGTAACAGCAGTTTTCCAGCATCATGCAGTTGACTTTTGTGGATTCTGCGGCATGGACAAGCTGCCATAATTCGTCGATGGAAGCGGCACCGCCGACTTCGATTCCGACACTTTTACCGGCACGCATGGCATCACATGCGATCTGGAGATGAGAGTTCCAGGAAGTGGGGGCGAGAATGGCGTCGACATCATCCGCCGCAAGCATTTCGTGATAGTTGTTATAAGCGCGGGGGCGGGGGAGTTCCTGTTTATCAAAGATGCCGTGGATTTTTTCGATACGGTCATTCTGCAAATCGCAAATGGCAGTGACTTCAACGCCGCCTTTCTGGATCAGTTTGAAAATGGACGCGAGTAAAGTTTCCGCTCTGGGGCCGAGCCCGATGATTCCGATGCGGACATTTTTCTGATTATTCATAAGATTACTCCTGATTTTGTGTTTTGTATAATTTACTGCATGAATCCGTTGATTTCAAGGTGCATGTTTGTTTTTTTACTGGTTTATTTGCATTATGGCATTTTTATGATATATTACATTTATCTTTAGTTTTTTATGAGGTACTATTTATGACAGTCGACTCAACAAGCCATTGGCAACGCAATCTTGTTTTATTGCTGATTTCTCAAATCCTGATCCTTGCCGGTTTTACCGCTGCAATGCCGTTTATCCCACTGTTCCTGCGGGATCACATGCATATTGCATCTGAAGTCGACCGCGGCCTTTATATGTCCATGTTTACCTTCTTCGGCACATTCGGCTATGCCATATCCTGCCCGTTCTGGGGATCTCTTTCCGACCGGTTCGGGGTCAAAATCATGCTGATCCGCGGGACCTTTGTCACGGCATTCATTTTTCCATTGATGGGATATTGTACGCAGCCGTGGATGCTGATTGCTTTACGGTTCATCACGGCGGCTTGTGCAGGGACAACGGCGGCAAGTCATATTCTGATTGCCAAGAATACACCGGAGGATAAACAGGGATTTGCTCAGGGCGTGTTGAGTACATCGGTTTTCTGCGGCTCCATGCTGGGGAACGTGCTGGGGGGATTTATCGTACATTATTTCGGTTATCTTTTTACGTTCTGGACTTGCGGGATCACTTATATCATTGCCGGGATTTTTGTGCTGTTCGTGAAAGAAAACTTCCAGCGTCCGGTGCAGCTCTCCGTCCCCACGGAAACGCCTTACGTGAAGAAGATCCGTGCCTACCGGAAATCGCCGCTACCTGCCTTTACCATCGGTGTCTGGCTGATGCTTTTCCTGTTCGCTCTCTGGGGTTGTATCAGCTATATGAGTGTGCCTTACATCGCCATGCTGGTTGAAGTGATCACGGGACCCGGCAAGGCGGCGTATTGGACCGGGATCATTTGCGCATTTTCTTCCGGCGGGGCATTGGTTTCGGGCGTTGTCCTGGGATATCTCTCCGATAAACTGCCGCCGCGTGTGTTGATGATCCCCGTGCTTTCCATTGCAGGGGTGCTGCTGATTCTTCAAGGACTTTCCCCGAATCTCTGGATGTATGGTATTACGCGTACGTTGATGGCGGTCTTTACTGGCGGCCTTTCCCCGATTCTCTTCAAGATCCTTTCCGGTGCCACGCCGAAACGGAAACGCGGCGCAGTCTTCGGCTGGTCCAGCACGTTCAGTAACGCTGGCGTTATGCTTTCCACCGTATTTGCCGGATGGATTATTTTTGTCTGGAACACCCGTGGAATTCACATTGTTTCCGGGCTTGCCATGATTCTGATGATTCCGGTTGTGATCTGGACTTTGCACAAGATCATGAATCAGCCGTTCTTCCTTGCTCATTCTGCTGACCTGTTTACGAAAAAGAAGAAATGATTAATTATGGAATATGACGTATTATTCCGTATCATCGGCGGCAAACGGGTGTATGAGGTGGAAGATCATCACCACGTACTCATTCCCTGGGCGGAAGAACGGAAACGGCTGGGACAGCCGCTCCATGTTTTGACGCTGGATCATCATACCGATACACTCCCGGTATACACCCATTACCATGAAACTCACCCCGGCGAACAGCATCGGATTCTGTACGATTTGGATTCGATTGCCGATGCCTTGGATGATATGCGGCATGATGAACATTTTGATTTCGCCGTGAAAAACAATATCTTGCGTTCCGCCGCTATTTTCTCCCACGTGAATTTTGCGGTGGATGTGAATCCGGCGGTGAAAATCATTCATGCTCCCCCGGCGGAAGGGCAGGAGGCTGCCTATTATGCGCGGACTCTTGAGACCGATTTTCTGAATGAAAATTTACAAGCCGCGCCCATCAAAAAGCCTTACATTCTGGATATTGATCTGGATGTATTCAAAGGGGAAAAATCCATTCATCCGGACGATCCATCCTGTTTTTACAAACTGATCCGGGAAGCGGAAGCCATCACCGTATGCCGCGAGCGTGACTGGGTACGCTTATTGAATCTGGATTACGGCAGACTGCAATACGAATATTTTCTGGAACAGCTTTATGCTCATATTGAGTTGAGCGTCAAAGCATAGTCAAAACTTCCGCCGCAATATCCCTGCGTCCGAATTTTGCTTGCGCCCAATCCGCTTTCCGGTTTGTCAAGACGATCACAAAACGGTCTGTGCCGCGGTCAATCCACATGGTCTGACCGGTCCAGCCGGAATGAGAAATCGTCTGTTCAGAAAGTCCGTCCGGAATCATTGCCGGATCCATATCCCAACCGATGGAACGGGGATGGTTTACAGCAGGCGGATTGAAGTTTGTAAAGCAGAGTTCCACCACATCCTTCGGGAAGATGGAACCATCATTTTTGAGCATCATCCGGGCGAATTTTGCCAGGTCCGCAGCAGTGGAGAAAATCCCCGCATTGCCGAAAGGACGGGGGAAATATGCCTGTGCACCGAAGTCGGAAATGATTCCCGGGTCGGCATTGACGGTGCGGATTGTTCGCGGAAGAAGTCCCTCAGCGGGCTGTGTCCAATTGGTTTCAGTCATACCCAGCGGTTGGAAGAGACGTTCTTCTGCGATTTCATTCAGCTTTCTGCCGAAGATGCGTTCCAGCATGAAGCCGATCAGAATATAATTCGTACAGGTATATTCAAATCTTTCGCCGACGGGAACGGGGAAATCCACATCCAGAATACCCTTGTACATTTCGTCATGCGTTCCCGTGTGACAATAGCGGATATTCACGCCGGAAATATGCTGTGCCAGATCCCGCACTTTTACGGGGCCGGGCATTTTGCCTGTGAATTCCGGCAGATAATCCGTAAACGGTTTATCAGGATCAAGCAGACCGTCAGCAATGGCGAACAGGAGTACGGAATTGGTTCCGACAACCTTTGTCACGCTGGCGATATCGAAAACGGTGTCGGTTGTCATGGGGAGACCAGTTTGCCAGTCCGCCACGCCATCTGCCTGCAGAAAGAGATTTTTCTCTGAATCACCGGCGATGACGACGGCACCGCCGATCAATCCGCTGTTGATTTGAGCCTGAACCGTTTTCATAAATCAGAGCCCTTTTGTTTCGGGGAACAATTTCTGGAAAGATTCACAGAGTTCGCGGATGGAAACTTTCGCAAGGAACGGGAGCACTTCGCTCTGAATGACTTTCAGGCGGGGAGCCTGTTTGAGCAGACCCGCAACTTCCTGCCAGTCGATATTGCCGTTGCCGATATTCTGATGATAATCATACTGCCCGATATTGTCATGAATATGGCAGGAGACGACATGAGGGAGCATTTTCTGCAGAATTTCGTCATCCCACTGGGGTTCCATACCGATTTGCTTCCAAACGATGTGCGGATTGCTTTCGGTATAAAGTTTACCGTTTTTCATGAGGTTGGCATGACCGGCATCGTAGCAGAAGCCCAGGTGATCGGTGGGGAAGTTTTCTTTAATCTTGAGAAGGAATTCCGGAGTATTGGTGGGGAACCAGATATTTTCGATATTGATGATGATACCCAGTTTTTCGGCGAGGGGGAGCAGTTCCGCCAATGCTTCACAAATCATGTTGTAATTGAACTCCATGAGTTTATCCATGGGCTCATACTGCAGGTTGTTGCCGACATGAATCGTGAATGTTTCAATGCCCATATAAGCGAGGATTTCCAACTGAAGTTTTTGCCGAGCAAGCATCATTCCGCGTTTTGCCTGATTGGGGCAGTTCAGGTCCATATCCGGGCTGAACATGGCGTGTGCATCAAGGTAAGAGAGACCTTCTTCTTTTACTTCTTTCAAGTACTGATCGATCAGACTGTTTTTCTTGAGCATGTCGCTGATCAGGGTATCGGTCAGGGCAAGGTGTTTGGCACCGTTTGCGGCGAATTCGCGCATGACGCCGCGGCGTTGTTCTTCGTTGCAATTTTCGAACTGATAAAGGTAGGTAACGGGAACGGGGTACATGATTCTTTTCTCCTGTTGTTGTTTCTCTGCATGGAAAATAATATAATGCATTTTCGTACTGATGTCAAACAGTTTTTGCTAAAATTTGCACTAATTTCTTGACAAGCAGTGAAACCATGCTATATTGTAACAGATAGGTACAAAAATTGTTAAAATTCAAACACAAAAAACTTTATCCGGAAGGAGTTGAACATGGCAAAAGAAAAACAGTTTGAATTTACCCTGATCGAATTGCTGGTGAAAAGTTCACATCTCAACTGCGATCGTGCAACGCCTGCCCATGGGCAGGGTAAAGCACGCTTTACCCTTATAGAACTGTTAGTGGTAATTGCAATCATCGCAATCCTTGCGGCAATGCTGCTGCCGGCGTTGGGCAAGGTGAAAGCAACATCAAAAAATGCCTCCTGCCACAACCAGCTTAAACAACTTGGACTCGCTCATAATCAGTATTTGAATGAATGGGGTTATTATGCCATCAGCCGTAACGGGAAAGACTCCGGCGGCAGCGGTACTTACTATTGGCCGAATCTCATCGCGCAATATCTCGGACATAAGGAAGAAATCAAGCAGAGCACTACGTTAGTTCCCAAATTTCTGACTTGCCCCGGTGCTGCTGTGCAGCACTCTTATACCCTCGCTTACGGTTGCGGTTATGCCTATAATAAATTGTGTTTTGGCGAAAATGCGGATAATGCCGGTCAAGTAGGCCACCGGTATCAGAAAAAAGTCCGTTATCCCGCAAAAACCCTTATGAATGGTGATGCCTGGTACAATTGCACCAGTGACCGTAAAAATGGTAATATTGAATATAGTGCTGAACCCTGGAAACAGGTGGCATACCGCCATTCTAAAAAGAGTAACATCCTCTATGCGGATGGACATTCCAATAGTGAGACCTGGCATCTGCTCAACAGCGAAGGTGTATACGATAATGGACCTTTCCCCTGGCAGGCTCAAAGCGCTCTGGATAATAATCCGCAAAAAATCCTTACCCATTACACAAAAAATATCGGGACAAAACCCTATACTTACGGGTATGATCCGTACGTCAATTAATACATGAAAGAAAGATTGCAGTCATGAATATTATGAAATCCGTGTGTTTCTCTCTCCTTGCTTTCTGCATCGCTTTTGCGGCGCAGGGATATGACCTCAACAACAAAGCATTGACCCCGGTCACTCACAAAAAAGCACCGAATCATGCCCCGGTCAAACTCGTTGAAAACGGCGAGTTGCGTTTTGCCATTGCCGTGGATCAAAGTGCTGAATTCAACCGGAAAGCAAAGAAATGTTTTAACCGTGCCGCCAATTCTCTGGCAGATGCGTTTCTGCTTTGTACCGGGAAACGCCCGCCGGTAATTTCCACCGCCGATGCCGGGAAATATCCTTTTGTTATTTACGTCGGTGCAAGCAAGGAAGCCCGTAAAGCAGGTATCGACCCCATGAAATTGCCGGAACAGGGATTCATGATCCAGACGTTTTCCAAAGGCGTTTACATTGTGGGACACGATTCCAGTGTTGACCCGAATTACAAAAAAGAACCGTTGGATTTCCGTGATTCAGCAATTGGTACATTCTATGCTGCATGTGACTTTGCGGAACGTATTCTCGGTGTCCGTTATTTCTATCCCGGTAAATACGGGACATATGCGCCTGCGGTCAAGAATCTGGAACTGAAACCTTTCGCCTATGTGGATTATCCCCGGTTCCTCGCCAGAGGGTTTGCCTGGTACATGTACGTTTCCTTTGAATCCGATGCAATGATGAAATACTGGGAACCGTATATGGGTAAATTGCCGAAACGCAATACTTCTTTTGCCAGTTATTGGCGTATGGGCTCCACAGCACAGCCCGGCGGGGAACATTGCCCCCGTCCGGAAAAAATCGCGGCGGCATATCCGGATAAAATCAAGACTCTGTTCTATACTTCCTCCACCGGTAAACTCTGGTTCAATCCGAAAGCACACATCGGCAATTATTACAACGTTCTTGACCTGGGCTTCATTGATGTTTATATGGATGCCTTGAAGAAATTTTATGATTCAAAAGGTAAAGTGGATGTCGCCGGATTTGGACGCGGAGTCAATCGCGATTATATTTCTTTCGGTGTCTGCGATACTTACATGCCCCTTTCCGAAATCATCACAGATCCCACTGTCCGCAAACTCGGATTGATCACAAAGCAAGACATCGATTCCGACCCGGATGGTGCGATGCGCAATGTGTACGGCAGATTCTACAAACATCTTGCTGACAACATTCAGAAAAACTTCCCCGGCAAAAAACTGTTCCTGTTGGCATATTACAACACAAAATGTGCTCCGGATCGTTGGAAATTGCCGGAAAACGTGGAAATTTACCTTTGCGATGGCAGACTTCCTCTGAAGACCCGCAGCAAAGAAGCAATGAAGAAATCGGAACAGCTCATCAAATCCTGGAGTGCTGCATTGGGCAACCGTCCGATCATGCGTTTCTGGCTTTACAACACCCGCATGAATCCCTTTGCCCGCGCCGTTGCCGGGGAATTCGTTGGCGATGTTCCCAGACTGTTCGGTAAATACATGAATCCGAAAGGCGGCATGTTCTTTGACTTGAACGGCGGAAAAGATTTCTGGCATTATTACTACTCTCTCTACGCTGCCTGCCGCAGTCAGTGGAATCCGGCGTGGGATGTGGATGCCGGTATTGACGAACACTGGAATCTGTTCTATGGTCCGAAAGCCGGTCCCTATCTGAAAGAATTCCATCGTATCCTGAAGAAAGCATATATTGACTATGCCGTGCCTTCCGAAGATGCCGTTGCGATTTACCCGTTGACCGTTATCGATCAGCTGGATAAACTGCTGAAACAGGCAGAAAAACAATTGAAGCCCGGCTCTGTGGAAATGCGTCGTTTCCGTCTCTTTGCACAGCCCTGGCCGAAAAATCTGCAGACCATGCGGAATCGTGTCGCGTATGAAGCGCCGACGCACAATGTATACCGCCTGCTTTCTTCCGAACGGTTCAATGTCAAAGGTAACAACATTGAAAACTTCTGGAAAAAGGCAAAAGTCATGCCGCTGCTGGATCCCCGCACCGGTATCAAGAAAATGACCTATCCGTCCGTTGTCAAACTGGCATGGGATAACAATGCCCTGTATGGCTTGGTGGAATCCTCTTTTGATCCCGCTCCGGATAAAAAGCGTGACATCTGGCACAACAGCAGCTTTGAAATCTTTTTCTCTCCCGGCTTGAATAAAGAAATCAAATATCAGCTTGCGTTTGATGCGGTGGGACAGCGTTATTCCTCCATGCAGCGTCTTCTGCCGATTCCTCAGCCGGAAGACCTGACTTGGAAAGCACCCGGATTCATGTTTAACAACTTCATGAAAAACGGCAAGTGGTATGCAAAATTCCAGATTCCCTTTGCCATGTTCGGGAAAAAGCCCAGAGTGTACGAATCCTGGAATTTCAACTTTGTCCGTAACAAACTCACGAACCCCAGAGAAATTGTTGGTAACTCAATGACAATGGGCAATCATCACAATACAACCCTGTATGGTATTATTAAATTTGCAGGTAAAGGAGAATAAACAATGAACTGTAAATGTATTTTAGCCGTAATCGTCGCCGGTCTTGCCGCAGTCCTCTCTGCCGGACCCGTCAATGTCGAACTGAAGAAAGGGGCAATGTATCGCCCCGATACAAAACTCTTCTGGCGCAACATGAATTTCAGTAATGGTCTTGGCCGTTATATGATGAGCATCAGTGTTGCAAAGCCGGTGAACAATAAACCGCAGACAGCAACTCTGGGCTTTAATGGCGGCGGCTTCGGTTTCTGCGATAAAGCCAGAGCGTTTGATTTGACCGTCAATGGCATTTCCTACAAAGACCTCAATTTCAGTGCTGAAAATATTTCTCTCTGGAGTGAAGGCGAAAACAAAGGCGTTGAAATCAAAATGAACTTTGATGGCGCAAAAGTTGTTGCCCGCTTCTACATGCGTCCGGATTCCGGCGTTCTGTGGTGCCGTCTTTATACGGCTGCGGATACCGTGGAACCGGTTCAGAGTGTGAAATTCAGTGCAGTTTGTATCCCTTCCACATTGGCAAAAATCAACGGCCAAGTGCAGTTCCACAAGATTTATCAGCGGAAAGTTAAAACGCCGGTCAAGGAATATTCTGCGAAACATTCTCATCAGAAAATCGCTCCCCTCGACAGCAGCTTCATTTTCTATGATACTCTTTATGATGGCACTCCCTTTACTCCCACCAAGGATAAAGCGGCTAATGAAAAGAATGACAAAGGCTTTGGTCCCTGCATGTTCATCAGCGATCACAAGAGCGCAACAAAGAGCGAACTGGTGCTGCGTAATGACTGGACTGTTTCTGTCATGCAGACATTCGGCAATGACTTCAAGGAATACAACTTCGGTTATTACAATACCGCTGTCCGCACAAAGAACGATGTCTTTTTCAAGAATGTGGAAACAAACAAAGCTGCATTTACGCTTAAGAAATAATCTGGCTTGAATAAGCCGTGATAGGCCGGATAAGCCATGACAGACAGTTGAAAAATCTACTGTCTATGGTTTATTCGGCTTGTTTGTTTTTCCTTTTTTCTTCGATTCTGGCGTTGTACATTCTTTCTTTGAGTCCGCCATTTTTCAAAAAGTTTGCTTCCAGACTGGAAATCTGCCGATCAAGCAGATAGTTACATTGGTGGATCAGACAAATCATGATATTTGCAAATGTTCCGGATGAGCGTTCTTCAAAATACTGCCGATAAATTTCATAAGTTTCATTTTTACTTTTTCCTAATAGACGGATCTTTCTTGCTGCTTTATCATCCTTATCCCATAAAGGTAAATTATTGATGTATAAATAATCGTTATAATCTTCCAATAATTCTTCCAAATTTGCCCGTGCAACTCCGGTCAATCTCAATTCTGTTTCGGTACTGACTCCGGAAGCTTTTGCACCTTCTACAATATTTTGTTTTCCGGAACGTGCAGCCTGTATCATTTGATCGACCGTCCGGTCACCTCTATACAAAAATCTTCTGGTAAAAAGGACCGTACCATAATAAATAATTTTTGATTTTTTATAACTCAGCAGATTTTTGTAACTTCCATTTTTGATAATTTTTCGTATTGGTGCTTGCGGCATATTGGCATTTATAACATTTTCTGCCTGTTTTATTACTTTTTTTATTAAATCATAAGGGGATATTATTTGTACTGCTCCTCCACTGCATAAAACTAGATTAATAATCTGTTGATCGGGTGTGTTTGAAACCGTAACTGTATAACTCCCATCTGTATTTTCAGTTATCTGCTCAATTCCGCAAAGCTGCTGCTTATGAAAAGTTGTAATATTTGTAAAACGTAAAACGACAGGAGAATACTCAGTTTGCATGTGCAATCCTCTTATGATGTTTTTATTTTACGCAGATAAGCCGGATAGACATAAACTTAACTGCCTATCCGGCTTATCCGGCTTATCTGGTATATAATTCAACATTTTACGCCAGAGTAACTTTTTTACCTCTTGCAAATGCAGATTTTTCTTCAGCGGCTGCAATGCGGATGGAGAGCAGTGTGCTTTCCGGCATACATCTCACCGGATCCTGATTTTTCAGGATACATTCCGCAAAGTAAGCGATTTCGTTGAAATAAGGATTGGATACATTCTTTTTGAATTTGATTTCTTCACAACCCTTCACATCCAGACGGTAGATTTTGACGGTATCAGTACCGCGCACATCCACGGTTACATTTTCAAAAACTGCAATGGTGGAATCGTGCCAGACGCCTTTGCACCAGGAACCTTCGGAGTTGGCAATGGGGCCTTCCGGATATTCATAGTTTGTCATCAGATCATCAATCCCACCGGTGTTGCGCGTTACGCCGAACGTCTGAACACTTGCCGGTGCGCCCAGCAGATAGTTGATGTAATCGGTATCATGCAGATGGAGGTCAAGAAGAGCGCCGCCGCTGCATTTTGCATCGCGATACCATGCCTGACCGGGGAGTGAACCATTGCGGCGCATATCAAGGCGGAGAAGCTTGCCGTATGTGCCGTTATCGTATGCTTCCTTTAGGAACTGATAGCTGGGCATGAAACGGAGACACTGGGCGATCATGAGTTTCTTGCCGGTCTTGTGAGAAGTCTGAATCATTTTTTCGGCATCTTTTGCATGACGTGCCATCGGCTTTTCGCAGATCACATGATAGCCGTCTTTCATGGCACGGATCGCATATTCTGCGTGGAGATGACAGGGCAGGCAGATGTCAAGCACATCGAATTCGACGGTCTTGATCAGTTCTTCGTAAGAATAACAATGTTTGATGCTGGAAAGGTCAGTTTTGCCGCTGGCTCCGATATTGATTTCCGCTTCTGCTTTCTTGAATGCTTCCGGATTGCTGTCGCAAATCGCAACCAGTTCCAGATTTTTCTGTTTGGGATAGCAGGTGGAGTGGAAGTGACCCATTCCACCGAAACCGATCAATGCGGCTTTGAGCTTTTTACTTTTTGCCATGATGTAATCTCCGGATCAGATCTTTGTTTTCAGGAAGTCGATTGCCTTCTGAATATCGCCTTCCGGATCATCACCGGCTTCACGTTCAATAGTCAGGAAGCCATCATAACCGATCTTTTTCAGTTCCGCAATGTAGGCATCCCATTTCACGCCGCCTTCGCCCAGGGGAACTTCTGCATAAGTCGGGCGGGGTTCATCAATTTTACGCAGGGTACCGTCGATTTCGCGCAGTCCGTAAACTTTTGCAGCGGAACCGGGCGTGTGGTTGACGCCGTCTTTTGCGTGTGTGTGAACGATATGTTTACCGAGTACGCGGACAGCATGATCGGCTTCCACGCGGGAGACCATCCACAGGTTTGCGGGGTCGAGGTTGACGCCCAATCCTTTGGAGTCGACAGCTTCGATCAGCTTCAGCAATGTTTCCGCTTTTTCCGGACCGGTTTCAACGGCAATGCATGTACCCTGTGCAGCAGAAATTTCAGCCGCTCTGCGGATGGATTTGACCATCATCTGGAAAACGGGGTCAGCTTCATCATCCGGCACAACGCCGATGTGTGTTGTGATGACTTTTGTACCCAGCTGAACGGCGATATCCACCACGCGTTCATGAACCATGATACGATCCTGCCATTCTGCTTCGACGCCGAAATGAGACCATGCAACGTCACCGCAAACGGCGGAAACAACGAGACCGCAGTCGCTGCACATTTTTCTGATATCGCTCAAACGTTCTTTTCCGTAGAGCAGATATTCGGGAGCGGTAAAGATCTGAACGCCCTGAACGCCCATTTTCTGATACTGTTTCAGAGTTGCGGGCAGGGGTTTTTTGAGGGAGCAATCCAATGCACCAATTTTCATTTTATAATCCTTTCTGTTCTTTTATTTTACGGATTTATGTTACTATACAGCGTTCTATGTAAAAATCAAGGTGCTTTGCTGAAAAATATGCCGGATAATCTGCAGAATGTTCAAGCGTTCATGCCAGTTGTTTTATCAGTTCAGCGGCAATTGGTTCCGGATCGATCGCCATGCGTTCAGCCCGGTTGCAAACGTGAGTCGGACCGCCATGACAGAAATGTTCACCATTTCCCGGTGCGCAGGGGCAGGATGCCCGGAAATAATGGGTGTCAGCACCCAACGCTCCGCAGAAATCCGGGTTTGTCTGACAATAAAGAGCAAATACTTTTATCCCGAACGAGGCCGCCAGATGGGTGACCCCGGAATCATTGCCGACTGCAGCTTTGCAATGTGGAAGAAACGATATGGTTTCTGTAAGACTGTCGCACAAAATAAGCGCATTGGGAATCCCTTGGGCAACTTCTGTGCATAATGTTTTTTCTGCCGGAGAACCGGAAATTACAATTTTATAACCGTGATCTGCAAGGCGTCTGCCCAACGTGTTGAAGTGTCCGGCTGCCCATCGTTTTGTTTCCCAGCCTGCACCCGGAATAAGCATAATCAATTTCTCATTTGCGTTGAGTGAATATTTCCGGAAAAGCTCTTCTTTATTGTAACGCGGGCAGGGGGGGATCATTTTTCGTTCTGATATATCGTTTATCCCGAGGAATTGTTTTACGATGGAGTCCGGACGTTCAGCCAGGTGTACCCCGGGAATCAAGGCCTGTTTTGCGCAGAATGAGTACAATTGATAAAATTCATCTGCATGATCCATCCCCACGGTATATGCACCTGTGCAGAATGAAAAGAATGCAGAATACCGGTTACATACAAGGTCAATGAGCAGATCCGGTTTGATTTCTTGCCGGATTATTTTACTTTCGGAAAGAATCATGGGCAGCGATACTTTTTCGCGCTGACGGTCACTGATTACGGAACGGATGATCCGCAGATTTTGTTCGGGAAGCAGATTGTAACATAAATCGCGGATAAATGTTTTTCCGCCGATGTATAATTCGGCATCCGGATATTTCTTTTTCAGCAGATGTATTGTTTGTACTGCCCAGAATGTGTCGCCGAGATAACCGGAGGCAAGAATGAAAATACGGCGTGGCTGCCGGGGGATTTTTCTTTTTCGGAAAAGTCCGGCGGATAATGCCATGTTGAACAGTAAAAATTTAATAGTCTTTTTTATCATCTCTGCCAATGTCTTTTGCCAGCGTTTGATGCTGTATTGATTCTTGCGTTAATATAATGGTTTTCGCAGAGGTTGTCAAGTACAAATTCGTTAAAAAATCGTATATTTATCTTGCAATTTTTCTGTTATTGTGTTATGTTACCGTGAAATAGAATTAAAACACATGGAAATGATATAAGGTTATGAAAATCGCAATCGAAGCAACTTTGGCAGCATCGGAACATCCCACCGGATTCGGCGTTTACGTCGACTCCCTGCTTTCTGCTTTGGCGCAGGAGTCTTTCCGCGAACATACCTTTTATCTGCTGTATGCTTCCCGTGAATGGAAAGGGAAAGATTACGGCAAGAATTTTATCCCTGTTTCCTATCACAGTACCAATTCTCAATTGTTTGCCATCCTGTTCCGACTTGAGCGGGTGTTGAAACAAATTGGCGCAGATCTGTTCCATGCCACATGTACGACCGGTGTGCCGCCGGTCTGTTCGGTTCCTGTCGTTACGACGGTACATGATCTTTTTCCTTTGACTTTGCCGGAAACATCCCGGAAGAGCAGGGCGATTTTCCGATTCCTTTTTTCATTCTGCCTGAAAAATTCAAAATGTTTCATCTGTAATTCCAAAGATACGCAAAATGCTTTGTTTGAGTATGCAAAGACGACGCTCCCTGTGCAAGTTACATATCTTGGAACGCAGTTCGATTCGGGAATTTGTGAACATCCGGAGCCGGTACAGAAAACACCATATTTCTTTTGTGCCGGGGCTTTAGAGAATCGGAAAAATCAGACTGCGCTTTGTGCCGGATATGCCGCCGCATTAAAGATCAAACCGGATTTGCCGGATTTGATTCTTGCCGGACCCGATCGCGGTGATGGCGCAGAAATCCGGAAATACGTTGCTGAAACTTCCGGCAAAATCAAATGGCTGGATTATGTGGATAAGGAAACGTTGTATTCGTTGTATACCCATGCGGAAGTCTTTTTCTTCCCCAGTAAATTCGAAGGGTTCGGCATCCCGGTAATCGAGTCTTTGAAATGCGGTACTCCGGTAATTTGTTCGGATATCCCGGTCTTGCGTGAAATCGCGGGTAACTCTGCTTGTTTTGTGACTCCGGATGCGGATTCTTATCGGGATATTATTCTTTCTTATGCGGAAGGCGGAATCGTTTTGCCGGATGCGGAATCATGTAAAAATGCTGCACGTGGATTTGATTGGGCTCTTACTGCCGAAAAAACGATGCAGGTGTATTTGAAATACGGAGAGAAACGATGAAACTTTTTTTTGATACGGTAGCTATGTTGAATTACCCGTGCGGCATTGCTGTATATATCAAATCATTGCTGAATGAATTCGCAGCGTATCCGGATTTGGAGCTTCATACCGGATTTAAAAGTATCAATCTCAAGCAGCATGCCAAGCTGAAAAATAAATTGCGGGAGCATGTTGATAACAGTCTCTCATATCATCCTGTATACCTGCCTGGCAGGTTTCCTTTGCACGGAATACAGAAAATCTTTGCACCTTCCACTTATGATGTTGCTCATTTTACTGCGAATATTGCACCGCCATATTTGCCATCTTGTGATTTTTCGAAAACGATTATCACCATACATGATATGTTCTTGTGGTATGATTACTTCAATCATGTAAACGGAGCTTTAGAAAATTATATCCTGAATCATTTGCAGGAACAGGCGAGCGAATGTGCGGCGATTACTACAGTCAGTGAATTTTCCAAGAAAGAAATTATCAGATATCTCGGTATCCCGGCGGAAAAAATTCATGTGATTCCCAATGGCACACAGTGGCGGGTTGAAATACCTGAATTTTGTAACATCCTTTCCGATAACGGTATCAGCGAGAAACGATATTTTCTGTCCGTCAGTTCGCTTGCCGTGCATAAAAATTTTCCGAATCTCTGTAAGGCATTTTCTGCTTACAGGGCATCCGCGGATTATGCCGGAGAAAAGTTGGTGATTGTCGGCAGTCGACGGGGGGGCGATGAGGAGATTTATTCTGCTATCAAATCCACGCCGGACGTGATTCATATTCCCCGTGTGTCAGAAGAGGAACTGCGTTATCTGTATGCGAAAGCAAAAGGATTTTTCCTTGTTTCCAAACTGGAAGGATTCGGGATCCCGCTGCTGGAAGCTATGAGCAGTCATACGCCTGCATGTTACGGCAAAGGCAACAGTATGGATGAAATCGGGCGTGATGCTGCAGTAGGTGTTGATCCGGATGATATTGATGGTATTGCGGATGTATTCCGTTATTTTTCAGCCGCGCCGGAAGATTTGCAGAGACGTGTCGAAGCTGCATATCAGATTTCGCAGGAATATACCTGGGAGAATACAGCGGAAAAACATTTCGAAGTGTATCGGAAAGTGTGTAAGAGCGTTTAAAGTAAAGAAAATTTACTTTTTTTGAATTTGAAAAAATGTATTAATTGTCACACAGGAGGTGTATGATGATTTTGAAATCGTTTCTCAAAAAAAATTGTAAACATGTGGCCCGCATATCGTCAACGGGAACGGCAAAGTCGATATTTACAGCAGTTGATTCGGCAGAATATTGAGTTGTTACATTTTTATGTTAGAGAAACAATTATGGAGAATGATGTATTAAAAATCTCTTTTGAGTAAGGAGAGGTCAGTTTTTATTTACCTTTTTTCCCAAGAAACTTTACGTCTAACGATATTATTTTGAATTTTGATTTTGCTGAACGGGAAGAACTTGATCAAGTCAGACAATACATTAAAACCGGTAGTGTCATAGCGGATATCGGTGCGAATATCGGCAATCATACTCTTTATTTTGCTCATTATTTATCTCCATTGAAAATACATGCTTTTGAACCTCAAAAAAGTATGTTTCGTATTTTAAGCAAAAATTGTGAGTTGAATCAATTACAAGATAAAGTTCAATTATATAATTGTTGTCTTGGGGAAAAAGATGCAATAGCCAGCTTGGATACTCGTGATATAAATAATGCTGGTCATACATCATTTGCAATCAGCGATTCTTCTTCCGGGTACAAAATGATAACCTTGGATTCTCTTAAGTTGGAACGTCTGGATTTTATGAAGGTTGATGTCGAAGGATATGAACTCAATGTGTTGAAAGGTGGCGAGGAAACCATAAAAAGATACAGACCAGTTATCTGGTGTGAAGCATTGACGGATAGACATAAAAAAATGTTGCAACAATATTTGAAATCTTTTGATTATTCGATTTCTCGCTTGAATGATACAAACTTTTTGTTTCTCCCCTGAGCGAAAATGTCTGTTTTGCAATATAAAAACATTTACGGCTGCTGAGTAAAAAAATTACTGCAATTCCAATTCAATAAAGTATTTCCGCAATAAGCCGATCGGTTGATAGGATTGTTTCGAACGGCGCAAGCCAGGGTTGCCCATGTCTTCTTCACGGTTGATATAACGGACTTTGCCGGAAAATTGACGGGCATAGGAATTGGTCAATTTCGGGAAAATACCTGTCACATTTTTATCCGCTTTTTCCACATGGACAAATAGGGTGTCACCCAGAATTTCACCCAGGGTGATGCCGCCGATTTTGCCCGGTTCGTGGGATAAAATGATGCCGGACATATCGAATAATTCATAGTGGGTCATGACTTCACGGATCATATCATATTCCTGATGTCCGGACTGATCGATGGGCGGGAATTCCTGTTCCAGACGGGTCAAAAAATCAAAAATCTCTGCTTTGTCAGCCGCCGTGATTTCGCGCACCGTTGCTTCCGGATATTTCCGTTCAAACTGGTGGATATGATTGCGTTGTCCGCCGAAGGAACTGCCCTGTAATGCAATCATGGTTTCCGCATCATAAAGGTAATCCGCCCAGTCATCATCGTGCTGTTCCGTTTTGACCGGATAATGTTCTTTCAGCCAGTCTTTCGTGTCTTCCGGGACGGTGGAAAGGATGGCGGGAAAGCGGTGCGCTCTGCAATAATCGCAGATGGCGGAAATACATTCGCGGGAATATTGTCCGGAGATCAGACTGAATGCTCCGGCGGATGCGGGGAGTCCGGACTGATAACGCAGGATGACAGAGCCTGCACATTCGGCGTATGCAACCGAATAATAGTTGCGCCACATGAAAAGTGTGCCGGGTGTTTCGTCACAGAAACGTCCGGTTGATTTTACAAGATGCTGCCGGATGAATGGCAGGTCATCAAGAGTGAGTCTTTTGAATTCCAACATTACTTACATTCCCCTCTTTTAATTAAAACGGTACGGCGTATAGCCTTCCATGATATTCGCATCGGTTTTTCCGTAAAAGGTTTCTGACCCGGGGACGCCGATACAAACGATCCATTCGATCCCCTGACTTTTCAGATGGTTTGCCAGGGTGTGGACAATCTGCCGTCCGGCGCCGAGTTTACGGTAATCGGCACGGACGATAAGATCCAGCATATAGGCATCGGAAACGCCATCGGAAATGGCGCGCATGAAACCGATCAGAATATCACCATCCCAAGCGGTACACCATGCGTAAGACCCCTCCAGATTTTTCTGAAGGGACTCGGGTGCATCGCTTTGGGACATCCACCCGGCGGAACGGTAAAGCTCCGCCAGTTGAATCAAATCCGGCATCCCCCCGAGCCGGAATTTGAGATTGGGTGAATTACATATTTTCGACAACGGCATTGGCGAAACCGGAGCAGGAGAGCTCCGTAGCTCCTTCCATGAGACGTGCGAAGTCGTAAGTGACTTTCTTCTGACGGAATGTTGTTTCGATTGCTTTGATGACGATATCGGCAGCTTCGTTCCAGCCGATGTGACGCAGCAGCATTTCGCCGGAAAGGGTGAGGGAGCAGGGATTGACTTTATCCATGCCTGCGTATTTCGGAGCAGTACCGTGTGTTGCTTCGAAGATCGCCATGCCGGTATCGTAGTTGATGTTTGCACCGGGAGCGATACCGATACCGCCGACACATGCTGCGAGAGCATCGGAAACGTAGTCGCCGTTCAGGTTCATGGTGGCGATAACGTCGTATTCAGCGGGGCGTGTGAGGATCTGCTGGAGGAAAGCATCGCAGATGCAATCTTTCATGAGGATCTTGCCTTCAGGAGCGACGTAATCGCAATCGGGACCGGCTGCGACTTTATCGGCGAATTCGTTACGGGCCAGATCATAGCCCCAATCTTTGAAACCGCCTTCGGTGAACTTCATGATGTTGCCCTTATGGACAAGTGTCACACTCTTACGGCCGTTTGCGAGAGCGTATTTGACAGCGGCGCGGATGAGGCGTTCAGAACCCTGTTTGGAAACGGGTTTGATACCGATGGAGCTGCTTTCGGGGAAACGGATTTTATCGACACCCATTTCGTTCTGCAGGAAGTTGATGACTTTCTGTGCTTCGGGTGTGCCCTGCATCCATTCGATACCGGCATAGATGTCTTCTGTATTTTCGCGGAAAACGACCATGTCAGTCTTTTCCGGATTCTTTACGGGAGAGGGAACGCCGGGGAAGTGGCGGACGGGACGCAGACAGACGTAGAGGTCCAGTTTCTGGCGGAGAGTGACGTTGAGAGAACGGAAACCTTTGCCGACGGGAGTTGTCAGCGGGCCCTTGATGGAGACGCGGTATTTGCTGATGGCATCGAGCGTTTCTTCGGGGAGCCATGTGTTGGGGCCGTAAACGGCATTTGCTTTTTCACCGGCATAAACTTCGAGCCAGTCGATCGCACGTTTTGTTCCGTATGCTTTCTTGATCGCGGAATTCCAGATGTGCATGGAAGCCTTTGTGATGTCGGGACCGATACCGTCACCTTCGATGAACGTGATAACGGGTTTATCCGGCACATTCAAGACGCCGTTTTCATTGATGGTGATCGCATCACCGGTGGGGGTGGCAATTTTGTCGTAAGCCATAATTAACTCCTGTATGTTATGTGTGTGTACGCATTCTTTAAATATACATCGTTTTCTGCACTTTTTCAAGTGCCGGATTGGAAAACTTTCACCCCAGTTTTGCGTCGGCGAGCTCTTTCATCAAAGCGGGGATATTCAAATGCTGCGGACATTCTTTTGCGCATTTGCCGCATTCCAGACATTCTGCAGGTTTGTGATTCCGGCTGTACCAGCGGTAGGAACTGTTCACGCCTTCAGAAATTCCGAATTGACGGTAACTGTTCAGTACGCCGATCAGATTGGGAATCGGCAATTCCACGGGGCATTTTTCCACACAATAATTGCACCGGGTGCAAGGGGCAAGGGGGATGCTGTTGAGAAGTTCGCAGACTTTATCCAAACGGGCACGTTCCTCATCCGTCAGTGGAGTGAAATTCTTGATTGTGTTCATGTTGTCATCCAGCTGGGCATTGTCGGACATGCCGCTGAGGATGGTTTCGACGCCGGGCAGGGAGGCAGCGAACCGGAGAGCCCAGGATGCGGTGGATTTATCCGGTGTATCAAGAAGCTTTTTTGCGTCATCGGAGAGGGAGGCAAGCATACCGCCTTTAACGGGTTCCATGACGATGATCGGTTTATTATGTTTCCGTGCCGTTTCGTAACAGAGACGGGATTGAATGGAAACGTTGTCCCAGTCGATGTAATTGATTTGAAGCTGAACGAAATCCACATCGGGATGTTTTGTCAGGATCTGATCCAGAACATCGGCTGTATCATGAAAAGAAAATCCGACATTTTTTGCAATTCCGCGATCTTTGAGGGAGAAGAGAAAATCCCATAATCCGGAGTCATCCGCTTCTTTGGATTTCTGTTTATCCATGGCATGAAGCAGGTAGCGGTCGAAATATCCGGCGCCGGTTACAGTTAATTGATCCTGAATGAATTGTTCCGGTGTGATGCCATCTTTCAGAAACCATTGTGTGAGTTTATCTGCGATCAACAATTTATCTCTGTTATGACGGCTGATGACGCACTGATTGAGATATTTTTCCGAGAGTCCGCCGTGATAAGGTTTAGCAGTATCGAACCATTTGAATCCATTATCGAGATAACGATCTGCCATTTCACAAGTTGCATTGACATCGACGGTACGTTCGGGGCCGGAAACGGGCAATCGCATGAACCCGAATCCGAGTTTTTGTGAATAATCCATGTTAACAATCTCCATATTTTGCGTTATGGGTGTAATATAGACGCTGAAATAAAAATTGCAAATTGCTTAATTTTTGTATGTGTCAAGGCGATTTTTCAGCGATTTGTGCAAAAAAATAGACATTTTTTCAAAAAAAACGTAATTTTTTTCATTTTTTTGCTTGCAATTGATTTCAACATGGTGTAAATGTACAGCAGAGTAACACGCACAACCCGTGCAAAAGGTTTTTTTCACCATTAACAACAGGAGCTGCAAATGAAGTTCTACAACGTCAAGAAAAAAGCACATGTCGAAATCGCAGATGCAAAATGCGAAAAAGTTCAGTATCCCCGCGAAACATCTAAAGGTACACAGATCCGTTACGGTGTCAAAGCTGTCGATGATGATGGAACACGTTTGACCATCTTTGTCTCCAAAGATGCTTATGACAAACTGAACTGCAAAGAAGGCAAACCTGCTAAAAAGTGCTGCAAAAAGAAATAATTTTTGCTTTTTGCTTTCTATTGAGTCTGACCCGGGTCTTTATGTTCCCGGGTTTTTTTTTAACTTTTTTTTGAAAAAAATTTGCATTTCACTTTTCGCGTGATATAATATTAATATTATAATCTTGAGGGGCTCTATGTCCTTTGAAAAAACGCAACAAAATCGTAGGTTTACGAAAAGAAAGGAAAACACAAAGATGGAAAAGAAAGAAATT
>JAZUCU010000055.1:0-70422 GCA_045639325.1 Victivallales bacterium
GCCAATCGCAAAATCAGCCCTGTAGATGGTTTGCTAAAAGTCAAATGTTTTTTTTAATTTTTTTGAAATTTTTATCGTATTTTTTGTCAGCAATAACCATTCCTCTGAGAATCAACAGCATTTTTCTCATGACAGCACATCTTGCTTGCATTCTTGTATTGCCTTTGACAAGTAATCTGTCATATAAATCTTGCAATACCGGAATGGAAGGTACGGCTGTTTTTGAACACATATAAAGAAATCGTCTGACAACAGGACTTCCTTTTTTGCTTAAATGAGTTGAATTTACACTGGTACCGGATTGTTTTCTTACTGGATTTAACCCGCACATTGCCGTTATTTTCTGTCTGGTGGGATAATTTTTTAATGTTCCTAATTCTCCCAATAATGCAACAGCTGTAGCAATACCGATTCCAGGCATACTTGTCATAATATCTACTTCATGCTTAATTTCCGGTGTATTCAAAACTATTTTTTCTATTTCCCGATCAAGTCCATCAATTTCGTTATTGATCGCATTAACTGTATTGGAACACATCCGTTTGGCAAGAGAAGAATCAATATTATCATGGTGGTTGTTGATAGCCGTCCGCTGATCTTTCAGAAATGATCTGGTACGAGAAAGTTCGCGGAGCTGAACAAACTCTTCCGGCATTTTTTGTTTGGTGGAAGGCTTGCGTTCACGACCATACCTAGCAATCACCTGAGCATCGCTTTTATCAGTTTTATTTTTGATATTCAAAGAGATGCGAAATGATTTAATGGGCTCAGGGTTGGCTACAATAATTTTACTGTCCGGAGCTGAAGTATAAATTAATTTTGTTAATTTTGTTGAACATATTCCTGTCGCTTCCATTATAAAAATTATCGGAAGATCATCTTGTTCATCGTCGGAATATCTTGCAAAAAAATCACTTTGCTGTAAATAAATCCAATTAAAAAAACATTTTACACCGGCAGATGTCAATTTGAATTCACGATTTGGTAAATCAGATACAGAAGTTTCTTCCTGTTTTTCAAATAACATCGGAAAATCCAATGCTGCATGAAATGATTTTGAACCAACATCAATTCCTACCCAAATTTTGTGTTCCTTCGTTTGCATTTTACGCTCCTCTGATGTATATTAGTAAAGTGCCTCACTGGTCATCCTTGCAACTATACGAACTTTAAGTTCATGATGGTGTTTACGACCTTTTGTGAAGAGCACGGTAACGGAAGATACGCATAACCTACAGGTCGATCTTTATGATCTGGGGCGGCAAGATGCTGTATCTTCCGTGTGTTTTTTCGGGATCAATCGAAATCACACATCAATTACCGTAGCATAAATTTTTCATCTGTCAAGCAGCAGCTCTTCACCTTTGGCTCCGACGAGTTCTAATACCCATTCTCGCCAAAGGGAGCTGCTGCCGAAGAATCAAACGTAGTAATATACACGGGGCGGAAAGAGTCAAACAGCCCAGGGTAAGCGCAGCGCAACCCTGGGTATAAACCTCAAGAAATTTGCATAAATGACAGCCTCCGCGTTGACGGCGTTTCGTTAGAAACGGACTGCATCGTGGAGGCAATGACGTTCGCCAAGATCTCGCTGTTCTGCTCATATATCAGATTTTTTTCGGTTACAGTCTTTACAGAGCATTTGACAGTTTTCTGCCAATGTTTTACCCCCCTGACTCCATGGTGTAATATGATCGGCTTCCATTTGCTCTAATTCAAAGTGTTTACCGCATTTTTTGCAAATACCATTTTGCTTTTCATATGCTGTACGTTTCATACGGTTGTCAAAAGCTCTTACAGATAAATATTTTTCCTGACGTGTCAAGACATAGGGATAAATCCCTTTTTTGCTGGTTACATCATCATCCGCCATGAGAGCAGCAATTTCTTTTTCAAGGGCTGTTGTATCCACAATAATATCTTTGTATTGATTGTAGAGAAATCCCCAATCTGCGCCTTTCATTTCTTTCCGGTATTTGATAAAAGTATTTTCTACCCAATCAATAACAGAACGAAAATAAAAGAAAAGTTCATTTGCATTAGGATCATGTTGATGTGTTGACATGTAATCGCAGATATTACCGTTATTAATCCACTTCAGCGCAGTTTCTAAATAATCCTGCCGTATAGGATCACCATTCAAATATTTATTTCCATGTAAATATGCGGCACAATTACTTTTACTGAATTTCAATTTTGCATCACTTAACCACGGTCCTGTATAAACAGCATTTCTCAATTCCTGATCCGTGAGCTTTTCCCCTGCAATATTAATAATTTTGAACCAGTCGAGTTTCTCTTTGTCATTACCTTCACAGAAATACACCATTACCTTGTAATCAAGTATTTGCTGTTGCTCTGTTATGGTCAAATTTTGAAAAGCTCTGCTGTTAATAGAAAAATCGCCATTCACATATTGGCAAAAACTGATTGTCCTTTGCTGACCATCCAACACTTCAAAAGCATCATCCGAATTTTTAACCCAGTACATCACATTTAAGGGAAATCCTTTGACGATGGTTTCTATAACAGCATTTCTCTGCTTGTCTTTATAAACAAATTCTCGCTGATATTTAGGTCTGATATTGAGTTTACCATTAAACCCTGTCACGCCGTTTTCAGCGTTATCGATATAATTTTCGGTAATTTCTCTTATGGATATTTCGTGCAATTCAATTTTCATTTTTTATGGCTCCTTTTCTACGGATTAATATTCGTGCAAAAGTTTCTTTCCCGTTAATCTTAAATCGATGACCATAGTGGGGATTATCTTTTACATATCTATCTAAACCAATAATTTCAAACTGCTCAGGATTGTATTTATCCAAGAATGTTATGGGCACTCCCATTACACCATCATAATCATATGGAATATCCGATGTTTTTCCTACATTGATAGCATTATAATTATCATATTTTGGATATTCTTCTACATTGTAACGTTTGTATAAAACCAATTCTTCATGACGTTCCGGATAATCTAAATTGGTAAACCATCTTACACCTTTTACTCTGATATATTTTTTTCCATTTTCGTCAACTCTGTAACCTGATGCATTTAATGGATAACTATCGGGTACTCTGAACTCTCTGTCACCGCTTCTGATTGTCAGTCCTATCCACAAACGATTTTCTTTGATTAAAGGGAAAATCTCTTTGTATGTGAGTGAGTTTACATTACCAATAATCAAAAACTTTTTATCATACTGTACTAACTGAGCTACGTATTCACGGTAAAGAGAAAATGGAGGATTTGTTACAACTATATCAGCTTGTTTCAATAATTCGATACATTCATCAGAGCGAAAATCACCATTGCCTTTAAGTATAGTTAAAGTGTTTTTGTTGCTTTTTATCAGAAGTTTAACGTCTGCTAAATCTATTGCACCATCCCCGTTTTCGTCCGTAACCTCTGTTATTTCAATTTTATAAGCCGTTTTCTTTGGTTCAGAATTATCTCCATCAGCAAACAATGGCAATTCATTCCCCGCGATGGATGAATGATCATAACAAGTGGCAATCAGTTTTTTCAGCCCCAAAAAGTTGAAATTCATAGCAAAATATTTGAAAAAATGACTTTCAAACGGATCATCACAGTTGCAAAAAACTGTTTTATCTTTGAAATGGTCTTTGTAATGCCGCAGCTCTTTTTCAATATCAGTTAACTGTGTGTAAAATTCATCTTTTTTGGCTTTATTTGCCTTCTGTAAATTACTGTTGTCCGCCATTTGTGGAATTCTCCGTGCTTGGGAAACACCACAAAAAAAAGAGGTGCATCCCTGATTCATACGCACCACACGTCCACCACAGACGCACACAACGCTACAAACGCAGAAATGCACCGTGCATATGCGAATACACGGCACAAAACTTCATTCTTGGTTGTGTTTGTTCAGTTAGGCTTTTTATACAAGGTGGTGGTTTGTGGTGCAAGCCTGAAATTTTCAGCTGTAAATTTTTAGTTCCGAATATTTTTTAGTTTATTTATTCTATCCTTTCATCAAGTTTGATAATGACACTGTCTGCAATATAGCATTGTAAAAGCAAAATTTCAAACCGAAATTGATGATACCGCCGAAAAATTCATGAATATCCCATAAATAGGGGGCTCAAGAAATTTGCATAATGACAGCCTCCGCGTTGACGGCGTTTCGTTAGAAACGGACGGCATCGCGGAGGCAATGACGTCTCCCCGCCCGTGAGAGTTACGGCTTAAAAACATCAAGTGTCCTGGCGGAAAATCACATCTCTGTTTGTATGGAATACTTTTCTGTTTTTAATGGATTTTGTTTGCCGTTGATACAAAATTCAACAGTTCAATATCTTCCAATTGTAATCTCCATGTGGCATATTTTATGAAAATCTCAAGTAGAAGTTTGGATTTTCATAAAAATAAAATCAGATTTTGTAGAAATATCAGCGTAAATACCGTATTAGAAAAAAGAAAGAAGCACCAAGCACCGGGATGATGTATTGTTCGAACTTGAAAAAAGCAGTAGTTATGCTATATTAGAAAAGCGTGTGATGGAGGTATTACCAATTATGAATGCAAAAAAACAACCGATTTGTTATATCATTGCTGGTCCGAATGGTGCCGGTAAGACTACTTTTGCGCTTCAATATCTCCCCAAAATCGTAACATGTAATAACTTTATCAATGCGGATGAAATTGCAAAAGGCGTATCCCCGCTGAATTTTGAAGCCGGCTTGCTTCAGGCAAGCAAGATTTTTTTGCATTCTCTGAGCCAAAAACTGGAATATAAAGAAACATTTGCTTTTGAAACAACTCTTTCCGGGCGCTCTTATCTAACGCAAATACCACAATGGCAACAGAACGGTTGGAAAGTTATTCTGATTTATCTCTATATCCCAAGTGCTGAATTTTCCGCATTACGGGTACAACAGAGATTTGAACAGGGAGGACATAATGTTCCTTTGGATGCGATTGTCCGCCGTTATCCAAGAAGTATCAAAAATTTGTTTCTGTACTCCGAAGTATGCGACAAGACATTGTGTTTCAATAATGAACAAGGAAATATTATTCCTGTTTTTGAAAGAACAAAAGGGCAATCAATTGAAATCATTGACAAAATTACTTATTCAAGAATCATGGAGGTAGTCAACAATGAGTGAAGATATGCAAAAAATCATTGCCTGTATGCAGGAAGCCGTTGATGCCGAAATGGAACGTAAAGCAAAACTCGGCTATAAAGCTGTTGTTGCAGATAAATACGGCAACCCCAAAATAGTTTCTGCAAAATATCTTGTTCGCAAACGCCGTGCCCAGAAAAAGCAAGAAGCCGCAGTTTGCTGAATGCAACAAAAACTATCTCAGAAGCACCAGGCGCCTTTGCGGAAAATCGCAATGCGTTCACCGGAGGATGTGATGCCTGTAATGTCAAGGTCTTCCGCGCCAATCATAAAGTCAACATGAATCATACTGTCATTGATCCCCATATTGTGCTGTTCTTCCAGAGAATATTTTTCGTAATCCTTCAGGCAATTGCCGAAACCGCGGCCCAATGCCATGTGACAACTGGCGTTTTCATCGTACAACGTGCTGAAAAACAGCAAGCCCGTATTGTTGATCGGAGAATCCCAGGCAATCAAAGCACATTCACCCAAATACGGTGCACCTTCATCCATGGCAATCATCCGTTCCAGAGCTTCCTGACCTTTTTCCGCATGGACTTCCACCGCTTTCCCGTTTTCAAAACGGATGCTGAAATTTTCGATCAGCGTTCCCTGCCAGGACAAGGGTTTGGTGGAAACAAGGGTACCTTCCGCTTCCCCGCGTTTCGGTGAAGTGAAGATTTCTTCCGAGGGGATATTGGGGTTGAACGCACGTCCGGACAAGTCATTTTCCTGCGCACCGGCAAAGATTCCCTGCGGAATCAGCCCGACACGGAAATCGGTACCATTGGATGATTTATATTCCAATGCGGCAAACTGATAATTATTCAAAATATCACAGCGTCTGTGAATGGTGGCATTGTGTTCATCCCAGTTTTTCAGAGGATCGCCATTGGCACGGGCAGTCTGAAGGATCGCTTCCCACAGCCGTTCTTCCGCCACATCATCGGCAACACCGGGGAATACTTTGCGCGCCCAGGCTTTCCCCGGGACACCGGCAATACACCACTGATGTTTATTTTCCATGGCATCACGGATAGGTTTGATTTTGGGGAATTTCGCCATTTGTGCGCGGGCACGTTTGCCCTGATCGATGCCGTTCATGCCATCGGGATCATCGGAATCGAGCCAGAGGAGTGCGGGGAGTTTTTCGGCACGCCATTTCAAGCGTTCCAGTTCCCAGTTTTCGATGACTGACAAGGTTTCTTCGCTCTGATAAATGTGTGCCAGTTTTTCCAAAGGCATATCCTGCCACGCAACTACCACTTTGGATGCACCCGCCTGATAACATTTTTCCACCGTCATGCGGACAAATTCAGGCTGGTCAAGCCCGGCAATCAGATAAACCGGCTGACCGGGATCCAGATTCAAACCTTTTTTTACAATCAAATCGGCATAAGCCTCTAAACGTTTCGGATCGATCATGTTAATTTTCCTTTCTCAATTCGTTTCTTCCAAAGGGAAATGACAGGCACAATAATGGCCTTTGCTGATTTCCCGCAATTCCGGACACCGTTCCGCACACAGGGGCTTTGCAAACGGACAACGGGTATGGAACCGGCAGCCCGCCGGCGGATTCAGGGGCGACGGCACGTCACCGGTCAGCATGATCCGCTTTCCGCCCCGGTTATGAAGTCCCGGTACCGCAGAAAGAAGGGCTTTTGTATAAGGATGACGGGGCGCGGTACACAATTCCCGGGCAGGCGCACTTTCCGCCAGTTTCCCCAGATACATCACCATGATCCGGTGACTGATATGTTCCACAACCGCAAGGTCATGAGCAATAAAGAGAAATGCCACACCTGTTTTTTCCTGAATATCACGGAGCAGATTCACGATCTGCGCCTGCACGCTGACGTCAAGCGCCGATACCGGTTCGTCCGCAATGATAAACCGGGGATTCACCGCCAATGCCCGGGCAATCCCGATACGTTGACGCTGTCCGCCGCTGAACTGATGGGGGAAACGACGGGCATAACCGCTGTCAAGCCCCACCATATCAAGGAGTTCATGAATTCTATCCTTCCGCTCTTCTGCATTCAGATCGGTATGCAGTTTCAAAGGTTCTTCCAGCGTGGAATAGATACTCATTTTCGGGTTGAGAGAGCCGTAAGGATCCTGAAAGATCATCTGGAAATCACCACGGCGGCGGCGCAGGGCCTCGCCACGGAGCTGAGTCAAGTCTTCATCATTCAGGAATACTTTGCCATCGGTGGGCTCTTCCAGACGCAGAAGGACACGCGCCAATGTACTTTTGCCGCATCCGCTTTCCCCGACCAGCCCCAGAGTCTCCCCGGCATCCAGGGAAAAACTGATGTCATCCACCGCGCGGACGTAATCCGGACGGGCAAACAACCCGCGGGAAACGGGGTAATATTTTTTCAGACCTTCCACCCGCAGCAATGTCATTTTGCATCTCCAGTGAGCCGTTCCCGGATCAGACCGGGCAGGCGGCGTGTATTTTCATCTGACGGCAGGAGACTGAGCAGTTTGTCATAAAGCCCATGCTCCGCCGCATAGAGACGGGCGGCGCGATAATTCAAGTCGGCAGTCCATGTGCAGAGAATCAGCAGGAAATCGTTCATGGAACGGAGATCGGTGTATTTGACGGGTGCGCCGTCAATTACGGCTTGAAAAATTGACGGAGAATACGCATCTGTTTCAGGCAGATCGAGTTTCATTGTCGGATCGTTGGGGATCTGCCCCGTCAGATACCGGTAAATGATGCCGAGGATGGAGAGTTTATCGGCATCCCGGACCATTTTGGCAGCGGCAAGAGTGTCACCCGTCAAATTTGACGGAATCGTCAATTTATTATGGGCACGGATGGCATCAGCGATCAAATCTTTTTCGTTTTCAGGCAATTCTGCAATAAAACCGCCCGCCAGCATCAGTTCGGCACTTTTGTCGCCATGATCAAAGGAATCCGCATCCTTGAAGGTACGGAACCGGGTATATTGCTCAAAGCGGGAAAGGTCATGGAAGAGAGCGCAGACGGCGAACCGGAACCGGTTCAGTTCCGGTATCTGTTCTTTTTCAGAGAGTTGCTCCGTAATCAGGCAGACTTCTTCCGTATGAAGAAGTTTCTGTTCCACCGGAACCGCCATTTTTCCGTCATCATTGACGAATGTACTGACGTACTGACGGAACCGGTGACGGAAGGCTGCAAAATTATTTTGCATATTCCACCGATCTGGTCTCCCGGATGATCGTGACTTTGATCTGGCCGGGATAGTTCATTTCTTTTTCGATACGCAGTGCCAGATCTCTTGCGAGGACCTGAGCCTGTGCTTCGGAAACCTTTTCGGGCTGGACAACAACGCGGACTTCGCGGCCTGCCTGGAGAGCAAAGCAGGATTCCACGCCCTGGAATTCGTTGGCAAGGCTTTCCAGCTGTTCCAGACGTTTCAGATACAGTTCGGTTGTTTCGCTTCTGGCACCCGGGCGGGATGCGCTCAAGGCGTCGCAAGCGTTGGCAAGGACGGCATAGATGCTTGTGGCTTCCACTTCGCCGTGGTGTGCGGCAACGGCGTTGATGACGTCTTTGTTTTCACCCTGTTTGCGGAGGATGTCAGCACCGATTGCAGCGTGTGTGCCTTCGATTTCGTGGTCGACGGCTTTCCCGATATCATGGAAAAGACCGATACGGCGTGCTTTCTGCTGGTCAAGACCGAGTTCCGCGGCGATTGTGCCCATGAATGCGGCAGTTTCAATAGAGTGCTTCAAGACGTTCTGAGAGAAGCTGTAACGGAACTGGAGTCTGCCCAGGAGGTTGATCAACTGTTTGGAAACGCCCTGGAGACCGCAATCCAACACGGCGCGTTCCCCGGCATCGAAGACTTCTTCGTCGATTTCCTTGCGGATCTTCTTGATGAGTTCTTCAATACGGGTGGGGTGAATACGACCGTCGGAAATCAATTTTTCCATCAAACGGCGTGCGGTTTCCTTGCGGATGGGATCGAAGCAGGAAATAACGACGGCTTCGGGGGTATCGTCGATAAGGATATTGACACCGGTAGCAGCTTCGAGCGAGCGGATATTTCTGCCTTCACGCCCGATGATACGGCCTTTCATTTCATCATTAGGCAGGGGGATAGTAGCGGTGGTACGTTCGTATGTGCAGTCACCGGCATAACGCTGAATGGCGTAAATGAGGAGCTGCTGGGATTCCCGTTCGCAACGCTGTTTTGCTTCATCGAGAGTATCGCGAATGAGGTTACCACATTCGACTTCCATTTCGCCTTTGAGCTTATCAAGGATCATCTTTTTTGCTGTTTCGCGGTCGAGCGTGGAAATACGTTCGAGCTCATCGACCTGTTTGGAGATGGTCTTTTTGAGTTCTTCTTCTTTATTTTTAAGACGTTCGCGCTGCTGTTCAAGTTCATGTTCTTTATTTTCAGCGGATTTGATTTTTGCATCGAGGGCATCAGTCTTACGTTCGAGATTTTCTTCTTTCTGTGTAAGACGTTTTTCCTGCTGAGAAACTTCCTTACGGCGTTCCTTCAGTTCGGATTCCACTTCGTCCTTGATTTTCAAAGCGTCACTTTTCGCAGTAATGCGTGCTTCCCGCAACATCTGCGCAGCTTCGCGCTCAGCATTTTTCTTTAATTCGCTGGCTGCTTCTGCAACCCGGTTACCGCGTGCACGCGTAATAACCGCCTGAATAATGAGTCCGGCGAGCACACCGCCGACAACTCCGCCTCCAAGATAAATCGAATTTAACAGGTCCATCGTTCTTCTCCTTCTGCACATTTCCCTGAAAAAATGTGCTGTTATGTTAATTTATATTAAATTAGCAGATTCCCTGTTCGGTCACTATCCTATCCAGCGAGCAGTCGTGACTTTCAGACGGAATCTTCTGACATTTCTGACATTCGTAAAAAACCCCGATGGTAGAGTGAAACCCATCGGCCAATAAGCGGTCGTATACACCTTTCCCCCGCCCCAGACGCATTTTATCCGCATCGAATGAGACACCCGGGATAAGCCAGATCGCAGACCGCAGATCTTCCGGCAATGCTTTGACAGCATCCGGCCCGGGTTCCGGTATTCCCCACTTGGAAGCAGGGAATTCCAAAGTATTCACCTTGACAATATCATACTCGCTGGAAGAAAGGAAGCGCGGCACAAACAGGCTTCCCCCTCTGGCTAATTGGAATTCCAGGACGCGCCGGAGATCCGGCTCTGTGCCGTCGGTAATGTATCCGACCAGAGGTAAAAGAGGATATTCTTCAAGGCAGGTCAACAAGTGCCGGCAAATGGCTTCATCCGCCCGTGCGCGTTCCGCCGGGGGAATATTTTTACGGCGGGCAATCATCTCCTTGCGCAACAACACTTTCGCGTTATGCACCGGTTCGGATCCGCCCGAGACCGTCTTTATTTCTTTGCTGTTCGGCATCATGTTCCATCATGCCGGAAGACTGCAAAATCCCGCCGATTCCTGTGCCGGAACCGGAAAAATAAGTGTCATTTAGAACAGTATCTGCGCCCTTATACGCAGAAAATCAACGCGGAAACCCGATATTATTTACTGACATAAATAAATATCCTGTCTCTTTCATTTCATCACCATGACTGCTATTTTTCCATTCCGGGGGTCAGCCCGGGAATTTCAATCTGCCGGTTCTTTGTTAAAATTATATATAATCGGTATTTCAAACATCATTCACTGTTCAACGCAACTTTTGATCTCTGAAATATCCTTCGTTAAAGCCGGATCATACCGGTTCAGTCCTATTATATACCCATTTTTCATAAATAAAAGTTTTTTTTTGACTTTTTTTAATTTTTTTTTAAAAATTTTTTGATAAAGTCAACTTTTCCGCCATTTCTCCCCTCCTTTGAAACCGGAAATCAGGGAGAAAACGGTGTCGCAGAGTTTGTACGGTTCCACGGCATACAGGTGTCCATAAGAACAGTGGTATTGAATCTTGCATATCCATAAAAGTATGTGTCGCGGGAACTTACATTGCCGGAAACAGCAAGCATATTGGCACGGTACGGGAATTTTCTCCAGAATGTTTTCCATTCGTCTCTGGTGTAAGTATTGTCTTTGTCATTGTTCATCGGATGACGTAACGCAATATCTTCCTGATTTACAATCAGATAAGAACCACTTGTATTAAAACGTTCCCCGATCATGAAACGGGATGCCGGCTGTTTCACCTGGGTCATTTTTATATTGCGTTGCGTTGAATCGCAGCACAGATAAGAATCCATACCGTAGGAAGGTCTGGTATTGATGATTTCACGCATGGGCTGAACGGTAGCAGGACAACGTAAATAAATTGCGCTCTGGATATTGACTTTTCCGTTCTTTGTCATGTAAAGCATGTACCGGTCGACCCAGGTTACAACCACATTATTCTCCTTTGCATAAACAAGCGGGAACATGTCCTGATTGTCACTGACATACATGTGTGTTGTCATCCCGAGCTGCTTCAGGTTATTGGAACAGCTTGTTTCCATGGCTTTGCCTTTCACCGACCCCAATGCGGGGAACAGCATTGCTGCCAGAATGGCAATAATCGCAATCACAACCAACAACTCAATCAAAGTAAAATGTATCTTTTTCATATCACACCTTTCTGTGCCCGATTTTATACCAAATTGTAGATAATGAAGTTACTATACATCGCGGTATTAAAAAATCAATAATAAAATAAAAGTTTTTTTCTTATTTTTATATGAGGATTCTTTGCAATTCATTCGTTGATGTGCTATATTCCGCAAAAAATGATAATAAAGTTATATAAATCAGGAGAAATTATGAAACATTGTCAGACAACACAAAACCTGTTGATAACATTTTTCCTCTCCGCATGTACTCTGTGCAGCGCAACCGTAGAAAATATCCTGCAGGGGAATCCCTCTTTCGAAATCCGGAAAGATGGTCAGCCGGAACATATCCACATCAGCGGCGGTAAACTGGAAAGCATCACCGATGCCGTTCACGGAAAATATGCTGTAAAGTATACCACCGAAAAAGGACGCGCTTTAAACTTCTTCTCTGCAAAATGGACTCATCCCACACCTGTCCGGCAGGGGGATGTATACACATTCTCTTTCCGTGCAAAAGGAAAGGGCACCATCGCTTACCTGATCCCGCAGAATGTCGGAATCATGTTCAAACGCAGTCTGTTCGGTAAACATTCACCGCTGAAAGATGACTGGACACTTTATGAATACAAAATCAAAATCATCCATGACAAAATCAACCGCGTTCTTCCGGGTATCGCTGTCAGCTCCGGCGGCTGGGCGGTGATCGATGATATGCGTTTCACTTACGATCCGGCAGAAAATGAGGGGCGTCCCTCCCCCGTGGAAAAGGCAAAAGAAATCACTCTGCCGGTTAAGGTTGAGTACCGCGATGCCGCAGGGAGTCTGAAAATCAACGGCAAAAAAGCCTCCACATTCCAATTGCAGGAAGGTTTCAATGTGGTGGAAATCACACTGCAGCCGAAAGGTAAAAACGCCGCATTCCGCCTGAAACTGCCGGGAAATATGCAGTATCTTGCCGATCGTTGGAAAATCGTACCCGATAATATGGCAAAAAATCCGGCAATCTCAGAACTTGCCTGCGATGACCGCGCATGGAAACCGGCAACGGTAACCAACGGCTGGTGCAGCGGCGGAACTGCATTCCGTGGCGTCATTCTCTGGAGTTTTGAGCATTACGGTACCGGTTCTGCACAGAATATGAAGATGAAGGAATACTTGCTCCCCTCCGGTTCGGTTCAGAATCTGGAATTGAGCATGGGCCCCAACGGCTATCCCCGTTCCTTTGAAAAAGATTACAAGATCGATCTCTGGCTGCCGGAAGGTGTCACGTTGATGGATTTGACACAGGAAAAGCCCCGTTACGTATTGAATCAGGCTCCGGTCAACACAAAAAAGAATGTCGAGCGGATCAACGGGGAAAATTATACTCATTATACTTTCGATTATTCTCCGAAACAGCTCCAGCCTTATAAAGCCAACGGGGTACAACCGAAAACCGTCTACCATTTCCGTGTTGCCGATAAGAAAATGATCGGAAAAAAGAGTCAAATCATGTATCGCCGCTCTGCGGAAGGCAATTTTACCGAAATCACAAAAGTCATACCGGTCCGCTTTATCGGCCCGATCAACGGTAAACAGCCGTCAAAAATCCGGATTCAGTTATACAGCGGCGTTCCCCTCGGCGGCATGTCAATGGTAAATACAGAGACCTTCTGCGCCATGCTTGACAAAGCGAAATCACTGGGTATCAACTCCCTCATGGGCAGTTTCTATCGCGGCTGGGAAAAATGGGATGAACTGAAGCAGAAAAAGCTGAAAGAACATTCCATCCGTTACGGACTCTGGCCATTCCACGGATTCCCCATGCACACATTCTACATGGGCCTGCAGCCATTCTCTTATTATGACGAACTCTGCAAGAACAAAGAAATGCAGGCCACTTATTTCGGCTCAAAATGCACATGGGGCGAAAATCCGTTCCATTACACCATGTATTGCCCGTCTTACATGTTGACTACCGAAAAAGGCAGAAAATTCTACGCCGAAGCCGTGGAAGCCGGGTTGAAATTGACGCGCGGCAATAATACCGATGCCGATTTTATTTTCTACGACTGGGAAAGCGATCCCTGGGTCACCCGGAAAGGCGAACCGGGTAACGGCTCCTATTGTTTCTGCGAACGCTGCCGTGCAGAATTTGCAAAGGAAAATAAACTTTCCGCCGTGCCGGATGCAAAGACCATTCATGAAAAATATTACAAGGCATGGGAAAAATTCCGTACCGCTCAGAATAACCGGCTGATGCAGGTTGTCTATCAGATCTGCCACAAAATGAACCTGAAAGTCATGTTCTATACCCAGACGCAGATGACACCCTATTATCATCACGCAGGCGGGCCGTACGACATCTTCTTCCTGGGATATCCGGCGAAAAAAGGTGCCGATTCCTCCGTCCAGAAAGATTTGGATAACTTCAGAAAACAGCTGAACCGGTATTATCCGGAAGGCATGATCGCACAGATCTTCCCTTGTCCCAGTAATAACGGTTCCGCACAAGATGGATCCGTGGATGGTATCTATGTACAATCCCGCTGGAAAACAATGACTCTCCGTCTTCTGGCAACATACCGTATCGGAATTGATATCGAAAATGTCGATCACTGTCTGGGCGGGATCGATTACTATATCGGGGAAGCGACCCGTGCGGCAGCCGATCTGGAAGAATTTTTCCTGAAAGGCAAGCGGGAAGATGCCTTCCACGGCATCAAAAATATGGCGTATCCGGATATGCTGGGGCTGACCCTTGGCAAAAAACGGATGCTTCTGCTTTTCAACGATAAACAGAAATCCCGCAAGGTCACACTCTCTCTGAAGAAAGGCGAAAAAGCCAGGGCATATTACAGCAGAAAAACCTATTCCGCCGGTAATCATACGCTGACGATTCCCGCAGAAAATGCCGAAATTCTCATTGTTGAATAAGGATTTGACACCATGACAAAAAATGATATTGCACAGATCAGCGACAACGCCATTACCGCAGTCGGTGATCATCTTATTGCCATATCCAAAGATATCTGGCAGCATCCGGAAACCGGTTACCGGGAAGAACGCACCTCTGCTCTTTTGGCGGCAGAATTTGAGAAACTCGGCTTTCAGGTGAAAAAGGGCCTTGCCCTTACCGGATTCCGTGCGGATCTGGACAGTGGAAAGCCGGGCCCCGTTATTGCCATTTTCGGGGAAATGGATGCCCTGTTGATTCCCAGTCATCCGGAAGCCGTGGATGGCAAAGCCCATTCCTGCGGACATAATACAAGCGGCGTCAATATGCTCGGTGCGGCAATCGGTCTGAAAGCGGCAATGGAAACGGGCGAATTGTGCGGGAAAGTAGTCTTTATCGCCTCCCCGGCAGAAGAAGGGATCGAATTGGAATATCGTAAAAGCCTGATTGAACAGGGCAAAATTCAATACATTGCAGGCAAACCGCAGCTGATTTCCGAAGGCGTTCTGGATGACGTTGATATTGCTTACATGCAGCATCTTTCCAGCCGTTACGGATTTAATGATCATAACGGTTCCGTATGCAAAAAGATCATTTTCAAAGGAAAAAGCTGCCATGCCTCCAGACCGCAGGCAGGAATCAATGCATTGAACGGGATGAACCTTGCCCTTCATGCGCTGGGACTGCTCCGGGAATCCTACAGCAATTCGGATAAAATCCGCTTCCACGGGATCGTTTCCGAAGGTGGACAATCGGTCAATGTGATTCCGGATCATGTGGTGATGGAATACATGCTCCGCGCCGAAACCGTAGAGGCACTGGTCGGGCTCAACAAACGGTTTGATAATGCCGTTCTCCATGCCGGATTGGCGGCGGAATGTGAAGTGGAAATTCAGACCGTTCATTACAGCATGCCGTTGTATGACGACCTTGATCTGGGGAAAGTTCATCAGGATGTTGCAGCACAAGTCGCACCCGGTGAATCTTTTGATTTCAACAGCACATTTTTCGCAAGCTGCACGGATATGGGCGATATCGGCACCGTTCTCCCCGCCATTCACGGCTATGTTCCCGGCATGACAGGAACCTCTCACGGGAAAGATTATTACGTGGCGGATTATCATACGCCGATCATCACCGGATCCCGGATCAACGCCCGCATGGCAATCGAATTGCTGGCGGATGATGCGGCAATCGGCAAAAAAATTGCAGCAAAGAAAGCTGCTCTCATGCCGATCAAAGAATATCTTTCTGTAATCAAATCACTGTCAAGTACAGTACAAGGAAAAATATAAGGTATTACAAAAATGCAAGACGCAGACTATCAGAACAGAGTACGCTGGTTCAGAGATGCCAGATTCGGAATTTACGTTCACTTCGGGCTTTATTCCCTCCTCGGCAGAGGTGAATGGACTATGTATTCCGAACGGATCAATCCGGAGGAATATGCAAAACTGGCAAACGATTTTCTCCCCGAACCCGGTTGTGCAGAAGAATGGGCGGCAACTGCCAAAGCCGCCGGCGCAAATTATATGGTGTTGACAACACGTCATCACGAAGGTTTCTGTTTGTTCGACAGTAAAGTATCCGACTTTACCAGCGTAAAACTGGGCCCGAAACGGGACATCGTCCGCGAATATGTGGATGCCGCACGCAAAGTGGGGCTCCATGTCGGTTTTTATTATTCTCTGCTGGATTGGCGTTTCCCCGGGTACTTTGAGCCGGAAAAATACCCCGAATCCAAAGAAGCTCTCCTCAAACAGGTGCACGAACAGGTCCGGGAACTGATGACCAATTACGGCAAAATCGAAATTCTGGAATACGACGGCGGATGGGATGCCAGACTTCAGCGTGACCGCGCCGGCTGGTCCGAATTCTGGCGCGCAAAAGAACTCAATGCCATGGTCCGCGAACTGCAGCCCGGAATCATTATCAATGACCGTTCCGGCGAAGATGAAGATATCGAAACACCGGAACAGGTAGTCCGCGCAGGAAAACGCCAGGCTTTGACCGAAAGCTGTATGTGTATCGGCGATTCCTGCGGCTGGGGTTATATCCGCTTCAATCCCAACTGGAAAACATCCGAACAGTTGTTACAGCATTTGATTCAGGCATCTCAGCTGGGCGGGAACTACCTGCTGAATATCGGACCCGATCCCAAAGGTCATATCCGCAATGAAGAACTGGAACGTCTCCAGGCTCTCGGCAGATGGCTTTCCATTCACGGAGAAGCCGTATACGGCGCAGAACGCTGCAATCTGATCGGTGCTTCCGAACCCGGACTTGTCGACTTGAATCTGCAGGGTCCGTTCACACGGAAAGGCAATAACGCTTACTGGTGCATTTTCCGCTGGCCCGGAAAAGTTGCCACCGCTGTCAACGTGGGAACAAGACCGCTGCGCGTGACCCTGCTGGAAAGCGGCAAGGAATATCCCTTTGATTGGAATGAGGATACCGGCAAGCTGATGATCCGTGAACTGCCTGCACTGCCGCCGGATGCCTTGTGTTCCGTGCTGAAGATTGAATTTGAAAGTGTTCCGCAGCGGAAAGCAGAACCCGATCTGGCAGCCTGGCTGTTTCAGAAGAATTGAAAAGAATAACCATCAACCAGGAGAATATACATGGAAAACTTTGACGCAAAAGCAGCCGCAGAAGATTTGCAGAAATATGTAAAACAGTATGACCGCGATCACAGTATTGCGGATCTCACCCCCACTTTCTGCGAATTGTTTGGCATTGAAAAACCCGAAACCTGCGTTGCCACACCCATTGCAAGCGTTGTCGATCACGCCGGACACATCATGGATGGTATCGGCAAAACAAAAAAAGCCGTTCTTTTCTGCGCTGATGCCTGTGCCGATGTGCAGAATCAATACCGTCCGGATGTATTCGAACGCATCAAAGCAGTCGCCGGAATTCAGGTCAAATCCGTCGCCGTCATGCCCAGCGTAACACCGGTCTGTTACGGTTCCATCTTCACCGGCACACCGCCGTCTGTTCACGGAATCAAGAAATACGAACGTCCGGTTCTGGAAGTTCCCACCCTCTTTGACTCCATGGCAAATGCAGGCTTGAATGTGGCGATCGTCTCCTACAATCATTGCAGTATCGACCTGATTTTCCGTCAGCGGAAAGTTGATTACTATTCCTTCAGAACGGATGAAATGGCATTCCAGAGAACACTGCAGCTGATCAAAGAAGACAGCTATGACGTGATTGTCTGCTACATGACCGGTTACGATTCCGTAGCGCACAAAACCGGCGTGGATTCCCCGGAATCCAAAGAACAGCTGGGCCTTGCCGCAGAACGTTTTGAAGCCATTTCCGCCGCTATGGATGAGTATTGGAAAGATTACCACCGGGTATTGACCTTTGTCCCCGACCACGGTCAGCATCCTGTTGCACCGACACAGGGCAGCCATGGCGAAAACTGTGCGGAAGATATGCTGGTCAGCCATTATTACAGTATCCGCTGATACGGTTTTGATGAAAAGCTGAAGATAAAAAAAGACTGTCTGTTTTCGCAGACAGTCTTATTTTTTGTATACGGGACAACTCTTTAATCAGAATTCATATTCTTCCGGCGAGACAACGATCTTGCGGACATCGGGCTGAGAGAAGAGTTTCCGCACAAAACGGTTGAGTTTCTTCAAATCTGCCGTTTCCACTTCTTTTCTGATCTTATCCACCATATCAGCAGGGAATCCAAGATAATACTTGGCAGAACATGCCGCCGCATAACGGGCTACATCCTGATAAATGGTTGAAAGATTATACAACGCAGCAACTTTTGCATTGTCAAATTCTTCCTGCGTCAAACCTTTTGTTGCAAGACGGTTCCGTTCTTCTTCAAATTTTTCCAGAACACGTCCCACCGTGGCAGGTGCCGTACCGGCGAAAAAGTCCATGTGTCCGCCCGTCAGATTCTGGGATGTCCGGAAAGATGTGTAATAAGCCAATCCTTCTTTTTCACGGACCGATTTGAACAGAGCCGATGACATACCAGTCAGGGCATTCCGCAACAAATCCATCGGGACCTGTCCATCGGCATCCGTCATTGCGGGACAGGGCAGAGACATAACGGGTACTGCCTGTTCCCGCTTGAGCACCAGAGATTTCTGCTGTGTGCCGCCCTGGGGCAAATTGGGAATGAGTACTGCAGCTTTTTCGGACCAGGGAATTTCTTTCTCCAGTCGTGCCAAAGTCTGCTGCGCTTCTTCAGGCGCAACGGCTCCGAAGACTGTGATACATGCTCCCGGAGCGGTGAGAATGGTCTGTTTCATGAATTTACGCAGGCTTTTCTCGTCCGCTTCTTTCAGAGATTTGATCAGGACATCATAGCCGAAACCGACGGGAGAACCTTTCTGATAAGACAGTTGATCCACCAGCATGAATGCCGCTTTACGGGGATCCTGACGATCCGATTCCAATGTCTGAATCAGGGAATTCCGATCCCGGTCAAAGGCATCGGCAGGGAATGTCGGCTTGGCAAGCATTGCAATGAGAAGTCCGAGGGCTTCATCAAAATTTTCACGCAGACATTCCAGATTCAGAATCAGGCTGTTGACACCGGAAATCACATCCAGGCGGATGGAATGGCGGTCGAGTGCCCAGGCAAATTCTTCTTCGGTCATTCCTGCCGCACCGGAGAAAATGCAATCGGTAAGCAGATCGGAATAAGCCGCTGTTTTTTCCGTTTCATAATGTTCGCCGCCGCGGAGACAGAGGCAGACACCGGCAAAGGGTGATTCCATATCCGGCACGTACAAGGTCTTCTGACCGGCAGGGAGCTGACCCGGTTCTGCATGATAGGCACTGTCCTGTTTCACTGTTTTCTTCGCTTTACGGACTTTTTTCTCCGGCATCATACGGATTTCGGTGACTGTATCGGGATTCAGATAACGTTCCGCCGCCTGACGGATGCTTTCCGGCGTAAGATTCCGGATGATATCGCAATAACGGTCAAGGGGATCCGGAGAACCGAAATTCAGGACCGATTGACCGATGGCAGTTGCCGCCGCCGTTGTAGAGCGGAAAATGGAAAGATGAGATGTCCGCATACTGTAAACGGTGCGGTCCAGCTCTTCTGCTGTGACGCCGTGTTTCACAATATCGTCGATACATTTCAACATTCCGGCGCAGGATTTCTCTGCATTTTCCGGTGTGGAATCGGTGCAGAGACACATAATACCGGTCTGCGTTGTTTTGTACAGGAATGCGCCGGTATCGATCACAATGGGCTTGCGGACACGCAGATCTGTCACCAGACGGGAACTGTCAAAGCCTCCGAGAATGGAGCTCAATGCTTCCAATGCGGGAATGTCACTGTGACCTGCTCCCGGCGTGATGTATCCGAGTGCACAACGTGCCATGCTGTCGGGGAAAGTGCGGGTCAGACGGACGGGGAAAATACCCGGCTGATCAGGAATCAGGCACGGTTCATGCAAATCCGTATTCTTCCATCCGCCGAGGAGCTCATTGATATACGCCGTGACTTCCTGCGGTTCCACATCGCCTGCAATGACGACGTATGCCCGGCGCGGGGAATAGCGTTTGTTATAATACCGGGTCATCATTTCCCGGTCGACTTTCTCAATTCCTTCCTGAAGTCCGATAACGGGATAACGCATGGGGAAAGTGCGGAAGCGGTTGGAAATCAGCGTTTCAAAGAGAACAGAATCGGGATTGTCATTGCGCATGGCACATTCCCGGAGGATCACGCCTTTTTCTTTCTGGAAAGCGTCTTCGGGGAAAAGGGGCTGACTGACCATATCGCAAAGCATATCAGCGAGCTGTTTCCATGTGGAGGAGGGCCCTTCCATGTAATACGCGGTATGATTGTAGGAAGTCCACGCATTCAACTTTGCGCCGAGCATGGTGGCACGGTCGGAAATTTCCGTTTTTCCGGGGAACTTTTCTGTTCCGGAGAAAAGCATGTGTTCCAGGAAGTGGGACAACCCGCAGCCCAGGTATTCTTCTTCATGAATACTGCCGGTTTCCACCCAGATTTGAGCAGTGACAACAGGTGCCCGGTGATTCGGCGCGACATAAATACGTAATCCGTTACCAAGCGTAACAGAAGTGATCTGATCAGCAATAAGGGGTTTCTTTATCTTCATCTCAACTCCTCACAATTATATATTTTTAAACTTCGCCTTACCATACATTCAAAATTGCCGATTGCAACCCCGGCAGATAAAAAATATGCAAATTATTTGCATTTTCACGCCATTCATGTATATTACTCCAAACTAACCGGGATAACGGAAATCATTATGAAAAAATCATCAACACGTGCCGGACGGAACCGGACTCTGACTCTGACAGAAGTCGAAAAAAAACAATACGCGAAACAACTGATCTTTCCATCCAGAAAGATGAGGCTTTCCCGGTTTCAGGATAAAATTCTGTGTGGTGATTTTTTGCAAATTATTGATTTCATGCCGGATGCATTTGTGGATCTCCTCATTCTCGACCCGCCGTACAATCTGGATAAAAATTTCAACGGCAGCAAGTTCTCCGCCATGTCCAATGAGGAATATGTGCAATATCTGGATTCCTGGTTCCCGAAACTGCTGCGTCTGCTCAAACCCGGAGCATCCGTTTATCTCTGCGGCGATTGGAAATGTTCCGCCGCCGGATATCTGGTCATGAGCAAATATCTGACCATCCGCAACCGCATTATCTGGCAGCGGGAAAAAGGCAGAGGCGCATTGCATAACTGGAAGAATTGCAGCGAAGATATCTGGTTCGGCACGCTGGGCGATGATTATTATTTCAACGTGGAAGCCGTGAAAATGAAACGGAAAGTCATTGCCCCCTATAAGGAAGCGGGCAAACCGAAAGACTGGGAGGAATCCGGCGAAGGCAAATACCGTTTGACATATCCCTCCAACTTCTGGGATGATATTTCCGTACCTTACTGGTCGATGCCGGAAAATACGGATCATCCCACACAGAAACCGGAAAAATTACTGGCAAAACTGATCCTCGCCAGTTCCAAACCCGGCGATTTTGTATTCGATCCTTTCAGTGGAAGCGGAACAACCGCCGTCACAGCCAAAAAACTGGGACGTCATTTTGCGGGAATCGAGATCGATCCGGAATATTGCTGCTGGGCATTGGCGCGTCTGGAAAGAGCGGAAACATCATCTGCCATTCAGGGGTACACCGACGGCGTTTTCTGGGAACGGAATTCCCTCGCCGAACAGAACAGAAAAAAGTGATCCGGAAAGAAAATTCCGGATCACATGATAATCATTTTTCATTGATTCCGATGCAGATAAAATGATGTCCCTTCAACACTTTCTCCTGCAGATCGGCAAGGGAAAGTTTTTTGTGTGTAAAGAGATCCGTCAATTCTGCTTTGTCCTTATCCATACCCAGCTTTTTCCAATCAACATCCAATGCCAGTTTCTGACTTGCACGTTTGGAATTGGCTGCAATCAAGACCGCTTTGTACGGTGATTTTTTCTTCCAGGAATAACGGGAACAATAAACGCCCGGAGTCCGGGATGTCACTGCGCCATCCGTCCAATACGGGTGGAACACGCCATTCGCCAGATCTGCGGCCTTTTTGACCTTTCGATATTCGGTTATCAACGTTCCGCCCCAGGTACCCGGCATAATTTCCACATTGTGCAGCAACGCGGGGGCAATGGCACGGATACCGTATTCCCGGCTGAGAATTTCCTTCTTCTGTTTGGCTAGAGAGGGAACCAGCGCAACAACACGGCACAGCTGGATGATTTCATAAATCCCGGCACCGCGAATCTCTGCATTGTAAGCGCACTGATATTCTTCCAGCGGAATGCCTTCAAAATAGAAATAACCGGGATTTTCCGAACATCCGGTAAAGTACCGTTCGCCCGGAATCCAGTAATCGCTGAAGCCATGCACAAAGGGATAGAAGAAGTTATGTGCATGGTTCAACAGACCCATATTGTGTTTCTTATGGAGTTTATAAATCGCCATCAGGTATTTACGCTGCCCCAATGCAATGGATTTGCGGCTCTGTTTGCCGAATGCATCCACAAATCCGCAGCCATGCAGCGGGTTCGTGCAGCTCCGGGCGTGGCAGATGTCATAATACAATCCGCCCAGATCCGGGTGATTATTCAGGAACTTTGCGGTCCGCTGAATGTAAAGATCTTTTGCACGGGTCATGGGGCAGAAGGGGACAAGGGAAATACTTTTGCCGTCGGGGTCGGTAAAGCTGTTCCAGAGAATCGGGGGAGTCAGGAGCCATTCCTGTTCCAGATACGGGAATTCTTTTTCACAGCTTGCCATGTGGACCGGCATGGTATAAATACACAACCGGGCATTTCTTGTCTTTTTCAGATCACGGATAAATTCACTCATTCCGACGTCGCTGACCGGTTCCATTGTGGTCAAACACCGGATGGCACTGCCTGCTTTGGGATTGGTTGCGTATTCATAATTCACATGGTGATTGGTCCCGTAATGGCCGAACCCGGTTTCCACCGATTTCCAATCGGCAGGCGGACGTTTTGCCGGTGTTGCCTGGAACATCATGGTATAACGGGCAGTTTTCTTCAATTCCGCCGGACGGGATATCATATTGACGCGGACTGTAGTCTGCTGATTGTTCCGGGTAAGCAACACCTGTTTTTCGTCGGTCGCATTAACAAAGTTGCCATCGGATTCGCACCACCAGGCAAGGCCTTTTTCGGGTCCGGTGAGCCAGATCAGAGCACTGTCTTCATCCGGCGTATAACGCAGGCGCATGGAATTGCCTTTCCAGGCCTTGTAATAGGGCGTCATGAGATATTTTGCGTGATTGGCAGGAACACTCCAGGTCAGGTTGAAATTTTGAATTTTAAGCATATTCTGCGGGATTAAATCCATATTCCAGGCATACATGCCGTCAAACCACAATTCGCCGCGGAATACAAGCCGGGCACCGGAAATGCTGCCATCCGCCGTCACCACGACATGATCCGGATGTTTCTGTGTGATTTTCAGATTTTTCCAGCTGAATTTCTTGCTGTCAAGCACCAGTTCCGGCGCAGCAGTAAGAACTTTTTCTCCCCGGGATGTGATTTCCACCGGGAAGGGTGAAGTCTGGAAAACGTAACTCCGATCCAGCACGCGGACCGTTTTATCTTTGATTGTGACGGGGATCCAGGGTGCCGGAATCGAATGATCGTTTTCCGAAAGCAGCGGGACTTTATCAAGATCGGGGATAAAAATCTCTTTTTCCGCCGCATAAGCAGAATTGTCGAGAGTCACTTTCACGGTATAAGTTTTTCCGCCGCATAAGTCAGCGGGGAACGGCAGGATCACGTTTGCCCGTCTTTTCTGAACGGTAAAATCTTTGCTGACCAGAATTTTTTTCTGATCCATCAACACTGCTTTGCCCGTCTTGTATTCCGGCAGGAAAACACTGATTGCCAATTGGAACTGTTTTTTCACAGGATAAGAAAGCAGGTCAAAGGTCAAACTCTCCTTGACTTCTCCCGGGCAAGCATATTTGTATACGGTTTTACCGGATGCATCTTTGGCTTCCAGCAGCATATCGAAACTGCCGGGGGAGAGCTTTTTGCGGAAGCGGAGAACAGTTCCATTGCCTTTCTCCTGAACTTTTCCCTGCGCGGAATTGATATCCAGCGTTGCAGCAAGTTTTTTCCCGGCAGTAAGCTGAAGATCGGCATCCCCTGCTTCCAAGGGTTTGAGAGAAGTAAAACGGATTCCATCTTTTGCATCTCCGAGTATTACAGTACCCGCATGTTTTTTGGAAGAGAACGGAATAAATTGAGGCAGCCAGCTCCAGGAATGATAAAATGGCGTTGTCCCGTTATACACCGTACAGCCGAAATTGGCAGAAAAAGAGGTATCGGTAATCCCCTGCTCCGTAAAAGGCAATTCCGCTTCCATACTCCAGAAATCTTTACCGCGGAAGGAGGCGGCACGGATGGAACTGTTCCACTGTACTTTGCCGTCACACGCATCATAAACGGCACCGGAGGGCGTAATGATATACTGACGGGATTTGCCGTCTTTGCCGTGAATATGAATTTCCATGCCGTCATCCTGCCACAAATCGCCATCCCGTTTCACCCGGGAATAACGGGTTGCCGGAGTTTTGCATCTGCCTGCAACATAGAGAGATTTGCCGTTATGTGCAAGATAAAATTCTGCGCCGGTGTTTTTCGGATCTTTGATCTGAGGCGGCTGATTCGTCACAGAAACAAGAGAGACATTCTGCCATTCCTGCTGGTCAATTTTACCGTCAAGATTGATCTTTGCATCCGTCTGGGGGATGGTGACAACGGGCGCAGGGAGGGATGTCATTTTCTTTTTCGGCGGAATGACTTTTTCGTAAGCGGCAAGGATTTCTGCGCCGGAAAGGACGCGGTCATAAATCTTGACTTCGTCATACGCGGTACGGTCATTCGCTTTTGTACCCCACCATGCAAATTCATCGAGAGTGATACTGCCGTTTTTGAAGGGGGGCGGCATTTTGAAATCAGCACCGAATTTACGGCTCATTGTCTTGGCATTGGATTTACCATCCACATAGAACCGCATGGAAGAGGAATCCCAAACGGCATCGAGTTTATGCCATGCGCCCGGCTTCCAGTTGGAAATTTTCTTGTTGATGGAATAAATCTTTTTATCCCGCTGAATAAAGAAGGAAACATATTGTCCTTCTCTGGGCTTATAAATCAGAAAGGTAAAGCCCGGTTCACGAATCTGGAAAAAGACTTTGTAACTTTTGGTATCCGGATACCAGTTTTCCGGCTTCACCCACAAAGATACGGTGCCGCAGGATGGATTGAAATTATCCTTCAACGCATAAATGACCCGTTCCGTCTTATTTTCCAGAACGACTGCATTTCTGGATGCTGCGCCGTTGAACATTCTCAACTGCAAGTCGGCAGGAATCCCGCCGGCTTTTTTGGAACCTCTGGCAAAAGAGGCATGGGTCAGATAAGAATCAAAATCCGCATGGAACAACAGTCCTTCTTCTGCGGAAAAACAGCAGAAAGATAAAATACCAAGCGTGATAAAAAGAAAATATTTCATCGGTATCATACCTTACTTTTCAGGATGGAAATATTTGTATTCCAGCTTGTAAGAATAATCTGTATCGCCGAAACGCACATGGGGATTTTTCTCATTGCTTGCGTGTCCGTCTGCCCACAGCATATTGCTGGAACCAACCCAGTTCTGAGCGGCTTTCCCGCCACTGTGGGGGGATGCAAGATGGACAATGTAGCTGTCTTTCGGGTAACGGTAAGGACAGAAATAGAAGTATCCGCTCCGTTTGCCGGAGACGACGGTTGTACCTTCGGAAAACATGATCTTGGTGGATGCTCTTTTGATTCGTGTCATATTGAAGAGCTGATATGCTTTGTTTTCATTGGGCGCAAATCCGCCGAAATAAGTTCCATTGTAAGCGTAACTCAAAAGATAGGAATTGCTGCCATTGGAAGCAGTCAGAGGAGTGTAAAATCCGCCGGAGGAATGGGGCAATGTTTGAAGATAATTACACTGTGGGTAAGCTGTCGGGCATGCAAAGGTATTGCCTTTGATTTTATAGAGGCTGTTCAATTGATTGATCCAAGTATTGGATGCGGCATCGGCAGAATTCTTTGTCATGGCCGCTTTGGAAAGCGGGATGGCATAATTCTGGAAATCAGAAGAATAGGAGATCGTTCCCAAGCCGATCTGTTTCATGTTGTTGAGACAGTTGGATGTATTGGCAATTTCCTTTGTTTTCTGCAATGCCGGGAGCAGCATGGATGCCAGAATGGAGATAATTGCAATCACAACCAGCAATTCGATCAGCGTAAAGCCATACTTGTTTTTCATGTTGTAAAACTCCTTATTTTATTATTTTTTCTTAAAATCAAAATTCAGTTTCCAGCTGCCGGATTTTTCGATTTCACCGGCAAGTTCGATCCGCCACAATTTGCCCCAGGTCTTCTTCAGTTTGGAATCCAGACGGACTTCTTCCGAAACTTCCACGATCTTCAAGCCGCTGACATTCAAAGTGCCCTGTTTCCATTTGAGTTCGGATGCTGTGAAAGAATCCGGAGAGACGGCGGTATATAAGGAAATCTCCACTTTCTTCTTTCCGGAAACTTCGGCTGTATCAACAATTTCCACTGCCCCGGTCTTGCGGTCGAGGGTAAGTTCACGTTTGAGTTTTTTAACTCCGGCAGAAGCAGGATAGGCTTTATCCAGATTGACTGCTGCCACGGAATCGCCGGACATGGTGAGGATCGATTTATAATTTTCGCCGTACTCCTGCATGACACCGGAAAAACGTGGTGCATTATGCCCCTGCGCTCCCAGATTCCAGATATCGTACCGCTGGGAACTGAAGGTTTTTGCCGAGTAGATGCCAACCCCCACGTCTGCAACCAGTGTTTTGCCTTTGCGTATCAGTACAAAGTTGCCCAGGTCGTTATGGTTATGACTTTCTGCATTGTGACCGCCCTTGAGAGAAACAATGGTTCCTTTTTCCGGCGATTCTGTTTTTTCACGCAGAATAACAAGGCCCATATACTGCCAGAAGTTGACCGCAGCAAAAGAATCTTTGACCGGTTTTACGGATTCCGCAGCGGCAAACGTGTAGATCAGATTATAGTCCAATTCAGAAGCACGCCCCAACTCACCTTTCGTGCGCTGCGCCATCGACATAAGCAGGGGACTGTTGATCCGTTTGGATACATACTGCAAATATTCAGAAGCTATTTTTACATTCTTGACGGAATCGCTGACACTCAGAAATTCCTTGCCGAAAAGGTTCATCCCCGCAGGAAATTCACACATCCGGCGCAATTTTTCATCCCGGAACATCTTTCCGCCAAGGTGAAGACGGTGATCGATCATATCCAGATGCTGCACATATTTCCCGACGGAATGACCCCAATAGCTGGGGCCTTCGTTACAGCCGCCATCCGCAGTATATCGGTCATAAAAACGATGGATAATGGTCAGATATTTATGCAGGAATTTTGCCTGACGTTCCGGCTGACCTTCCAGAAGATAGATTGCCGCACCGTTCAGGTTGGAAGCACACCAGGTTGTCCAGTTGTTGTAACCGCCGAACCACCAGGTATTTTTGTCATTGAGTTTTTCCGCCGGTTCGATAATGCGGCGCATGAGTTCCATTTTGAGACGTTTGACCAATGCAGGAGAGACCTTTGTCAATTCCGGTTCCAGCAGTTCCAGAACATCGGTCAGAATTTTACCGGTGGAAGCATTGAACAAGTCGACCTGGAAACGGGTGGGATCCGGGAACGGTTCGTTAGGCGGCAGCCATTCATGCGCAGGGATACACCATGCAGGTTCGGAAAGGATCTGCCAGATACCTTCAATGATTTCATCCATGAAACGGCCGGAATATTCGCAACATTCCGCAATGGTCAGAGAGATCAATTTAGCACGTTTGAAGAAGTAAGGCGTCTGATAACTGACCCGGTCTCCTTTGCGCTGAAACTCCATATATTGGCGGGCAGTCAGAAGGGGCCAGGGCTTTTTCAGGTCATTTTCCGCTCTGGAAATCCATTCTTTGCGAAGAGATTCCGGTAATTTACTCCATTCTTTCCGATTGGATGCAGGCGGGAAAAATGGTTTGTACGGATACTTTTTCAATCGGGTAAGAATTTCTTCCTGTGTAGGAAATTCAACGGACTGTACTTTCTGTTTTTCATAACCGCAAGCCATAGTCAATACTCCTGTTAAAAATATGACAGATAATAATTTTTTCTTCACTTTACACCTTTACTTTCTGTATTTGCACGTTCAGAAACAGATTCCCGTACCAGTAACGATACCGGCAGCAGGTTTCCATCCGCAGAACTATTGTTTTTTCCTTCGACCTTGTCAATAATGGAATCGGTGGTAATCATACCCATTTTTTCAAAATCCTGCGTGATCGTTGAAAGCATGGGGAAGGATACTTCCGAAATCATGGATCCGCCGAAACCGATCAGAGAGAACCGTTCCGGCACCCGGCAGCCATTGTAAACAGCAATGTTGTTCAATGCCACTGCCAATGCATCGGATTCACAGATCACGCCATCCACATTTTTCTTCAGCAAGGACTGAAGGATGGATGTCATATACTTCAAATCCTGTGCACGGGAGTAATCAAAACTCAAACTCAAGGGTTTTTTCACTTCCGGATAATATGCCCGCATACCATCTTCAAAACCAGAAAAACGACGGTGTTTGAACTCAATTTCTTTCAATTCCGTTTTCTCACCCGCATACACATACGCAACGTTTTGGTGTCCGCTTTCCCGGAGATGCCGGACCGCTGAATGGATTCCCGCAGCATCATCAGTTGTAACGCCGATTCCGCCCGGATTGCTTAAATTCACCGTGCCATAAGGAATGTTTTCCTGTTCCAGTAATTTAACAAACGGCGCAAGCTGTTCCAGTTGGCAGATATGGAAAATCACACCGGCAACACGCCATCCTAAAAGTTTACGGATCAATTTTTCCGGTGAATCACCAATATGGTGAACAGTCAACGTATAACCCCGTGCATTGGCAGCTTCAATGACACCGTTCTGAATTCTGCCCATGTATTCCACAGTACCCATATCTGAATGGACAAATGCCAGAACATGACTGTGTTTTTTACCGATTGATGCCGCCATTTGATTTTTATGGTAACCAAGACGTTTTGCCGCCGCCAGAATTTTTTCCCGCGTTTCCGGACGCAGCGTTTTCGCACGGGGATGATCATTCAATACCTGGGAAACAGAACATAAATTGATCCCCGTTTCTCTGGATAAATCTTTTAATGTTACAGCCATTGAAATCAATCCTTATTGTTTATGCAAATTCGACAACCGCCAGACCATAACCGCAAATTCGGGGAACGGTAAAGAATACGTGATCGCCTTCCTGCGTAAAGGGTATTTCTTCTTCCGCAGGTGCCATGCAGACACGTTTGACTTTCTTACCATCAAGGCGTAATTTGAGCTTGATATTGCAAATTTCAAACGCATCTTCCACAATCAGCATTTCCCCGCGTTTTTCCGGAAGATAATTCAACAGGTGTACCATCCGGCGACCGGGTTGTTCCGATACGATCGCACGGGCAAAAGAGGGGAAGCCTGATTCCACTTTCAATAACGGATCCGCAAGCAGATAATCAATCATCGCCTGGCAGATATTGCGCAATTCCACCGATGCCGCTGTGTTGTATCCGTCAAACAGTTTCCCGGAACAATATGCCACCTGATCGGTGAAGGTCACAAACGGCAAATTCGTCACTTTTTCCGGCGGCGTATAGAAGTAGGAATACACACCATCCCATTTCTGATCGTAATAAGGCGCAATTATTTTCCCTGCAACCGTTGTACCGGGTAGAATTTCCGTTTCCATGCAATCCGAATTGACAGCCAGCGGCAATGCAGGGATGATGTTCTGCCAATCACCTGTCATGGTGAAATAGGCAGGACGGAATGTTTTCTCATTTTTGAACTTGACTCCCCACTCTTTTTCAAAGCAGAATTCCGTTTTTGCAGGGTCAAGTCCGGATTCCCCGGTAGCAAGAATCTTTCCGCCGGATTGGAGATAATCTTCAACTTTTTTCCGGAGAACATCAGTCAGAAGTATTTCATCCGGAAGAACAATCACTTTGTATTTTGACCAATCCGCTTCCGCATCAATACAATCAAACTGCATCTTCAATTCGCAGAACATGCGGACGGCAGATTTGATGCTGAAAGAACCGTAAGGATCGGGTATATAAACAGCCAGATCCACCGGATTGACCGCACCACGATACCAGGGATCGTACTGTTTCAATGTACTGTAAATCTTCTTGACACGATCCTGAATTCCGGAATAATATACACCGCTGGGGTGAATGTGATCGCCGATATTGGGACGCATCCCGTTGGCAAGCCCGTAGAAAAGGTCATATTCCACTGCCGCATCGGTCCGGAGACTGCCGAAATCACCCCAGGCATAAAATCTGCCGGTCATGTTGAATACCGGTTCATCTTTTACCACTGTCCGCAGATAACGCGCCTGAATGGGCAGGGCATCATACCCCCAGGAGGGATAAGTGGGCAGACATTCACATTCCAGATAAGAACCGTATTTCAGGTTGTCACGGGGAGAAAGACCGAGGAAATACAGGAGAAGATCATTCTTTCGCGGCTCCACAATGTTTGAAATATCAGCAGCAAGTCTTTGTGCGGATAAACGGGCAAATGCCGCTGCATCCTGATCATTTTCCGGATCCATACCCAACTTTTTCATGCCTTCGATACAATGATGGCAATAGCAGGGGAACGCATTGAAGCTGTCAAGGAGAAATCCGGAAACCGGATATTTTCCTTTGACTTCCCGGATCAGACTGAGAATGTAATCACGATAGGGCGAATTGATGCACATGATCCGCGCATACGGTGTAATCATTGTTCCAAGTATTTCAGGGTGAAAGAAATTGCCATCTTTGCCAAGTTGACACCATTCCGGATGGACAACTCCGTCTTCGTTGCTCAAACCGCAATTCAGGTATGCAGTCACCTTGATTCCCTGCTTGATACAGGCGGATACCATGTCGCCGAAATAATCATATCCCGGCTTGAGAGAGGGGTGCCGGATTCCGATTTTAGTATCATAATAGCAGAACCCCTGATTGCATTTTGCATGAAATCCAACCAATTCCGCCCCGGTATCTTTCACCTGACGGGCGAAAGAGTCGGCATCGAAATTGTGTCCGACGTTATGACAAGCCTGCATGGTATGATTATCGAAAAACAAAACATATTCCGGTTTAATCATTGAACGCTCCTGAATTCGGTATAAAATAAACTGAGTAGCTAAACGTTTAGTTTTGGTTAAAATACTGCATAAAAAATAAAAAGTCAAATTTTTTTTCAAAAATAATCAAAATTAATCCGTCAAAAAGGCATAAATTTGGCAGAATTCCCCGGATTTGACCCGGAAATCAGCAAAAAATGAAATATTTGCAAATAAAATGTTGAAAAAGTAATAATATGCGTTAAATTATAGGACCATATTAAAAAATTGATCAATGGAAAGGATTCAATTAATATGAAAGTTACTTTTTTGGGTGGAGGTTCTTTACGCCTGCTTCCTATTCTCCGCGGAATCTTTCTGAAGACTCCGGAAGTTCTCAAGAATGGGGAAATCCGCCTTGTTGATTTGAGTTTGGAACGTGCCGAAGCCGTCGCCAATATGGTCAAAGCATGTCCGGAATATAAAGATATCCAGTGTAAAGTGGTTGTGACAAGCGACGTGGATGCCGCATTGGAAGGTACTGATGTTCTTTACCTTACAATGGCAGCGATTCGTGAACCTTCCAATACAAAATCACTTTTCATTGCAGAAGAATACAACTATATCACCTCCGACCAATTGTCCGTCAACGGCGCATTTCTTGCATTGCGTATCGGCGGATTTATTTTCTCCCTGGCAAAGAAGCTGGAAAAACTCAGCCCGAAAGCTCTGATGCTGATTTTTGCAAACCCTGTATCCGTATACAGTTATATGGTCAATGCTCATACAAAGATCCGGGCTCTCGGTATTTGCGGCGGTTTCAACAATCACCGCTGGGACCTCACCCGTTTGTGCGGACGGCATGAATTTGACCCCAACTGGAATGTGGTTGCGGCCGGGGTAAATCACTGTTCTTTCATTCTCCGCGGCGATTATAAGGGCGAAGATCTTTATTCTTCTCTCTTCCCCCGCGTGTTGAACGATTCCTGGAAATGCATTGACTGCAGCAACGCTTCTGCCACTCCCGAACTTCTGGAAAATGCCATTCTTGACCTTTACAACATGTACCGCAAATTCAATACCATGATTTTCTCTACTGAAACCGATGGTCTGGAACATGTTTCAAAGGTTCATGGTCGGGCTTTCCGGGAAGCGGAACTCAAACGGGAAACTCCCTTTGATCCGGAAGAAAAAGAACGCCGTCTCCGTATCGCAAGAGATAAAAGCTTTGCCGAATTCATTGAACTTTCCAAACATCCGGAACAGGTTCAGTGGGATTCCGACGATGGTAAAATCAAACCGGATTTCACTGATATTTCCATTCCAATTCTTAAAGCACTCTCCGGACATGAAAAAATGCGGATCGTTGCCAGCCGTCCCAACTACGGCGCCGTTGCCGGTATGCCCGAAATGGCTGCATTGGAATACACCATGGATTTGCTCGGTGATACCATTACACCCGTTGAAAATCAGTATATTCCGTCTCCCTATCGCGGCTTGATCGCTTCCCTTTCTGAATTCCAGACTTTGACCGGGGATGCCATCGCAAAGAACGATCCTGCCATTTTTGCACAGGCATTGGAAGCCTATCCGGTAAATCAGTTCTCTCCGCAGCGTAAAGAATTCTTTACAAAGATGTTTGACGCTTACTCGGATCTCGATCCCATGTGGCGCAAATCTCTGGATTACCTTTTCTGATAATCCATAATTAAATACAAAAAAATCGCCTCCGGATTGCATGAAATATTTGCAAAACGGAGGCAATTTTTTATCGGTCAAATCTGATTTTATTTCACAGATTCAACAAGAAGATCAAGAGTTTTCTGCAAAGCACCGCGGTTGGAGAGAATGGTATTTTGTGCCGCATTCCCCAATGCTTTCGCTTTTTCCGGATCCTGCAGATATTCGGTCATGGCAGTCACCAGCTGACTTTCATTTTCCACAATGCGGACGGCATTATTTTTCTTGAGAGCGTCAAGAGCCTGACGGAAATTTTTGAGTTTGGGACCGCTGATGATCGGTTTACCCATTACCGCAGGTTCAATGATATTCTGTCCTTCATCATTGCCTGCCAATGTTTTACCCATGATCACAATATCGGATGACTTGATAAAACCTGCCAATTCGCCGGTGGTATCAGCCAGTAAGACATCCAATTCGCCATCCGGTGTGCCGCCGAGACTGCGGCGATGATAACGGAATGAGGTACGGGAAAGCATTTTTTCGATTTCACCGCCCCGTTCAGCATGACGCGGCACCATGACCAATTTTGCATTTTTAACAGTTTCCCGTACTTTTGTAAATGCAGAAATTACAAGGGGTTCTTCCGGTGAATGTGTGGATGCGGAAATCACAATACCATCGTGAGAAGTTCCGAAAATGGTTGAGAAATCGAACCCTGCACCTTCCGGCGGAGTCTGGTCAAATTTAATGTTGCCGGTAACAGTGATTTTCGGATCGATATCCGGAGCAATCACATTCAAACGTTCCTTATCGGTCTGAGTCTGTACGCCGATTGCATCAAAACAGCGGAGAACCGGGGCAAAAAATGCGCGGAAACGGCTGTATCCTTTGAAAGATTTATCGGAAATACGGGTATTGACCAGAATGGTTTTCACATTCATTTTCTTTGCCATGCAAATGAGATTCGGCCACAATTCTGTTTCAAAAATCACCAATGCGGAAGGCTTGATCAGATTCAAAGCAGTACGCACAAATGCAGTTAAATCAATGGGGCAGAAAATGACAATCACGTTTTCCGGACACTTATTTCTTGCAATTTCCTGTCCAGTCGTAGTCGTCGTACTCAGAATAAATTTCTGATCCGGCGCCATTTTCACCCATTTATTGAGAACCGTCAGAGCAAGATTTGTTTCCCCCACGCTGACAGCATGAAGCCAGATACCGCCCTGGTATTCCCGGAGCTGCAATTTTTTCTCATTACTGTAAATCCCGAACCGTTCCCAATAACTGGCTTTGTGTCCGGGACGACGAATCAATTTCCAAATCAGACCGGGGAGAAAGAATGGAAATACAAATGGAAAGAAGAATCTGTAAATAAATAACATCATACGGGGAACACCTTATCTGAGAAATAAATGAACATTGCAAATACAGCACCATTGATCAGCAAGCTGTCGACCAGGTCAAAAATACCACCGATACCGGGAAGTACATGACCGGAATCTTTCACGCCGCATGTACGCTTGAATGCAGATTCCGCCAAATCGCCAGCCATACTGCCGAAGAAGAGAATGGCACCGGCAACCAGAGAAATCCAATGGGGCAGAGAAAAATTACACATGGGCCAGATAAAGTAACTGGCTGCCATGGCACTGAGAATACCGCCGACTGCGCCTTCGTAGGATTTTCCGGGGCTGATTGCAGGGATCATCTTGTGATTGCCACCCTTGCTCAAGGCATTGGTGATGGTTCCGACGACGTATGCACCGATATCGGAAATCTTTGTAATCAGAACCAGATACAGGAAAATGTAAGGACTGCAATGGTAAAGATAAGTCAAAAGCACAATGGGAATTGCAAAGAGAAAATATGCGGCGGAAGAATTGAGAATCGACCGCATGGGATCCACTTGATTTTTGGAAAGCAGGAAGAAATTCCATTGAATCACAATAAAAATCACACCACAGGCGATGGTGAGATCATACCATTCCAACACAGCAAACAATGCAGTAAATGCTGCAAATGCAGGGGTGATTCTGCGGTTTGCAGGATTCCCGGAACCATCAAGGATGGTTGTAAATTCCCGCACGGAAAAGTAAGATAAGAGAACGACGAGCAATCCGAATACGGACTGTCCCAGCGTTCCGTGGTTAAAAATTGCCGTGAAAAACAAAGTCAGTAAGATTACCGTACTGAATGTGCGTTTCAAAAAGGTTTTCATGGTCTGCCTCCAAATCTGCGATTACGTTTATAATAAGTGTTGATAGCTTTTTCCAATTGTTCGTCATCAAAATCCGGCCAGTAAATATCGGTAAAGTAAAATTCTGCGTAAGACAACTGCCAGAGAAGAAAATTACTGATCCGCTCTTCGCCGCTGGTCCGGATCATCAAATCCGGATCAGGAATACCGGGGAGATAAAGATGATCTGCAACCGTTTGTTCTGTAATGGCTTCTGCTTGAATTTCGCCATTTTTGACTCCGGCAGCAATCTTACGGACGGCATCGGTGATTTCCTGACGTCCGCCATAATTCAATGCCAGAATCAGCGTATGATCATAATCTTCTGCCGTGTAACGGATCACTTTCTTCAAACGTTCCACGCAGAAATCGGGCAATTCCTCCATTCTGCCGGTAACCAGAAGACGGATTCTGTTTTGCTTGATCTTTTCCTGATTTTCATCGAGAAAACGGGCAAGAAGATCCATCAGAAAACTGACTTCCTCTTTGGAACGTTTCCAGTTTTCCGTGCTGAATGCATACAGCGTCAAATAAGAAATATTGTGTTTGCGGATACTTTCCATCAAATCAAGGACCCGCTGTGCACCGGCGGCATGTCCATCGGAACGGGGAAGTTCCCGTTCTTTTGCCCATCTGCCGTTGCCATCCATAATAATGGCAATGTGTTTAATTGATTCCGTTATTTCCATAAAAATACTCTTCCAGCATAAGACAAAGTGTGTGATACATCGGCAGGTGATATTCCTGGATACGATAAGTTTCTCTTGAAGGAGCTTTCAGTACAACATCGGCATATTCTTCACAGATTCCGCAATTTTCGCCGGTAAGGAGAATTGTTTTGATGCCCAATCCTCTGGCAGTGCGGAAACATTCAAAGACATTTTTTGCATTGCCGGAAGTACTGATACCGAAGACGACATCCCCTTCTTTCCCGAGCACAAACAACTGCTGGGCATAGGTATAAAAAGGATCGACGTCGTTATTGAATGCTGTCGTCAAAGCGGGATGCCCCAACAGGGAGACGGCTCTCAAACCGGGCTGAAGGACATCCAGCAGAGCGGGATCGCCACCATTCTGGATGAATTTGTTTCTGAAATCGTCAGAAACCTTTCTTTTTACAATAAAATTCTTCATCAACTCGCCGATAATATGCTCACAATCGGCTGCACTGCCGCCATTTCCGCAAAAAAATGCAGTTTTGCTATTGACAAATGCGTTTTGAAGTGTTATATATACCTTGTTGAAATTTTCGACTTGCGGAAGGAGTTCCGGGAAACGGCGGAACAGCTCTTCTGCGTGCTTATTGACATTTTTGTTGATATTCATATAACTTTCCGGGTTGATTTGTTAATGAGACGTACTATTGTTAATAGAACACCATTTATTAAAAAAGTCAATCATAAATATCAACATTTTTTCAAATAAGTACAAAATGAGGTAGAAAATATGGACTTATTAACATAATTAACAGTCCTATTACTATTTCTTTTAAATCCGGACTGGAAATTTTGAAATATTGAGCTATATTAATTTGTTCACAAGAAAGGTGGCAAAATGAAAATCAAAGTCAATCAGGAAACATTATGTAAAGCACTTCAGAAAGTGACAAACATCATCGGCAGCCGTACAACGCTTCCGGTGCTTGCCAACGTCTGGATGCACGCCGAAGAAAACAAATTAACAATCGTAACCACAGACCTGGAAATCCGCTATGTAACAGAAATTCCGGCTGAAGTGGAAGAAAGCGGTAAAACTACCCTTCCCGCAAAGAAGCTGCTCGGACTCGTTTCCCGCTTCCACGGTGATATTACTATTGAAAGTAATGAAAACTATCATTCTGTTATCCGCTGCGGTTCTGCCGAAATCATGCTGCTCGGCTTGAATCCCGATGACTTCCCCATCCTCACAACTTTTGAAGTCATCCGTACCATTCAGATGAAACAGGCTGACCTTGCTGAACTCATCGAAAAAATCTCCTATGCTGTCAGCGTGGAAGATTCCCGTAAAGTTCTCCAGGGTATCCTTCTTTCTGTTCATGAAGGCAAAATCACTGCTGTTGCAACCGACGGGAAACGTCTTGCTCTGACAGAAAAGATGCTGGATAACGTTCCGGAAGGCAGCGATGGCGATATCATCATCACCCTGAAATCTGCCCAGGAATTGAAACGCGTCATGGATAAGACCAGTGATGTCACAATGGAAATCGGTGAAAAACAGATCACATTCCATCTCGGTGATACTACAATCACATCCAAATTGATCGAAGGTGTGTACCCCAATTACCGTCAGGTCATTCCGGCTTCCTTCAAGAAGAATATCGGTATTCAGTGCGATCAGTTCATCTATGCGCTTGAATTGTTGAGTGTTACACTTGCTGATTCCACAAGCCCGCTGGTCAAATTGACATTCAAGGATAATCAGTTGCGTTTTGATGCAAACAGCAATATCGGTGAAGGTAACGAATCCATTGCCATCGAATACGAAGGCGAAGAAATGTCTGCTTCCTTCAATCCCCACTATCTGCTGGATCCCTTCAAACACCTGCCCAACGATCAGATGTTCCTGAAGATCAACGATGTGGTCAGCCCCATTGCTTTGGAAACTGCAGATGGTTTCCTTTACGTGATCATGCCGATGCGTAATAAATAATCAGTTTTTTGATGATTTTTCCGGGTCGCTTTCTACATCAGAGGGCGACCCGTTTTTTCTACACGGACCATGATTGATTCGCTGAATTTACAGAACTTCCGCTGCTTTGAATCTCTTTCTCTGCAGTTTAATAAGAAACATATTCTCCTTTCCGGTTCCAACGGACAGGGGAAGTCTTCTGTTTTGGAAGCAGTATTTTTCCTTGCCAATTTACGGTCATTCCGCACCGCCAGAATCTCTGACATGTTCCGGATCGGGACACAATCCTTCCGCATCAATGCCACTGCTCATATCGGCTCTTTTCCGCAAAAATTCGAGATTGAGCAGAACGGGTCGGCAAGACGATTGCGGATCGACAGCAATCCGGTTGCCAAATCCAGCGATTTCTGCGGCGGATTACGGACGATCGCCTTCCTTCCCGATGATCCGTTGATCCTTACCGGTTCCTCCCAGCAAAGACGCCGTTTTTTCGATATGTTCATCTCGATGATGGATCGGGAATATTTCCGCAGTTTGCAAAAGTATTCCACGGCTTTGAAAACCCGGAATCTGCTGCTGCGTGAACAGGTGATCAAGCAGGATGTATTGGATGCGTGGGATGATATTCTTGCGGAAAACGGCAGCCGGATCGTTGCCATGCGCAATACGTATTCTCATATTCTCGGTGATTTCATGCGTACTTTATTGCAGAATCTCCGCCCGGAAATGGCAGACTTCAAAATATTGATGCGTTATTCCAGAGAAACGGATAACAAGGAAGGTTTCAAGAAACGTCTCGCCGCTCAATTTGCCAGAGATCGTGCGGCACGGTTTACTTCCAGCGGTCCTCATGCCGATGATTTTGATTTTCAGTTTGATAATAAATCGTTACGTGTCTGCGGTTCCCGCGGGCAATGCCGTATTATTTCCTTTGCCATGAAAATGGCGGAATTGGAAATCGTCAATACCCGCCCGTCCGGCAAAACAATTGTGTTGATCGATGATGCTGCTGCCGATCTCGATCAACGTGCCAGAGAGGCGTTTTACAACAAAATAGAATCAGCAGCTCAAATTTTTCATGCTTCCACCGATCCTGATCCGTTATTCAATGCAGATCAGGCACAAATTATAATCCCGGGACAAAGGAGTCAACCCCATGTTTAACCATATTGTCTGCCGCTATAACGAAATCGCAACCAAAAGCGGAAACCGTGCCATGTTTGAACGCCGCCTGATCGATAACATGCGCGCCGCCTGTGCCGATCTGGATACAAAACTCAAATTCAACCGTATGCGCGGCAGAATCGTGATTTACCGGGATCAGGACGTCGAATTCACGCCCGAAGAAAAAGCCGCCATTTCTCAACGTCTGGAACGCTGTTTCGGGCTCGATTCCTTCTCGTTCTGTCTCGAAGGGGAACGCACCATGGAAGCGGTGGAGGAAATGATCAAGAAAACTGTTCCGGAAATGTTTGCGCCTTTCCTCGAAAAGAACGGCGTTGTTCAGTTCCGTACACGGGCAAGACGTGCCGATAAGCGGTTCCCCGGTACTTCCAAGGATATTGAAATTGCCGCCGCTACAATCGTGGAAAAATTGATCGGTCCGGGTAAAGTAAAAGTCAATCTGGATCATCCGGACGTTTCTATCGGTATTGAAATCCGTGAACACAACTCCATTTTGTATTTTGACAGCCTGAAAGCAGCAGGCGGTCTCCCCGTCGGTTCCAACGCTCCCATGTTGGCTTTGCTTTCCGGCGGGATCGATTCTCCGGTGGCATGCCACATGACCATGAAACGTGGTTGTCACGTGGATTTTCTGACATTCCACAGTTATCCTTACACACCCCGTGGAACGGTGGAAAAAGTGCAGCGGATTGCGGATCTGGTCAATCAGTTCCAGACGCCCCGTGGAATTCTTTACGCCTGCAATATTTCTGAAATTCAGAAATTGATCCGGGATAATTGCGATCCCAGATACCGTACCGTTCTTTACCGCCGTATTATGATGCGGATTGCTTCCAAACTCTGCACGGAAAAGAAACGGTTTGCTATTGTTACGGGTGAATCCATCGGACAGGTTGCCAGTCAGACCGTGGAAAACATGTCTGTAATTGAAAAGGCATCGGATTATCTGATTGTCCGTCCGTTATGCGGTTTTGATAAAAACGAAACGATCCGTCGTGCGGAAGCGATCGGTTCGTTTGAAACATCCATTGAACCGATGCCTGACAGCTGTACGGTTTTTGCTCCGGATTCTCCGGTTCTTCGTGCAAAGCTCCATACCGTTGAGTATGAAGAATCCAAGATTCCGGATCTGGAAAATGCCATTCAGCAGGCATACGATACAATGGAGATTTATTGATAATCAGAAATCAAGTTCGGTGGTATTATAGTCGTTGTTGTATATTACAGATATACAACTATATAGCACAAGGTAATTCTTATCCTGTGTTTGATATTTCAGATTGCGGATTTATAGTAAGATTTGATGCCTTGAAATCTGCATTGATTGAAAATGTCCCTGAAAATGTCCCTGAAAGATTAACTGGTCTCAAAAAGAAAATTTATGAGATGATTAAACAAAATCCCCATATCTCTCGAACACAAATCGCATTAAAATGCGGTAAAAGTGTGAAAACTGTTGGACGATATCTTTCTGAAATGAGTTATCTTATTCAGCATACTGGTTCTGCAAGAGGCGGTCAGTGGATAATTTTACCTGAAAGAAATAATAAGAAATAAGTCATTGAGGCTTTTATATATTTCAAAATTAAGAAAATACAGGTAAAAATGGTATTGATTGCAATATCTTGCAGGAATATCAGAAATCAAGTTCGGTTACGCCGTCTTCGATGAGATAAGGCATTTCTTCGTGGACGGTGACACCGGCAGAGATTTCCTGGGGATCCAGTTTCAGACATTTTATTTCGCCGTTGGCAAGTAAAATGCGGTCAAGACTGTAAATTTCCGCTTTGACGACGGTAAAACGGCGGGTGTCACGGATCAATTCTCCGCGGACATATAAAAATTCTTCGTAGGGGACCGGTTTACGGAAATCGGCATTCAGACTCATTGTAACCGCAAAATCATCTTCGCAGCCTCCATGATTCGCCCACATGGCACGCAAGCCCATTTCGTCCAGTACGGCTGTAATCATGCCGCCGTGGACGCGTCCGGGATAGCTTTGATGATTCACGGAAAATTTGAATTTGCTCATGACAGAGCCGTCTGCCATGTTATAAAAAGGTGCGCGGAGCCCGGCAGGATTATCCAGACCGCAAATAACACACATTCTGCTGTTTCTCTGTTTGCTTAATACTTTCATTTTATTTTTTTTCCTTCCATAAAATTTTATCGCCCCAGACGGGCAGAATGGCATTTTTTCCTGCGGCAATGACTTGTTCCAGAGCCGCGATACCATCCTGATAAGTCCAGCGCCAGTGATTCCATTCGTGATGCAATTCCAGAAGATGAGCAATCACCGTTGTTTCCGCCTTTACCGTTTGCGTTGCAGCATCCACAACCTTGAGTCCGACAAATGGATGAACGATATGGAAATCGACGTGATCGGAAACCGGTTTGAGCTGTTCCGCACGGTGAGAATCGCCACTGTGGAAGATGACACAGGCATTTTCTCCCTTTCCGCAGACGATTTCAAACGGCATGACAAATTTCTGCAGACTGGGGTTGTGATCGGATTCATGAGCGTAAATGGTCAGATTTTCAAACTCAATCTTGCGGAACGGCTCTTTGGAATATCCGCCCAATGAGGGGAAGAAATTGCTGTAAATCATTTTCTTTTCTTTTAACATGGCTTGCAGCAGCTTGAGGGTATAATGATCCCGGTGGTTGTGTGTGACCATGACAAATTCAAGATACGGAACCAATTCTTCACTGCGGCGATGGTGGATGTCAATACCGAAACAGTGGTCAGATGTTTTGATGACACATCCCATATTATAAAGATACCAGATTGCGACTTCATTTTCTGCAACGGTTTCATTTTTTACACCGTTGAGGACTTTTTCAAAAGCATGATCATAAAAGTGAAACAGGGGAGAATTATGGTAGAATTCTTCCACTTTTTCCGAATCGAGGGAGCATCCGGGCAGATAGAAAGATTCATAGACAGAAGGTGTGACGTCATTCACATATTTCTGTATGATTTCCATAGAACTCAAACGTTTCTGCAAGTCATCCGGAGCAGTTTCAAAAAAGACTTTTTCCGCATTGATCACATCAATCATAGAATTTTCCATAAATCACCTTTATTGTGTTTCAAGATACAACACAATATACTTTGAATTTTAAAAAATGCAACAGGGAATGTTTACAGGAGGGGGAAAAAAGGGCAAAAAAAATTGGTGGCTAGTGCCGGGCTCGAACCAGCGACCTGTGGATTATGATTCCAATGCTCTACCAACTGAGCTAACTAGCCATCAAATTAATATTAATATACACCCTTTTTTTGAAAATGCAAGCAGAAAGTTGAAAATATTTACGAATTTTTAAATTTATGTTTGATGAACAACAGAACTGCCAGCATGATTGCTACCTGTATCGGGAACACAATAAACCAGTTACAGATAATTCCCGCAAGCAGGAACCCGATAAAGGAAATTCCCGCAACAACGCAAACATAAGGCAACTGAGTCGATACATGGGTGATATGATCACATTGTGCACCCGCAGAAGACATAACAGTCGTATCCGAAATGGGGGAACAGTGGTCACCGCAGACTGCCCCGGCAAGACATGCAGACATGCCGATGAAGAGCAGCGGGCTTTCCGCCGGGAAAATGCTGCAGACAATCGGAATGAGAATCCCGAATGTGCCCCAGGAGGTTCCGGTGGAAAATGCCAGTACACAGGCAACAATAAAGATTACTGCCGGGAGGAATTGTGCCAGTCCGGGTGCAGAATTGCTGATCAGATGAGCAATAAATTCTTTACATTCCAATGCGGAAGTAATGTTTTTCAGCCCGGTTGCCATTGTCAGAATCAGAATGGCAGGTACCATGGCATTGAAGCCGCTTACAATGCTCTGTGAGACATCGGTCAGCTTAACTGCGCCGCGGCAGAGCAGATAAAGTGCAGAAATCAGGACAGCAATCACTGCGCCCCAGGACAATGCAACAGAGGCATCGGTATCGCCGAATGCCGTGATGAAATTCTTGCCGTCAAGAATACCGCCGACATAGAGCAATGCAAATACGCAAATCAGAATCAGCAATCCAATGGGAACCATCATATCAATCACGCGGCTGTTCGGACGGTCTTCTGTCTGCAGAGTTCCAGCGACTTGTTTACCGCTGAAGATATCGCCGTTTTCCAAAGCATTGCGTTCATGTTTTGCCATTGGGCCGAAGTCGATATTCAAAGCTGTAATCAGAATAATAAAGATCAGAGTCAGCCAGGAATAGAAGTTATAAGGTATTGCCATGATAAACATTTGCAAACCGGTATATTTTGTACCTTCGGCGTATTGGGAAACGGCGGCAGCCCAGGAAGAAATCGGGGCAATCATACAAATCGGCGCAGCTGTGGCGTCGATAATGTAAGCCAGTTTTGCACGGGAAACCAGTTTTTTATCGGTGACAGGCTTCATCACGCTGCCGACGGTCAGACAGTTGAAATAGTCGTCAACAAAGATCAGAACACCGAGGAAGAATGTGGCAAAGATCGTACCTTTCCGGCTTTTGATCCGGTTCTGTGCCCATCTGCCGAACGCTGCAGCACCGCCGCTCTTGTTCATCAAACTTACGATGATCCCGAGGAGAACAAGGAAAATCAGAACACCGGCGATATCCTGAACGGCTTTGATCAATCCGGTTTTGATGATCACGTCAACGATTTTGAAGGGGGAGAATGCGGCAGAGAAACATCCGCCCAGCACAATACCGGCAAAAAGAGAGAAATAAACTTCTTTCGTCAGCAATGCCAATACAATGGCAAGCAGAGGCGGGAGCAATGCCCAGAATGTGCCTTTGAAAGGATTGACAGCCTGCACTGCTTTAGCGGCTTCTGCGCCTGCTTCTCCGGCGGAAAGCATAACGGCTGCCAGAGTCAGGATTCCGAAAATACAGAATAATTTTTTCATAAAAGTTACCTTTTGATTTATGATGATTTTATATTCAATTCAACTCAAAAATCTTGCCTTCGCGTCTGGAATCTTCTGCTTTGAAAGCAATGAGATGACCTTCAAGAGTATCATCCAATCCGGTGAGAATGTATTCCGGATTATTTTCCTGAATTGCCGCAATGAAAGAGCCCATAATGCCGAAGTCGCCACCGCCATGTCCGGAAGTAATGCCGTTATCGTTGAGAATGTTGGTATCGAAATCGGTACGTTCGCCGGTGATGAAATTGGTCAGCCAGATATGCTGTTCATCGCTGTAAATAGCACCTTTTGTACCGCAGATACGGGTCTGTCTGCCATCGTTACAGAATGCGGTCATGGTGAAACTTGCGGTGCTGCCATCGTTGAATTTCATGTTGACGACCTGATTATCCACAACGTCATTATCGCATTTGTAAACGCAACGGCCGTAAGGACCGGTCTGGAGAGCTTTCATCACGCCGCCGACGGTCAGATCGCTGGTGATAACGTCCACCGGCCAATGGAAGAGACCTTTCAATGCTCTTTCGCGGATATAGAAATTGATCGCAGAGTAAGGACAGAGGGATTCGACCGCAACGGGGCAGTCAAGACAGCGGTCAGCGGCACCTTCGGGCTGATTTTTTTCGGAGAAATGATAAAGGGAGCCGAAAGACTGAACCTGATCACAAGGCTTATCCATCACATAACGGATCCAGTCCATATCGTGACAGGATTTTGCCAGGAGCATGAAACTGGATTCTTTTTCATTGCGCCAGTTACCGCGTACAAAAGAGTGTGCCTGATGCCAGTGTGCAACGCCTTCCAGACGCTGAATGGTAACGATATCGCCGATCGCACCGGACTTGATCAATTCTTTGATTTTTCTGGTACATGCAGTATAGCGGAGAACGTGGCAGACGGCGAAATAGACATTGGCTTTTCTCACGGCATCGACAATTCTGCGACAGGCTTCTTCGGTAGGAGCCATGGGTTTTTCCAGCAGGATGTGATAGCCCAGTTCTGCGCTGCGGATTGCGGGAATTTCGTGCATGGCATCCTGCATACAAATCAGAACGGCGTCAGCGAATTTGGGTAGAGCGAGAGCTTCATCCCAGCTGCGGAAGCGGTATTCTTCGGGAATATTGTGTTCATCGCCCATTTTATTGCGGTGATAATCTCTGGGTTCGGCGATGGCGACAATTTTCACTTTATCGGGAAATTGTTTGACGTAATTGGCATACGCATTTCCGCGTGAACCGCAACCGAGAATAATAATTTTCACCTGATTATCAGCAGCTGTATTTTCGCTCATAACATGTTTCTCCTGGATTAACAATAGTTGTACATATTCTAATATACCACAGCAAGTTGAAAAAATCAACGTGGTAAAAATATTTATTAAAAACAAAATATTACAAATAGGAGAAAATAGTGCAGGTTAATGTTGAAATGATGTTGCTTTTTCTGAAAAATGTGCTATAATTAATAGTAGTTCGTATATTTTTACAAAATAAATAACAAGGATTGTTTCAACAATGAAAAAGTCACCATTCACACTCATCGAATTGCTGGTTGTGATAGCCATCATCGCTATCCTGGCATCCATGCTGCTGCCTGCACTGGGCAAAGTCAAGGATACCGCAAACGTCGCTAAATGCCAATCCAATCTCAAACAGATCGGCGTTTATGTCATGCAGTATGCCAACTCCAATAATGATTGGGGACCGGTCATGATGTCAGGTTCCACTTTTGACAGCGGCAGTCGGCCTGCCGGGGACTTCGGTTATGTGTATCAGAATGTTGCACTGGACTTCATGGTAAGTTCCGATGCGATTCCGCAGCAGTCATTGGGATCTCTTTTCATGTGCCCGGCAACGATTCCGGATGCGAACACTGGCAGAGCCGCAGCGGCATATCTTTCCAACAATGGCGGTTTGAAATCTGCTGCGATCAATGCAAGAAAATACGGTACCGGTTATATCCGTACCTCCATCTTTTACCGTAACTTCAATGCCGGGCAGTCTCTGGGCGACAGTTTGTCCGGTCGGGCACTTTCCAGTATGACGGTTCTGCGTCTCAGCAAGATTATGGAAGGCTGTTACGTTTCTTCCCGCAGACCCAGTGCAATCACATTGGCAGGGGATGCGTATGAAACAAGAACCAGTCACGTAAAACTGGCAAATGCATTGTACTGTGACGGTTCTGTTATGGCACGTCTTTACAAGGAACTTCCTGCCAATCTTATTGGACTTCACAATTACAACAAGAAATAATCACTGTTTTTCTGAAAGGTATACCTGTCATGTTTCATAAATGGATTTCTACGGGGTGTCTTTGTGTCTTTACTCTGACATCTCTGCATGCGGAAAAAGTAATCTATCATGATGATTTTGAAACAAATAAAGCAATGCGTGTCATGCCGAAAAGTTTCAACCAGCCTTATGATATCAATTACTGGGATTTCAAAAAAGAAGCCAATGGCAACACGTTTTACCGTGTGGATGTCAAGGCACTTCATGCCGCTTATATTCTGATTGCTCCCCGTGCAAACAAGATTGTCAAAGCCGCCTGGGGCAGTTCCAATCAAAAAGACGGGAAAGGCTCATCCGGTCATTTCCATTTCAATTCCCTGGGGATCAAAGTGGAAGACGGGAAAGGTTATCTTGTGACGGTGAAAATGCGCGGAGACAAGACTTGTACTCCGAAAACAGCGAGTGCTGTCCGCGTTGAATTGAGTTGGGATTCACCCAACGGCAAACAATACGGCATGACTGTCGGCGGAGCCTCTGCTCATCTTTCGGAAGATACAAAAGGAAAATGGATCACATTGAAAATGGAATTGTCGGAATTTCTGGAAGCACATATTGCTGCCGGTAATGGAGACAAAAATCTTCAAATTTCCAACATTGCTGTAGGGACATTTGTCGGCGGAGCGAAAAAGCAGGTCGTTTACGAAGTCGATGATGTGAAAATCACGGAACTTGATGCAAAAGAACTTGCTGCATACCGTCATGCAAACCGGGATAAAACACTGGATGGTTTCAAATTTTCCAAACAGACCAATGATGCCTCATTCCCCTGGGGTGCATACGGCGACCCGGCGATGGGGATCCACCGTTGGTTCAAAGATCGGAAAAAAGTCTATGGTGCTGCAGAAATCAAGCAGACCATGGAAGACCGGAAGCTCATCATGCCTTATACCATGATGGCATTGAAACAGGCTGGATTCCAGATGGTTCAGCACGGTGGCGGTCAGGTCTTCACACTCAGCCCCGCGATCGCATTGGATGGTATCCGTCAAAATCTGGATTATTTTGCTGATTACGGCATGAAATTATCTCCCTCCACTTATGTGACCTGCTATTACAGCCGTGCGACGAAAGAACAGAGTCGTGCCGCCATGAAACGTCTGGATGCAGCATTGGGGAAACATCCTGCCCTTCTTTCTTATCATCTGGTGGATGAACCGGAAGGCGCGATGATGAAAGATTATCTCTGGGGCAAAACGGAACTGGAGAAACTGAACAAAAATATTTCCATTACCGCCTGCTGCAATTCAATCGGTTCCATCCGTGCATTGTCCGGCAGAGTTCCGCTGATCACCATTGACTATTATCCGATTTATCACGGACGGGATAACAAAGGTGCCTGGGCGGTTGTTGAAGCCGTGAAATATGCGAAAAAGTGGGGCGCAAAACGGATCTGGTTGCTGCCGCAGGTTTTCGGCGGTCCCTCCTGGAGTGTGCCTTATCTTCCTGAATTCTACATTCAGTATTTCGGCGGTCTTGCGGAAGGTGCGACCGGTTTCTATGCTTATGCTTTGAACCATCGCGGACGCTGGACGACCAATGCCAATAATGAAATCGGCAACTTCTTCGATACCTTCGGCAATCTGACGGAACTGGGGAAGGCAAAGAGTGCTCTTGCGCCTCTCTTTATCTCTGTCGGTGAACTTTTTGTGGATGCGGAACGGAAAGCCGATGATGCTGTCATTGCTTCCAACAATGCAAAATTCCTGAGCAAAGTCGGCAAGGAATATGATCGGATCGGCAGAGTTGTCCGCCAAGTGCCCGGCAGCAAACACCGTCTGATGGTTGTCTGGAACAATGACATTGAAAAAGTACAGAAAACCGATATCCGGCTGAAAGAATTTGCGGCATCGGAAAAAATTATGGATCTGGAAACATTCCGCATGACCGGCAATAAAGTTTCCATGACACTCAAACCCGGTATGGGCCGTATTTATGCCATCGGCACATCCGCTGAATTGAACCGGCTCAAAACGCTGATTTTGCAGAAACGGATTGCGTTCTATGATAGCATCATCAAATGTCAGGTTCGTGAAGCCGTGAAGAAAGGCTTTGATCCTGCAAAAGTCAATGCTGCTCTTGCCAAACGGGATGCCGCTATCAAGAGTGGTAAACTTTTGGATGCCTGCAAGATGAGCCGTGTAATCAAAGAATCCTTCAATGCAGAAATGGAAAAAGATCCGGTTATCGGCAAGACAACGAAAGTGTTGAATGAGATGCAGCCTGTATTGATTCGTATTGAAGCGAAATTGCAGGCGTGGAAATATCCGGTCAAAGACGCCGGAAAACTGGCATTGCTCAACGAATTCCGCAAACTTGCCCAAGATTACATGGTATTCCGCTTGGAAGTGGAAAGCAAAGGTTATGCGCAGGCAGCGGAAAAATTCGAAGCCTTCAAGAAAGATTTCCTGGCATTTGAACAGAAGATCAAGTAAGCCCGATTTTTATTAAAAAAGCCCGTCAGTTGCAGTGAAAGATTGCAATTTGCGGGCTTTTTACATTTACAGCAGGAAAAAGATACCTGTAACTGTAAGAATCAATCCGGCAAGTTCCACCGGAGTAAATTTCTGATGTCGGAAAAATCTGCAATAGAGTGCAAAGAGTACAATGGAGCAATTCAACGCAGCGGGATAAGCCAATCCGGAGAGATTGATCTTATTCAAGGCATCGATTCCCATGAAAAACAATACTTCGCCGCCGACTGCTGCAATGGCATAACTCAGAGAGAAACGGATGTGTTTTTTCTTCGGAAATTCCCGGTATTTGATACAGGGCACTATCCACAGAAACATGGGCAGTTGAAGCATGATGACACGCCATTCCATGGCTGCCGGAGCAATTCCGCTGATTTTACTCGGAATCAACGTCAAAGTCTGCTGCAGACCGGTCATGGCAAAAGCAAGCAGGGAGTAAAGAATAAATTTTTTTCTTGATTTGGGAACGGCTGCCGGATCGGTATTTTCTTCTTCCTTTTTCCCGACACCCCAGCATACGATCCCGGCAATCAGCAGAATGATGCCGATGATCGCAAGAGTGGAAAGTCGTTCTCCATAAAAGATCAACATAGCCAGCAGCGGGCAGAACATGGCGGACTGCATGATACACCATGCGCCCCCTGCTTTTCCGTACATCATGGCTTTTTTGATGAACAGAAGAACGGGGAAGAAGCACAAACCGGAAGGCAGAATCCATATCGCCACTTTCCAGAATTCCATCATACTCACAGCAGGCGGACGGAGGAGGATAAACTGGAAAATATTCACCAGTATTCCGGCACCGAACATATAGGCGCCAGTGGAACGCTTGTCTTCGGGGAGTTGTTCATAGCAGATTCCGACGATGCACCAGAAGATACCGGCACCGAGCAAAATAAGTAATCCTGTCAACATGTTATGTATTTCCTGTATTAAATTGAACTCAGCAGAACGGCTCTTTTGTGACCCGGTGCACGAGAATTTCATCGACTACGGCATTGGTCCGGTGGGCAAGGAAAAACCAGACCAGATCTGCAATATCCTGCGGCATGATCATGCCATCAGGGGAAAGATCGGGGCGTGAGACTTTGACCATGTCGGTATATACGCCGCCGGGGCAGATGGCGTGGACGCGGATATTTTCTTTATAGTATTCCCTTGCAATACTTTTAGTCATTCCAAGCAAGGCATGTTTGGAAGCACTGTAAATACTCTGCATGGGGTATCCGGCGTGGCTGACAACGGATGCGATATTGATGATGGTGGGTGTTTCTGATTTCTTGAGCATGGGCAATGCTTTCTGTGTCAGCATAAAAGGAACACGGACATTGATCGCCATGATTTTATCAAATTCCTCAAGGGAGATGTTTTCAAAAGGCGTATTCTGAGCGACCCCGGCGTTATTGATCAGGACATCGATCCCACCGGTGAAGTTTTCGATCTTCTGTATGCTTTCCGCAATGAATTCGGGAGAAGTCAGATCGCCGGGCATAACGATGCACGAACTCTGTTGATTGACGACAGCAGCGGTTTCATTGAGTTTTTCGATGTGATTTCCGCCGAGGAGGATAAGTTTCATCTGTTCTGCGGCAAGTTTTTCGGCAATGGCGCGACCGATTCCGCCGCCGGCACCGGTAAGAACAACGGTTTTGTTTTTGAGGTTAGCAATCATAATAAAGTTCTCCTGATTCGGGGTATAATATACATCCGTGGGGAACTCTTTTCAAGGAAAAGATGTGTGAATAGTTACTGTTGTCCGGTAAAAATTTCAGTCCTTTATTGCTTTTAAATTTTTTACCGGGCAGCAGAATTTTCAGCAGGGGAGGCTCCTGTTGTTTTTTTGTTTTAATGCTTTATACCGTTTTGTAATGGACAGAACAAAGAAATAAGTAACCGGGGTCATAATCAGAGTCAAAAGAGTTCCACCGGCAAAAAAGGCAAGGATAATATCAAGCCCTGCTTTATAGAGCATCTGATACCCTTCATACCATGGTCCTTCATGGTTAATGATCTGATTCATACATTGTTCGGCTTTTTCATAAGAGATATTTCTGCCGATCATTTTTCCACCGACCCAGCATTGTACAGGGTAGATAAAGAAAATAGAAACCGGATTGGTAAGGAGTGTTCCGACACTGGCTCCGATTTTACTTCCTTTGAGAATAAATGCCGTAGGGAGAGAACATACCAATTGCAATCCAAACGGAATCAGACATCCATAAAACATTCCGATTGCCCAGCCGCGGGCAATATATTGAGGAGTAGCCTTTTCCCGTACAATTTTATAATAAAGCAGTTTTGTTTGTTTGACGATCCAATTTTTTTTCTTTTTCACTCTGAAGTCTCCTGCGTTGAAATAGTAAAATACAAACTGATAAGTCGTGAAAGAAGTGCATTTCCAAACGAAATTGCAGATTCAATCCAATCGTATTTTACAGAACTTTTCAGTGATCTGAAAACATTATCTTACTGAAAATGAGTGTTTGTCAGAGACAGAAAAAGGAAATGTCAGTTCCTTTCCTGTCTCTCATGCAGCTCGAATTATGCCTTATGCGCAATCATAATTTTTCGAATATCGGCGGCATCCGAAGCTGACCGGATGATTTCAATATTCTTCTTATCATTCAATACAACTGCGACCTGTGACATAAACTGAAGGTATGGATCGTTGGAATTTTTGGGGCAGAGAGTCAGTACAATAATGTGTGCTTTGCTCTTATCCGGAGAACCAAAATCAAGACCATCTTTTTTAATACCGACAGCACAAACCAGCTCATTCACTCCATCTGTTCTGCCATGCGGCAAAGCCAAACCGCCGGGGAAACCGGTTGATATGGTATTTTCGCGTTCAATCACATCTGCTACACATTTTTCTCTGTTGGTCAGACGTTTATTTTTGTCGAGAAGATCAACCAATTCCCGGATTACCTCTTCTTTTGTATTGCCCTTCAAATCGGTTGTAATGCAGTCAGACAGAATAACCCGTTCAACAGGAAGAATATATTTGCCAATATTTTTTTCTTCTATTGCAGGACCATTGAAAAGTTCTTTCTGGATGTCTTCCGGCCGGGAGAGTTCTTTCAGTTTATTCAGGCTCTGATGAAGTTCCACAAAAGTTTCATACATCACGGTTTTAATGGGAAATACTTCATGGGGATTTGATTCAAAAACAATCTGACTGTCATTGAAAGTCATGGTGAAGACCATGGCATTTCGCCGTAAATGAATAATTCCGGCTTCTTTGTCAATGGCGGAATGGCGGAAACCTTCACGCCGGAAGTTTTCCATAACGCCCCGCAGTACAAAATCAGCAACAGCTTCTGACGGAAGATTGAAAACAGTATGGACAGTTGTTGAGTCCTTGACCTCTTTTTTTACGCCTTTTTTTCTGATTCCCAAAATTACCGATAACAAAGGCGGTGCAACCAGAGTTGTGATTAAGGTCATTATAATTCCGACACCGAACAGTTTCGGGTCCAGAATCGGTCCTTTTGTTCCATCTGCGAATGTCATCATGGTTGTTGCGCCGATACCGCCGATAATCAGAGCCACTTCACCGCGGGGAATCATTCCGGCACCGATACGAAGGGATCCCAGCAGGTTGAAGTTCATAAAATAGGCAGGCAGAGCACAGCCGATAACTTTTGCCAGCACCGCTATAACAGAATAGATCAGCCCCAGAGTTAAGACTTCACCATTCGCAAGTACGCGGATATCAACCAGCATACCCATGACCACAAAAAACACAGGAACCAGGAAGTTGTAAATCGGGTGCAGAGTCGACTGGATTGAGAATGAAATATCGGTTTTGGAAAGGCTCAATCCCATGATGTAAGCGCCGATAATCATTGCCAATCCCGCCTGTTCAAATGCTCCAGCCAGAAGCAGTGCCAAACCCAATGAAAGAATGGAAAAGATGGCGGACGATTTGAACCACTTGAGGAATGCCGCAATTTTGTGGGCAAGTACCAGACCAAGCAGGGTCGCACCCAGCCAGATACCGAAACTCTTGACTGCGATCCAACCGATTCCTGCCCAGTTGACCTGACCACCGGCGGAAGCACTGACTGTCACAATACCCATAACAATTGCCAGACAGATAATGCCGAGCACATCATCAATTACAGCTGCCGCAAGAATCGTTACCCCCTCCGGCGAGTCGATACTCTTCTTTTCCGAGAGGATACGGGCTGTTATCCCGACCGAGGTTGCGGTGCAGAGAATCCCGAGGAAAAGACAGCGGGGGTCCATAAACGCAGCTTTCAATGCAATCATACCGATCATATCACCGAACACGAAAGAGAAAATAACTCCGCCGATACCGACGACACTTCCCACGACCGAGTATTTGAAGAACATACGCAGGTCAGTTTCAAGTCCGGACATGAACAGAAGCACAATAGAACCGAGAGTGGCGATCCCGTAAAGTATTGGAGATACCGGAACGGAAGCACCCGGGATCAGCGGGAAGAGCCCATGATGGAACCCGTGCAGGTTGATTCCGATACTGCCAAGCAGATAAGGACCGATAATAATACCGGCAATCAATTCTCCAAGTACAGAGGGAACTTTTAATTTTTTTGCAAGATCGCCGCAGAATCTTGCGGCAAAGATAATAACACCCAGTTGAAGTGCCAATATAGCAATTTGGGCAGTCAAAGACAATTCTTCATTCATTTTCAGTTTACATCCTGCTTTTAATGTGAAATTTTTAAGAATTTGTTCCAACGTACGGGAAAAAGTGCTGCCGTAACCGATGGAACGTTGTTTCAGTTTACGGCTTCAGCCCTTATAGAACAAGTAGGTTGTATAAGCCACATAAATTGCAAGGAAGAGAGCACCCATCCAACGGTTTATTTTCAGAGGCTTCATAAAGACTGTCAACAATACACTGATGCCGATCATCACGTACATGTCGATCATGCTGATCCCCGCAGATTTGATGGGGGCAATCAACGGAGCAAGCCCCAGAATTCCCAGAACGTTGAAGATGTTTGAGCCGACTACGTTGGCAATGGCAATATCATTTTCACCTTTGATTGTGGCAACGACACTTGTCGCCAGTTCCGGCATACTGGTTCCCACTGCAACAATGGTAAGACCGATAACAGCTTCACTTATCCCCATAAGCTGGGCAATGGTTACTGCAGCGTTGACAAATAACTTTCCACCGCCGACCAGTGCGATAAGACCTCCGGCAACCAGAAGCAGAGACAAACCTGCGGGCAGTATCTTTTCTGCATTTTCCTGCGTTTCGGCATTTTTTTCCTCTTCACTTTTCTGCAATTCAAGTTTTCTGCCGGAACGATAGCTCAAATAGGTGAAAGCTATGATACCAAGCAGGAAAAACAATCCGGCACAACGTCCCATACCCTTGCTGAAAAAATGAAAAACCGCCAGCATAATAGTTGAACCAAGCATCCACCAAATATCAGTTTTCAAAAACTGTTTATTTACCGGTAATGGTCTGATTACAGCACACAAGCCGAGAATCAATGCAATATTGCAAATATTGGAACCAACGACATTGCCGATACTGATATCGCCGGCACCTGCCACGCCCCGGGCACCTTGAATGGCAGCATCGGCACTGACCACAAATTCCGGCATACTGGTTCCGAATGCAACCAGAGTCAATCCGATTACCAATGTGGAAACCCGCATTTTCAATGCGATGCTGACTCCGCCTTTAATAAGCCATTCCGCTCCGTAATACAACAGTGCGATTCCGGCTATACCTCCTGTGATTGTCAAAAAGTTACTCATTATCAATTTTTCCTTTGATGTTTTGAAATGTTTATTCGCAGAAAATTACCCGCGTTCATGAGCATTGGGGAATTTTCCGTAGAATACCACAGCCCGGTCATTGATATTTTCCAGATGATGGGCTATTTTGCTTATTTCTTCGAGAATTTCCAGATAGATAATTCCCGTTGAAGCTTTGCAATCTCCGCGGCTGATACGGCTGAAGTGTTCTGCTTCAGAAGATTTCAGCATAGATTGAAGCTTCTCCTGCAAATGTTGTGCCTGATTTTGCAGCATATCTGCCGGATTTTTCAGGTGCCTGATTGTGATGTCCGCAAGTTCAGAAAGCATATCATGAAGAGTATCATATTCCTTTTCTGCATCCTGACTGAAACGTAATTCATCATTTTTCAATCTGTCCATCATTGACTTGATGATTTCAGCATGGTCACCGATTCGTTCTGCATCGTTGGTGCAGTGCAGCAGCATGGGAATCTGTTCCGATTCCTGTGCGGTCAGCGGCCGCATCATCAACTGCGAAAGATATCCGGTAATCTCCTTCTGGCGTTCATCAACATCCGCTTCCCGCTTGTCAAGCTGCTTTACCAACTGCTGATTTTTTTCATCATTGCGATTGTATAGGTTCAGAGTGCAATCAATCATTTTCCATGATTTTTTCAGCATTTTACGAAGAGCGGATGCCGTTTGTGTCAACGCAATGGCAGGAGTATCCAGAAGGTGTTTTTCCAGTCTTTCATATTTCACTTTGGATTCTTTGACCGGAATAACTTTTTCACAGATCTTTGCCAGTAACGGAATAAACGGCAGCAATATCAATGTTGTGAAAACATTGAATATCGTATGGGCATTGGCAATTTGCCGGGGCAGATCCCCGTTGAGAGAAAGTGCATTTATGAGCTTGAAAAAGAGCGGTTCACCATTCCAGATGATATAGAATGGTATCAGTATGAGTAACACGCCTATGCCATTGAACAGGGTATGTGCCAATGCTGCCTGTTTTGCAATACGGTTTGCCGTCAATGCAGCCAGCTGCGCCGTAACGGTTGTTCCGATGTTGGAGCCGAGTATCAATGCTACAGCGGTATAAATATCCAGCAATCCGCTTGCACCGAGTGCAATAACGATCCCCGAACAGGCAGAACTGCTTTGAATAATACAAGTCGCAGCAATACCAATGCAAATTGCTCCAAGCAATGCCGCAAAAGGAATGACTCCGTTCACTGGTGCACATTGGAAGGTTTGAAACGCTTTCATAAATGCAGGATTCTTTGCCATCACTTTCAAGGTCGAACTCATGGTTTCCATTCCGAGGAAAAGAAAACCGAATCCGATGATTGTTTCGCTCCATTTTGCAATATGCTGTCTGGGGACAAAACTCATCAGCAGTCCGAGAATAATGGACGGCATAATGATCCAGGCTATATCAAATGCCACTAATTGGGCAGTAATTGTTGTACCGATATTGGCTCCGAAAATCAATCCCATTGCCTGAACCAGCGACAGTAATCCGGCATTCACAAAGCCGATTACCATAACTGTGCTGGCACTGGAACTTTGGATGACACAGGTAACAAATGCGCCGGATATAACTCCGACAACACGATTGGCAGAAAATATACGCAGAACCGAGCGCATTTTCTCGCCGGCGACATGGTGCAACCCGTCGCTCATAAGGTTCATACCAAATATGAAAATTGCAAGTCCGCCAAAGACTTGCATCCATTGCATAAAGTCCATACTTGAAAAATCTCCTGATTGTTAGTTAGTATGTTCCGTAAGTCTTTTAACTGGTTAATTCATGCAATGAAAAAAGATGGCCCTGCCCTTGTTGGAGTGGTATGGATTATAATGTTGCAACTGGGATTCAGTTGTAAAGGTATTGTCCGGTTATTATGAAGGTTTGATATTAATCTGAAACAGGCAACACTGTTATCGGATTGAGTTGCTGCAGCATTTGCCGTTGCAGAAAAATTATTGGTTCTGGAGATATTGTTATTTCTCATATTGCCGCGTAACGCAGCAACGTCACTTCCAAATCCGCCGGAAGAAAACACGGTATCATTGCCGGTCGACTTGAAGCAATAGGGAACCGGAGGTATTTGCAAACATAAAAGGAATAACAACATTCCTGTTATGTACAACCCCAAAATTCCGAGGCGCAAAACATACGTCTGTATAAACTGACTTTTCTTCAAAAACAGAACTCCGTTATGACCAAAATAATTTATTCTTCAAATTTCTGCTGTCCGGTAAAAATGGTTTGTAAATTCTGGACGGCGCATTACAATAGCACACTTTCTCAACTTTTCAACTTCATACTCCGATATCGTTTTGAAAAAAAATTAAAAAACGGAGAAGACCGATCCTGCAAGCATTTTATCTGTTGTCAGCTTGCCATGATTCCGTAGAATTAAAGCAAATCAGTATATATTTTTTATATTTTTTCAAGTTTTGCTCTGGAAAAATTCCAATTCAGGGTGTATTTTATTGCCATGTATGCAGTGAATATCAGAAACTATTGTGTGCTGATGATAATTTTTTATCCGGCAGCACCGGGAGTTGAAGCAGAATATGACAGAACAAAGTGAATTATTTTTTGATCATCTGGTGATCGGAAGCGGGCTCGCAGGGCTGACGACCGCCCTTATGCTCGCAGAAAAAACCGAAGGCACTATTGCCGTTGTAACAAAGGATACCATTGATCAGTGCAACAGTAAACTTGCGCAGGGCGGGATTGCCTGTGTGATCGACCAATCCGATACCTTCGAAGAACATCTTGCCGATACTCTCGCCGCCGGTGCAAATCTCTGTAATCCGGATGCCGTTATGGGAATCGTGAAAAAAGGTCCCGAACGGATCCAATGGCTGATTGATATCGGTGCCCATTTCACCACAAGAGATGAGCTCGGTGACCGGAAGGAAGAGCATAAAGGCGAATTCGACCTGGGTAGAGAAGGCGGTCACAAAAAACGCCGTATTCTTCATGCCGGGGACGTGACCGGGGCGGAAGTCCAGCGGTCACTCATTCAGGCTGTCCGCGAAATTCCCAGGATCAAAGTTTTTGAAAATCATACGGCAGTTGACCTGATTTCCACCTGGCGTCTCGGCTTGATGGGGGAAAACCGGTGTCTCGGTGCTTACGTTTTCGATTCCGTTAAAAATCAGGTGATGACGTTTGCCTCTTATTCCACAACGATTGCGACAGGCGGCTGCGGTAAAGCCTATCTCTATACCAGTAATCCGGACGTTGCCTGCGGTGCCGGTGTGGCATTGGGGTATCGCGCCTACGCCAAGATCGCCAATATGGAATTTTATCAGTTCCACCCCACGATTCTGTATCATCCGAAAGTGAAATCCTTCCTGATCAGCGAAGCATTGCGCGGGGAGGGTGGTGTGCTGAAGGTCATGAATGACAAGGGCGAACTGGAAGAATTCATGGATCAGTATCACCCCATGAAGAGTCTGGCACCCCGCGATGTGGTTGCCCGCGCTATTGATAACGAACTCAAACGCAGAGGTCAGACTAATGCATGGCTCGATATGCGCCATCATGATGCCGAATTCCTCAAAATGCGGTTCCCCAATATTTACGCAAAATGCCTGGAAGCAGGCGTTGATATGGCGGTCGATCCCATCCCCGTTGTTCCGGCGGCACACTTCAGCTGCGGCGGCGTGAAAACCGACCTCAACGGCTATACAGGCATCAAAGGCCTTTATGCTGCGGGGGAAGCGGCATGTACCGGTCTCCATGGTGCTAACCGACTGGCAAGTAACAGCTTGCTGGAAGCATTGGTGGTTCCGGATAATCTGGCATCTCACATTGCATCCGAATTGGATAACCTGAAAGCGGAACGTCCCTCCATGCGTTTGCCGCTGTGGACAAGCGGCGATGCCACGTCCTCCGACGAGCAGGTCGTGATATCTCACAACTGGGATGAAATCCGCCGTTTCATGTGGGACTATGTGGGTATTTGCCGTACGGATAAACGTCTGGAACGTGCGATGACACGTATTAAACTGATTCAGGCAGAGATCCATAAATATTATTGGGATTTCCACTTGACCAGAGACCTGATTGAATTGCGGAATATGGCAACCGTTGCAGAGTTGATCATTGAATCCGCCATGAGCAGAAAAGAAAGCCGCGGTCTGCATTATAATGCAAATTATCCGGAACGCAATCCGGCACTGGACGGCGTCGATACCATTCTGCAGAAGCCTTATAATCCACAGATGAACTGAAACGTACCGCCAGCATGTCACTGAAAAGTAAAATTGATCCAAGAATTACAGAAATCGTTGCCCGTTTGCAAAATGCGGGTTACGAAACATACATCGTCGGCGGGGCTGTCCGGGACTTCCTCCTCAACCGGAAACCCAAGGATTACGATCTTTCCACAGCCGCCACGCCGGAGCAGATCCGCAGTGTCTTCCGCGATAAACGGACTTTGATTATCGGCAGACGGTTCCGTCTTGTACATCTCTTTCTGGGCGAAGATATTATCGAAATCAGTACTTTCCGGAAACGGCCCAATGCGGAAGATCAGGTGGACAGACCGCCCCGTGCCGCCAATGCCCCGGAACACATGATTTTCCAGGACAACGAGTTCGGGACTTCCGAAGACGATGCCCATCGCCGGGATTTTACCTGCAATGCTCTCTTTTATGACCCGGTCAACAACGATATCATGGACTTCACAAAGTCGGGACAGTCTGATATCGAAGCCGGGATCGTCCGCTGCATCGGCAATCCGGCATTGCGGTTTGAAGAAGACCCGGTCCGTATCCTCCGCGCATTGAAACTGGTTGGACAGTATGGTTTTACATTGGAAAAGGAAACAGAGGAAGCCGTGCATGCGGTCATGCCGATGATCGTTCACGTTTCTGTTTCCCGCATGACATTGGAACTGGAAAAGATTTTGAAAAATCCTTATGGCGATCAGATTCTAGCAACATTCCGTAAATATGGCTTTCTCAAATACTTCCTCCCTGCCCTCGACCGCCGTTTTGATACGGAACAGGGACAATATGCCATGGCGTTGCTGGCGAAACGTAATGAACGACTTCGCGCCGGATGTTACCGGGACAGTATGTCTCTGGCAATTTCCCTGCTGACCCTCCCATTCTTTGAAAAATCTGCCTGTGGCTGTGGTGTTCAGGGCGGACTTTGGACGCCCCGGAGCGGCATTGAGCCTATGATTGCTGATTTGATCCGCGCCTTATTCAAACCTTTGGCGTTGACCCGCCGGGCATGTGCTGCCGCTGTGCGGAATTTCCTCCCGCAGATCCGTCTGAAAGCCGGAGAACGACTTCCCCGTCGGGTTCAGGCTGCCGGATTCTCCACTGCCAGAGAAATGGCACTGATTCAGAACGAAGTCCAATGGCATATTGAAGATTTTGAAACGCGCGTACCTCAGAGTTTCCGCATGAATGGCAAGCCCGGCAAGCGGAAAAAGAAGCACAAGCATAACCGGAACCGGAGACCGGAAAGTGATCAGCCGTCAAATATGACGGAACAGCAAAGTGCTGATATCCCGGTAGATGCAACTCCGCTTGGTTTTTGACGAAGGAGTGACGAACCGTGAGAAACATACCGGAACAACTGCAAGTAAAGCGGAATGAACTGGAAGTCTCCTGCGGGTTGCTTTTCCCCGGAGAGGAACCGTGCCAGTTTCCCGGTCCGCAGCTTCTGGAACTGATCCGTCATTTCCGCAATGAAAATGACGACCCGATTCCGTCATGGAATCAGCTCTGGCGCGATCTTCCTTCTGACAAAACATTTGTGCAAATGCTGGATCATGCCGTTTTGACGGTTCTCGCCCGTCGTTTCCCAAATGCCACTCCGAAGACGTTTCAGGGTGACCCCGGCGAATCGGATGGAGCTTTCTACCTTGCACACATTAAGCGAATGATGGAACATCTCCGCACTTTCCTGCCTGAAATGGCAGAATTGATGGAGTGTGACGGCTCTGGACTTTCCAGTCTTATCCCTTCCGCAAAACGTTTGACGACGGCATCGTCAATTTTCCTCCGTCTCGGAGCAGGGGCAATCGGCCTGGAGTTGCGGAAATTGACGGGTGAACAGGATATTTTCAACAGTGCCCGCGTATTCCGTCACAAGGATGGCGTGTTCCGCCCGCTGGTGCTGGATTCCATTCGTTCCGTCAAAGATTTTTATGGCTACCATGATGCCCGTCAGACGTTTATCGAACATTTCAAACAATTTGCGGAAGGCAAATCCAATTTGCCGCTGTTGATCAGCAGTCTGCCAGGCCTCGGCAAGACGCAAATGACGATTGCCCATACGCTGTATTATCCGGAATTGACGTTGATTCTGCCGGATGCGTCGGATATTTCTACTGGTCTGGAAGCCTTGCTTCACTCACTGGAACCTCATAAAGATAAACGCTTTGTGTTATTCTTTGATGACATTGATGCCTCGGCGACGGATTGGTATTCCTTCCGGGCAAATGTCGGCGGTGCGTTCAATCTGCCGGAACATGTGACGATCGTCATTTCTTCCAACCAGCGTTTTCCGGCGAACATTTCCAGCCGTGGACGTGGCTTTGTTTTCCCGATTTTTGACGAGATCCGTTGTCAGGAAATGATTGCTGACTGCCTGACGTCAAAGGGAATGAAAGAGCCGTCCCGCGACCTGATCTCGGTTATTGCGTCCGATTATGTGGAAGAATTCGGGCAGAAAATGTTTGAGGAATTGAGCCCGCGGACGCTGGTCCGTTATCTTCAGGTTTACAATTCGGATGCGTCAAAACGGCGCAAGATGCTTGAAAATTCCCGTAATGAGCTGATTACTGAGCCTGATGCTCAAGTATTTTATGATGAAAATGTTAAACTTATGCGTTCCATCTATGGAGATTCCATCCTGGAGGAATTGCGTCAAAAGGAGTATAATGGCGGATTTTCGTAATTTGATCCTGGAAGGATTGCCCATTCAATTTGATGATGAACACTTTATGCGTGCGGCTTTGCGTTGCGCTGAAAATGCCATGGCGGCGGGTGAAGTCCCCGTTGGTGCCGTGGCGGTTCGTAATGGTGAGATCATTGCCCGCGCCTGGAACCAGGTGGAAATGCTGAAAGATGCCACTGCTCATGCGGAAGTGTTGCTCATCAGTTCTCTGTCTTCCGTGATCGGCGACTGGCGGCTGGAAGATGTGGATATTTATGTCACAAAAGAGCCTTGCGCCATGTGTGCGGGGGCGATGGTCAATTCCCGTGTCCGCCGGGTGATTTTCGGGATGGCGGATCCCCGTTCCGGCTGTGCAGGTTCTGCGTTGGATGTGACCGGATTTTCCGGGATGCTTCATCAGGTGGAAGTCAAGCGCGGCGTGTTGGAATGTGAGTGTTCCACGATTATGAAAGAATTTTTCCGTTCGGTTCGCAAAAAGGATAAATAAATCATGCTTCATACTGGTTCCATTGTCATTTACCGCTCTGCCCCGGCAAAAATCACGTCTTTTGCAAACGGCAAGATCACCCTCGAAACCCAAGGGGGCGACTCCAAAAACGTGCGGGAGAAAGATATTGATTTTGAATTGCATGAGGGGCCTGCAGCGCTTCCTCTGCCGGAAGTACCTGTGCCCGATTTGCGGGATAATCTGGAATTGCTGCAGGGGGAACAGCTTTCGTTTGCTGATTTTACTTCTTTTATTTTCGGTTCCCACACAGCTGCAACGGCTTATGCCGCCTGGAAGCTGCTGAAGGAAGGGACTTATTTCCGTTTTGATGGCGATGCGGTTGTGCCCCGGACATTGGAAGAAATTGCGGCGGCGGAAGAGTTGCTGCGTCAGAAAAATGAAGCAAAGGAACGCCATGCCGCCCTTCTGGACCGTCTGAAGAAAGGTGCGATTCTGCCGGAAGATATGCCATATCTTGGCGAAATCGAACAGGTTGCGTTGGGCGTTAATTCCGCCAGCCGTTTGATGAAAGAGCTTGGTATTGAAGCAATTCCGGAAAAAGCACACATGCTTCTGTTGAAACTGAAAGCCTGGGATCTTACCCGGAATCCGTTCCCTGCCCGTGCCGGTGTGGAGATGGAAAATCCCACTCTGCCTTTGCCGGAAGAACGGCTCTATCTTCATGAGGATGTGACCGATTTGACGGATTTTGAAGCGTATGCAATTGACGATGTGTCCAGTCATGACCCCGACGATGCCATCAGTTACCGTGATGGTATCCTGTATGTCCATATTGCCGACCCGGCATCGGTAATTGCCTTTGGTTCTGATGTGGATCTGGAAGCCCGGTCACGCGGGGAAAATCTTTATCTGCCGGAAAAAATCAGCCACATGCTGCCTTTGGAAGCGACCGAACGGTTCGGTTTGGGACTTCAGGAACGGTCCCGTGCGTTGACGTTTGAAATCCGCATGAATGAGGGCAATCCGGAGCTGATCAAGTTCTATCCGTCACTTTTGACGGTAAAACGACGGACGTATGAAGATGCAAATGAAGTACTTGAAAATCCGCAGTGGCAGGAGCTCCAACGCCAACTCGTCATGTTCAAGGAGAACCGGAAGGCTGCCGGAGCTGTATTTATCCGCCTGCCGGAAGTGAATATTTTTGTAGATGATGATGGCGTGATTCATTTCTCTCCCTGTCCCGTTACACCGGAACGGGAATTCGTGGCAAACTGTATGCTTATCACGGGGGCGGCGGTTGCAAAGTGGGCGGCAGAGAATGATATTCCCATGCCGTTTGTGCGTCAAGAGCCGCCGGATGCGACTCCTATTCCGGAAGAAGAAGCCACCCTTTGCAGCATGTTTGCCCTGCGCCGCAGCTGTCACCCGGGGACGACGGATACGATTCCCGGACTTCATGCCGGTTTGGGGTTGGAGCCTTATACCAGAGTGACAAGTCCCCTGCGCCGTTATGCCGATTTGCTTTCTCACATGCAGCTGCACAGATACCTTGCTGGAGAAGAACTTCTGACTTCTGACGAATTGACGGAAGCCCTTGCACAGTCGGAATCAGCGGCAGCTGCGCGGCGTAAATTGGAACGTCTGGTCAATGAGTATTGGACGCTGATTCATTTCAGCCGTATGGAGTCTGATTTCTCCACGGAAGCGATTTTGGTGCATCGTCAGGACGATCGTGCTGTATTTTTGATTCCGGAATTTGTTTATGAATACAAATCCCGTTTCCGCGGGGGCAAGTTGGGGGATCATTATACAGCCAACATTCTTTCCAGTGACCCTGCCCGATTCATGCTGCGCCTGAAGCTGAAAAGCCTTTCCTCCCTGACGGATGAAGTCATTGAAGACGAAAGTTATCCTGATGAACCGGAGGAAGATGTGCAGGAAGAGACGCAAGAGGGATCCCAGGAAACCAGAGAGTCCTGATTACATCACTCAGCAATGTTTATCCAGATACAGCCGATATAATTCCCGTACCGCTTCCGGAACATCTTCCGGAGCAGGGAGGGTGCCGGTTATGAAAATGGAATGTTCTTCTCTGCCCGGTGCAATAAATTTCGAATCGGGAATTTCACGGAATGTTTTTTCGATGCAATGGTAGTCATCACCGAATTTAGCCGTGAAAGTTGGATCCTGTTGAATATAAAGATTGTTATCGCCTTTCCAGCTGGCAAGAACATCTTCTTTTCCTTCAATATCCAACAGATATTTCAAGTAGAACGGTGCGCTTTCGGCAATACAGAGATTGTTCTTGAAATCAAAGACTTTGTCACCATCAACAAACGAATTGTTAAAGTCCATTGTCCCACGGGTGACGGAGATGCAGGTTGTGCCCTTTCCGGCGGCGAGAACGTTACCGGTCACCAGATTGTTTCTGCCGAAATGGATGTGTAGCAATTCGCTGTCGCATCGGCAAATCAGGTTGTCCCGGATGACCATATCGGACGAGCCTTCATCCAGATAAATACCCCATGCAAAGCGTTCGCCCTCAACATCATGAATATGATTCTCCGCGACCGTTGTTCCGGGCTGTATTCCCAACAGATAAATGCCGCCCATGTCTTTGACGATATGCTCCATTCCCAAATGATGTACATGGTTGCGGATAATGCAGTTACCGTATGCCGGAGAGGTACGGTAGCCCCATGTCCACCCGCAGGAAATGCCGGTATAGGGGAAGTGGCATATTTCGCAATTGGAAATGGTATTTTCCGCCGCATGTTTGATTGTGATGGCAGAACATCCCGCCCAGAGTTGACCGCCGTGTGCAATGCGTGTGGAGTCGATGGTATTTCCCAGCGTGGCAAATGCGGGTTCTGCGCCGTTTTCATTCCCCTGAATACGGATTGCGCCGGAGCCGATATTTTCAAAGGTACAATGTTCAATCCGGTTGCCGGATGAGCCATCGGCAATCAACATGCCCCAGCGTGCAAGATTGATAAATTTGCAATTCCGGAAGACGCAGTTTCTGGCGTTGTACAGTTCAACCGCCGCCGCGCCTGCCACATCTGCCTGAGGGGAATTGGCATCCATGGAATCGCCGTTACAGCAGAATGTAATATTTTCAAACATAATATTTTCTGCATCGTTGACCGTGAGGAGTTGTTTTGCGCCTGCGGTTTTGAATACGGCATCGGAACGTTTTTCGCCGTGGAGGGGCTTGTAATAGAAAATACCTTTTTCCGGGACGGGCAGCCATTTGCCGGGAGTCAGGTGCTGAACGGGCACATTTTCAAAGAAAAACTTGCAGTCCGGTGCGCCCTGCATCCGTGATTTCAAGGAAAGATCGATATAATCTTCCGTAATGGCAGTGACATCCAGCCGGACGTTGAGCCAATCGAAATACAATACCGCAGTGGATCCTGTCAGATCGTTTCTGATTCCTGCCGGGAGCGTGGTGTGAAGACGGTTGAGCTGCAAGACTTTATTCTCATCCCATTTCTTTTCCCATGTGGTACAGCTGAGCATATCCGATTCGGGCCAGCGGGACCGGTTTACATTTTTATCGTCCCGGTAAAGGAAGGTGTGGCCGGCAGGGAGAAGTCCGGTCCAGATCTCATTTTCCCCATCGTTTGTGAATTCTGTGGTGGTGCTTTCTGACCAGCGGGTATTGTTTCCGCGGAACGTGCAGGAGGAATAATCTTTGCCGATGGAAACGGGAGTATTCCATTCCGCCGGCAGTTCGATTACATTTCCATGGCGATAGGATTTGAATATATCTGAGCTCATTGATCTTCTTTCTGTTACTTATTCTCTGACCAGAATCACCTGATCGATCCAGACAAAATTCTTTTCTGTTTCCGGCTTCTGCTGATACGCGGGACCGGTGAATTTCAAGGAAACATAAATATCCCATTTCCGATCCGGGAAGTCGACATTGAACAATTCTCCGACATTATCATAGCCCAATCCCCAGGTGGGATGCACCCATACGCGACAGGAGGCGGAAAGGGTGGTCTTTGTCACCTTGTAAATGTGGAACTTGCTGTCTTTCTTAATCTTATCATAGGGAACGCTGTTATTTTTCTGAACCCGTTTGAGGATGTCATAATAACCGAAGGTCATGGCCGCTTTTGCATTTTCGTCCTTGATTTCCCGTCCGTAAGCATATCCCCAAGCGGAATCCGGCATGGCTTTTTCCACCACTTTTCCGCCCTTGTAGGGGAAGAAGCGGGCGACCTGTTTACCGGCAGGGACAAGTCCTTTGGGAAGCGGTTTGGGCTCGATTTCCGCAATCTTGAGCGACTGTTTCAAGGGATTTACAAAGTAACGGGTGATATATTGGGTATTTCTGATTTTTTCCAATTCCTGGCAGTCTTTTACCAGACGGTTGTATATTTCCATTGATTTGCCTTTGTATTCCGGCGCAATCTTCAGGACTTTGGGATAATTTTTCAGGAGTACCACATCGACCGCGATCCGTAACCGTTTTACGTGCTGATGTGCAAACGGTTGATTTTCCGTCATTTTCAGCCAGGATTCCACCAGTTTGACTTCCTTGAGGATATTGGCGGGATCTTTGTAATAACCCCATTCCATAGAGTTGGAAGACCAGAAGTTGTGGACAGGGATATTTCTTGTGTATGCATCGCGCATATCCATCCATGCGAGGATGGAATCGGCAGCTTTTCCGTAGAAATAACGGCAATAATCTTCCCGGTGCTTCTTCCAGTCATCCATGGGATTCCAGTACAGTTTCATGGCGACATAGGCGGTCATTTCATCGGTTGCGATACCGGAAAGCATGTATTTCATTTTGTACTCAAAGAAAGAGCCGGTTGCGCCCGCCTGATGAATCAGTTTGACATCCTTGGCAAGACGTTCGGTAATACCTTCCATTTCATCATGATAAACATAATACCAGAGCCATACGTTTTTGGAGAGTTTTGCCCATTTCTTCAGGTTCTCGTATGTTTCCAGATTGTTCTTGTGATTGAACGGCTTGGTTACATCGTCATCAATGGGTGCAAAGATGATGATGAGGTTATCCGGCAGTTTTCCTTCCATGACCGGGGGGAATTCGGACTGTTTTTTGCGGTATGCGAGGGTGGAAATGTATACGCCGGGATATTTTGCGGCAGTCTTGCTGGCTTCCAGCAGGAAGTCGTAAAGGGGTCCGCCGTCACACTGATATTTCTTTTCCAGCGCCTGACAGCCGGGGCAATAGCAGAATTTTCCGGGCCAGTCCATGGCGGAAATGGAATAGGAGCCTGCGCCACGGGATTTGAATTGAAGTTCCAGTCTGCGCAGGAATTCTTTTCTGAGTGCCGGATTGCTGAAACAGAGCTGCATGTTCGGGACCCGTTTGCCCGCCGCATTCATGGAGAAATAATCCGGATTTGACTTGAAATAAGCACGATCCTGTTCTTCCTTGCTGCCCCATTTCAAGACCCAGATATGGGTGTTGGAGTTGTGGGGGCGGATGTAGGAAAAGAGGGTGTGGCATTGGGCATATTGAGTCACAATGTCGGAATAACGTGCACTGTTTGCATTATTGTTGATCTTGTTGTGGAGATAGAACAATTCTTTTTGTTCGCGGGGGACGCGGATCATCCAGTTTGCCATTGTGCGGATGGCTAAGCCGGGCTTCTGGCGGATGTTGGTATCGGTAACAGTAATATCTTTCTTTGCAGGGATATAAGTCCCGCCCGGATAGGGGGAAAACCATCGTACACCGGCAAATTTTTCAAGGAATGTGCTGACAGCATACATGGTGCCGAATTTGCCGCCGCCGTAAAGATATAAATCGCCGCCGATTGTCTGGATGCGCAGTTCATTTTTGACAGGGAGATCCTTTCCCAGTTTCTTCTGCAGTTTCTGATCCATGCCGATCACGATCCGGCTTTTCCCCGCCTGATTGCGGCTCAATTTGCATCCGGTTGATTTTTCGAGATAAGTAATCAATTCATTGGCAGCGACTTTTGACATTTCGTTGTCGGGATCTGCGATTATGACGGTATAATTGCTTTTGCCGTTTTTGACGATTTGGAGATCCGCCGCCATGAGGGGCAGCGCAAAAAACATTCCGGCGAGAAACAGTACGATATTACGTGTTTTCATATAAATCCTTCTGGAGACAAGCGTTCAATTGTATTGAAATCAAGGCATTGTAGGGTTGGCAGAGTTGGAATAGTTGTAGGGCAGAATGGTCTGGTTTGCAGTGACACCGGCTCCGATGCCATAAAATCTGCCATTGCCGGTGATGACGTTGCCGCCGACGGAAACCATGTTTGCTTTGTTTTTGCTGGCTGCGAAAACATCCTGTGTTGTACCGTTTGAATTGCCATAGATAGGAGTTCCACTGCCATGACGGAGTGCAATGTTGGACCATCCGCCGGTAATCAGGTATACATCTGTTTTTTCTATTTCGCCGAACATGATTCTCTGTGAGGGGAATTTAATCTGACTTCTGGAATATTCCTTGTTGTTCCAACCGGCTACGGCAACCAGGAATTCGCTGTAACCATAACTGGGATTGATTTCATTCATTTCGCCGAACTTTTTCAACTGGTACAACGGGCACATGAAAATTTTGGATTTGATTTTACGCCAGACATTACCTTCCATCTGTTGTCCGGTAACGTAGGGATACATCAAGTATACCCAGGAATATTTATTGGTTTCGAGATATAACGGGAAACGGTCATTGTTGTCGGTGGTATAGCCATGCCCGGCGATTCCGAACTGCTTGAGATTGTTGATACATTGGGTGTTGTGCCCCTGGGCTTTCACGCTTCCGAGAGCGGGCAGAAGCATTGCGGCGAGAATAGCGATGATGGCGATCACGACCAGCAATTCGATGAGAGTGAAGCGGAGTTGCTTTTTCATACGTTCATTTTCCTTTATATTTGTGATTATCATTACTTTCAAAGCATTTTACTGTAATTATAATACATTAGCATTGATTTGTCAAGATGTTTTTTCAAAAAAGGCAGGAAATTAGCCGTTTTTTTTGCTGTTATTTTATACTTCCTTTTTGTATAAAGCAATTCCCTTCTCTGTATTTTTCCAATCTGCTATTTGCTTTATTTGTTTTTTATGCTATTTTACATCAAAGGTCAAGGTATGGTGGATAATTATGAACAGTGAACTTGAAAAATGGAATAACAACTTGTATGGAGCGATCCGTCAAGTATTGGAAGCCGCGCGGAAAAGTGCTTATAAAGCAGTAAATTTCGCCATGGTGCAAGCTTATTGGCAAATTGGCAGACTTATCGTTGAAGATGAACAGAACGGTGAAAATCGGGCTGAATATGGCAAGAGAGTTCTTGAAGAATTGGCAAAGCGTTTGACAGCTGATTTCGGCAAGGGATTTGATGCAAGTAATCTTCGATATATGAGACTTTTTTATAAGGCATTTACAAATTGTGACGCACTGCGTCACGAATTGAGTTGGACTCATTATCGTTTGTTGTTAAGAGTTGAAAATCAAGATGCCCGCAACTGGTATATGAAGGAAGCCGCTGCCGAAAACTGGTCAAGTCGCCAGCTTGAACGGCAGATTTCTGTTCTGTATTATGACCGGATGCTTCTGTCTGCGAATAAGCAGTCAACCAAGGCGGATGCAAATGAAAATATGGCTCTTGCCAAATTGGAACCGGAAAGCTTTATTCGTAATCCATACGTTCTGGAATTTCTTAATTTGAAAGATTATCCCAATCTGCACGAGAAAGATATTGAGGAGAGCCTTATCAACAATTTGCAGTCTTTTCTGCTTGAACTAGGTAAAGGATTCTGTTTTGTTGCCCGTCAGAAACGTATTCGCTTTAATGAACAGGATTTTTATGTTGACCTTGTTTTTTACAATTGCATTTTGAAGTGTTATGTTTTGATTGATTTGAAACTGGGTGAATTGACTTATCAGGACATTGGGCAGATGGATGGCTATATTCGCTTGTATGAGGAACAATATCGCAAAGAGGATGACAACCCCACATTAGGCATTGTTTTATGTTCTAATCGCAATGAAGCAATTGTCAAATACTCTGTTCTTAATGAAAGTCGCCAGCTTTTTGCTTCGAAATATTTGCTCTATTTGCCAACGGAAGACGAGTTGAAAAAAGAAATCGAGCGGGAACGTAAACTTCTGGATGAAGCAAGCGCAAAATAAACATCGAATAAATAAATCGCCACATTTATAGCAAATCGTATGGAGATGAATGATCCTGATGTGGCTGTGATTTCATTATAATATAAATTACAGGATTTTAACTTGCGGATATATTGCTTTTTCGGAAATATGTGCTATAATATTTTATATGTGGTTTGAACTGAACAAAAATAAAGGATCATTTCAATGATGAAAAATGAAAAATTGCATTTTACCCTTATTGAATTGCTGGTGAGTGCTACTTGTTAAATAGGGGTTTTGCCGTTGTATTACCTCAAAAACAACTGGCTTTAATATAGCATATTTTC
>JAZUCU010000056.1:0-31250 GCA_045639325.1 Victivallales bacterium
AATTACCGTAGCATAAATTTTTCATCTGTCAAGCAGCAGCTCTTCACCTTTGGCTCCGACGAGTTCTAATACCCATTCTCGCCAAAGGGAGCTGCTGCCGAAGAATCAAACGTAGTAATATACAAAGGGCGGCAAGAGTCAGACAGCCCTTACAGGGCTTGTTTTTTGATTGATCCGAGTTTTTTTCGAACAGCTGAGATCTTGATTAAACTTGGGATAACATTCCTGCTCATAAACAAAAATCTGACAAAACCACTTTTTCAATAATCAATTGTCTCCCGTTCAAATACGGAGGAAATACCCGTTTTTGAAAAATTATGGGATATCTGTGAAAAAAATACGTCTTTTTTTTATTCAGAGATTGAAAAGCAGAGAAACCTGTGATATATTACGCGAATTAACACTTGAATTTTCAACATAAAACTAAATATGGAGTTATTACCATGGGAAGACAGTACAACAAAGTCGAAAAAAGAGCTCGCCGCAAAAATTACCTCGCTCGCGTCAAAGCTAAACACAACGCAGCACGCAAAGCTTCCAAAAAGTAATTTTTACAACGAGATTTGATCCGTATGGCAAATATACATCCCACCGCAATTGTCGGACAGGATGTCCAGCTCGGTGAATCCGTTGAGATTGGACCTTACTGTATCGTTGACGATCATGTGACCCTCGGCGCAGGGACACGTCTCCTCGCACAGTGTCACGTTGCATCTTATACCACGATGGGCGAAAACAATGTGGTGTATCCTTTCGCTTCAATCGGGCATGATCCCGAAGATTATGCTTACGATCCGGCGCAGGGTCCCTCTTACACTCGTATCGGCAACAACAACAAGTTCCGCGAAAATGTCACCATTAACCGCGGTACTCATGCAGGTACGGAAACCGTGATCGGCGATGGCTGTTTCTTTATGGCCAATACACACGTCGCTCACAACTGCGTCCTCGGCAACAGTGTTATCATGGTCCCCTTCAGCGGGCTTGCCGGCTATTGCGAAATCGGTGATAAATGTCTGATTTCCGGTCTTTCAGGTATGCATCAGTTCTGCCGTATGGGCAGAATGGCTGTCCTTTCCGGCGGTTCCACTATTTCTATGGATCTGCCCCCGTTCATGATCGGTGACGGACGTAACGGCGGCGTGCGCGGTTTCAATATCGTCGGTATGCGCCGCAGCGGTTTCTCTCCGGAAACGATCCGCGCCATTAAGGATCTCTACAACATCTTCTTCCGTCATGGGCTCAACATGCCCAATGCGATCGCAAAGGCGAAAGCAGAAGTGCCGGATCTCCCCGAAGTACGTGAATTCATCACGTTCATCGAAACATCCAAACGCGGTGTTCTCCCCGGCAATCACCACGGAAGACGTGCTTGAGTCGGATACGACAAAGTGCAAAAAAAATCGGAATGATCGTTTTTAACCGTCATTCCGATTTTTTTGTGTCCTGATTCCGGAGAGTTTTACATTTGCGCCGGAAAATCAGAAGTAAAGATAATATCAATTCCAGTACCGCGCCAGTTGCTGATCAGACTGGTTCCACGCAAAGCAGGTTCCGTCAAACGCATCTGATATAATTCATTCAACAAATCCGGAATCATTTTCACCGGAACCGGGGCAGAACTGCGCACCGGAGCACAGCACCAGGAACGGTCTGCCGCAGGAACAACAGCGGTCACCGTACGACGCGGGTCTGTTGCTTCCTGAACCCCGTATGTTCTTCCGCGGGGACAGAAATTCCCGGCAACGTCAAACGTTCCGTTATCGGCAGAGGTAACAGTCAGACGGCAGCCTCTGGGACAATTGATGCAAATCATATCTTTTTTCATTTTTTCACCTCATTCAACTCAAATGTAACATCCGCTGCCGGAGTTTCCAATTGCACCTGGATCATTTCCGCCGGATTTACAAAATGTTCGGTCCAGCGCTGAATCACTTCGCCATTGCTGATGGCGGTCAATTCGCAACGTTCCGCAGAAATCACCGGACGGAAACGGAAATGAGTCGTTTCACCCGCTGCAAATTTGGAGGGGATCACATAGCGCAATGCTGCATTTTTATGCGCCTGATAAGCAGGAGCCGGCATGGTACCTTTGAGTTTGCGGACCACAGCACGGCCGGTTTCCGCCGCTTCTTCCGCCACAAAGTCCACAAGGTCATGAACGTGACGCACATTTCCTGCACTGAACAGACCGGGAACCGTTGTTTCCCCGTTGGAATCCACAATGGCCCCATTGGTCGCCGGATCAATTGCCGCACCGAGGGGGATAATCAATTCGTTGGAGGGAATCAAGCCGACAGAAAACAATACGGTATCGCAATCAAAATGGATCTGTTTTTCCATATCCGGCACACCATTCACCAGCGGAGCAGCAGAAATACCGCTCACGTGTTCGCTGCCGCGAATGTCAACGACGGAATGGGAAAGATACAGCGGAATATTGAAGTCTTCCAGACACTGTGCAATATTGCGGATCAATCCGGAAGGATGCGGCAGAATTTCAATCACAGCAAGCACTTTTACACCGCTCCATGTCAAACGGCGTGCCATAATCAGACCGATATCGCCGGAGCCGACGATCACCGCACGTTTACCCGGCAGCATACCATTGATGTTCATCAATTTCTGAGCAGAACCGGCAGTCCATACACCGGCAGGGCGTTTCCCCGGGATCGCAAGATTGCCACGGTTCCGTTCCCGGCAGCCAGCAGTCAGGATCACAGTTTTTGCATGGAGGGTGGAAATACCGTGTTCGCCGGATGCAAGGTCAAGCTGGAAAGTACCGTCTGCCTGACGTTTGATTTCCCGCACCGTCGTATCCAGACGGAAATCTGCACCAGCATATTTTGCCAGCAGATCTGCTTCCGCCGCGAATTCCGGACCGGTCAATTCTTTCTTGAAGCAATGAAGTCCGAAGCCGGGGTGAATGCACTGATTCAGAATACCGCCGGTACGTTTTTCGCGGTCGATCACAAGGGTGGAACATCCGGCAGATGCCGTTTCTTTTGCAGCAAACAGACCGGCTGCACCGCCGCCGATAATGGCAACATCGTAGGATAATGTTTCAATCATTCTTCATTACCTTTCACTTTCAAATCGCCCAAACGGCCGGTCAACAAATAACTGTTGCCGCCTTTCTTCGTCAACTCTTCCAGCGGGATCCCCGTTTCGCGGCTGATAATGTGCAGAATACGTGCCTGACAGAAGCCGCCCTGACAACGTCCCATTCCCGCACGGGTGTAAAATTTCACGCCGTCAACGGTGATATGACCGTGACGTACCGCATCCACGATTTCGGCTTCCGTAATTTTTTCGCAACGGCAGACAAATTCGCCCCAGGCGGGATTTTCTTTATGCAATTCCGCAAGACGTTCCGGTGTACAGCCGCGTGCTTCTTCCACGTAAGGCGCAATCCAGCGTTCTTCTGTGGAGGGAGTCAATGTCAGACCGCCTTCTTTCAGCAGTTCTGTGATGTATTCACCAACGGCCGGAGATGCAGTCAGACCGGGTGACTGAATGCCAGCCGCCTGGATAAATTGGGGCACTTTTTCGGAATAAGCAATATAAAAGTCTTCCGTACCGGTCAGCACAGGGCGCAACCCGGCAAAGGAGCTGATCACATCCCGTTCGGAAATGCCGTTGATCATGGCTTTCACCTGATTCACAATGCGCTTGAAATTGTCCGCACTGGTAAAGTCATCATCCTTCTCTTCCACAATGTCCGCAGTCGGACCGATCATGGTCGTACCGCCGACGGTCGGAATAACCAGCACGCCTTTACTGTGTGCAGTCGGCATGGGGAAAATCACATGATCCGGGCGGGCGGCACTGGTGCGGTCGAGCAGATATTCTTCCCCTTTGCGCGGGTGAATGGTGTATTCTTCCGCCCCGAAAGATTTGGAAATCCGGTCAGCATAAAGTCCCGCCGCATTCACAACGTATTTACAGCGGACTTTTTCCGGTTGACCGGCAATGGTGATCTGCCATTTACCATCCACAAATTCGCCACCGGTCACTTCGCTGTCATAACAGACATCCACGCCGTTTTTCTGCGCGGATTCCAGCATACGCATACAGTAGGCAGTCGGCTCAATCACGCCGCCCTGGGGAACAAGGAAGCCACCAACAACGGTAGAAGGTAATTTCGGTTCCAGTTCCAGCAAACGTGCAGGCTCACACCATTCCATGCCTTCGATACCGTTGGCAATACCCTGTTCGTATAGTTTGCGGCACTTTTCAATTTCATTTTCCGCATAGGCAATAACCATGATCCCGCAGCGTTTGAAGGGAAAATGCAATTCCGCCTGCAGCTGATCAAACATGGGGATGCTACGGACTTCCAACTTTGTTTTCAAGGCGGTCGTTGCGTGGGAATATCCACCGTGAACGATCCCGGAATTGGCTTTGGTTACGCCCATCCCTGCATCGGTACATTTTTCCAGCAATAACGCCTTTACATCATAATGGGACAGGTGCCAGGCAACGGATCCGCCTGTTACGCCCCCGCCGATAATTACAACATCATACTCTTTCATGCTTCCAGATCCTTTTCCCAAATCTTCTGCAGTTCGCCAAGGTCATTTACCGTATAATCAGGAAATACGCCCGGGACTTCCGTCAAATCCGCACCCGGACCGACAAGGCGGCATGTCATAGCACCGGCATTGATGCCCAGACGGATATCTGTGCTCAAACGGTCACCAGCCATCAAGGTTTCTTCCGGCTGAACGCCGCAACGGGCGGCAGCGGCACGGAGGAATCCGGGATCCGGCTTACCCAAAACTGTCAGTTTGCAGCCGGTAGCCGTTTCCAGACAGGCGATGAACGCACCGCAGTCCACCAGCACCGTTTCCTGGTCGGTGGGGCAGAATACATCCGGATGTGTCGCAAAAGAAGGCAGACCTTTTTTGATGAAATAAGCAGCACGGCACAAACGTTCGTAGACCAGTTCACGGTCAAATGCCACGATGACCGCATCGGGATTTTCGTCCACGACTTCATAACCGGCTTTTTCAAAGGTGCTGTAAATGCTCTTCATACCGAGAACGAACAGACGGCGTGCGTTGGGCAGATTTGCTTTCAGATAGTCGATTGCATAATCGGTGGAAATATAAAATTCATCTTCCGTTGCAGTGATGCCCAGTTTTTCCAGTTTCTTCACATATTCTGCAGTACTGAAAGAGGAATTGTTGGAAAGAAAACGATAGCCTATCCCGTTACTTTTCAAAAAGTTCAGAAACGGAATCGTCGTCGGATAAAGCCGTCCGCCATGGTAGATCGTTCCATCCATATCCAGGAAGACCTGCTTGATTTTTTTCAATTCGCCTGCCATTGTCAAGCCCCTTGTATTATTTATTTGTTTATTTGTTTGTTTAGTAATATAAAACCATTTTTTAGAAAGTCAAGTAAACAACGTTTTTTATTTCTTTTTTTTGACATCGCACACTTGCAAAAACGTTGCTGCCGGAGTACATTAAATCCGGCGCGGCAGATGGCTGCGCTGCAACAAAACTAAAGGAGGGAATCTTATGAAATCACAAGCAGACATCGGACTCGTCGGATTAGGTGCCATGGGAGAAAATCTTGCACTCAATCTCAAAGATCATCAATGGCGTACCGCCCTGTATAACCGGCATGGGAAAAAAGTCAGAGAATTCATGAAAGAATATGGGGATGACTCCATGTTCATCCCCTGCATGACGCCTGAAGAATTATGCCAATCGCTGAAAACTCCGCGTAAAATCCTGCTCACCGTCAAATCCGGCTCCGCCGTGGATGAAATGCTGCAGACATTCGTCCCCCTGCTGGATAAGGGCGATATCATCATTGATGGCGGCAACAGCGATTACCGCAACACCATCCGCCGGGCGCACGCACTGGAAGAACTCGGCATTCATTTTATCGGATTGGGCATTTCCGGCGGAACGGATGGCGCAAGATACGGGGCATCTCTCATGGCAGGTTGTACAAAGGAAAGTCTGGAACCCGTCAAAGATATTCTTATTTCCATCGCCGCCGTCACAGCCGAGGGAGAAGTATGCTGTCTGCGTGCAGGAACCGATGGCGCGGGACATTTTCTCAAAATGGTGCATAACGGAATCGAATATGCAGAAATGCAGCTCATTGCGGAAACCTATGCCCTGTTGAAACATCTGCTCCATTGGACGCCCGAGCAATTTCACCGGCTGTACAATCAATGGAACGATTCCGGACTGCACAGTTATCTGATGGAGATCACCGCCGATATTTTCCGTAAAAAAGATATCGACGGGTCACCATTGATCGATCACATTCTGGATGCGGCAAAGCAGAAGGGAACCGGACAATGGAGTGTGCAGAGTGCGTTGGAAATCGGCGTCCCGGTGCCCTGTCTTGCACAGGCCGTTTTTGCGCGACATCTTTCCAGCATGAAAGAGGAACGTCAACAGGCTTCTGAAATTCTGGATGAAGTCAAAGTTTCAGCAGGGAATAATTTCAACGACAGCTTTGCGGAATCGGTCCGTGCCGCCTATCATGCATCCCGGATCTGCATTTATGCACAAGGATTCCAGATGTTGAAAATGGGTGCGGAATATTATCACTGGGAAGGGATGAAACTGGATGAAATCGCCACCGTCTGGCAGGCGGGCTGCATCATCCGCTCCGATCTGCTGAAAGAGATACGGAAAGCATACGAATCCGATCCATCCCTGCAGAATCTGCTTCTTGCGCCGGATTTCCATCATGCGGCAACAAACAATCTGCGGGATTGGCGGATTACAGCGGCAACGGGAATTTCACAGGGAATCCCGCTGCCATGTATCACCGCTGCCCTGAATTATTATGATACGCTGATTTGTACCGATCTTCCGGCAAATCTGATTCAGGCACAGCGGGATTATTTCGGTTACCACGGGTTCGAACGCAACGATCGTCCCCGCGGTGAAGTGTTCCATTTACGGTAATCAGTTACCGGGAATCAGGAAAGCATTCTGTGCGGCAACGATGCTGTCGCAATTTTCCAGATAGTAACAATCGTTTGCCAGCTGGGTCAAACCGAAACAGGGATCAGCGGGGTGTTGAGGCGGTCTGCCGCCGAGCTGATAAGTGGTTTCCAGAATCAGCAACACATCGTGGTCGATCGCCTTGATTTCTTTCATCACGGCACACCAGTCGATGATGCCCTGCCCCGGATGCCAGTGCAATTCATCAATGCCATCATAATCGCTGATATGGAATGCGTGGATCCTGGGAGCAAGACGGCGGATCATGTCCGGCAGCTCGTTGTAACGGTTCATGATGTGATTCACGTCAAAATTGATATTGACGTGTTTCGCATCGAACCGGCTGGTAATGATTTCCAATTCTTCCACGTTGCGTCCGACACAATTACGGGGGAGAAATTCCACGTTGAGGGACATATTGGCGGTTTCCAGTGCGGGGATCATTTCTTCGATGGTCTTGCAAACCTGATCGATGTGCTGGGGATGTTCTTCCAGCGGCGGTTCATGGCTGGCATGGATCGTGGCTTCCGGCGCCATCAAATCCAGGTTATCCAGAATGAGGGAGGAAAAACGTTTGGAAACATCTTTGCGCAAATCTTCGTCAAGGGTGGAAGGATCCCAGAGTTTATCACCGTAGAAAGGCAGATGCACGCTCTTCATGTTGATGACTTTTTCTTTCAGCAGTTCGCGTGTGATCTGCAGAGAGAGACGTTTTGCTTCGTTATCGATGGAAAGCTGTGTGCAAGCCAATTCCATATTACGCATTTTTGCTTTACGTACGGCTTCTGCACCTGCGGGAGTAAGATCTCCGCCGGGGAACATGGCATCGCCGGCTGCGGCATAAGTAATCATGTGAAAGACTCCTTGATTTATGTCTTTTGATTTGTAAGGGGTAATTTCTATCCTTAAAATAGCATATTTTTTCTTTATGTCAACAGTTGAGAAAAAGAATATTTTGAATTTTTTCAAAAAAAATCGCCTCATCGACGGTTTGTTCCATAAAATCAAATCTCCTTTGTGCTTGAATTTTCGTTCTATAACATAAATTAAAACGTCCTGTCCGTAAGACATTGGTAAATTAAGAACCAGCGCAAAAGATGGTTTCCAGTTAACCGAAGCTTCTCGAAATAAACAGTGTTTTCAATTCCGTCTTTCTCTTTTTTCTATTTTTCTGCGTGTTTTGTCACAAACCGTCGATGAACCCTATTTTTGGAATATTTTATTTTTTCCTGTTGAAATCCGCGCACTTTCTGTGTATAGTATAAATTGACCGGCATTGCATACCTCCTACTGTTTTTTGGGCTATTAAACAATAGGTGCAATTCCGGTCTTTTTCAATTCTGTCTTTCTCTTTTTTCTATTTTTCTGCGTGTTTTGGCACAAACCGTCGAAGAACCTTTTTTTTGTTGATTTTCAGCTATTTTAGTAAACGATATAAAATTAATTGAAAAATACGCATTTCAGCAGTATATTATCAATAACGATTACAAGCGTATAAAGACAGGAACTCTTTGAGGTGAAAATGTTGACAGAAGCTGAACTCAAAAAATTATTGACGGATCTTGAATCTGAAACAGTCGAGCGTTCCAGAGCTTTTGACAAGGCGGAAAAAAAATGGGACAGGCAATCAGTGCTTTTGCCAACGATTTACCGGGACGGAAACACCCCGGCTATCTACTGCTTGGGGTAGAAAACGATGGGCAGATTTCCGGAAAAAGGATCAGTGATGAGCAATTAACGTCATTAGGAGGACTCAAGACGGAAGGTGCATTATTACCCCCGCCATCCATGTCGATCGAAATTTTCAATTTTCCAGAAGGCGATGTTGCGGTTATTGAAGTTTTTCCGTCAGCATATCCTCCGATCCGTTACAAAGGGCAAGCCTGGGTACGGATTGGTGCCAGAAAAGCATTGGCAACCGATGAAGATCTTCATATCTTAAACGAACGCAGTAAAGCTGCCGGAATCCGTTTTGAAGAAATGCCTTGTATGGCAGCAAGACTTGAAGATTTGGATTTGAATTTATTTCGTAATCAATATTTGCCACAGGCTATCCAGGCAGATGTCATAGAAGACGATCATCGCTCAATTGAAGAACAAATGACAGCCTTACGTTTTTACGACAGAAAGCATAATGTACCTACGAATCTCGGAGTGATATTATTCGGAAAGCATCCTGAAATGTTCATTCCGTCTGCTTATTTGCAATATGTAAAGTTCAATGCATCTGATAACGGAGGCGATATTCTGGCAGAGCACGCTTACAAAGGACCTCTTATGCAGACAATTGCTGATTTGAATGCTTTTGTTAAAGTCGGTGTTTCTTTGCCTCATCCGGTAAAAGTATCCGCATTACAGGAAAAAACAGTATATGATTATCCGGACTGGTCTATACGTGAATTGCTGTTGAATGCCATTATACATCGTGATTATCAAATTGGCAATGCGCCGGTAAAATTCTATGAATACGACAACCGTATAGAAATTTCCAATCCAGGAGGGTTATATGGTCAGGCGACACCGGAGAATTTTCCCTATGTAAATGATTATCGCAATCCATTGTTAGCTGAAGCAATGAAAATTATGGGGTATGTGAATAAATTCAATCGAGGTATTGCCAAAGTAAAAAATGAATTGGAGCGCAATGGTAATCCGGTTCCGATATTTGATTACAATAGATTGACAGAGTTCAGAGTCACTCTGCGACCAGTAAATGGCGAGATAAATGGCGAGATAATAAGCTCAAATGGCGAAATAAAACCGGAAACTGGCGAAATAACCGGCGAGATAAAAATATTGGATGCGATCAGTAAAAATCCCGGAATCAAACGGGAGCGACTGCGGGCAATTACCGGCATTTCCCTGCGGACGATCGATCGTATTGTTAAACGACTGACCGATGATGAAAAAATAGAATACCGCGGCTCCAAACGAACCGGAGGCTGGTATGTAAAAACTTAAGGTGATAGGATGGATTATATGATTTTAGAAGTCTTTTATCTTCCCCAAAGTTTGATTTTGCATAAATTTGGCAAAGGAATCAACAAAATTGTATAAAGCTTAATGCCCGAATCTGGCTGGATATTAATAAAAAAGTCAAAAAAAATTGTATTCTGACTGGAAAATGCGGAAAAAGAAGCTATAATGTCACTGTGATTATCAAATTTTCAACAGGAAGGATTTTGTTTATGTTGAATACGCCGAAAGGTCTCCGTCTGCAAATCGGCATCTTCGGAAAACGGAATGCCGGTAAATCTTCCGTTTTGAACGCTATCGTCAAACAGGATGTGGTCATCGTTTCTGATTTCCCCGGAACCACTACCGACCCCGTTGACAAGGCTATGGAACTGCAGCCCCTCGGTCCCGTTCTGTTGATCGATACCGCCGGGATCGATGACGATGCCGCAGAGATCGGAGCAAAACGGGTCGAACGCAGCCGGAAGGTCATCGACCGTTGTGACATGGCATTGCTGGTTTTCACTGCCGACAGCTGGTCGACGGAAGAAGAAGAGCTTGCCGCGATTTTTATCGAACGTCGTATTCCGTTCCTCGCCGTATGCAACAAAACCGATCTGAAACAGCCCGATGAAACATTGGTCGCCCGTCTTGCGGAACTCAAAGTTCCTCTTGTTCCCATCTCCATTAAAGATGGTACCGGGCTTGATCTGCTCCGGGAAAAACTCATTGAATTTGCACCGGAAGGCTATCTGGTAAACCGTCCGGTACTTGGCGATTTGACAACTCCGGAAAAACCGGTATTGCTGATTACGCCCATCGATAAAGAAGCCCCCAAAGGCCGCTTGATCATGCCCCAGGTACAGGCGATCCGTGATGCATTGGATCATGAAGCCTGGTGTGTAGTGGTGAAAGAAAATGCCATTGGTGCGGCATTGGCGAATATGAAAGAACCGCCGGTGTTGGCAGTCACCGACTCCCAGGTATTCGGCCCGGTCTCCAAAGCCGTACCGCCGGAAATCCCGCTGACCTCGTTCTCCATCCTGATGGCACGGATGAAAGGCGATTTGAGTGCCTGTGCTGCAGGTGCTGCCGCTATTGCGCACTTGAAACCGGGGGATAAAATTCTGATTGCCGAGGGGTGTGCACATCATCCCATTGCAGAAGATATCGGGCGCGTCAAACTGCCCCGCTGGATTCGCGAATATACAAAATTCGATCTGGAATTTGTACACGTGCAGGGACAGGATTTCCCCGCTGATCTTTCCCCCTATGCCATGGTGATCCATTGCGGCGCGTGTACCTTCAACCGGAGAGCGGTGTTGTCACGGATCCTTCAATGCGAACGTGCGGGCGTCCCGTTCACCAATTACGGGGTGGCAATTGCATTCCTTCATGGAATACTGGAACGGGCATTGAGTCCATTCCCGGAAGCCTTGAAAGCGTATCATCAAGTAAAGGAATAAGCCGGTCATGTACAGCGTGAATATTGAGATTTACGGGGAGGTTGTCAAGCATGGTTTTCTGCCGTCGGTATGGCTTCTTGTCCCGGAATATCAACTTTCAGGCTGGATCGCTTATGACGGGGATCACGCGTTGATGCAGGCGCAGGGTGACGTGGAACAGATCAAACAATTCATCCGGGATTTGCCGAAAAAAATGCGTCCATGGTATCAAATCCGGGAAGTGATCGTAAAATCTTCCGGAATCAAAGATGATCCAAAAGTGCGTCAACCGTTCAAGATTCTGGAAGCACCCGGTGAATTTCCGGCAATCAGACCGGACCACACCCTTTGTCCGACCTGTCTGACAGAAATCAATTCTGCAGATAAACGCCGTTATGCTTATCCTTATTGGTCATGCAGCAAATGCGGGCCCTCTTATTCCGCCATGCTGATGTATCCGTTCACCCGGAGGAATACGGTTTTTTCCGCATTCCCGCCATGCAAAAAATGTGAAGCAGAACGGAAACATTCCGGTGCCGAAATACTCGCCTGTCCCGACTGCGGTCCCCGGGCGTTTCTGCTTGACCGTGACCGCAATATTCTGTCGGACAACAACTGTTTCTGTGAGGCGCGCAAGCTGCTTTCCGCAGGTTCCATTCTGGCATTGCAGACTCTTTACGGCAGTTTTCAACTTTTGTGCAGAAGTTCTGTACCGGAAGCGATTCGCACATTGCGGGAACGGAAAAAGATGCCTTATCTGCCACTGACGGTTATCGCAAAAAATATGGAAGCGGTGGAACGGATTTGTATTGTTTCTGTCGAAGAAAAAAAACTGTTGATGTCCGAAGCCGCGCCTATCGTATTATTAACTTTGCGGCAGGATGTTCCGGAAGATTTCCCCGCAAAACTGATTTCGCCCGAAAGTAACCGGATCGCCGTCTGCCTGCCTCAATCCGGACCTCAGACCTTATTACTGCTGCCCCATGAGGGAACAGATAGCAATGTAGAGCCATTCAATTATCTTGTATCCTACATGGAATATGAGATTGAACTTACCCTGGATGAAATGTTTGAACGGCTCCGGAATATAACCGATTATTACTTGTACAATGACTTGCGCACCGGAAACGGCTGCGTCCCCTCAAAAGCATTCATCCATAATGGAGAAACACGTCTGCTCCGCCGTTCCCGCGGATACGTCCCCGAACCGTTACACCTGATCACTCCGCTGAACCGGACTGCCGCCGCATTCGGATGTGACTTGAACAGTACCGTGGCAATCGGAGCTGGACGGCAGATCATTGCCTCTCAATTCCTGGGTGACATCCGGAGTGAACGCGGTGCGGCACAGCTTACCGGCTTGCTGAAGCACATGTTCACGTTATTCAATATGGCACCCGATGTGGTTGTTTGCGATATGAATCCGGCATTATATACTTCTGCCGAAGCCGCAAACTTTGCCGATCAGTATGCCATCCCCCTGATTCTCGTACAGAATCATCATGCACAGGCCCTTTCCTGTATGGCAGAATATGGACTGCAGGAAGCGTTGGCACTGGTATTCGATAACGGTGCAATCGGGCCGGATGGCAATTTCTGGGGCGCGGAATTATTGGAAGTACAGATCGAAAATTTCAAACGGCTCGCCACATTCGCTCCGGAAATTCTCCCCGGCGGTCATACCGGCAACTTCCGCCCGGTTCGACAGCTTGCCGGCAGAATGATTGCCGCAGGCTTGCCCTTATCCGGCGACTTTCTGCAACAATGGAATATTCCGGAAGAAGAAGCCGCAATCTGGCAGAAAATCTGCCAGGAACAGAATGGCAGATACGTTGTCACCCACGCCGCTATGCGACTCTTTGATTCCGTCTCTGCCGCGTTGGGTATCGCCCCGGATTTCTGCTCCTATCGGGGGCAGGCAGCCGTCCGCTTGTATCATGCGGCGACAGAAAGAAAACTGCAGGTGGATAACATTCCGGGCCACATCAAAGATAAATTTGCATGGTCGACTGCAGAAAATGAAGATGGCATTCTGACCGTTGACTGGAAAGAAACCTTCCGCCGTCTCACGCCATGCGCACAGGATGCAGAAGCGGTGTCCTGTCACGCTCTTGCATTCCACGATGCCATTGCATCTGCAGCGTGCGAAATGGCAATCCGCAGTGCCACAAAAACAAGAATGCGCGATATTGTTTTGAGCGGATCACTGTTCAGCAACGAAATACTTGCCGATATGACAAAACATAAATTACAAGCCGCCGGATTCCGGGTCTACGAACATAAATTCTATCCTGCAACAGGTTCCGCTTTGTGTGCAGGTCAACTTTATCACGCAGGGACAGCAAAATGAACATCAGTCTGACACTTTTACTTGCCGTACTTTTACAATCTCACGCCGCCATGATTGAGGATGCATTTCAGAAAGCCGATTATGCTTCTGCAGAAAAACTGATCCGGACTCACATCCCGGAAGGCCCCCGTCAATCCCTCTTCCTTGCGCGTGCGGCATTGCTGCAGAATAAACAAGGCGATGCCCGGAAATTTTATGATGCCGTCCTGAAGGCACCCTCCGCATCCATCCGCGAAAAAACAGATGCATACGTCGGCATCCTGCGTATGCTGGAAGTGGATGTTTATAAAAACAGAAAAGAACTTCTGGCATTGTGTGAGAATGCAGTCAAAGAACTCCCCGAAGGCTCCAATGTACAGCGCATGTTCCGCCTTCAACTGGCAGGCGTTTATGAAAGATTGATCTCTGCCCCCCCCGTCGGCAATCTGCAGCGGCTCATGCTGCCCGGCTGTTATCTGCCGCCGGATAAGCCCCAGACAAAAGCGCTTGCCATCTATATGGATATCCTGAATTCCCAAAAACCGATTCCCCAGATAACATACTGCACAGCGACGTACGGGGCGGCAAAAATCTGGCGTCGTGTCGGGCAATATGAGAAAGCGGAAGAACTGCTCCAGAAACTCTGGAAATCAGATCTTCCGATCATCGAAAAAGGCAATTGCGCGGTTGCATTGACCGAACATTATATCGCTGTCACGCCCATCTGGACTTCAAAAACCGGACCGCTCTGGCTTCAGATCAATGCCTTTACAACATCAAAAGAAATCCTGCCGGAAGCCCGGGGAAGAGTTTTATGCACCATCGCCCGGGCAGCCGCAAGAAAAGGGTATTACAACGAAGCATTCAACTATTACAACCGGGCTGCAAATGACAGTCAGCTGACGCCCGGACAGCGTACCACCATTCTTCATCAGTACGTCAATACAGCCAAACAATATAAACAGCATGGACAGGAATATCAAGCCCGCAGCCGCATCTTTTACGATGGCCGCATCAACCGTGGGACACGCGTCAATCAACTCTCATACATGACGGTTTATCTTGCGAAAAACAACAATCATGCCTCTTTCAGTGAATTGATGAAATATGCCAGCCGTTCCAACATCAAATTAAGTTCTGCGGACGTCAGCAAGTACAGAAAAATGTTCCGAAAAAACAGAAAGAAACGCTGAAATATCAGGGATTCTGACGATTCTTAATCATATCCATCGCCCGCAAATCGCCCTCCTGTGCCGCACGTTTCAACCAGTACATGCCGGCATTGCGATCGGGCGCACAGCCTTTGCCGTGATAAAGACAATGGGCAAGTCCGCGCATGGAAGGACCATCGCCTTTTTCTGCGCCCTGTTTGAACCAGTATACCGCAGCGGTAGGCTCCGTTTTGACTGCGCCTTCCCGCCCCAGAAATAACATACCGATCCGATATTGTGCACGGGGAAAACCTAATCTTGCACTTTGGAAATAAGCATGACGGGCAGACTGTACATTGGCTGCAACACGACTGTTTCCTTTTTCCAATATTTCACCGAGCCGGTACCAGGCTTCCGGATGATTCTTTTCCGCCGCCAGTTTGTAATAATCCAATGCCTGTTCCGGCGGAATCCCTTTAATCCGGTTGTCGGCAATGGCTTTCCCGGTTTTGAACAGAGCTTCCGCCAATCCGTATTTCGCCGCACGCTGATATAATTCCAACGCACGTTTTTCGTCAAAATCAACGTAAACTCCGGCTTCCAGACAATAGGCCAGTTTCATCATGCTCCGGGCATCGCCCAGCTTCACCCCCTGTTCCAGATATTGAATCGTTTTCGCCCCATCCGGACGGGTCCCGATGCCGTTAAAATAGCAATCCGAGAGATAACGGAATGTTTTCGGCGGGGCAGTTGGATCTTTTGAGGCTTTAAGCAACAGAGTAAAAATCCGGTCGGTTTCTTCACTGGACCGTTCTTTTTTGTGAAAAAGAATCTCCGCCATTTCCGTCATGGCAGGGGCAAAATTGCGCTGGATCAATTCTTCCAGCAACGCAAGGGCTTTCGTTTCATCTTTCTCAAACTTGAAATTTTCCGGACGCTTCTTTTCATCCGACGGATCCCGGCAGACTACACCGCTCCGGAGCAGCAATGCATAGTTGAACATGGCATGAGGCATCGTTTTGCTTTCTGCGGCTTTTTTATAATATTCCGCAGCAAGAAACGGGTTGCGCTCCACACCGAGTCCCTGATCCAGACACAACGCATAATTGAACAACCCTTCCGGCACATTTTTCTTTGCTGTAACCAGAAACCAATGGGCGGCAAGCGTGTAGTTTTTTCTGCGCTCCGGAGTACCGTAAAAATATTCGTTGGCAAGCTGAAATTGTGCGGTTAAATCTCCGGCTTCCGCTTTGGCACGCAAAGAATCTCTCTCCTTTGCAATAAGGTTCGCAAAAGAGAGAGAACAAAGCAGAATAAAAAAGAGAATGAGTGTTCGGGACATCAGCGCAACGGGGAATCAGCGGGCAGATATTCAAAGAATACCTTTTTATCGCTGGATTTCATATACGCTTCTTCCGGGGAAATGATCTCATTATCCATGAGTTCTTTCAAGCCGCCGTCCATACTGCGCATGCCCTGCCCTTTGTTGGCTTCGATGATGGTACGGATATTGGCAATCGCACCTTCACGAATCGTATTGGGCAGACCTTCGTTCCACAGAAGAATTTCATGACATGCCACACGGCCGCCGCTGATTTTACGGCAGAGCAGCTGGGAAACAACCGCCTGTAAACATTCCGCCAGCATGGTACGGATCTGTGCCTGCTCGTTGGACGGGAAGGCGTCGATGATACGGTCGACGGTTTTCGGAGCATTATTGGTATGCAGAGTACCGAAGACGAGCATCCCCATGGCTGCACAAGTCAAGCCGAGGCGGATCGTATCATTTTCACGCATTTCCCCGATCAGCACGATATCCGGGTCAGAACGCATGGCTCCGCGCAGAGCAGCGGGGAAGCTCCGGGCCTGAAGACCGACTTCACGGTGAACAATGGTGCAGCGTTTGTTTTTATGCACGAATTCCACCGGGTCTTCAATGGTGATAATGTGTTTATCCTGGGTGTCGTTGATATAGTCAATCATCGCCGCAAGCGTGGTGGATTTACCGGACCCTGTCGGGCCAGTCACCAGCACAAGACCGCTTTTGTAACGGCAGATATCCAACAGAGTGGAAGGCAAATGCAGCTGATCAACGGTAAGGATCTTACCGGGAATCTGACGGAGCACAGCGCCCATGCCGTGGTAGTTGTAGAGATAGTTACAGCGGAAACGGGCAACACCGGGAATTTCATGGGCAAAGTCCAGGTCGTGCTGCTTCAGAAAGGTATCCCAGCGGTCGGCGGGGAGACAGATTTCTTTCAGCATTTCTTCCATGAATTCGGGTGTCAGAATATCCTCACTGGCGGGAATGATATTCCCGTGAACACGGTATTTAACAGGCTGCCCGATACAGAGATGCAAGTCGGAACCGCCTTTATCCAGCATGTCGCGAAGAAATTGGTCGATAATAGCCATGATATGAACTCCTGATTGTTACTTTGCGGTTGCAACGCGTTTTGCCTGTTCCTGATTCAGCAGATGGATAACGGACTGGTCTCTCATGTTCTCCTTTGCTGCTTCATACGTAATACGATTCTGCTTGAACAATTCCAGCAGGTTCTGGTCAATCGTACACATACCGGATTTACTGCCGATCTGCATGGAGGCACGCAGCTGGAAGATCTTACCTTCCGAAATCACGTTGGAGACAGCCAGCGTATTGATCAGGATTTCATAACTCAAAACAAGTCCGCCGCGCCCGTTATGCATCAACTTCTGACACACAATACCGCGCAAACTTCCGGCAGTCATCGCACGGATCTGCGGCTGCTGGTTCGGCGGGAATACGTCAAGCAGACGGTTCAATGTATTGGCAGCGTCACAGGTATGCAAGGTCCCGATAACCAAGTGTCCCGTTTCAGAAGCAGTGATGGCGTTTTCGATTGTTTCCAAGTCGTGCATTTCCCCGATAACGATAATGTCCGGGTCTTCACGCAAAGCACCTTTCAATGCCGTACGGTAACTGTTCGTGTTGCCGCCGATCTGACGCTGAGTGACCTGACATCCTTTGGATTCCACCACGATTTCGATCGGGTCTTCCACCGTGATGATGTGGTCCTGACGTTTCTGGTTGGCAATTTCAATCATCGCAGCAAGAGTTGTTGTCTTACCGCTGCCCAAAGGACCTGTCACCAGGATCAAGCCGTTGTGATAGTCCAGCAGACGTTCAATTGTAATTGCATCGTTGGGGAGGAAGCCCAATTCTTCCAGCGTATGGATTTTATCCGGCACGATACGATAGGAACCGGAGACACCTTCACGCTGATTCATGATCGCACAGCGGAAACGGCTGGGATGCACTTCAAACGCAAAGTTCAAGTCCCACAATTCTTCAAATTTTGCTTTCTGTTCATCGGAAAGCAGACAGGTATTGAGTTTCCGGGCATCGGCAGGAGGAATACAGTAATCGGGGCGGAGACGCTGATTGACTAAGCTCTTCCGGATGAACAACGGGGCATTGGCGGAAATGTGCAAGTCACTGGCGCCGATATCACGCAAGGTAACAAGCAATCTCTGCATATAATCTTTCGCTTCATCATCACTCATAGCAGAGACATTGTTCAATTCCATCGCCAACGCGGTCATTTCTTCACCGGCATAAATGGATTCTGCGGGCGTTGCAGTAGCAGTCAAAGGCAATTCACCGGAGGGTGCTGCGGCGACGGGGATCGGTGCGACAGCAGGCGCGGCAGCGGGAGCCGCATCCACAAATTCGGCGGCATTTTCGGGAGCCATACCGGTGGCAGCCTGTTCAGCCGCATAATTGATTACGTTCTGAATCTGATCGAGCCAGGTCTGAGCATCTTCCTGCGATAAACCTTCTGTCATTCTTGCCAGAAATTCCTGTGCATACGTCATCAGATCAGGTTCTCCGCCCAATGCCTGATTCAGCATTTTTGCATCATCGGCGGATATAAGTTCATTTGCCATCAAAGTGGCGACAAACCATTGAACATCCAATTGCATTTTTCTTCCTCCTGAAGCTAACAATAAAATATTTTCATAGTATAGATTCATTTTGCCCGGTTTGCAAGTCCGAAAAACGATTTTTTCAAAAAAAATCCACAGATAATGTGCATTATATCCGTATTTTTCAAAAAAATCACCTCAAACCAATGAAAAAAGATTTGTATCAGAAGAAAAAGCTGTTTTTTTCTATGCAAGCGCTTGCATTTTCAATTTACCATGCTATTTTATTTTTCGATGAAGGAGATGACTTTCCATGAAAAAAAAGATGACTTTAGCTGAAATCGCAAAATTGGCAGGTGTGAATTCTTCCACCGTGTCACGGGTCCTTCATGAAGACCCGAAAGCAAAAATCAGCGATTCCGTACGCAAAAAAATCCTCCGCATCTGCGATAAACATAATTACAGACCCAGCGCAACAGCACGCGCCGTTGCCTCCGGGCTGACTTTCCGCATCGGGTTGATCCTGGGCGCATTGGAACAGGATTTATCCAGTCCCGTATTCGCCCTCTTTACGCGGGGATTATGCAACGAACTTCAAAAAAATAATTATACGTTATCGATCCTGTGGGCGGGACAGCCCGGAGATACCATCGACCGCAATCTGACGGATTTCCTGATGTCCGATATTGCCGATGGCTACGTTCTCGGGTCAAACATGCTGCACAGTGAAATTTCCGGCAAGATCCGGGATATGAAAAAGCCACTGGCGTATCTTGCCGATAATATTTTCTATTATCCGGAAGGGTTCTGCGGTGTCTGCGGTACATCCCGGAATGCCTGCAAACAACTCTGGCAGAGGATCCACGCTGAATATTACGGAAAAATCCTCTACATTTGCGGGGCAAGCAATGATGCAAAATTTGCCGATGTGACCAATGCCGCAATGTCCTTGCAGATCCCGGTGGATGTCATAGCCCGCCACGATCTGAATGAACACAGTCCCGGTTTCCCCTTCGACCGTAACAATGCGGTACAATGGGCGGAAAGCCATCTGGATTTGTTGCGTCAACAGAAATTGCTTTGGTGCGGATCGGATTTGACAGCACTGGGGATCGCCGATGTACTGAGAAAGAACGGCATCGTTCCCGGCAGAGATATGCATTTGATCGGATACGATAACATCGAAGCGATGACCATGTATCACGAAGAACCGTTTCTGACCACGATCGATTCGCATCAGGAAGAAATGGGGCGACAGCTTGCCATGCTGCTTCTTCAGATCATCCGGGGGCAGAAAACGGAAACCGAAAAAATTCCGGTGGAAGCAGAATTGATCCTCCGGCAATCATACAGATAATCAAACTTTTTTCAAAATAACAAAGGAGTTAAACATGAAACTCAAACAACGGAAACTGGAAGGCAAGTTTACTTTGATCGAACTGCTGGTCGTCATCGCCATCATCGCCATTCTGGCGGGAATGCTGCTTCCGGCACTGGGCAGAGTCAAAGAACAGGGCATGATCACCAACTGCAAAAGCAATCTGAAAACGATCGGTTTGGGTATGCAGCTTTATGCCGATGCAAACACAAACAACTTCATGTGCGGAAACTGGCCGCTGCTTATGGCTCCTTTCATCAGTCAACCGCTTACAACCGGAGCTGCAAAAGGCAAAAAAACCGTGTTCTATTGCCCCTCCGATAAATACGAACGGACCTGGGATGAAAGTCCTCTCAGTTATGCCGCACTTTCCCGCGGTAGAACATGGGAAGACGGCATCGGAAGCAAAGACATCAACGGCAAACTGGATAAAGTCACACGCCCCGGTCAGCGTGCCGCTTTCAGCGATATCCGCAATATTGATACCAAGCTTTACAACTCCAGTAACGTATCTTTTGTCTGGGGATCCTTCACCGATACCTGGAACACTTACCGGATCCACAACAAGAAAAGCAATATGAATATCCTGTTGTACGACGGTCACGTGGAAATGATCAAGGATATTTACCCGTTGAAAAACGGTCCGTATCTGGACTTCAATACGTGGGCATACGCAAATTTGATCAAATAACAACATAATAACACATATAAGGAAACAAAATCATGAACAAACTCATTCTCTCTCTCGCCGCTCTCACTGCACTTTCCATCTCCGCCGCAGAAATTCCCTGCAATGGCGATTTTGAAAAATGCACTCCCACAAAAAATGGTATCCTGATGCCGGAAGGTTGGGGAATCAATAAAGGTCAGACAAAAAAAGCAGAAGTTCAAAACACCAATGAAGAAGGCGCAGCTCACAAGGGTAAATTTGCCCTGGATTTTGAAGTGGAAAAAGGCGGACAGGCATTCCTGACTTACTGGGGCAAAACCAATGCAAAAGTCAATCTCAAGGATAAAGTCAAAATGTCCGCCTTTGTAAAAGGAACCGGATCTTTCAGCCTGGCTTATATTCTTTACGGGATTCCGGAAGGCGGCAAACATACATTCATGTGGACCGCTATCGTCGGCAAATTCAAAGCATCCGGCGATCAATATCAGAAATTTGAAAAAGAAATCACATTGCGCTCATTCAAAAAGAATGGCAAAGAATGTTCCAATGTCATGCTCTACCCGGTCATTCTTGTCCACGGTGATTCCACTCTGCTGATGGATGATTACACCGTCACAATCACCTCTCCCGCTGAAAAAGCAACTGCAAAATAATTACGGAAGTACAATAGCATGATGAAAAAAGCCCTTTTCTTTCTGTTCACAATAACAGTCTCTGCTCTTTACGGGCAGGTCTCAATGCAAGTCACGCCCAACAGCGCAGTATTGGAAAATAAACACCTGAAAGCCGTGTTTGCCAATCCCGGCGGGCGCATGACACAGTTGATTGACAAAGCAACAGGGAAAGATCTGGTTCTTTTTTCATCATCCGATTCCACCGGGGCATGCAAAGATCAGATCCCGGTCATTGATTTCTCATTCCGTCAGAGCGATTATGCTTTCACGGTATTGAAAAATACACCCGATGTGTGTACGTTCCGCGTTACCTCCAACAACCGGAAAATGCAATGGAAATTCCAGAAGATCAGCCGGGAATACACCTTGTACAAAGATCAGAGCGTTCTCCATGGCAAAATCATTCTGGAAAATCAATTGGAAAGTATGGCACCCGTCACCATGCAATATTGGATGCACAGTTATTTCGGTGTCAAGGGGGAAGATAATCAATTCTCCTGCGCAACGGAAAACGGCATCCTCCGCTTTGTTCCATCCGATGCAAGCAATAAAAAATTGATCACCAATCCTGTGCGCGGATGGCTCGGCATGCTCACAAAAAAAGGCTCTGGCGTTATCCTGATTCCCGAATTCAAACGGCTGAACATGGTCTATTCCTGGTATTGCAAAGCCGCGGAAGCCTCTGATACGTTGGAATTCCGTTTGCAGCCAACAGAAATTCCAGAAGGATCTTCGCTTGTTTCTCCCTTCCTGCTGGCAGTCGCCGCAAACCTGCCGGAAATCTCCGGCGCCGGTGCCCAGGGTGAAGGATTCCTGACGGTCGCAAAGGACGGCACGGCAACGGTCGATCTTTCCGGCTTCACCAATCAGAATGTCACCCTGGAACTTCTCGCCGATGGCAAAGTTCTTACCCGGAAAGCGGCGCAATTCAAAACAGGCAAGCGGACCTCCTGCCAATTCAACGGGGTAACGATTCCTGCCAATACTAACCTTCTCTCCGTCCGTATCCTGGATGGTAAAACATTCCTTTTTGATTTGCTTCACCCCATCAAAGCAAAAGAACTTTCCGCATTGGAAACAAAAGTGCGCGCCGCGGGTACAGAAGAACCCTGGCAATATAAATTTTCCGATGGCGCACCGCTGCCTTTTTACCGCTGGTCAAATGCAGATGATATGCCGCAAGTCCTCTGTCTTCTCCCCGTCAACGGCATCCGGGATGTAATCGAATTGAAAAAACGCCGTCCCATGCAAACAGAGATCCCGGTCCTCTATCCCGGCGATTTCCAGATGTCATGGCGCATTTCCACAACGATCCCCAATGTCAACGACAAAACGGGGTGTGATCAGATCCCCAAATTCCTGAAAGGCAGAAAATACGATGCATTCATAATCGGCAGTAATGTGACTCCGCCATGGGGCATGAAAGGGATTTCCTGGCAAACATTCCCCGCAAGTGTACGTGCCGATATTCTCAAGAGAGTTCACGAAGGTGCCGGTTTGATCATTGTCAAACCGCAGAATCCCGATGCTGCGCTGAAAAAACTGCTTTCCGATGCAAAAGATATTACCGCAGAAGTTGCAAAGAAAATGCACTTCGATGCGGCACCTTATTTTGATAAAACGAAAATTCTGGAAACAGTTCACGGCAAAGGCAGAATCCTTTTCCTTCAATATCCGCACGAAGGTTTTCTGCTGCCCCGCCCCGGCGGCAGAACGATCGGATTCCAGGCATTGAACGTTACACACCGTTTTCAGGAATATCAACTGGCGATCTTCGCCAATCTCTTTGACCGGGCATGCGGAAAAGAACAGAATATCCGCACCCTTGCGGCAAATGAAACCGGTGTCACAATCACCCTGAACAAACCTGCAAAAATCAAATTCTCGGCGTTCGATCCATATACCGTGGAGGGGCGTTCTCTGGAAAAAACGTTGCCTGCCGGTACTTCCACAGTCGATCTCTCCTCCATTCTCATGAATACAGAAAATTACATTCATGCCGTTTGTGATTCCGGCGATTTTGCATATACCCTGATCAATAACAGACGTTCTCCCCGGATTCGCAGGGTCAATTTCACAAAGAATGAACAGGGGATCCGCGCAAAAGTCAACAGTATGGGCGCAGGTAAACTGCAATGGAAAATTTACGATTGCGATAACCGGATCACCGCACAGGGAACCGGCAATCAGGCAATGTGGGATACAAAAAATGCCATCTCCAATTTCCATATCCTGGAATTCACATTGTCCGATGACAAAAAGATTCTCGATCGCAAACGGGTCGAATTCAACCTTCCCCATATATTCCACGCAACAAAAAATTTCGCTAATCTGCTGTGGACAAGCGGCGATTGTCTCCCCGAATACATTTATCCGGAATATTGGAAACTTTTCCGGAAATTCGGCTTCAATTTCCATTACGCCGGGAGCGGCGCAGAACAGTCATTCGTCCAACTGCTGAAATACTCTCCCCTCGAAGTCGGCAGCAACTGGTGCGGACCCTACATATTCCATTCCAACGAGAATATCCCGCAATGGCAGAAAACACACGATAAAAAATATCTGGCAAGAAAAAGGTGCCCCAACAATCCCAATGCCTTCAACCCCGCTACCGCCGGTATGGCAAATGTCAACGCCATGGAAACTTTCGGCACCCGACACCTTTTCCAGTTAGGCGACGAAATGAGTATCACGTATTACAACACGCCTTTCGATTCCTGTATCTGTCAATACTGTCTGAAAGATTTCAGACTCTGGCTCGAAAAACGGCACGGCTCTCTGGATAAACTTAATCAGGCATGGAAAACTTCATTCAAAAAATGGGATGATGTCGTGCCCATGACCCGTGTCGAAATCCTCACCCACGGCTCCCCTGCGCCCTGGGTGGAACACCGGCTCTACATGGATCATATTTTCTGCAAAGCTCTGCTTGCCTGTCAATCCAATATTCAGAAAAAATATCCCGGCGCCATCGTCGGGCCGACCGGGGTCAATAATCCCCCGCACACCTATGGAGGCAACTGGAATTTCCGCAACATGAGTAAACTGGGTTGTGTCAGCACATACGGCCCCGCACGACTGCCCGTTTCTTTCGACCGGGATAAACGGCTCATCATGAGTTATCACGGCTATTCCAATGCGGAAGGAGCAACACTCTACCGGACATGGGAAAATATCTGTCTCGGCGGACGCAGTATGAACAACTGGTATGCTCATACATTTGTTTTGCCCAATCTGGAAACATCACCGGTCCGGAAATTCTATTCCGATCTGTTATGGGAATTGCGATCCGGCATGGCTGACCTGCTGTTCCATTCCTCCAAGGTCCAGAATACGGCAGGGATCTATTTCTCCCAGAATTCACTCATCGCAAATTTCCTCAAACAGCGCAAGACCGATTACTGGCAGAAGGCACTCTCGTTCGCCGTCATGCTGGAAGATATGGGTATCCCGCACCGGTTCATCGCAAAAGATGAAATCTCCGATGATTTCCTCCGCCAATACAAAGTCATCTTCCTCCCCGAAGCCTCCGCACTCACCGATCAGGAATGTGACATGTTTATCCGATACGTCAAAAACGGCGGAAAAATCATTGCCGATTACGATGCCGGCACCCACGATGCTCTTTCCAATAAACGCAGTAAAAACAAGCTCAATTCCCTGTTCGGCATCAAAGCAGGAAGAACCAGACTGAAAGCCCCCGAACAGGCGGTCAAAGAAACCGGGATCGATATGGATCGCGTTATGGATGGCACTCGACTGAATGGCGGAAAAGCCATGAATTTCGTCACCGTCGGCAGCAGAAAGATCCCCTGCAATATCATCCGCAAAACCGGAAAAGGTGCAACGCTCTATTTGAATTACAGTCATAACTATTCCGAACAGCGCGGCACAAAAGAAGGCAGAACATTCCTGAAACTCATCGAAGGTTTTATGAATGTCGCAAAGCCCGCCCGGCTGAAAACCGATTACCCCGTCATGCACAATTTCTATCAGAACGACAATACACAGTATCTCGCACTGCTCCCCGTTTACCCGAAAGGCAACTGGGAAAAAATGACCGCTGCGCAATGGAATAAAAAATCATTCCAGACGGAATTGACTATTCCGGAAGAACGTTATCTTTACGATGCTGCAACCGGGAAATATTATGGAAAAAACAGGAAATTCAAAATCCGGTTGACACCCGGCCGTCCGGCGATTCTTGCCCTGCTCCCCTACGAAATTAAACTGCAGACACAGGTCCCGGCGACCGCAAAACAGGGCGAGTCCATTACAGTCAAAGCCACCGTTCCCGGCGGAGAACACCATGTTTTCCGCTGCCGGGTAAAAAATCCTGCAGGCGAATATTTGGATTATCTGCATAAAGTTGTAAGTACGAATAACGGCAGCGCGGAATTCCCCATTCATTTTGCCTGGAACGACCCCGTGGGTGATTGGACGATTGAACTGCGGGATGCGGCAAGCGGCATCACCGTTTCCAAAAAAATCACGCTGAAATAATCGATTCCATAAAGCAAAAAAACAGCCTGCGTATGTCATCAAAAACATACACAGGCTGATTTTTTGTCGCTTAAACGCGGAAATCAGGAAAGTTTGCTTTTCACTGATACCAATTCGGCTTCCGCATCGTTCAGCAATTCTGCCACAACATCACGGATCGGCATGATCTTGTCAACAAGACCAACAGACTGACCCGCCATCAGAGAACCGCCATCCACATCGCCATCGACAACAGCACGACGCAATGCGCCGACCCAGAAGCGTTCCACTTCTTCCTGAGCAAATTGACGTGTCACCGTTCCGGCTTCCATTTCCTTGAGCAGACGCAACTGGAGTTTACCGAATTCATCCATGCCTTTATTACGCAAAGAACGGACCGATACCACCGGCAATCTGGAGTCAAATTGGGGTGTGGAAACCGCATCACGCGCATTGGCACGGCGGAATGCCATCTTGAAGTTTTCGTGCGCACGACATTCTTCCGTCATGACAAAGCGTGTACCGAGCTGAACCCCGGATGCCCCCATGAGCAATGCGTGTGCAATCATTTTACCGGTGGCAATCCCGCCCGCAACAAAGACAGGAATCTGATCCGCGAATTTGAACAGAACCTGCTGCATGAGGACGATAGAAGAAACGTGGCCGATATGGCCGCCCGCTTCGCTGCCTTCCAGAATAATGGCATCTGCACCGAATTTGATCATGCGTTCCGCAATGGAAACAGTGGATGCAAAGCACATGACTTTGGCTCCGGTTTCCTTGGCGGCAAGCACTTCTTTTTCTTTCGGGAAACTGCCGGCAAAAACAATGTACGGCACTTTCATTTCCTTCAGCATGTCAAGCTGATCATGATACGCAGGCGCAATTGTGATCAGGTTCACAGCAAAAGGATTCTGCGTCAAACTCCGGGTTTCCAGGATCTGTTTGTGCAGGATGTCGACCGGAGCATTACCGCCGGCAAGACAGCCGAAACATCCGGAATTGCAAACTGCAGCAACCAGCTGGGGTTCCGAGACCCAGGTCATGGCACCGCACAAAATCGGATATTTGACGTTGAGGAATTCGCTGCCCCGTTTCAGGAACGGGGTGAGCATGTTAAGATCGTTCATAAAAAAAGACTTTCTGATCAATCTCTTTCCGTAACGATTAGCGGAAGGAATTGATCTGTTCGTTCAGTTTACGGGTGGCTTCACCCGCAGCTTCGGCGAAATCTTTTCCGGATGATGCATAAATAATACCGCGTGAGGAGTTGATCACAAGACCGGTCTTGTCTGCGGTCAAGCCGTTTTCCAATACAGCCTGAACGTCGCCGCCCTGTGCACCGACACCCGGAACCAGAAGGGGTGTATTACCCACAATTTTCCGAATCTGTCCCAATTCTGCCGGGAATGTCGCTCCTGCTACCAGCATGGTATTGTTGTTGTAATTCCACGGACCTGATACCAAACGCGCCACCCGCTGATACAGGTATTCCCCATCCACCATCAATTCCTGGATTTCTTTTGCGCCCGGATTGGAAGTCCGGCAAAGAACGATCACGCCTTTATCGGCATGATCCAGGAAGGGCTTCAGGGCATCCATGCCCATGTAAGGGTTCACGGTAACAGCATCTGCCTGATACCGTTCGAATGCTTCTTTTGCATACATCTGAGAAGTCGCCCCGATATCTGCCCGTTTTGCATCCAGGATCACAGGCACCTGCGGTGCATTTTCCTGAATGTAACGGATTGTCATCAGCAAATCTTCATCATAATTCAAGCCGGCGTAATAAGCGATCTGCGGCTTATAGGCACAAACCTGATCTTTCGTTGCATCAATAATGCCCTTGTTGAATTCAAACAAGGGGTGTTCTGCGGACCGGAGATGTTCCGGAATTTTTGCCACGTCGGGATCCAATCCTACGCAAACCAGTGAATTGCTGGATTTCCAGACGGCATTGAGTTTTTCCATAAATGTCATGATAACTTCTCCATGGTTAATTGCATTCTTACTATAGCATAAAAACAGAAAAAAGCAAATCCGCATTATGCACAAAAACGCCGCAGCCGGAAACCTCTGGCAAATCCTTGCCTGATTCGCAGCAGCGGCGTCTTGATTTTACGGACAATCCCGTAAACTTTTTATTTTGCTGTTTCCAACAGTTTGTTCACACCTGCAAGTTTCACACACAGACAGAACAGTTCCATTGCAAGCTTCAATTCGTCAATCGTCGGATAAGTCGGCGCAATACGGATGTTACGGTCGCGCGGATCCTTCTTGTACGGGAAGGTTGCACCCGCACCGGTCATGGTCACACCGGCTTCTTTTGCCAGTTTGACAACTTCTTTTGCACAGCCGTCGAGTGTATCGACTGCGACAAAGTAACCGCCATCGGGCTTTTCCCATTCAGCAAGACCGGTACCGCTCAATTCACGGTCCAGTGTTTCCAGAACAACGTGGAATTTCGGTTTCAGTTCGTCCGCCTGTTTGCGCATGTGTGCACGGACGTTTTCCGCATCTTTCAGGAAGTTCACGGTGCGGAGCTGATTGATCTTGTCAAAACCGATCGTCTGGATACCCATGTGTTTCTTCACTTCTTCCAGGTTGGAAAGGCTGGATGCCATCAGAGCAACACCAGCACCCGGGAACGTGATCTTGGAAGTGGAGAAGAAATAATACGGACGATTCGGGTTACCCGCTTCTTCGCAGGCTTTGAAGATGTCTTTCAGTTTGCGTTCTGCAAAAATATGATGCACGCCATAAGCATTGTCCCAGAAAATACGGAAGTCGGCTGCAGCTTTCATCTTTGCCAGACGATCCACTGTTTCATCGCTGTAACAGATACCCTGCGGGTTGGAGTACAGCGGAACGCACCAGATACCTTTGATGGAATCGTCAGCAGCACATGCCTGTTCCACAAAATCCATGTCCGGACCGTTGGAGGTCATGGGGACAGTGATCATTTCAATACCCAGTTCTTCGCAGATGGCAAAGTGGCGGTCATAACCCGGAGACGGGCAGAGGAAACGCACTTTATCCAGCTTTGTCCAGGGAGTGCAGCCTTGTGTGCCGAAAAGCATATGACGCACCATGGTGTCATACATCAGATTGAGACTGGAATTACCGCCGATAATCAACTTATCAGTGGGAATATCGAGAAGTTCGGAGAACAGCTTCTTTGCCTCTGTAATACCGGTCAGAATGCCGTAATTACGGGTATCCGTCTTATCTTCTGTAGTGTATGTAGTCAATGTAGATGTGAGGATGCCGTTTGAGAGGTCCAATTGGGTGCTTGCGGGTTTTCCGCGTGACATATCGAGTTTCAGATTGCGTGCCTGACAGGCCGCGTACTCCTGTTCCAATTTGCTTTTCAGTGCAAGCAAATCAGCTTTTGAATAAGCGCATACGTTATTCATGTTGTTTTTCTCCTTGTATGGATTTCATTTGACTACAAACCGGGATAATACAGTGTCCCGGACACATACAAGAGCATAATATATCATTTTTTTTCTTTTTTTTCAAGTTGATTTTTGAAAAAATCTTCTATTATTATGCGCATTTCCATTCGAATGTCGGCAGAAACACTCCTCAAGCAGGGCATTACTGCACCGGCACAAGGGCGAGGGCAAGGTCTAAAAAGTTTTCTTACGGAGTAGTACGGAGAAATACGGAGATGTACGGAGGATCAAACCGAAGATCAATATCACATTTGTTTTCCCCTGTCGCGGCTTCAAGTTAGAAACGTTGGTATTTCCTGCAGCCCTCCGTAAATCTCCGTACAACTCCGTACATCTCCGTTTTCCTCTCCAACCATCGGACAAACTTGTCGCGGCATAGCTGCATCCGACTCGTCCGACAAGTCCGACAAGTCCGACAAAATCATTGAACGGGGACAAGAGCGAGGCGGAAGCCAAGGAAGCGGTTGAAAGCCCACGGTAAAAAGCTGTCCCGGCAAGCTGAACGACAGTAACTGGCGCGGCTGAAACAACTGCCGCCGCGCTTCACGCGGCGAGAGCCAGTCTGCGGTCCTACTGGATCCGTTACTACACCATTACTGTAAGAGCCAGACCGATCCCGGCACCATTCATAAACATTTCCATGCATGTCATATAAGCCCCAGGCATTTTTATAGCCAAGACTTCCTACATCAACTGTATGCCCACGAACCTTATCACAGTTCATTTTATCAGTGTCTGAAGAATCACCATAAGAATATGCGGTTGTTGTTCCTGCCCGGCAGGCATATTCCCATTGGGCTTCCGTCGGCAGATCAAACTTATAACCTCGCGGTAATTTTCCGGCATAACGTTCATTCAGTTTATCACAGAATTGCTTTGCTTCATTCCAGCTGACTTTCTCAACCGGGCGGTTATCACCCTTGAAACGGGAGGGATTATTCCCCATTACGGCTTGCCATTGCGCTTGCGTTACTTCATACTTCCCAAGCCAATAATCTTTACTCAATGTCACCTGATGCTGTTTTTCATCACTTTCTCTCCCTGACTCACTGGACGGACTCCCCATCATAAACGTTCCGGCTGTGATCTTCACCATTTCCAGGCGCATTCCATTGTATTCTACGGTTCCGTTGATAAGGTCAATGTTGAATACAACTTTTTCCAAAGCCACTGTCATTTTTCTCGGTCCGCGCCAATTACAGTTAAAACGGATTTCTCCCACATATTCATCCTCGCCGGAACGGTAAGACAACGAGGCTTTATAGTCCGCATTTTCTCTAAAGTTGCGGAGTGTTTTCATGGTATCAAGTTCCGTATTGCCGAACTTAATCTTTGCAGGGACACGCACACCATCCACCGTAGCAATGAGGTTAAGAGTCGGCTTCAGATATTTTTCCGCTTCCGCTTTCAACTGCTGCGCTTCCGTATTGCCGGAATCAATTTCCAGAGCGGCTTCCGCCTGCTTCTGCATCCGTTCCCAATTCCGGCTGTTTCCGGCGACACGCGCAGAACTGATCAAATTGGATACCGTCAAGTCCCGTGCTTCCGAATACGCCTTTTCATAACCGGAAACGGCGGAACGCAAAGAGTTTTCTGCTGACGCAAATTTGCCGGATTCGTAATCACGATTGCCGGAGGATGCCAGATTTTCCGCATCACGGTAAGCAACAAATGCAAGACGGGAACTATTGAATTTGTCCGCCTTTTCTTTCTGTTCTGCAACTTGCTTCTGTAACTGCTGAACCTGTCGGCGCAAGGGAACGTTTTTGATGATCCAATCTGCCGCCGTTTCGGCATTTTTGAAACTGGCATTGGC
>JAZUCU010000057.1:0-50814 GCA_045639325.1 Victivallales bacterium
ATAATAAAATCCGATGGCTGATAAAACAAGCATATGGTTTCAGAGATCGGGAGTACTTCAAATTAAAAATCTATCAATTACCGGAAATTTCAAGCACAAAGGAAATCTGATTTTATGGAACAAACCGTCGATGAGGCAAGAACAATTCGCGATAAGTTGGAAGGTATTGTTTCCTTCTGGACGTTCCGCCATATCAGCAATGCTCAAATGGAAGGATTCAATAATAAGATCCGATGGCTGATAAAACAAGCATATGGTTTCAGAGATCGGGAGTACTTCAAATTGAAAATATATCAATTACCAGAGATATCAAGCACAAAGGAAATCTGATTTTATGGAACAAAACGTCGAAGAGACAAAAAATGGTGGGCGTTTAGGGACTCGAACCCCAGACATTCACGGTGTAAACGTGACGCTCTAACCAACTGAGCTAAACGCCCTTATTTATAGGGTATATCGTTAATATATCACACGTTTCAAAAAAATCAAGTCCGTTTTGCGATTTTTTTTCATTTCATACGGATATGTGCATGGTTTTGTGCGGCATATCCGTATGATTTTATCAAAAAAATTATTTGATGTAAATCGCAAGAACGTCTTTCGCCGGAATCGTAAGTGACATTTTTTCAGGATTCATAATCCAGTTCTGCGTACCAACAACTCGGGCTTTCTGGCCTTTGAGCAGTTTGTGATTCAATAATTCCCCTTTCAAAGGAACATCGCTTTCGTTGAAGAGAAGGATAAGACGTTCTTTGCCTTTTGTCAGCACCAGTTTATCCGGATAACGGAAGGTGCCGCCGGCAAGGTCATCTTGTCTTGTTCCATTATAGAAAAGATTTTCGAATTCAGCAATAATGCGGGTGGCTTCCCCGGCGTAATAGAGGGAACCTGCGCTGAAATAGACACCGCATTCCGTAATTGCGCCACCATGCAAGGCAGCCGCAATACGCAATAACTGATGTTTGGTTTCTTCCGGATAGTAATATATACCGTCGGATGAATAGAAAAGATCCGGCACATACGTACGGAACTGGCCAATCTGATTTTTGACTCCGGAGACAGCGCGGACTTCGTTCGAAAGGTAATCCACGGTGGGATGATATTTTGAGCCGGTATAGATACCGCATCCGGGAATGGTAACCAGTTGATAATCGTACAAATTCTTTGCGTATTCCACGGAAATTTTATCGGCACTGGTATGGTAATAGGCAAACTTGCCGCCCGCTTTTTTGATTGCTTCATAGACAACCGTGAGGAGACGTTTTTTATGGGTATATTTCCAGAATATTTCCCACTGATGTTCGTATTTTTCAACCAATTCTTTATTGGAAATGGGGTATGGTTTGATTCCGGCATGTTGGAAAAAAGCATCTTTACAGGCATCGCAGAAGCAGGTGGAATAGGACCAGGTGTGATGGCGTTTTTTCGGCTGGCTTTCGTCGTTGATAAAGATATTCTTTGATCCGCAATGAGCCATAGCCCATTGGTAATCTTTCACAAGGGCATCGAAGAACTGTTGTTTATACTTGGGACTGAGCATCTTTGTCATGCAGTAAACGATACTGAAATTCGTAAGAAGTCCGCCTTTTTCATCATAATATACGGCATGGAGATCGGGATTTTTATCGATGAGCTGACGGGTTGCCGTCTTGAGCTGTCCGCTGCCCCACAAAGGCAGATTCCAGTGCATCCAAACGAAATTTTTATAGCCGTATTTATTTTTGAGTTTATTGACTTTCAGGATCATCGGGTTATTGGCATTGGGGTATCCGATCCCGAGGAAGAAGGAGCCCATCCCTGCAGCAGAACAGTTTTTGATCATATCTTCCCACTGTTCAATACTGACGAAACCGCCCATGAAGTTATGATATTGGGGAAAGCAGATATTTTTCATTTTTCCGCCGTTGATGGGGGGCAATTGGTGGAGCGGGATGGTGTTGACGATATCCGTTGTATTGCCGTCGATAATGCGGCGGAAGCGGATAACGGGCAGTTTATTTTTTACGGGTTTATAAGATTCGTGCCGGATGCTGATATAATGGGTATAGAAGGGCAGATTCCGGTCCAATTTAGCAGGGAGAGTCCACTTGTAAGTATAACGGAGGTAATTTTCGCCGTTGAAAGTGATTTTTTCTTCCTTGATATCCTTTGTGGGATAATGATGGAACACGGCATAATTGTTATAATCGTTAACGCGTTTGAAGCCTTCCGGAATTTCCATAATGAGGGTATAATTGGCTTTTTTACCGGATTTATTGACGTCAAAAATGCGGTGGATGAAGTGCATGGTTTCGCCGGGCGAATAGCTCCATTTACGCACATTCGGGTGAATGAATGTATAAGGATGATTGCTGTATTCCCGATGCCAGATCAGGTTTTGACGGAAGGTCACTTTCTTTTCCTTGCCCGCCCAGATGTAATCATTGGATTTTGTCAGCGGAATTTTCATGTTTTTCTCATTAAAGGCAAACACAGTTTCTGCTGTTTCAGGGGAATCGGCAAGGTTGATTTTCAGAGCGGGATCATTGCCCCTGGCTTCTGCCCGGATTTCCAGAGAACTGATCCCGGACTTCATGGGGAGAGTGTACTTGCCGTTTTTGCAGGGAATTGCTTTGCCATTGAGTATGACGGAGGTCACAACGGCATTTTTTGTTTCGAGCTGCAACGTTCTGGGATTAATGGCATTCTGAATATCATCGACAGCCTTGAGGAACTGCATATAATACTGATCCACTTCATCACGAATCAAAGCACGGGTCAAATCATTTTTATGATCGGCAAAATATTTCCCGATTTTTTCAGCGGCTTTTTCTGCTTTATGCCAGTTTTTATCTTTGCCGAATTGACGGTATGCGGTCAGGTATGCACCCTGTTTTTCGCCGATGGGTTTCAAGATGTTCTGATGATATTTTTCACCGGTTTTTGCATTGAGCAGATAAGTATCCTGTGCGACATCGCCTGGTGTTTGATTGAAGATCAGAGTACCGAAACTGTGGGCTCCCAGGCCGGGCGTGATGCGCTGACTCCACATGGATTCCCGTTCGGTTGCGGAACCGGTGGCAAGATCACGTCTCACATTGAAATAAACTTTGCCGTCGGCAGGTGTAAATCCGAGCGATGCAAAGGGGATGCGTGCTTCCATATACCAGTGTGTGGAATCCTTGCCGCAAACAAGTTTCCAGTCATCTGTAATGGCAACGGGGAAAGTCTTTTTCTCGGGGAGCCGGTTACGGATCATGCTGAATTTGCCGTTGACATTGCAGATAAGGAAGATGTACGGGCTGTCATCGTAATTTCCTTTCCGGTTATAGATTTTTGAGAAAAGGAAATTGATTTTATCGACCCGTTTTCCGGGAATCGCCTGTTGATTTTCCAGCAAATGGGGGAACGGTTCCAACATGGTTGCGCCGATGTAGAGATATTTGGAGTCGTACCCGATGCGGAAGGAGGTCTGACGCGTGACACTGTCCGAATCCAGATCGTTGACGGTAAAGTATTTTGCACCGGGGAGTTGATCCCAGAATTCCTTTTCCAGTTTGCCATCGATTACGGGGGCCGTTTTAACGGGATAAGCCTTGTAGGTTCTGTCGCGGAGTCCGCAGAAATTCGCTTGAACCTGTGCATGCAGTATATCGGCGGACAATATGGTGAACAACGCAGGAAGAATTGCAAGCAGATATTTGTTTCTGAACATGATGTGTAATCTCCTTTTTATCATTTTATGTAGATAACCACAACTTCTTTTGCGGGGATGGTCAGCGACATTTTTGCAGGATTGGCAATCCATTTTTTCTGACCTTCGATTTTTGCTTTCTGACCTTTCGCAAGATTCAAATTGAGCAATTCGCCTTTAACAGGAGTTTCTTTTTCGTTAAAGAGCAGTACCAGACGTTCGTTGCCTTTGGTAAGGACCAGTTTATCCGGATACTGGAATGTGCCGCCTGCAAGCGCATCGTTTCGTGAGCCATTATAGAAGATATCTTCATATTTTGCAATGATGCGGGTTGCTTCTCCGGCGTAATAAAGGGAGCCTGCGCTGAAATAGACACCGCACTCACTGATCGCACCGCATTGGAGGGAGGCCGCAATACGCAACAGCTGATGTTTGGTTTCTTCCGGACGGTAATACACGCCATCGGAGGAATAGAAGGTATCCGGCACATAAGTACGGTATTGACCGATCAGATTCCGTTCCCCGGTAATATTCCGCACTGCCTTCAAATCCCGGTCGACGGTCGGCTGATAATTGGAACCGGTATAAATATTACATCCGGGGATTGTGACAAATTGAGTATCATAAAGACCTTTTGCATATTTGACGGACACCCGGTCTGTGCTGGTGTGATAGTAGGCAAAAGTTCCGCCTGCTTTCCGGATGGCATCGTAGACGATTGTAAGCAGTTTATGTTTATGGGTATACCGCCAGAAATCGCCCCATTGTTTTTCATATTTTTCTGCGATTTCCTGATTGGTGATGTCGTAGGGGGCAACCTTGATAAATTTCAGGAATTCCTGTTTGCAGTCGTTGCAGAAGCAATAGGAGTTTTTCCATTTTTTATCGCTCATGTGGGGCTTGTTTTCATCGTTGATAAAGATATTCTTTGTGCCGGTTTTTGCCATTGCCCATTTATAATCTTCTACCAGAGCATGAAAGAACGGTTCCCGGTATTTGCCGACGGCTTTTGTCAGGCAGAGCATGATGTTCATGTGCGCGAGTTTGCCCTGATCATTTTTATGAAAAAAGACGGCATGAAGATCGGGCGTCTTGTCAACCAGACGTCTTGTTGCAGTCTTGAGCTGTCCGCTGCCCCACAAAGGCAGATTCCAGTGCATCCAGACGAAATTATGGCGTCCGTATTTATTTTTGATTTTATTGACTTTCAAGACTCCGGGGTTATCGGGATTGGGGTACCCGATGGCAAGGAAAAAGGAATCCAACCCGGCAGCGGAGCAGTTGCTGAGCATGGCTTCCCACTGTTCATCGGAGACGAAACCGCCCATGAAGTTGTGGTACTGGGGGAAACAGAAATGTTTCATTTTTCCGCCGTTGATGGGGGGCAGTTCGTAGAGAGGAACGGTGTTGACAATGTCAACCGTGTTGCCGTCGATAATGCGGCGGAAGCGGATGACCGGATTTTTACCTTTGGGGAATTTGTAAGAATCGTGCTTGATACTGATGTAATGGGTGTAGAACGGCAGATTCCGTTCCAGTTTTGCGGGGAGAGTCCACTTGTAAGTATAACGGAGGTAATTTTCGCCGTTGAAAGAGATTTTTTCTTCCTTGATATTCTTTGTGGGATAGTGATGGAAGACCGAATAGCCCATGGAATCGTTGATGCGCTGGAATCCTTCCGGAATTTCCATAATGAGGGTATAATCTGCTTTCTTTTTGGTGTCATTTACATTGAATACCCGGTGAATAAAGTGCATGGTTTCCCCGGGAGATACTCCCCATTTTTCCACATTCGGGTGAATAAATGCGTAACGGTGATTGCAGTATTCCCGATGCCAGACCAGATTTTGACGGAAGATCAACGTTTTTTCCTTGCCGGACCAGAGACTGCCGTTTGTGTTGGCAAGGGGAACTTTTGCACCTTTTTCGTTAAACGCAAAAACATGTTCCGCTGTTTCCGGTGATCCATCAAGCGCAATGCGCAAGCCGGGATTTGCGCCGGTAGCTTCTGCAGTGATTTCCAGTTTGCTGATACCGGATTCCATGGGGAGAATCCAGGAGCCGTTTTTGCAGGGGATCAATTCCTCATTGAGTTTCACTGATTTGATGACGCAATCCTTTGCGGGGAGCTGTAACGCCCTGGGCGGTGTCGGTTTATATACCGTATCGAAAGCGCGGAGATATTCCATATAATATTCATCGCCTTCATCCACGATCAGGGCGCTGATGCCCCGTTTATTGTTTTTCGCAAAGAAGTTTTTGATTTTATCGGCGGCGATATCCACATTTTTCCAGTTGGGATTCTTGCCGAATTGCTGGAATGCCGTGAGATAAATTCCCTGACGCCGTCCGATGGGTTCCATGACGTATTTATGATGTTTGTATCGCGGACTGGCATTGATGCGCAAGGTGTCGTAGGTTGCATCCCCCCGTTTTTCCATGAAAAGGAAATAGGCGAGACTGTGAATGCCCAGGCGGGAGTTGAGTTTTTCACTCCACATGGATTCTTTTTCGCCTTTCGGGCCGGTGGTCAGCTTGCGGCTTGCGTTGATAAAGACGTATTCATCTTTGGGAGAAAAACCGAGATCGGCAAGGGGAATCCGTGCCTCAACAAACCAGTGATTGGCATCTTTGCTGTATGCGTACTGCCAATCCTTTGAGATTGCGACCGGGACGATTTTTTTCTCCGGTAATGCGTTTCTGACCGCAGCACATGTTCCGCCGGCATAATAATGAATCATGGTGTAAGGCTGATCCGCCGGATTTCCTTTTTTATCATAGGTTTTAGAGAAAATAAAGCTGAGACAGTCGCGTTCTTTTTCCGGCACATCCTTCCCGTCTTTGATGCGTGCGGGGAAAGGTTCGAACATGATCGCGCCCAGATAAAGATAGGTGTCATCATATCCGATCTGGAAGACGGTCTGCCGGGTTGCACTGGAGTTTTTGTAATCGTTGACAGTGAAATATTTTGCGCGTGGGAGTTTGCTCCAGAACTCCTTTTCCAGCTTGCCATCGATGACCGGCGGCTGCTGTACGGGATAGGAGAAATAGAAACGGTTGTTGGGGACATTGAGTTGCGGCAGTTTCAAAGCGGGCTTTTTCTGTGCCATGAGAGGAATTCCGGCAAGTAATGCGAGCAGGAATGTAAACACAAAAAGGGTATGAGGAATCTTTTGCATGATGAATGACCTTACGTTATTTTAAGATTGATCCAGTCAAAAATTACGGAGCCTTGGCTGTGGCAGTATTATCAAAGTTAAATGGCATATTGCTGTATTCTCCGCCGGGACCGACATGTTTTGCCCAACCGTAGAAGTAAGTATCCTTCAATTCCACATTGCCGGCAACTGCTGCAAAATTGGCACGCTGTTTTGCGGAACGCCAGTTGGTTTTCCACCAGTTGGAATCGTAGACATGGTCGGTATCACCTTTCAAATGGTAATGGCGGATGGCGATCCCGGTTACTGTCTGGAAGCCGATCGAACCATTCCCGTTGGAGGAACTTGTTTCACCGAGCATAATTGCTTTTGAGGGGAAATAAATCTTTGACAGCGGCACTTTTGCTCTGCCGAAAATAAAAGATAAACCGTAATTTGGTGTCGTGGCAGTGAGATCTTTGATGGCGGTATTGGAGAGCGGACAATAAAAAGACTTGTTGCCATTCAGAGAGGCACTGTACGCAGTGTCAAGAGAAGTCTGTGTGATATAGGGCCAGAGCAGATGAACCCAGGAGCTTTGCCCGGTAACTGCCATGGGAGCCCAATCTTTGTTGTTGATGGCGTAAGAATTTGCAGCAATAACTATCTGTTTCAGGTTGTTGGCGCAACTTGCATTCTGCGCGGTCTGTTTGACTTTGCCCAACGCAGGGAGCAGCATGGAAGCCAGAATCGCGATGATGGCAATTACAACCAGCAGTTCGATCAGCGTAAAGTTTTGTTTTCTCATCTTTTTCATTTCCGTTACCTCAATTTGATTGATAATGTGTGATATTGTCTTTTACAATATTGCACATGCAAAGCAATATTTTTTCCGTTTCAGGGATAATCTAATAGAATAAATAGTAAGTTTCAACAAAAAAATACACTTTATTATATGAAAAAAATGAAGGATACCGATAATATAATGTGCAATATTGATATTTTAAGCAGACTTTTTCCTTTTTTATACTTGCAATTTCTCGATCCGGTGATATTGTATCAGAAATACGCGGAGATATGATTATGAATAAAAATGTTATGCCATTCAACGATCCGGATGAATATTCCCTCGATTATAAGAATGATTTTCCGTTCATTTTGTATATTGCCCGTGATATTTCTGCCGATCGGAATACGCCCATTATCACCCGATACGATTATAAATTCTGCACGGTGGAATATGTCCTTTCCGGCGGCGGCACGCTGCAAATCGGCAGACAGGAGTTTCATATCAAAAAGGACAGCGTATATTTTCTGCCCCAGGGGAGCGATCATGCCTATTGGCCCGATCCCTACAAGCCGTGGAAAAAAAGTTATTTTGTAATCGGCGGGCCACTGATGACGACCCTGATGAAGGCGTATGGGCTGGATAATATGTATCATATTCCCGATTGTCCGGAACTCAAAAAATATTTTGATATTATGAAAGCCCTGTACCGGACAACCACGGAATCCAATCAGGAAGGTGCCGTTGTATTTCATCAATTTGCGGCTCATGCGGCGAAAGTGTATGCCGGATTACGCTCCCAGATCCCCCGGGAAATTGAAAAATTGAAACAATGTCTGGATGCATCGGTTCAGAAAAAATTTGTGCTGGAACAATATGCGGAAAAACGCCATCTCTCCGGCTCACACTTGATCCGGTCATTCAGCAGTCATTACAAAATGACGCCCTACGATTATCTCATGGAGCAGAAAATGAAAAGTGCCAGATCTCTGCTTTTGTATTCCTCCATGTCAATCAAGGAGATTGCAGAGCATCTGGCATTTTCCGATCAGTATTATTTTTCCAACTACTTCAAACGGAAACACGGTATGTCGCCGAAAGAATTCCGGGAAAAACAATAACTTCTGTTATTTCACCCCGAAGATGCGGAAGTGGTTCCCCGGAATCTTCATGGCTTTCAAATCCTTTTCTTTCACATCCACACCGTTCCACAGTTCGCGGATTGCGGTATGGGGCAGATTCAGTTTTTCAATACCGAGTTCCGCTTCGGTACGATTGTAATTCCCCGCAATCACCAGGTATTTATACGGTGCTTTCTTCGGGAGAATGTAATAACTGATCAACATATCTTTTGTCTTGGATTGGATGGTGTCATCAAACCAGTATCCGCGGAATTCCGCTTCGTTCAGATGCATGGGTTCTTTAATGATCCACCAGCGGTCAACGGTTTTGACGTCGATATAAGCCGCTGAAATCATAGTATCATGAAGCAGACACGGGGTCATGGTGCGGATTGCCCATTCCGGATTATTTTTGATTTTCAGACGGGCTGCTTTTTCTTTATTGGAGCTCATTGCACGTTCATACTGGGGCAGCAGCGAGATGGCAACACCGCGAATGGTCGGGCTCAGAGCGGATTGCCAGCTTTCCCGGGGGATGAACTCAATGTAGCAATGTTCCGTATAATCCAATACCGGCTGATGCATTTCTTCACCCGGCCAGATCAAATCGGAGAAGCAATGAACGAACGGAACAAAGTCGGCACTGGGAACGTGGTTGAACAGAAACTTGTCATATTTCTTCATCACCCGGTACTGACGCAGGAAATAGTCACGCTGGGAGAGCGCAGATGAGGTGGAATACTGCTGACCGAACGCATCTTTGCCGCCGTGTCCGTGACGGGGATTTTCGCAAGCCGGAGTGTGGGCACAGTCGTTATAAATTCCGCTGACCACGCCAGCTTTCATGAACTGTTCCAGATTCCAGATCAGGACGTCGGTTGCGCCGGTATTTCCGCAGGTGGAGAAGAGAGTCTGCGGCACACCGTTTTCTTTATACGCCCAGACGCATGTAGGCAGGGTGATCCAGTCTTTGATTGCATAATCGTATTCCGCTTCGCTGGTACCGATGTGCATCGGCATACAGTAACTTACACCGATATAAGGCAGACGGGATTTTGTAAAAACTTTCTTACGCGGCTTTGCCCTATGGTCTTTTACCTGCTTGGCGAAAAGTTCCGGATAAAGCGGTTTCATGGAAGCGGGAGAGGTCCAGCGGCCCGGTGTCTTGTAGTCCGCAAACGTATGGTCGCCGCCGCCGCCGAACTGCAGATTCTGCATGGTCGGAACACGATAGCCGCCGTTATTGATGTCGCGGTTATTGGCATGAGGACGGCGGGACGGGGTTGCCTGGAACACAAAGGTGTAATCCAAAGGCACTGTTACGTCAACCGGACGACTGATGATCTTTGCCGTCACTTTCACATTTTTGCTGTCGCGCGTCAGAATGATATTCTTTTCGCCGGGTTTGTTTGCCCAGTTTTTATTGCTTTCCGGCGCAAAAGCAAAACCTTTTTCAATGCCGGTGGTCCACTGGAGAGTACATTCCCGATTCTTCAACGGATTGAATTCTTTCTCGATCCGGTCATTTTTCCAGCTGAAGAGACAGTAACGGTAATCCTGTTTGAATACGTATCTGGCAAATTCGCGGGGGACGGAATAAGTCAGAGTCATATCCGTGACTTTCCCTTTGCCAGCTGTTTTGAAGGCAACTTTGTACATGCCATCGAACCACAATTCTGCATTCCAGTTGATGGTGAGAGGTCCGGCTTTGCCTTTGCCGCTGAAGAGGATACGATCGTCTTTCACATCATCCTGTTTAAATCCGTTCCAGACAGCCGGTTTGCCATTGACGTTCAAGACCGGCGCAACAGAAAGCATATCACTGCCTCTGGAATTGGCCTGTACAGGGAACGGACCATTGCCGAATGTATAAACACGGTCAAGCACGCCGTATTTGCTGCTGCCCATGACTTTGACCGGTGTCCACGGGGACGGCACGGTGTGATCGATACCCGGTTTCGGGAAGAGGAACGGTTTCAGATTCGGCACATTGAAGCGGACCTGATTGAAGGCATCGCCGAATTTGGCACCGATAAAATATTCGCCCATTTCCAATGCCGGGAGCGGAACGGTGAAGTCGGACACTACTTTTTTTGCTGTAACATCAGTGGATGCCATGACTTTATTATCGGACTTGCGGATGAAGGAGATCGTCCCCGGCAGCCCGGCTTTGACTTTCTCGATAATCGCTTTACCCGCATTGTTCAGGTCAACAGTTACAACGACCTGCTTTTTGGAAGGCATGGAGTCGTATTTGATTTCCACGGGGGAATCCACATAGAAATAATGTTCATAGAAACCGACGGTCTTTTTACCTTTTTTCGCAGTCAACACAAGTTTCTGATGACCGGATTCCAAAGTGGTATTCCATTTATCCTGCGGGAATTTGCAGGAAGAACGGACGGTTGTGCCATTTTCACGGACAACTTCAACGGTCATTGCTGCGCCGGACATACGAACTCCGGCAGACAAATTCCCGGTGGAAAGATTGCCGCTCTGTTCCAAGCCGAAAACTACATCTTCCCAAAGGAATTTGCCGTATGTTTTCGGGTTAACAAAACCGCCGCCGCCCGCAAGCTGCCATCCACGAGCGGAATAAGCACCTTTGTATTTGGGAGAGGCAAGGAAGAATGCCCCGGTTTCCGGTTTGCCGCCGACGTCAGCAAAGGAGATTTCCATTTCCGCAGACCAGCCGTTTGCGGTGTTGACTGCAACGCATTTGATGTTGGAATTCCATTTCAAATCTGCTGCTTTTTTATCGTAAACGGCTCCCTGACTGTTGATGATGAATTGATGATCCACACCGGATTTTGAGCGCAAATGAAGTTCAAAACTGTCATCTTCCCAAAGGTTGCCGTCACGTTTCTGCCATTTTCTCAATTTCGCAGGCACACTGGAAACAACCGCAATTTGCATGGAATTTCCATTGTGTTTGACAAATGCCTGACCATTGAATGCGGGGTCTTTATCCCGGGAGAACGGGGCAGGTTCACGAATGGGCGCAATGGAGGCATCTGCCCATTCTGCAGCGTCGACTTTACCATCCAGTTTGACGGCTTTTTTGGCTTTCGGCACAGGCAGAACCAACTGTTCGCGGTTGCTGCCGAACTGAGAGGTGCGGTATTTCAGATATTCGTTGTAAATCTCTTTTTCGCCCAGGGGACGGTTATAGATGCGCAGGTTGTCGAATCCGGTACGTTCGTTTTTGTCTTTCGGATTTTTGGAAGGCTCACCGTTCAGCATAATTTTGCCGTTTGCAGCCGCCGCCGGGAAATCGGTCGGAGCAGCAAATTTCAGTACCGGATTACGCCATTCTTTCACTTTCGGGAGGACGCCGTCCACATACAATTTCATGCCGTTCCGATCCCAGACGGCATCGAGTTTGTGCCAGGTATTGACTTTCCACACATCATCCGTGATGTATGCGCAGACGGTCATAACTTTCTTTGTACCCTGGAACTTGGGAGAGCTGATATAGAAGAAAAGGTGATTTGCCCACACATATTTGTAAACGTGGAGCGTAAAATCTTTCTGTTTGGCGGAGAAGAACCACTGGAAGCTCTTTTCGCTCGGTTTCCAGTTCAGCGGAGCAACCCAGAATGAAACCGTACCCTGTTCCGGCGTAAAGTTGCCAGGCATCGGATAAGCACAAGTTTCGCTCTTTTCCATAGCAAGGGCGTTCCCCTTCTGATCGATCCCCGGCCACATGCGCAGCTGCAGACTGGGGTTTTTGAATGTGAGAGAATCCCGTTTGCCTTTGGCTTCATCTGCGGTCACCGTGTAAGCATCAAAATCCGCCCGGAACAACAGAGAATCATCCGCTGAAATCAATGTGGCAAGAGATGCCAATGCGGATACGAACAATGTTTTTGCAAATTTCATGATATGGTCCTACTGTATATTACTTGATATCAGCGGCATAGTTCCATCCGCTAATATAGACTTGGGCGGTTAACTGAGCAACGGTTCCGGGTTCTTTGATCCTTTGAACATGTCCGTCAAGCATCAAAAAATTGGAGTGTTTGTTATGGATATACCCGACAGAACCGTATTGTGTGTTGAATGAGTAGCTCCACCAATGGCTGCCGCAAGTCCAGTTGAGACGGGGTGAGATACTGGTGGCACGCGCCTGTTCGGCATCACTATCCGTAAAAGCGGGCAGGAGGGAAGCGCGTTTGTATCTGTTTACCTGAGATAATTTACGGGCAGTACTTGCAGTTTGATAAATCCCCACAGCCCCCGCATTAACACAATAATTACCGCGCCAATCTGAATTGCCGGAACCTTTGATATCGTACCATGTTTTTTTGCTGCTTGGACAAGTCCAGAGTTGAACCGCATTTTTATTGCTGCCGACAGCGCCGTAGGTAGCGATATTCAAGTTCAACATGGAAAGGAGGTTCTGAATGGTATATCCGGTTTCCGAGGAAGCCGAACCGCGCTGCGTTGCGGGAAGCCAATCGTTATAATCGGTTACATAACGGTGGATCATCAAACCGATTTGTTTCTGGTTATTGCTGCAAGAAGCATGTTTTCCCTGCGCCTTTACCGAGCCCAGTGCGGGCAGAAGCATGGCAGCCAGGATGGCGATGATGGCGATGACGACCAACAGCTCGATCAGGGTGAAACGCATGGTTTTTGAATTCATGATGCGACTCCTTTAAGTTTGTTTTTTGTTATATTTGTAGTTTCGTTAATAATCAATTCAGGCAGTACCACTTCCATATCCACTTTCTTTTTTGTGCCGGACTGGTAGATGGCACATGCCGTGCGGATGACCTGCAAGCCCAATTCAAACAGGGGGACACGGACATAAGTCAGAGACGGAATCAAACCGGTGAATGTAACGCCGGACGCAATAGCGGCAATCGAAAAATCCCGCCCGGGAATCTGCCCGTTCTGCATGGCGGCAACGTAAATATTCCGGACAAGATAAGCGTTGTTGCAGAAAATAAACGCATCTTTATTCTCTTTGAGCAGAGACTTGAGAGTCGTGTTATCATTCGGGTCAAGAGTTTGAGCTATGATATTTTCTGCATGACAGCCGATATTGCGGCAGATATCCCGGAATTTATCAGCACGGATTTTGCTGAATTCATCCTGCGCAGCACTGCTGGAAAGGATCATGACTTTTTCGGCTTGTATTCGTTTGACAAGATCCAACAGGTATTCCAATGCTTTATCATGATCGTAATAAAACGGCATGGCACCCGGGAGCACCGAGGATGGATCGTCGCACAAGGTAAAAAACGGGAATTTCACCGATGCCAATTCTTTCTGAATCAACTCAAGCTGCCGGCTGGAGAATACAGCGAAATCATATTCTTCCCGAATCTTTTCCGCATAAGCCAACAGTTCACGTGAGTGACTCGATTCATCAATGTACAGAAAATCCAGCCGCACCCCGTTTTCCTGTGCTCCTGCATGGAATCCACGGTTCAGTTCGCTGATCAAACCCCAGCCTTCCAGATCCAGAACCCGTGGGGAAATCTCCACTTCCGGGAATACGAAGACGATCCGCATTTGCTGCGCCGGTTTTTCCAGAAACGATTCACTGACAAACAAGCCGCTCTGGGGAACCGGGATAATGGCGCCCTCCTGTTCCAGCATCTTGCAGGCTTTCTGTGCCGTCAATGTACTGACTTTGAATTCATCCGCAATTTTACGGATGGCATCCATGCGCTTGCCGGGGGAATAATATCCGGTCCGTATCCGGTTCAGTAAAGTCTCCTTCAGCTGAACGGACGGAGCAGGCGTTGTATTGCGTTTCAAAGTTTTGATTTTCATTTGTATGTCACTTTATTTTAAGGAACAGACATTCAAAAAATTCCAGTCCGTGTTTGACCGTCAGGATGTTATTGACATATTCGCAATCGGCTTTTTTCCACTTGCCGTCGGGTGTGAGCCATTCCACGGAAACCGGCTTCTTTGCGCAGCGGATGTGAATGGGATCAAGCCGGTCAAAGCTCAAGGAATAAATCGCCAGAACTTCTTCGCCGCTCTTGAGTTTGCGGGAGAAAACAGGTGCATGTTGATAATCTTCCACCAGATAAGACAACCGTTTCCCGTTCAAATGATTCAGCAGCATCAGGACATATTCTTTACCCGGATCGGTATTGGTCTGAATCTGATATTTCTGGATGCAGCGGGCTGTGATACATACCGTTCCGCCCAGCTTGTTTTTGTAAAGAACGGATGCCGGTGCTGTCACACGTTTTTTATCCGCAACGTTACGGCGATACATAAACTGAGTCAGAACTTTGGCCGCCGGATCTTTGATGGTCAGCAGCGGCTGTTCCGGACGACGATCCCAGGCATAACTGAAATTCGTTGTTGTGCAAACTTCTGAATTGGCAGAATATTTCTTCGGTTCTGCAGTTACGCCCAGATATTCCGTAAAGCCCCGTTTGCACAATGCAGTAGTTGCGGCTCCATCCAGCAGAATTTTCCGGCTCAACAAGTCTTTGATTTCATCATCCGTCAAACGTTCCACTGCTTTGGCTCCGGCGAGGGCGTAAATCGCATTTTCCTTGCGGTTGACCGACATTTTCCAGGGAATACCGTACATGGAGAACAGAATTTCACCCCAGTTGTGTTCGGTCATCATGAGTTCTCCGTAAGATGTGGGATGCCAGTCGTGGGGCTTGGTGTAGGAGGGAACGATGATCCCCGTCTGTGTGGATTCCTGTACGACTTTAGTTAATTCCGCATACAATTTCTGATTTTCGCCAAGAATATCCGTATATTTCCGGTTCATCGGAATGGTGCTCTTGTGCATGTTGATCATCCACAATTTTGCCCCGTTCAAACCGAAAAACAGAGAGGCTGTAATCTTGGCGTGCATATTCCGTGCGGAACGGCTGTAAAGACTGTGGGGATAATTATCCGATTCATCCAGCAGATAATCCACTTCCGGATAATATTGACGCATCGCCATGGTCTTACCGGCAATGTACGGGAAATCCCGTTTCGGTTCATATTCCATGTACAACGCATTGCCGATACGCATGATCAGCGGGTGTCCTTTCCCACGGATGGCTTTTACAATTTCATGTCCGAGAGGCTGTTCCCAACCGGAAAGGCAACAGCCGGAAGGAATGGCGGGATTCACAGCATCGATGGCTTTGCGGACTGTTTTCAGCGTGAGGACGACCTGTTCTTCCTGCAGTTTGCGGAATGCATTGAATACCGCATCGCCGGGCTTTGACTTTTTGACCAACTCCCGGTATTCTTTATCGGTGTAATTGGTTCCCATGCGCTTATTGAATTTGGCGGTATGGAGTTTACAGAAACATTCTGCCTTGGGAGAGAAACTGCGGCAATCGTCATCGGTCATAATGAAAACCGGATTTTCCTTTGCAAAAATGGTGACCATATCTGTAATATACTTCTGCATCCGCTGATCCAGAATACAATAGCGGACATTCTGCCCCAGAATGTTTTTGGTACGGGTCCACGGCTCAAACTTCTGATGTCCGCGGGGAACATGTCCGAGAATGGATTGCAGCAGGATGCCCAGCTGTACATCACTGCCGGCAAGTTCCTGTTTCAGTTTGCGATAACTTTCTGCGGCATAATGTACTTTCTGCATGGCGGGGTATTCCACATCCAAAGCAAGAGAATACAGCACGATTTTGTTGCCGGTCCGCATGACATATTCCTTTGACATGTCAGCGATGCGTTTTTCGTTACCGGGATCGAGGGGAATAATGTTTACAAAGAACGGTTGTGAGAGCACGTTATTCATCTTGACCTCCTTTACATTACTGCTTGATTTTCCAGCGAGAAAACAGCAAGCTGCCATCATACAAAAAGCCGCAAGTATGAGTTTCGATATCCGGTATAACATTTTAACTCCTTATTGTATAAAAATTGTATTACTACAGTTAATATAACCGGATAATTTGCAATGTCAAGACAGAAATGATTATTTTTTTTCAGATATCCTGTGATTTACTGCTATTCAGCTTCCATGATTCGAAAGAAAAGAAAAATTTTTGCAAAAAAAATTAAAAATTATGTTGCAAAAATGCTATTGTATGCTATATGTATGATATGATACATTTGAAACTAAAAATCCGTAACGCCTGAAGGAAATGATGATCGAATGAATAAAAAACATATTTTGACAGCAGGAGCAGCAGTAATTTTATTCTGCGCAGGATGTCACATGGATAACAATTTTAAACAAGAGGTTGATACACTGGGATTGCGTCTTGACACAATAAACCCCAAAAAGCTAATGCGCCCCTGCAAAGCAGTTCCGGCGAATCTGGAAATTCCGTATGGAGTGGAAATCATCAACAAAGAAGCTTTCAGGCAGGCCTTCCGTCCGTTGTTCAGACTGGAAAGTGTGGTGATACCGGACACAGTAACATTGATTGGCGATTATGTTTTTGCAGGCTGCAATAAATTGAAAAAAGTAAAATTCTCCGCAGCAATGAAACATACCGGGAATTTTACATTTATAAACTGTCCGGTACTGAATGAAGTCATTCTGCCGCCAAAACTTGAAAAAATCGGTTATTCTGCTTTTGAAAATTGTACATCGCTTAAAAACATCACAATTCCCGATACGGTGACAGTGATTGATGACTATGCGTTTGCGAACTGTACTGCACTGGAAAGTATTGTGATTCCTGCCAGTGTACAATATATTGCATACCGTGCATTCAAGGGGTGTAAGAATTTGAAAGATGTCAAAATTCTGAATCCTGATATTGCTCTCGGTCTGGAAGTTTTTTGATAAATAAAGGATTTGATACAATATGAAAAAACGAATATTATTTTGTATGGCAGCGTTTGTTTTCAGTCTGACATTACCGGAAGCGTTTTCATCGGATGGCAGGGACAGCAATAGGAAAGAAATTTATAAAGTCACCCATTCCGTCGATAAATTTTTTGATAAAAATCTTCCTGCAGATTTATTCAAAAGGATTGCAGAAGGAAAAATCAACCGGCAAATCTATCCCCGTTTTTCCGATCGCAAATCATGGGAAAAAGCCAGGAAACATCCATGCGCAGCTGACATAATCAAAAATGCCGATGCCATCGCAGAAAATTATGTTCCGCTTCTGCTGTTTTCCAATTTCCGCCGTTTCGCGGTCGATGGAAACAGAGCAGACTATCAGATACCATACCATAAAAGAAGGGAAAATCTTGGCTATCTTGCTCTGGCATTGTGCCTGACCGGTGATAAAGAAAAATACATGCCAAGACTGTTGGATTATGCCGTAGCAATCATGGAAGAAACTTCATGGTGCGTGCCTTCGCATTCTCATTGGATCAAACAAACATGGATGAATCGCAGACCGGTAGATCTTTTCAACGCCCAAACCGGGATGGTTATGGCAATGCTGCATTATGTCCTCGGGGAAGAATTGGATAAGGAAATCGAAGGTCTTTCAGAACGAATCCGCCGGATTACGCTGGAGCGTACCATTTACACACTCTTTTATCATCCGGAATCATCTGAAATGCATGGGTGGTATAACACAGATAAGCCGAACAACTGGGGACCATGGTGCGCCGCAAACTGTCTGCTTACCGTTTTACTTTTGGAACATGATAATGAAAAAGTGGCATTGTTTGCCAAAGAACTGCTGCATGTCTGCGCCCGTTTCGCATCTTGTTATGCGGATGACGGTTACTGCAACGAAGGTCCGAGTTACTACAGCAAAGCCGGATTGCAGCTTTTTTATGCTTTTGTAACATTCCATAAAATGGTACCCGGCAGTATGGATAAAATTTTTGCAATGCCGCGGATACGGGCAATCTTTGAATTTATCGCCCACATGCGTATCGGAAATAAATATCAGGTGAATTTTGGAGATGGGGTACCTGAGTTTACTCCTGATGTTGCCGGTGTTCTGGTATGCAGCAAAGTGATCAAGTCTGATATTCTCCGGGAAGCCGGATCCGTTTCGAAGAAATATCTTGGACATACAGGTGATCATCTGGTAACCGGAATGCGGTTACTTTTTGATTCATCGGAAACGGCAGAAAAGATTACAGCCAACAATCCCTTTACTTATTTCAAAGATCGTTTGGCTATTTTGCGTTCCAGTGATTTTTCCGTGACTTTGAAAGGCGGAACAAATAACGAAAGTCACAATCATAACGATCTGGGCCATCTTACCGTATTTTTCAAGGGGAAACCGATCATTGTCGATGCAGGAAATGAATATTATACAAAAGTCAACGCCTCATCACGCCGCTATACGTTGTGGTATACCAGAGGTTCCGGACACAATGCGCCGGTATTTGGGAATGCAGAACAACAAGCCGGAGCAAATTATACTGCGACATTCCTCCGGGCAGAAAAAAATCTTCTGTCACTGGATCTTTCCAAAGCCTATCCGGAAGATGCCGGAGTTGTGAACTTTGCCAGAATCCTGAATTTTACGCCGGAAAAAGTTGTTCTGCAGGATGAATTTCAGCTGAAAAAGGCTGCAGAATGCCGTATTAAATTTCTTACTCCGCAGAATGTTAGATTGCTTGCGGACAACACTTTGCTGATTGGAAATGTACGTTTGATCTTAACTGGTATTCAGGTCGAAAAAATAGAAACTCGTCCGAAAATGAATGGAAGCTGGAATTGCGTTCTGACCGAAATTATACTGAAAAGCACGCAAAACAGTTATACTGTCACATTTATGGGGAAGTAAAATATTTCCCGGACTGTTTATTTCATGAGGCAATTTCAAAAGTATTCAAAAATGTCTGAAAACTCTTGTTGCGATCTGAAAACGGAGCGTTTTTTGCTTGTCCGCCGTAGCCTTGGCGAAGGTGGATGGTTATTTTCCACACCTTGTCACGGCATAGCCGTAAGGCGACGCCGGATCAAAACTACCATTTTCATCTCATCAACAATCTTTTTTCAGTCAAATTTTGCCGGACTTTTGAAATTACCTTTCATAAAATCAAATTTCTTTCTGTAACGTGAGTATAAACTTCACGTCTGTAATAATATAGATAAATCAGGAAACGGCGCGGCACAGGAAAGCCCAGGTTGAAGCGGTCGCAAGCCCCCCCCGGGGATAAGACATAAGAATTCGCATTATGACAGACTCCGCATTGGCGGTTTTTCGTCAGAAACAGAAGGCATCGCAGTGGCAATAACGTACCCGGATGCTTGATTTCAGGTTACAGGATGCATTACGCAATATACACAATCCAGATTAATTTTCCAAATATTCAAGGAGTGTTCCGAAGAGGATCAAGGATGCACGTTTTGCATGGTCCGGCGTCAGTCGTTCATAACAAAATTGTTCGTATTTACTGCGATAAATCAGCAAGTTTTCTTTGATTGCATTACGGTCGAACGTATAAGGTTTCTGTAAATATTCCGATGCCGCCAGAATGCCGAATTCCGCACGGTTCTTCAACGTTTCCGCCGCAAAAATGTATCGGTCGAAAAGATCGAAGCCTTTTGTGATTTCCTTCCGCAATTCCTGTAATCCGGTCAAAGCAGTTGTGTATTTTTCAAGAAGGGTGTACGTCTTTTTCAATTCCGTATTCAGAATGTCAGCTTCCGCATATTCCCCGAGCCGGGTACGGATGATGTCCGCGGCCGGAACTTTGAGAGCCTTGCTGTGTCCGGTACTTCCCGCAAAAGAAAACAACGCCCGTTCTTCCAGCAATTCCAACAGAGAGAAATAGCGTTCGCCGGGAATCCCGAAATGAGTTTGCGCATAATCATTCATCACAGCGGAAAAATCATCCGTCGGACGTACTGCTTCGATGGCGGGCTGTAATTCATAATCAAAATAATGTACCGTCCACGATGTATGCATGTAACCCATACATTCACGACTTTTCTTCATCATACTGCAGGCATTGCAGATGTGCATAACAGTTTTACCCAACAGATAGTTATCCGGATAGCATGCAGATGCACCGGCGGTAATTACCCGGAACCCGTGATCCAGAAGAAAATCAACGGTATAAAAGATATTCAACTTGCCATTTTTATAAAGATATTTCCCGAAATCCTGCCGCATTTTATCCGTGATCTGATCTTCCCCGATCAGCCGTCCGCCGACTTCATCCCAAAGCCATAATTCATTCCGGTCGGAGCGCAATTCATAACGCCAATCCACCATAATGATATTTTTTTCCAGCAGCGGCACTCCATGAGGATGAATCAGAAGCATATCCGCCCAGATCATGATTTCCCGCCCTGCCGCATTGGCGATCCGGTTCAGAAAATTGATATGATCCGCCAGTAATTTTTCTTTGCCGCCCTGAGCAATGACTTTTTGGCAATCCGGGCATTTTTCGCCCAAACCCCAGACTTCATCGCAGCCGACATGGATATATTTGCTGTTGGAAAAGAGATTCAGATATTCCAGAATCAACGCATGCAGAAATTCCCGGACTTCCGGCTTTTGCGGACAATACGGAGAGAGCGTGCCGGGCGTATCGGCAAGGTGCGCATATTCTTTCTGACTGAGCACATATTCACAATGTCCCAAACACTGCACCAGCGGAATATTTTCGAAACCGAGCTGCTCCGAAAAACGGAGCAGGTCCGCCATTTCCGCCTTGCTGATACTGTCTTGCTGAACACTGTATTGCAGGGTATCCCAGCGGACAAAATCCTCCAGTTCCCAGAGAATCGTATCATAGCCCCAGTCTTTCAACTGACGTATGAATTTCTCCAGATAAGGACGGTTGAAATATGCAGTATTGAAATCAAAATGGAATATTTTCATGGAATCTCTTACAGTTCAGAACACTTGATATCTTTTCCGCCTTGAATGGGGAAGTAATCTCTGCCGTGAGGATATCCGGCGTGCCATTTAATGGAGCCGCGGAAACGGTTATCCGGATCCCACAGACCGTATTTCATGTGGCTGACTGCCGGTTTTGTACCGTCACCGGCTTCAAAATTGACTCCGAGGCAAGTCAGATAGATGAAGCCCCAATTCATACCGAAAAGGCCGTGCTCACCGGCAACAAAGATTTTCTGGTTATGCTGCGCCACAACATGGTTGATCAGACTCCAATGGGTGCTGTCCATGAAAACAATTCCGTTTTCGCAGTTATGAACATAAAGGTAACTGGCGTTGATGTGTTCGCCCAGAACCAAGCCGTAACGGAAGCCCTGTACTGCCACGTTATCAAGAACCTGATTGTCGTTCTGATCGCCGGACATGATCAGGCCGGCGGTATGACAGGGATTCGGCTGCAATTCCTTGTTCAGATAATGGTCCCCGACGTTGTCATCCAGGCAGAATTGACTGTAACGCACACAAGCGCGGCTGGAATTTTGCAGATTCACCGCACTTTGCGTGGGATACATCCGGTCCTTGTGCAATTTCACGCGGAATTCAAGATTGGTGATGGAGACTTGACCGGTACTGAATTTTCCGGCTCCGGAAGTACCTTCAACGGTGGCAAGAATGGAGTACGGCCGTTCTTTCGGGTCCCGGACTTCCGGTGCTTCCCAATCACTGAACAAACGTGTATTTCTTGTGTGCATGGTACCGAACGTTGTTGCTTTGAAAACCTTCATCGGCGGTCTTACCTGATAGGAATAAAGCAGCTGACACGGCATTTCACCCTCAAATGCAATATTTGTACTGGGCGGAATATAAAGCTGCCCGCGGCAGGGCTTGCCGTCAACGGTTTCCACTGCCGGACTGGCGATCCGGTATCCCTTTTTTGTGTAGGGAAAACGGATTTTTCCGCCACCGCGTTTTGCGGTGAAATTGATTGCCGCCTGAATGGCAGCCGTATCGTCGGTGATGCCATCGCCTTTTGCACCGAAATCCATAACCGAGACGCCATCACCTCTCGTAAGATCAATACTGCTGCAGCCGCAGAAGAATGCTGCCGTCGAACACAGCGATGAATAAATGATTCTTCTGATTTTCATACCCTTACGTCTCCTTATATTATCTTTAAGTTTGTTATTTCCCATAGAACATCAAATTGCCGCTCTTTTTATAAATGCCTACATCTTTATCAGAGATTCGACGGGGATTGACCGACTGGACATGTCCGTCAAGAAACAGGTGATTATTGCCGTAGCCGTGCATCGGCTTGACTTCCCGTTGTGTCGATTCACTATACGGCATACCCGGAAGATACATAACATGATAAATCTCCCCGTAAATGTATATTCCGGCGGCATTCGTTTTTCTGACATTACCGTCAAAAACCCAATGAATTGCTGTTGGATTTTTTGATTGATCAATTTTTTGTGCAGTTGTAGCTCCGTTATGAGAATAATTCACAACAGAAGATGTTTCGCCTGACCATTTTTTATCTGTAACTTTTTGAGAAGGACAATGAAATATATTATTCTTTCCTTTTTTTAATTCCGAAAAATGTTCAGATAAAGTAACCCACCATGCCGGAGCTTTGACTGGAACGGCATGACCATTATATGCATCAACGTAAAGAAGCATGTACGTTCCAATTTGTTTGAGATTGTTGGAGCAACTGCTGGCTTTACCTTTGCTGCGTACAGAGTTCAATGCGGGAAGAAGCATCGCAGCAAGAATGGCAATAATGGCAATCACAACAAGCAGTTCAATCAATGTAAAACATTTGTGTCTGATACTTTGGGTGTTACAGAAACGTTTCATTTTTTATTCCTCTCCTATGATTAATAAGTTATGTATAGCGAATCAGTTGCTGAATTGCAAGGTACTGGGCGTTTTCCACGGCTTGACCGGCGGTTTGCCGAGAAGTTCGGCTGCTTTCCAGTTCGTTTTGCCGTCAAATGAATATTTGGTATCTTTTCCGGAAGCTATTTTGCCTTCGGATGTTACAATTTCATAAACGAATCCGGTGGGGCCGACCTGATTTTCAACAATCGCAGTAAACTGATTTTTTCCCTTTACCAGAATATCAGCAACCTTGAAACGGCTGACCACTCTGTGGCCTTTGGCTTTTCCCAGAGATTTGCCGTTCAGGAACAGTTCCGCATCGTCATCAACCGAACACTGGAAATAGGCTTCCGCCGGTTTCTTGGCAAGCACAAAATCGTGTTTGACATGGACCGTTTTCGCTTCGCCGCGCAGGTATTCCGGGTGGGCAGTCCAGTTGGCATCCATCAATACCGTTTCTTTACGGAAATTATAGTTTTTTGTGAGCTTGTGTGTCTGTTTGACAAATTTCGGCGGCAGCGGGATGTCAATCTTCTTATCTGTGATGAACAGAACGCCCTGACCTTCGATGGTTTTTCCGTTATAAGTCACCGGTTTTTTCTGATTTTCGTTGACGATGATTTTAATGTATTTGTTTTCCACACCGGAAAGTCCGGCGGGGAGATTTTTCATTTCTTTGATGGTATCGGCAAGCAGCAATTCGGAGACAGCTTTGAGCTCCAGATTGACCCGGGCGAAGCCTCTCCACCAGTCGGAATACACATCTCTTGCACCTTTCCCGTACCAGAAAATACCTCTTGCTCCGTGAGTGATGGCATTGTATACCATGAACCGGAGCTGTTTTTCTGTGGGACGCGGACGTTTCGCATCCAGTACATTTCCTGCGCCTTCTTCGCTCCAGCCGAATGCCTGCAGAATCATCCAGACCGGTTTGGTGTTCCAGGAAAGTTTTTCCGCCAGATCAACGTATTCACCGACACAGGCAATGGTTCTGTTTTTCAAATTGTTATGACCATTCCCCTCCGGGATCGGGTAGATATCAACACCCAGTGCCATGGAGGCGCGGGAATAACTGCGGACGGATTGGAAGGATTGTTTCGGTTCATCCGGTGCACCGTTCAAACGGGGCGCATGATTCATCCAGAGAATCTGATCCGGCAGATATTTATAGCGCAGTTTGAAGTGCTGACGGATTCCCCGGATATCCCAGCGGTTCCAGGGGGCTTCATCGTTCAGGAAGCCGATCAATACGTTCTGTTTTGCAAGGAATGCGGCTCTGGCCTGCAAATCCTTCCGGACACGTTCGTCGGAATGATTCGGATTCAAACCGTAGTTATCCCAGTCGATACTCTTCATCTGGAAACGTTCCAGCGTATCAACCAGATACTGCCCCATGGTGCCGCCGCGGCTGACACCTGACTGTACGGTATTGATTCCGGATTGAGAATATACACGCAGGGAATCCAGATTATTGTCCGGAGTCACGATCCCGATAGGGAAGAATTTTTTGGAATTGAAAATCAGAATCCGTTCTTCATCAAACCAGGCGCCTTTTGTCTGTTTCGGGCGGATCCGGAACCATTCGTAATCGGTAAGGGAACCGCTTTTGAAGATCAGCTCATAAGCATTTTCCGGCAGTTTGTTTTTTAATTCCAGTTTCAACTTATGGAGCTTACGGACGGGCAAACCGCTGAACTTCCAATCCTGAATCTTTTTGCCGTCGATTTCGTGCAGTTCAACAGTGAGCTTGGAGTCAGGGACAATCATTTCCAACTCAAAGTTTTTGGGACTGGCAGGGGAAATAAAGGTATTGGAAACCGGCATGGGGGAGGAAATACGGCAGTAATCATCGGCAGCAAGAACTTTTTCATCTTTCGGGAGATCGCTGGCACGTTTCAGAGTCACATCATCAAAATTCAGAGTCCCGGCGGTCTGCAGCTGAACATAGAGAGCCGCACTGGTCGGAACTTCTTTCGGCATATTGAATTTGAGGACCTTTTCCGTCCAGTTGACGTAGCTTGACTGATTGCGCGCCATGGCGTTTCCGATGAATTTGCGTCCGTTCATAAATTCAACGTAAAAACGGAAGAGGGTTCCCGGATTTCCGGCAGTGTTGACTTTCATCGTCAGAACCATCGGTGTGCCGGGAGGGATGGATTTCAACAGATCCCGGTCGAAAACATAACGCCAGGCAAGCATGCCATTCGGTTTATCATCGCATTTCAACAGGAAAGAACGTTTTCCGGATGCGGCAGTATTTTCTTCAACAGCGGCAATACCGTTTTTGCTGCGTTTCAGAATCGACCAGCCGAAGGGAGGCACGCCCGGCTCGGATCCTTCCGCATCGCCGCCGTTGATATAGGAGGTATTTCCGGCAGCTGCATGATAAGGATTTTTCGCAGCATCGCCGAGATAGGCGCAGTCAAAAACAGCTTTCCCGTTGCCATTGAGCTGAAGATAGACATTCGGCGCAATGTAATTCATATCTGATTTTTTGAATTTGACGGAGACCTTGCTCCATTTTCCGGGGACAAGTTTAGCTTTTGCCGCGTGGGTTTTACTGGATTTGATGGATTCAAAATAAATCTTTACGTTGCAAGGCTTATCCACTGCGGTTGCCATGACGGAAAATTCCACGTCAGTTCCGGGAGCGATTTTGTTGAATTTATCGCCGAATCCGCCTTGACTCCAGAGAAGAACGGCTTTCTGTAAAGCCGGATTTTCATTGCGGATGGAAACGGCTCTTTTTCCCGCAAATACCATTTTTTCTTCCAGTGCATTGGATTCTTCAAAGGTTCCTTTTTTGATAACGGACCAGAATTCGGGCATGGAGGAATTCTGTTCCTGCTGTACCTCAAACGATGGATTTTTCAGAAGATTTGCCCAACAGATTCCATTCAGCATCAACAGCAGCAGAATGCTCATAGTTCTTTTCATTTACGTTGCCTCCATTCAAGTTTATAATGCACAATTCATTTGCAGAGTATGCAAAATACTTTGGAACGAACGTGTTAATCCGTAAATAACGGTCGGTATCCCGTTTCCGTTTTGTGTAATATGCATGCTCTATGTATGGTATACATATAGCATACAAATACGTTTTTTTCAAGAAAAAAAGTATAATTTTTCTTGTATTTTTTTATATGTATGATATATTCCGCCAAATAACATACATAAGGCTTCCCCATGAAAAAAGACAGAATTTATAAGCAGATCAAACAGAACATTATTTCCGGCAGTCTCCGGGATGGCGATAAGTTGCCGACAGAATTCGAATGTATGGAGATTTATCAGGTTTCCAGAGATACGGTGCGCGGCGCATTCAAACTGCTGGAAAAAGAAGGGTATATCAAAAGAGTAAAATCAAAAGGCACGTTCATCTGCGTGCCGGAAGTCCCGCGGGATAACAAAAATATTTATCTGCTGGTCTCCTGTTACCGCCATTTATCTTATGCCTCTCAACATTCCCTGCAGATTATGTTTGATCTGATTGCGGAATGTGCGCTTGCCGGGTGGAATCTGGTTCCGGTGGTATTCTCCCGGACCAATTCCCAAACCGATATCTGGTGGGAAAATCTTTCCCGGTTCAATGCGGAAAGCCGCCTTGTGATCCCCCAGTTCTGGTATTCCCAGTGCTTCAAGAAAATTTCTGCCATGGGGACACGGGTCGCTTTCATCAGTAACGATGCGGAAATCTCGGACGACTTAAAGCCCTATACTGCGAACTGGTTTCATTTTGTTGAACAGGATAAAGTTGCGGGGAGTAAGGCGGTTGATTTTCTTGCAGAGAAGAAATGCAAAAAGATTGCGTTGATGATGAACTGCATGAACGATTCCCGGAATTCGTTGCGTCTGGGCTATGAGGACGCGTTGAAAAAACACAACCTGCCTTATTGCGCGTTTCATAATGATGACGACCTGCGGTGTGAGGAAGTGAAACAGTTTTATCAGCAGGAAAAATTTGATGGTTTGATTATCCATCTCAGCGAACACCGTCTGCCGAGTAATTGTTCTTTCCGGGAAGCCCTTGGGTTGCCTCCGGATATGCCGATTGTTACGATTCCCAGAAACTCAAACGGCAGTTATAATGATTGCGAAAATATTTATGTGGTGGAGTATCAGATCCGCAAAATGTGCCATGACGTGGTATCGTATCTGATTTCGCCCCAGAATCATGCGGCGGAAAAGTTTTATGAGCCCTACATCCGCCGCAGTGATTTACAGGTGTAAAACCGGGGCGGATGATTTTACCCCGGTTGGTTATGATATGATTATTCTTCCACTTCTTCGGAATCACCACTTTCTTCTTCTTCGCTGTCTGCAAAGGGAAGCTCGAAAAGTTCCTTGATGGTTTTGCCATTTTTTCCACCAAACAGGATTGCAGTAAGAGTTGCCCCGATGCGATGAAGCAGCATCTGACCGATACAAAGCAAATACGGTATTGCAAATTCGCGGTCTTCATCACTGTAAAGCAGCATGGCACTGTCAAAGCATATTTCATGTCTCATTACTCCGCTATCGTAATCCAGCAACAAAGACCCCTTGGTTGAGATATTGTTTATGCGCATGAAATATTCTGCAACATCCGCATACACTTCCGGCGCAGCATGAATCGGCAATATACATTCACTGACGACGCAGGTATCATAGACCGTGATATTGAGATACAATTCTACGAATGGACTGCCCACTATGCCGGATACTCTGCAAACAAACTGGTCATTTTCATGCTGCGTATATTCATATATATGGTGTTCGTTATGGTGTTCATCAAGATAATTTTTGATGATCTCACAAAGTTTCTTTTTTGTTTCGTTTTCCATTTCAGTCATCCTTTCTGTCTTTCGACTTGTTGTTTCTACTAACTTACTATCAATGATTGGACATTTTCTGTCACATCCATTTAAAAAAGTTAATTTTTTTGTTAAGTAAGTCTCTAAAAAAAAGGTTTGACTTTTGAGAAAATCAAAAAAGCATTGATATGATTATAACGCGTGTCCTCCGGAAACTTTTATGATTTGTCCGGTCAGCATTTTTGCCTGGTGACTCGCAAGAAACAGAATCGTGTCAGCAATGTCTTCCGGTTGAATCAATTGTCCCATGGGGATGATTGGAAGAACGGCACGCTCCAATTCGTCATCGATCCAACCGGTTTGAGTCGGGCCGGGTGCGACACAATTCACTGTAATTCCGTATTTTGCCACTTCCAGCGCAACACTGCGGGTGAGTGCTTCCATTGCCGCTTTGCTGGCTCCATAAGTGATTTGACCGGCAAAAATCTGGGCTGCATCGGTGGAAAGATTGATGATTCGCCCGGAATCGCCACGATGATTGACAAATTCACCCGTCATTAAAATACTGCCTTTGACGTTGACTGCAAAGGTATCGTCAATAACCTGCGGTGTGATTTTTTCGATGGTATCCAATCCATCCACATCGCAATCCGCAGCGTTATTGACCAATATATCAACTCTGCCAAACCGTTCCAGAACAGCGGAATAGATATTTTTGACTGCATTCTCATCGGAAATATCGCTTTCCAGAATCAAATAATCGGCTTGCAGTTTTTTGAGTTCAACTTCCACCGCATCCGCATTGCCGGCATTGGCCTGATAATATCGGTCCGGTCCGTTTTGATCTGCTTTTGCTGCATCAAAACTTCGTGCGATCTTCTTGTATACCAGTACCACTTTCGCGCCTTCCCGTGCAAAAGCCAATGCGGTTGTTGCGCCGATTCCCTGGGGATTATTGGCGCCGGTGATCAAAGCAACTTTATTTTTCAAACCATAATCGATCATGATATGCAGCCTCATATTTTTCTTCTGGTGATACAATACATCCTGCCCCACATAATTCAAGCTCTTTGCGGAAAAAACGGCTTAAAAAGTCGGGGAGAAATTCCGATGTATAACATTGAAAAGTGTGGAATATATGCTATTGTACTGTATGGACGGGTGTAAATGCAGTCGTGCCCGATAGAAATTATGCACAGCAGACCGTGGAGGTGCAGTAATATGAAAACGTCAGAAGAAATGTTTCTTGAGAAAATAGCTCACGGATTTGCCGAAATCGTAAAAGATGATGACGGTTCATTCCGTTTGTTCCGTGTGCCTTGCGCTTTATTGCCAAAACTGGGCGCAAGAGTCAATATCCGCTGTTATCATCCGGCAGGCGGGGAATTGCGGTTCCGTATGAAAGATACTCCGGTCAGCTTTACGTTACGGCGAATCACAGAGCCGGATTCCAAAATTCACGATGCAACATCTGCTATCCCCGTGGGCATTTTCCATGGCGATTATCAATATGCCTGGCGGATGCTCAACGATGGCGATACGAAAATCACAGTCATGCCGTTCCCCGATGCCAGCGGAATTCTGCACCGGAATCGATATCGTTTCAATCCGGATCTGACCCGGATCATTCTGCCGCCGTTTGTGGAAGTGCGTGTGATCGACTGGGAAGGAGATATGGAGCCGCCGCAACCGGAAGATGTTCCAGACGTGCAGCTTCTGTCATACGGATCATCTATTACACAAGGTGCGTATTCCGTATTGGGCGATGGCACTTATCCGGCGGTGCTGGCGCGTGAACTTGGCGTCGACGTCTGTAATCTGGGCTTTGGCGGCGGTGCGACGCTGGAAACAGAAATTGCGGAGTGGATGGTCAGCCGTACGGATTGGCATTTTGCCACATTGGAAATGGGCATCAACGTATTCAATCTTTCGCCCGATGAGTTCCGCGACCGTGTCCGCAACTTCCTTGCGCCTTTTGCCGCAGACCCGCTGAAACGGACGGTGTTCACCCTTGATATGCTGCCGGCATCAAGTCATTTTACTCCGAATGAAGAAGTGATTCAGAAAGCCGCTGCATTCAACCGTATTGTAAACGAAGAAACGGCGGCGACGGGCAACCCTGGTATGATTTCCCTGCCTTACCATTCTCTGTTGACCAGGGCGGCGGATTATTCGACCGATATTCTTCATCCTGCAGCACATGCGTTTGAAAAGATCGGCTGCGGACTGGCGGAAATGATCCGGAAGTATCATCTGTCGATTCTGGCAAGTTGCGGATGATTGCGGAAAAGGTTTGCAATTTTCTGATTTTATGATATGTTATACGCAAAACTGAAATATAAATACAAAACAGAGGTTAAACTATGAGCAGTTTTCTCCCCGGATTTACGGAATTTTCTGTCGGTTGCAATTATTGGGCATCTCATGCCGGAATCAGCATGTGGCATCAGTGGGATTTGGCGGAAGTCGAAAAAGATTTTGCCGCGATGAAAGATGCCGGAATGAATACCGTCCGGCTGTTCCCCCTGTGGTCCGATTTTCAGCCAGTACAATTCGCTTATGGTCAGCGCGGCATTCCTGCGGAATTTGTGTTTGCCGATGGTTCTGCGCTCCCCGCGAAAGGACTCGGTCATTACGGATTGAGTGAAGTCATGATCCAGCGGTTCCGTCAGGTTGCAGACCTTGCGGAAAAATATGATATCAAGCTGATTGTTGCGCTGTTGACCGGCTGGATGAGTGGTGCCTGGTTTGTTCCGCCTGCGCTTTACGGGAAAGATTTGTTCTCCGATCCCGTTGCGTTGAAACTGGAAACCCTGTTTATCCGCGGATTCGTGGGTGCATTGAAAGATCACAAAGCCATTGCCGCATGGGAGCCGGGGAACGAATGTAACTGTCTTGGCGAAGCACCGGCAAATGCCGCAACCAGTTGGAACTGGCTGAATATGATTGCATCCACTATCCGGCTTGCCGACCCGACCCGCCCGGTATTCACCGGTATGCACGGTGCAACCAATAATCCGGATTCCAATTGGAACATGGTCGATCAGGGTGAACTCTATGATGCCTTGACAACCCATCCTTATCCCGCCTTTACGGAACATTGCGGCAAGAGCGCATTGAATACCATCCCTGCGATTTATCATGCAACGGCGGAAACGCTTTATTATGCAGGCGGTTCCGGTAAATGTGCATTCATTGAAGAAATCGGATCGTTCGGACCGGGCTATCTCTCAGACGAACGGACAGAAAAATATGCGTATAACGTCCTGTATTCCGCCTGGGCACACGGTTTGCGCTCTGTTCTCTGGTGGTGCGGCTTCTCCTTTGACCGCTGCCCGGAACAGTATCCGTACCGTTGGATTGCCATGGAGCGGGAACTCGGCGCATTGGATTCCTATCGTAATCCCGGTGGAACGGCACGGGCGATGAAGAAATTCCGTGCAGATCTGGCTGCTCTCCCGTTCAAAGAATTGCCGCCGCGCAAAGTAGATGCCGTTGTGATTACGACTTCTGACGGTGATGCCTGGCGTGCGGTTTACGGTTCCTTCATGTTGAGCAAAGGAGCAGGTTTTGAAGTGGAATATTGCAATATCGCCACGGTTGACGAATTGCCGGAAAGCAAATTCTACATCATCCCGGCAATCAGCGGTTTCAATGCGCTCCATTACAAGAAATATCAGATGCTGCTGAAAAAAGCGGAAGAAGGCGCAACGGTCTTCTTCTCTGCCTCAACCGCCATGCTGCAGCCCTTCGTCCAGCCTTTCGGCTGCGCTATCGAATACTGTACTGAAGTGCCGGAAGATGTGACATTCCGCGTGGATGGCATTGACCGTGACTATCAGATCACCCGTGCTTGCGGCAGAGTGTTGAAAGTCATTGATTGCGATGTGCTTGCAAAAGATATTAATGGCAATCCCCAGATGATTCGACGCGCCTATGGAAAAGGTCAGTTGATTTATCTCAACGTTGCGCCTGAACTTGCGGAACTTTCCTTTGAAAACGGCTACTATCAGATTTACCGGAAAGCCGCAGAACTGGCAGGGATCACCTGTCCGGAAAAAGCCCCGGAAATCGGTGTGACGAAGCACGTCTTTGCCGATGGTAAAACGTTGCAGATCCGGATCAATTATGCCGATTATCCGGTTGCAGATATGGAAGCCAACGGCGTGAAACTGGAGTACGTATGACGGAAAAAGAAAAAGCCCATGCCGGGTATCTGTATGATGCCAATAATGATCCGGAAATCGGCGAAGATCATCTGAAAGCCATGGAACTCTGCCATGCGGCAAATTATCTTCCGCCACGTCAGTTGGAAAAACGGCATGAAATTTACCGTGAACTGCTGGCGAAAACGCCGGAGAAGTTTTATATTGAACCGCCGTTTTTCTGCGGATTCGGGTACAATATTGAGATCGGTGAGAATTTTTACGCCAATCACAATTGCGTGATTCTGGATAATGTGAAAGTCACCTTCGGCGATAACGTTTTCATTGCCCCCGATTGCGGTTTTTATACCGCCGGACACCCTTTTGACATTGAACAGAGAAACAGCGGTCTGGAATATGCGTTCCCGATTCACGTCGGCAACAACGTCTGGATCGGGGGGCATACGACGGTGCTTCCCGGCGTGACCATTGGCGATGGCACGGTGATCGGAGCCGGGAGTGTGGTAACGAAAGATATTCCGTCTGGCGTTCTGGCGGCAGGGAATCCCTGCAAGGTGATCCGTAAACTCACTGCCGCCGACAAAGAAAAATACAAGATTTTTGAAGAACGCTGATTACTTTCTTTTCAAAATCGCATAGCCCGGTGCAGAGTCAAGAATGATTTCGCCGTCCGCCAGTTGGGCATCGCCGGCAAGCAATGTCCAATCACCATCGATTTTGAAACATCCGCAAGGCGCATCTTTTTCCCGGTACAATGCAAGGAATTGCGTTGTGCCGGTTTCGTCTTTTGCTGCCAGTCCGGTCAAGCTGCGGGATGTTGGAACCTCGCCAACCGGGAAGATTTCACAGGCAAAGATTTCATCCCGGTACTGCTTATGCAATTCCATCATCCGGCGGCAGATATCCTGTTGATCGGCAGGGACAAGGGACGGTGCGAACCAGAGGAGCGGATTGCCGAAAAATGCAACCGCCATCCAATAATCCCAGGGGTATACATCGGGGCTGGATTCGCCTTTTTGCGCATAAAATTCCGGCTTGATGTCGCCCGGATAGGGAATTTCAATCTGCAATGATTGCAAACGGGTGTATTCTGCCAGATGCCAGACACTCCGCAGAGTCCGCTCCGGGTGATAGCCGATTCCGGCAAACAGATAACGGTTTTCCAAAAACAGATTGCCGTGTTCCAGCAGCATGAAAAAGCCGCCGCGCATTCCGGCAGTCACATCCAGATTGAAAAAGATTTCCCTGTTTGACCGTTCCCGGACGATCTGCAGCATCCGGGTAAACTTCTGTTCGGCGTCATAACTGCTGAAATAAGCACCGTCGATCTTGAACAGCCGGAAGTTGTATTGACGGTAGAAATTCAAAATCAGCTCTGCAAATTCCTCACAATCCTGATACGCAAAATTGCTGCTGGGAGCAATCCACAATGCCAGTTCAACGCCACATTTTTCCGCAATCCGGCAAAGAGAATTGAAACTGCCGTCTTCCAGCCGTTCCGGGGAAATGGACCAGTAATCGTTCAACTGGACCGCCAGATTTTTCACGGTGATGTCACGGAACAATCCATTCTGCCAGTGATCGTCGATCTGATAATAATCGGCACCGCATTTTGCACTGGATCGTACTTCATCCTTGAGGAACTGCTTGGAGACCAACGCAGGGAATCTGCCGCATCCCCAGGCATTTGCAACAATGCCACGACGCAGTTTGCCATAATCAAAACGGGTGCGGAGATAACGCTTCAACAACCAGCGCGCTTCTTCCTGTGAATGATAAATCCCGATTGCGTTGCGGTAGGAAATATATTCCTTGCCCAATTCCAGTTCGCCGGGGATGACTCCCCAGCAGAGACTGCGCAAATCCTGATCCTGCGTCAACGCAAAATCATAGTCCTGATACTCCCGACGTTCCTGAGAGGGCGGCGCTTCCTGCAGAATCATGAATCCGGTATCCTCTTCATTGCCGCAATACAGCAGATTGCCGGAGAATTCTGTGCCGGAAGTGATGACATGTTCCCGTACCGGTTCATCCTGCACATCGGTGTGACCGGCAAATTCAATACAGCGTTTCACCCGGAATCCTTCCGCCGGATGGAGCGTATCGAGAATGGGTAGATCGAAACTGCCGGAATTGAGCAGATAATCGTTGCGCAAGGATTTCCGGGCATTGATGAACCCGGATGGCAGCACGGAAAGCGTGATCCGGTTCCGCAAGCCGAACATTGCCAGATCAGGGTAGATAAAGAACTCCCGCACCAGCTTTGTCCGGCTGTTCTGTTCGGTCATAACAACAGAGACGGCAAGATGATCGCCTTCGAAGGGCAAATCTTTCTGAATGATTGCAGTTACGGCATCCAGTTTCCATTCCCGCGCATCAGGGACAAACGCATACATGTCGTAAAGAACGCAGTCGATATGACTTACATTTTCTGCGGCAAGTTTTGTACCTTTTCCATCGGTCAATTCTGCGGTATGGGATGATTGCTCTGTGAAGAAGATTTTCCGCTTGAATCCGTGATTCCCGAATGTAAGTGTTGTTTCATCCCATTCCGCAAAACAATCCCGGAAAACGATCGATTTCATTTCTTGACTTCCTCAAGTTTCAGATCATCGAACCAGACCGTGCCGGTGGCGTTCCGCAAAGTCAATCGCAGATAGGAAAGATTTTTGTCGTTTTTCGCCGGTGTGGTGAAAATCCACCCCTGACGGGTCCACGGCATCGTTCCGGAATAAAAGTTGAGCGGATACCATTGATTGACGGGCGTGGCGATATTGACAGCTGCACCACTGTATTTGCCTTGTGTTTTGACATTATCCAGACGGATCTGCCAGGTCAGTTTATAGGTCGTTGCCGGTTTGAGGATCGGTTTGAAAAAGTAGGCAACCGTGGCGATTTGTTTATAATCTTTCGAGGTGATCTTCAACGATTTTCCGCCTTTACGATACGTTGTAGTATCCAATGTGACGGCACCCGATTCACATTCTTTCTTACCGGCGAACCATACTTTTCCGAAAATGCGCCCCTGCTGCGGAGCGGAAAAATCGGAATTTTTCAGCAGATTGTCATTTGCCGGAAGCCGGTCTGCAAACACAAGCGTTCCATAATTTTCGATATCGTGGAAACCTTTGATATAAGGTGACCAGGAGAACAATTCCATTTTGGATTTCAACTGCCGTTCTCTTGCCACATTGAACGCGAATTTTTCAAAATCCACGTTACCCAATTCAGCAAAAGAAATGGTGAAATAAGCGATCCAGCTCTTTTCTTTGCGTTCCACACGGATTTCCGGATTCCCATTCCATTTCGAATCATGGTAAGTTTTCGATGCCGTTATGCGGGAATCGTACAATTCCCCTTTTGCGGTAACAACAAAATGATAATAATTGTCCCGGTCGCCGGATGGATTGAAACAAAATTCAACGCAGGAATCCCGCCACAATTCCGGATTATCTCTCCCCGTCTGACGGGTAAGCATTTCCGCCATTTTATCTTCTTCACATTCCACACGCAGATACAGTTTTTTGCTGTCCCGGAGGATTTGGAATGAGGTCCGGACTTCCGATGAATCCGGTTTATAGGGGACCATGAAGGCTTTCGGTGCCGTTTTCCATTGTGCGTCACCAGGTGTTCCGGCAACAGGCAGAACGGTGTATTTCCAATCGGCAATGGCAGCACGGGTGGAGAAATATTTATCGGCACCGACTTTGATCTGACCGACCAGATATTGCTCAAAATACCGGATCCGTTTGAGTGCGGCGGGATCATTTTTTGCCAACTTCAATGCTTCGGCGATCCGGGCATCAAATTTGCGGAGCTGTTCCGGAGAATAAAGCTGTTCCCAGACTTCATAATCGGTGGGCGCAACACTGTTGAATCCAAGAGGTGTTTCCACGGTTCGACCGGCAATTTTATCGACCCAGATCTGTTCGATCGTTTCAAAGATTTCAGACATGGGCTTTGCCGCTTTGCCGAACATGAGTGTATAAAACTCATTCAGCAGGGCATCGGCAGAAATGGTATTATCCCATGCCACTTTGGCAAAAGCGTAATAATTGAGAAAACTGAATACCCAATGATCCGTTTCCGCTTCCAGAAATGCGCCGCAAAGATCGTTCTGATGACGGCTGAAATAGTTGATGACGGCGCGCGGTGTGGAGGGCGGAACATTAGGCAGTTCCATCCCGCCGTACTTATAAAGTGCGGTCCATGTCCAGGGTTTGATCCCCGTTTTCTTATACCAGTTTGCAACCCGGTTATCCTGACCGTGGCGCATGGCAGGATTCTTATCCGCCCACGGCCCCCGTACGGAAACCATCATCAACACATTATCCGGCAGTTCCCGTTTCGGCGGATTGTTATAATGAGCATAAGCCAAGGCGGTGATATACCCTTTGATCCCGTTCTTTTTCAAACGGTTTGCAATATCAATGGTCAAATCCCAAACCAGATCTGCCCGATTGAATTTTTTGCAGTTGACACAACAGCAGTCCGCAAAATGGTCTTTGGGCATGATGTTGAAAAAGCCGGGGCGGACAATACTGCGATCCCATCGGGTCAAACCTCTGGATGCCGCACTTTTCCCCGTCAGCCAGGCTTCCGCATCTTTATAAAGTTCGTTCCGGAAATCGGGATTGGTCATGCAGAGATTGCCGTAAAGACGGCTGCTCTTGTCAAGATAACGGTGTCCGTTCGGCGATACGGCGAAAAAGTCCGGTCTTGTTTTTGCAAAACGTTTGGGATATTCAAGACGTTCCAGACTGTGACAGACGGGTACATGGAAACTTTCATAACGCATTTGCAAGTCATGATACCAATATCCATTTTTCACTTGCTTTCCGGGGAACCATTTTGCCGGTCTCCCGGCGAGGATCCGCCGTCTGGAAAAATCCGGGCGGTCAAAAATATTGATTTCCGGCAATACAAGTTCCCGGTGTTTCGGAATGATCGTCCCGATCTCACCCGGGAAATAAAAACGGATGCCCGCAAAACGTTCCAGAAAATCATAGACCCCGAACAATGTTCCGCGATCACCGTCAAATCCCACCGTGCGCGGGAAATGTTTCGGATGATCTTTCCCGGCAATAAAGATCCGGTCGTTGCCTGCACTCCGGATGATAAAACTTTCGCTCCACATTTTATCCGGTTCGATTCCCAGTTTCCGCAATTCCGGATTGTCGCCTACATAAATCGCCGTTCTACCTTTTATTGCAGTCTGCCGGATCGCCACTTTCGCGCCCAGAGAAGCGGAAAGATATTTCTGCAGCTCATCCGCCGCTATTTTAGTAACAGACGGAGCCTTTTTCGCAACAATAATATCCACACAAACTTTGCCGTTGCGGGACAATGGAATAATCTTTTCCGTTCCGGTTTTGATGACCCGCTCCGGCGGATCCTGTGCCAGAGCCTTTCTTGCTCCTTCCACATTTCTGCCATACATTTCACTGCCTGTTACCGCCAGTACGGACAACAGGGCACAAACAAACAGACGTTTCATACGTGTCCTTTCTCGTTCTGTTATATAATAATACTGAAAAAAATCAACTATGTATACCGGACTTACCGGTCTTCCATCAATTTTTTACTGCCGGAGAGTTCGCCCAGCTGTTTGGCAGATACGGTTCCGGAATAATGCAGAAATTGGGCACGATTGCGATGGCGGAAATGTACCCCGGAATCGGAAGCGGCAGTCGTTTTGAATGGCCAGGTGTTGACAGAGAGACTGACATAATTCTTATTCGGCCGTTGTCCATCGCCCATAAGTGCAACCTGAGAGGGCCGTTTGACTTTTGACAGACGGCTCAGTCTGGCGATCCATGGTTCATCCTTTACATCCCGAACCAGATTTACGGCATAATAATTTTGTCCATAGGAAAAAAACGAATCGCCGGGATCTGATTTTAAGCGTACCGTATCCGCAGGACAGCAGACGAGCTTATTTCTAACGTAAGGATTGACCTGATTCGGGTTACTGGGATTAATGGCAATATTCAGATATTTCGCCAGGTCGAACCACAATACCCGGTTCTGAATAAAGCCGGGCATCCAGTCTTTATTGTCGTTGGCGTACCCATTGAATCCCAAACTGATCTGTTTGAGATTGCTGACGCAGGAAATTCCTTTGGCACTGTCCCTGGCTTTGCCCAATGCCGGCAGCAACATACCTGCAAGGACAGCAATAATCGCAATCACCACCAGCAATTCGATCAGAGTAAACGTTTTCCGGCAAGACATACATTTTGTACTTCTGTTCATCTTTTATTTTCCTCCTGTAATAAGTTTTTTATAGTTCAATTGCCCGGCAGAAAATCACGATCAAACGATTCCTTCTCATATTGTTTCGCCGAAAACAAATTCCATGGGAATCTCATGTACCCGGTACCGGACATCGCCGGATATCAATAAATCAGCGGCGACTTTACCCAATTCTTCCGGATGTACCACAATACTGCTTAATTTCGGCAATGGATTTTCCATAAACTTATGTCCATAAAACCCGGTCACACCGATTTGTTCCGGCACGTTCAAATTCAATTTCTGAAGCATCGTAATAATCAATTGTGCAATATAATCCGATGCCGTCAAAATGGCAATGCGTTTTCCCGGGAATTTCTCTATTGCATCCTGTAAGATCACTTGCATTTGCGCAAAGGAATTTTTGAAAAAATCAACAAGATTCAAAACATTTTCCTGTTCCTGCAATTGTTGATAAAATTGATGCAGTTGTGTCGCTTCATAACGCAGCGGGTGAACATCTTCACAACAGATAAAGGCATTGTACCCCATCCGTTTCAATGTATTGAGCATTGTATAACAGGCGGGGTACGGATTGATCACAACGGAATGAACATCCGGCAGTTTGCTTGCCCGTCCAATCACCACGACTGGCAAGCCTGTCTGACGGCAGATTTCCGCCAGAATATCATCCGGAATAAAATAATCGGCAATAAAGCCGATATTCTGCTTCGGAATGATCAACGCTTCATCCAGAGTCGATGAAAAATCATTCTGCAGTAAACCGATCGTTCGTGCCGTATTGGCTGTAAAATGAACTCCAATGGATGAAAGTGCGGCTTCCCCGGTGATTCCTGCAATGATCCGGTTGCCGTAAAATTCGGGCGTATCGGTTGTAAGCTGCCGGAAGAGTAAAGTCAGGAATTGATATTTATCGCGGGAACTTTCCAGTTTCCGGGAGACGACATAATTTTTCCCCGGCTTATGGAGCAATATACCCCGCTTTGCTAGAAAATTCAGTGCATAGATTGCAGTGATCTGACTGACATTATACTGTCGGCTCAAATCCCGTGAGGATGGTACATTCATCCCCGGCAGCAGGATTTCCCGCTTGATATCCGTCAGAATTTTATCTGCAATGATTCTGTATTGAAACTTTTCCATATAAACCGGTCCTTTCCGTATTTAATATAATTATTGCCATAATGCTTTTCAATGTTTACTCTTTTTAAAGTCCGTATTTTACCTTTTCAAAAAGTATTTCAGTGATTGGATATACTATATCACCTGATATACATTTTGTACAGAAAATATGAAAAAACATTCATGATGTGGGCAGGAAGTTATTTTTACGGAAAGGTACGGATCCTCCTTCGCCAAGGCTGGGGAGGACAAGGAATAAGAGCGATGTTATTTTTTGCAAACACAGAAAACCTCTTTTATTTTCCAGCCACCCTCCGTATATCTCCGTATATCTCCGTATATCTCCGTACTCCTCCGTACCTCTCAGTATCTAATATTTCCTAATTTTTTATTTTTGCCATTTGCATTTTTGAAAGAATGGTGTATATTGATTATATGCACTCGTAGCTCAGCTGGATAGAGCGATTGCCTCCGGAGCAATAGGTCGTAGGTTCGAATCCTGTCGAGTGCACCATTTGTTTTAAAATGAGATCCGCAGAAGTTTATCACTCCTGCGGATTTTTTTGTTCCGACTTGTTTCCATGACAAAATGAGACAATATTTAGCTTGTAAAATAAATTTTTTGTGATATAGTAGGTAGCGCATGCACCGTTTTGATAATGGGTCAGAATGATATGCAGGCAAAATACAGGACACAGCTGATTTATGATCGATATTGATAAAGTACGTTTGTGGAGTGTTTATTTTTCGCGGATGCAAATCGTCAGTTCCATGCCGTATCCCAATATGGTCGTGGAAGAAGTGGAGAAAAAAGGCTATCGCATGCCCCAATATTCGCCGGAAAAAATTCCAAGCGAAGTCGGCGGGCAGATTACTCTCACCCTCGCGGGCAGAGGCGTATTATCCGTAAACGGAGTCACTTATTCCTGTGTGCCGGGGACTGCATTCCTGTATCGTGACTGCGACCCTGCCGTATCCTATTATTATCCGCAGGATGGAACCGAAGAATGGCGTTTTGTGTGGATCAACTTCATGGGAAAGGAAAGTTCCAGAGTCATTGAAGACGTGAACCGGTTATACGGCTATTTCTTCCAGGTTGGGCAGAACAGTGTGCTGGAAGAGGAATTGCTGGCATACCGTCAATGGAGTGGACGCAATTTATTTTATTCGCCGTTGGAAGGTGCGGAACGCTTTTTCCATTTTCTGCATTTGTTGTGTGACAGTCAACAGCAGAAGGGGCAGCATGGCGAAAACCGTTTGGTGGTGGATATTCAGAATGAATTCAGCCAATCTTTCGGGGAAGCGTTATCCACTTCCAATCTTGCCAAGAAAATCGGCATATCCCGGGAACATCTTTCGAAAAAATTTCATGCGGAAACGGGACGCACACTCCGTGATTACCGAGCGGAACAACGGATATCGCAAGCCATGTTTCTGTTGATGAAATCCAACCTGAGCTGTAAGGAAATTGCACAAATGTGTCATTACGGCTCCTATTCCAGTTTTTTCCGCAGTTTCAGCCGGATTTATAAAATGTCACCGGAGGAATTCCGGAAGAAACACGTAGTTTCATAATTTTCTTCTATCTTACAAAATGATAACAAAAATCACAAAATGCAAACATGGAACCGGTTGCTTTTTGATGAAAAACCGTTATAATTATATTAGGCTGTCTATTTTTGCCTGAAACATAAAGTGCAATGTATTACAAAAATCAATATAAACAGGAGTCACTAAAATGAAACTAGCCAGTGTCCGTTGGATTGCAGCCATTGTTGCTGCATTCGTCTGTCAATTATCAATTCAGGCAGCAGAAGAATTGCGTGTCGGTATTTTCGGGGATTGGCAGATCAGCAATCCTTCAAGAAGTGCAAGCGCATCGCTGCTGAAGGATATTTTCACATCCATGAAAAATCTGGGTGTGGATGCCGTTATGATGACCGGTGACGTTGCCTCTGGCGGTCAGCCGGAAGTGTACGAGTTTTTCATGAAGACCTACAACGAAGTTTTTGCGGATCAGAAACCGGAATTGCTCATGGTTATGGGAAATCATGACTTCCGCAACAAAAAATATGTGACCCGTGAAGAAAAACTCAAAGTATTCATGGATGCGTTCAAAATGAAAGAATTGGATTATGTTCGCACGGTCAAAGGCTATAAATTTGTTGCTTTCAATCCCACAAGTACAAACGGTGAACAGTATACAAAAGAACATTTTCCCCGGTTCCAGAAGATGATCAGCGGCGCAATCAAGGAATCCGGCAATAAACCGGTGTTTGTGTTCAGCCATTTCCCCGCATACAATACGGTATATGGTTCTGTGTACGGCAAAGGCGCAGTTACTGAAATTCTCAAACCGTTTTCCAAAATCGTCTATATCTCCGGTCATTCTCATTGGCCGATTGCGGATGATAAAAGTATCTACCAGAACAAATATACAGCCTTCCAGACTGGTACAACATCCTGGACCGAACTGGAGCCTGCATTTTTCAACCGTAAAAAAGCGATGTCATCCGGTTACGGCAAAGCCCGTTGTTTTCTGTACATGACCGTGAACGATAAAGAAATCAAGGTCCGCCGTTTTGATGTTTCTGCGAAGCGTGAAATCAAACCGAACCGTCCCTGGATCATTTCTCTTCCGCTTGATCCTGCCACCTACAAATACACCAAAGCCCGCGCCGGTCTGAATCGGAAAGCTCCTGAATTTCCTGCGAAAGCTGCCGGGGAAGCGGTTCCCGTCAAGGGCGGTGTGAAACTGGTGTTTGATGCGGCGAAACATGATGACTTTGTTCATTCTTATGCCTTGCACATTTCTCAGTGGGATGGCAAAGCATGGCAGGCAGTTCCGGTGAAAAAAGAATTGCTGTTCTGCTCTGACTTCTTCCTGGGCATCGAAAAAATGAAAAAACGTTATGATGTTGAAATTCCTGCTGCGACCTTCCAGTTTGAAGCTGGCAAACGTTATCAGCTGGAAATCATCCCGATCGAATCTTACGGTAAGCGCGGAAAAGGTATCTTTGTAGAATACAACGCAAAATAATTGAAGGGGATGGAACCATGAAAAAAATTGCCGTTAACAAATTCACACTGATTGAATTGCTGGTAGTGATTGCGATCATCGCAATTCTTGCTGCCATGCTTTTGCCTGCATTGAGTAAAGTCAAGGAAACGTCAAAAACTTCCAACTGCCTTTCCAACTTGAAACAGGTCATGCTTGCCGGTACCATGTATGCCAATGATACCAATGGCTATCTGCCGCCTTCCACGTTCACCAAAGCCGGTGAAACCGGCAGTACCCGCTGGACAGATATGTTGGCTGAATACAAGTATATCACACGTGGCAACAGTTTGATTTGCCCCAGTATTCTGCCCTATAAAGGCAGTACAAATCCCCTTACGTGGAATCATGACAAAACGTACGGCGTGCGTAATCATACCTCCATGTCCGGTTACAAAATTTCTGACCCGAAAATTCTGGTCGTGGTCGTCAACAGCGGAAAAACACCCCGTCGTCTGAGTCCCTCATTGTCTCTGATGTTTGCAGATACCATTGATAACGCAACGACCCGTCAGCAGTGGTATTATTTCAATATCAACCGTGCTAATCCGGATGGTGCCGTGCCCTATGCTGCACACAAGAGAGGTGCTGTTAACAGTGCGTTTGCGGATGGTCATGCGGTTGCTGCAACTAAAACACAGCTTGCCGCCGGTTTGATTGACTACTATTGCGAATACAATATGTCGGTCAACGTCAAGTGCAACGCTGCCTATTATCAGTGATGAATCATAAATAAAATAGAAGGTATTAAAATGAAAAAACTTATTTCAAATCTGGCTGTAACTGCGGCATTCTGTTCCGCAGTTTCCCTGTCTGCATTCGACCTCGTCAAGGGGAATACAACGGCAGATATCGTGCTGGGTAAAAACGCGGATCCCAGTAGTCACCTTGCTGCGAAAGAACTTTCCGATTACGTTGGGAAGATGTCCGGCAAAAAACTGGCTGTTAAAACCGACAAGTCCGATGCAGCCTATAAAATCTACATCGGTACCTTGGATACGGTGAAAGATATCCCTGCGGATTTGGTAAAGAAACTCAAAGCCATGGAATCCACCGAAGCCTGTGCGTTCCTTGTCCGCGGCAAAAACATGTACATCATCGGCAAAAACGAAGTTGCTGATTTGTATGGTACATATCACTTTATGGAAGATAAACTCGGCATCCGCTGGCTGAAGGTTGCCAACAAGTTTGATTCCGGCGAATATGTTCCTTCCAAAAAAGATATCGTGATTGCGGATTATGTGAAATACCGTGCTCCTTACTTCTTCAAACGTGCTCTTGACCAGTGCGGCTCTTATGGTAATGTGATCCCGGTCAACAGCAAAGTCTGGGCGAACCGTAACGGTTATCAGACCCCGGTTCCCTATGATCGCTGGTATTCTTTGAATCCGAAATCCAAATTGGATAAAATGCGGTATGATTTCTACCGTCCGCGTATCCCGGTGCGGGATCAGACACTGGGCGGCACGCACGGTGCATTCTCCGATCCGTTCCGTTATAAAGGCAAATACGATAAAGCATTTGCAGAGCATCCGGAATATTTTGCATTGGTGAATGGCAAACGTGTAAAGGGGCATCAGATTTGTATTTCCAATCCGACTGTCCAGCGTATTATTGCCGACTCCATTCTCAAGAGCATCAAAGACAATAATAATTCCGGTCAGTTCACATTCGGCATGGTGGATACCCCCATCGGCTGGTGTGAATGTGCAGGTTGCAAAGCCTATGACAACAATGACAAACGCGCGGATTTCAACGAAGTTTCCACCCGTTTCTACATGGCCGTGAATGCGGTTGCAAAACTGGTTTTTGAAAAAAATCCCAATGCTGATTTGCGTACCTGGGCATATTCAGCCTACCGTCAGATTCCTCATGGCATCAAAGTCGATCCCCGTTTGAAATTGCAGTTTACCACCCACGGCCGTTGCTGGGGACACCGTTTTGATGATCCCGAATGTGTGATCAATGCCAAACTTTACAAGTTGATGATGGAATGGCGTAAATTCCACCCGACTGTCTTCTATACATACGAATATTTCTATTGTTCACATGGTTATTATACCTGTATTGAAGAAACCATCGATCATACTCTGAAACTGTACAAGAAAAACAATATCACCGGCTGGAAGGAACAGGCTTACTTTGAAGACAGCAAGTTTGTCAAAGGCAAAGAAGGCGACCGCCCGGATCTTTATCCCTCCAACTGGCAGATGCTGTATATCACCGGTAAACTCCTGTGGGATCCGGATCTGGATTACAAGAAACTCCTGGCAGAAGCGGAAAGTCTCTATTACGGCAAAGCCTATCCGGTCATGAAAAAATATCATGATTACCGCCGTCAACTCTGGCGTACTGCGACTGCCTGCATGGGCTATCCCCGCGGCAATCCCCGTGCGGTTGAATTGCTGAATCCTCCGGATGCGAAAGATACTCTGCTGAAATATCTTGATGAAGCAGAAAAACTTGCCGGCAATGATAAAATTCTGAAATTCCGTATCAGCGAAGACCGTCGCTGGCTCAAGAGATGGTGGATCGCTCCCTATGAAAAACTCCACAGCGCAGAAAACAAACCCTTGAGCTCTCCCGAATTCAAAGGCAAAATCGTCATCGACGGTAACGGCAATGACGCTGCATGGCGCAACGCATGTGTTGCAGAAAACTTTACCGAAATGCTGGGCAGCCGGAAAGGCAAACCCGCACCCGATGCACTCAAAACATCCGTCCGTATTCTTTCGGATAAGGATAACCTGTACTTCCTGATCACAGCAAAAGAACCCAAACCGAAAATGCTCCATGGCACAACCGGCCGTGACTCCAAAGTCTGGTCCGGCGACTGTGTGGAAGTATTCATCTACCCGCCCAGTGCAGAAAACGTATATTATCAGATGGCAGTCGGCCCGAAAGGCGACGTCTTTGATGCATTGCAGCCCGGAACCAATCTGGACTACAATCTGGATGTGGAAGTTAAAACCAAAATTCATGCCGACCGTTACGTGGTGGAAATGCGTGTTCCCATCAGCAAACTGGTGAAAATGAACAAGGGTGATATGTGGAAAGTTCATTTTACCCGCGACCGTGCGATCAAGGATGAATACGCTGCCACACAGGGCGACATGTCCTTCTACGTCCTCGGCGGTGTGACACATCGTGATTACACATCTTTCCGTCAGATGCGGATTGGTGCGGAAGAAAAACCGTTCTTCTACAACGGCAATTTCAATGAATTGCAGAAACTCAATGCGGTTCAGGTCAAATTGTTTGCGAAAAAAGGACAGGGCGCAGTCAATGACACCATTCCCCGTTACTGGCATTTCAATCACCCCAATGCGAAAGTCGAAATGGTTCAGCATCCCGGCTCCAAAGATAACTATTATCTCCGTCTGACCAGCGGTGCCATGTATCAGATTCATCATGGCAAAAAGAAAAACTACCGTGTGACATTCCGCGCCAAAGGTGACAAATTGAAGCTGCAGCTCTATCGTTATCTGACCGATGGCAACCGCAAACTGCTCAAAGGTCTTGGCGCACGTACTGTCATTGCCGGTCAGAAACTGGAAAAAGATTGGAAGACCTATTCCATCACGTTCCGGAAAGAACACGCCAATGAAGTATTTGCCGTCGCATTCATCAACAATGGCGGCGTGCTGGATGTGGATGATGTTGTGATTACTCCGGAAGCCGATCTGGAGTATCATCACTACAACGATAAGAAACAGAAGTAATTAGCTATATTACAAGAAAGGGTGCTTGACCATGTCCAGAGCAAAATCAAACTTTACGTTGATCGAATTGCTGGTAGTTATTGCCATTATTGCCATACTTGCTGCAATGCTTCTTCCGGCATTGGGTAAGGCAAAAGATGCCGCAAATAATACTCATTGTGCCAATATGCACAAGCAAATCGGATATACATTCATGTCTTATGCCAATACGTTCAACGAGTGGTCCGTGGGGGGACCGTATCCGAAGATTGACGGAACAGCCGGCAAACAATGGTTTTATCTTTTCTGGAAAAACTCCGGATATTATGCGGGACCGAGTTTGATCAATTACGTGAAAGAACTGCGCTGTCCCACGGCAAAAAGAACTGTTACCGGCATGGGTGGCGATTATGCTAAGATGTCGGATGGTTCTTATGCGGTCAACGGATATCTGGCAAAGACGTATGCACGCGGACAATGGGATTGGAAGCATGACGGAAACGAGAGCTTTTTCAAGCCTTCAACGGTAAAGAAACCGAACCGTCTGTTCTGGGTCGATTGCACCATCAGTTACAATCACAGCCGTTTTCAGTTCTGGCATGGGAACAAGTCCAATATGTTGTTTGTTGACTTGAGTTTCCGTCCTCACTACAGAGCACAGATTCCCATTTACTCCGGTGAATACCGCGAAATCTGGTGTTATTATCCCACCAGCGGCAGTCCCAAAAATACAAGTTACTGATCAGGAAATCAAAATGAAAGACAAAGTTGAATTTTCCAATTTTCATGATTTATTTGCTTCAGGGAAAATCCCTGTTACCGCACACGGAACCTATATCGGCCGTTATCCGGAAAACTCCCTCATGGGAGTCAAGGCGGCTTACGAAGCCGGTTGCGATTTTGTGGAGTTCGACGTGCGCATAACAAAGGATGGTGTCCCCGTCCTGCAGCACGACAGTACGCTGGACCGCAATTCCGACGGCACCGGCAGTTTTTATGATTATACCTATGAGGAATTGACAAAGGTCAATTTCAGTTATTACGAGTATTTCATTGACTGTTCCGGCAGAAAACGGAAAACTCCGGAATACGAATCCTGCCCCATCACCCGTTTGGATACGGTTCTGGAAGAATATGGCAACAAGATTTTTATGAATATTCAGGTATACGAAACGGATCCCAAAGCGTTGGATATTCTTTGCGGTATGTTCAAAGATATGAACATGTACGGCAAAGGCTACTTTACCCTGGGACGCTTCGCCGATGGTCACAACGTCCGTGCCATCGATCCGAACATTGACTTGTGTATTCTGGAACGGCCGGGCGAAACGGTTCGTACCACCATTGCGTTGCTTCATGATTTCCACGACTTCGGCAGTTTCATTGCCCAGCCCCGCTGGTTTGATATTACGCCGCAGTATTGCGAAGCCAGCCGGAAACTCGGCATCTTCTCCAACGTTTATTATGCCAACCTGCCGGAAGATGCACAGCGGTTCGTCGATTGCGGAATTGATGGTATCCTGACTGACTACCCGGAAAATATTTTCCCCGTTGTGAATAAGAAGGGATGACCGGTATGACCTATTACGGTAAATTTCATGAAGTGGCACCGGGTTGTATCAAGCCCGCCGGACACCTTGCCGAAATGCTTGGACGTCAGAATAATGGAATCGGTTCTCATTATGCGGAACAGGGATATCCTTTTGACACGCCCATGTGGAATGGCGGTGTCGGCAGAATTGAATTGGCATCGGTGATTTGTCACGACCAATCCGGCGAAACTCCGATGCAGGAAGCCTGGTGGCCTTATGAACAGAGTGCCTACTTGCTCGATGGTTTACTTCGCCTGGGGATTCTTCTGGAAGATCGGGATAAAATCGAACTGTTCCGGAAAAACTTGAATTACATGCTGGCACATCCGGCAGAAGACGGCACGCTGGGACATTGTTACAACGAATCGCCGTCGGAATGGCCGATGGCGGTTTTCTTCCGTGCGATTCAGGCATGGTATGAAATGACCGGTGACAAGAAAGTGAAAGAGGCAATGCTGCGTCATTTTACTTCCATCACACCGGAAAAACTGGCATTGGGCTTCCGTCATATCAACAATCTGGAAGGCTTGCTTAAGACGTATGAATGGACCGGTGATGTCTCTCTCATGCTCAAAGCGGTGGAAGCCTATCAGCTCCACGATCGACGCAATACCGTCCGCACGGATGATGAATTTGAACTGCATTGGAGCAAAATCACCGGCGGTCATAACTATGTGATTCACGGCGTTTCTTTCTGTGAATCCGTAAAATTGCCCGTCCTGTTGTACTTGTACACCGGCGATGAAGAATGGCTGCGCGGTGCAGAAAAAGGCTTGCAGGAAGTCCTGGAACGTCATGAGCAGATCCCCGGCCTGCCCAGCTGTAATGAAGACTTTGCCGGTCGTGACCCGTTGCAGGGCTACGAAACCTGCGTGATTACCGACTTTACATGGTCGCTGGGGTATTTCCTCATGGCGACAGGAAAAGCGGAATATGCAGACCGGATCGAAAAGATTATTTACAATGCCTTGCCGGGCTCAGTTCTACCGGACTTTACGGCATTGCAATATATGTCATCCCCCAATCAGGTGATTGCGGCGGATTATTCCAATCATTCCTTCTTCTTCCGCGGGGCATCGGGATTCCGTCAGTACAGCCCCACTCACAGCGCACAGTGCTGTCCGGGCAACGTACACCGGGTATTGCCGAACTTTGTGCTGCGTCAATGGATGACCGATCCCGAAGGCGCGCCAGCGGCTGTTCTGTTCGGTCCCACCGTCCTTACCGGCGAATATAACGGCAAGAGCTATCAGATCGAAGAAGTTACGGAATATCCTTACAGCGATACCATTACATTCCGCATCAAAACAGCCGCTGCCTTGCCGTTGACTGTGCGCATTCCTGCCTGGTGCAAAGCTCCGCAGGTGACAATCAATGGCGCAAGCTATCATGGTACGTTGGAAAGCGGAACATTTGTCAAACTTCCCGCTCTTCAGGATGGCGATACGGTTGTGCTGACTCTTCCCATGGAAGCGGTGCAGAAACAGGAACGTTACTGGAGCTGGTATGAGTATGGTCCGCTGGTCTTCAGTTATCCGGTTTCTTACCGGACGGAACGGGAAAAAGAAACATTCCTTTCTGCAGTGAATCTGTATCCCACCGGCAAATGGAATTACGGCATCAAGCCCGGGACTCCGGCAAAAGTGGAAGGCTCCGGAGCCAATATGGTGTTGAAAGTACAGGCATATCCGGCAAGCGGATTCGATGCCTTGGAATCGGGCCGTTATACGCCGGAAATCCCCATGTTCAGCCAGATTATCGGCGACCCGGTGGAATTGGAACTGGTCCCCTATGCTGCAACCCAATTGCGTATGACGGCATTCCCGGATCTTCAGGAACGGAAAGTTCTCCCTGTGTTCCAGGTGCTTTGCTCTGAACCATATCCGTATGATTTCCGGAAACCGTTGAGTGAACAGCGTTATCTGCCGGAAGATCTTTCGGAAGCCGAATTGCTGCCGCTCTGCCAGGAAATGCAAATGGATCACAGCAGTTATTACGACTTGATTCATCATTACGGTCCGCTGAAAAATGTCCTTTCCTACGTTCTGTTCCGGGTTTGGGCGGATGAAGCCGGGGACGCTGTCTTTGCGGTCTCCGCCAGCGATGGTGCGGAATGTTTCGTAAACGGCGAAAAGCTGTATACGATCGAACCGCCGTTTGATGGTGAATTTATGGCACCGGTCTGTTTCCGTGCACAAGTCCGGAAAGGCTATAATGTATTGATGTTGAAAGTCTGTGAAGGCTTCACTCCGTTACAATACCGTAAAGCCTGGGGTGTGCGCGCCATTGTATACAAAGAAGCATAAAATCTGACAATAATCAATCCCCGCTTCTGCATGGATGAAATGCAAAAGCGGGGATTTTTTTATCCGCGTTGATGGCTATAAGCCGCAAAATTTTGAAATATTTCCTGACACTCCAATTTCATCAACGGGTCAAGCTGCATACTCTACCATAGAAATCTCTGAAACTCTACATTATGATTTTTAACGATTAATCATTTATATGATGTCAGAATTTTGAACACTGGCGATTTTAGAGGTTTGGGCTCATTTCAAGCGGGTCGGATGGACGATAGCAACGGAAAGCTCAAAAATGTCTCTTGGAAAATTCTCTGCCTGAACCAGTTTTCAGATAATCCTCGAAAGCAACAGCTTTTTCCTTGTTGTCAAATGCGATAGCTGTTTGGATACGCCACGGCTTGAATTTTGAAGTATGCGGGACTTCTCCGGCATTGTGTTTGGCAAGACGGGATTGAAGATCTTGTGTAGAACCTACATAATGGTGC
>JAZUCU010000058.1:0-158368 GCA_045639325.1 Victivallales bacterium
GCGGGTATTGAATTCCGGTTTGAGCTTGATCCCGATATTCCGCAAATCATTGGCAAACAATTCGGCAGTCTGACGGTAGAAGGTATCGCTGCCGGTCTGGTCAAAAGTCAATTCCAGAGGTCTCTGCGTTTTGGGGTCGATTCCGTTGGGGTATCCGGCTTTGACCATATATTCTTTTGCCAATGTAAGATTGGGGGATTCATGAGAGGCATCCGGCGCATTCAACGCACCGGGGACGCCCGGGGGAACCGGACCGTATGCGGGGGTGAAGCGTCCGGCGGAATGAGTGACGCGCATCTTTTTATCGAATGCCAGAGTAATAGCTTTCCGGAGATAAAGGTTGTTGCCCAGAACAGGATCGGCAAAATTGAATCCTATATAATTGGTTTGGAGTTCGGGTGCCAGTTTCAAACGGATGCCGCGCTCTTTCAACGCCGGGGCAAGAGTCCGGTCATCCCGCACGACGGATTCAAAATGATCGGCATCAAGAGCATAATAATCCAATTCCCCCTGCAGGAACATGAGCCAGGAGGAGACGGGCTGTTTGACAAGATAGCATGTGATGCGGTCGGCAAACGGTAAAGGTTTCAGCCGGTCTGCGGGAGATTCGGCGTGAGGATAAGTTTCATGCCGATAATCAGGATTGCGGCGCATGGACATGACATAATCGGGCTGCCATTCTTCCATGATGAACGGTCCGCTGCCGGATGGATGGGATGCGAAATCGTTGCCGTAATATTTGACGGCATCGGGAGAGACGATTGCGCAATAGGGCAGGGCGAGTGCATAATGGAATCTGGGATTGGGACTGTTGAGATGAATCTGGAACGTATGTTCATCCAATATGGTAAAGCCGGGATGTTTTGCTTTGTAGGGAGTATCATCGCCGGGCGCAGCTTTTCTGGTCAATTCCCGGAACTCAGCCAGTCCGCGGATATGATCGCGGATGACCCAGAACCCGGGGGAACGCAAGCGGGAATCGGCGAGACGGAGGAGGGAATACACCACATGTCCGGCGGTGATTTTTCTTGCGCTTTTGTCTTTGTTTTTGAAATGAGGTCCATCGGCGAAATAAAGATCGGTCCGCAATTTACAGGTGTAAGTTTTCAGGTCGGCGGAGAGGGTTGGCATTTCCCGGAGCATGGAGGGCTCCAGTTGATATCCGCCGGGCGTATAACGGTATTGGAGCAGGGTGTCATAAAACGCACAGACGACAGCCTGACTTGTGGTGTCGGCAGCCAGTGCAGGGTCGAGAGACGTGATTCTGCTGCCGAGGCTCATGACCACGTGGCATTGTTCCTGTTTCTGTTGGTTTTTATTGCAGGCACAGAGGAACATGCAGAGAAGAAGAAAGAGTGTGGCAAATCGGCAAAGTTTAGAAATCATCCTGATACCCTGGATTTGTTCCGAAGAGATTTTTTTTCTGCTTCATGACGCTATAAACCACATCGGGGGTGAACCCGCGGGAAATCAGGAACCGGAACGCTTTTGCATAACGTTTTTTCGGATCGGCTTCCCGGATGAAACGGCTTTGATTTTTTTCAAACAAAGCCACAGCGTCAGCCGTGAGATCAACGGGATTGAAACCGCTTTCCGGCGATTCCATGACCTGTTCGATAATCTCTTTCGGAATACCTTTTGTGAACAACCGGGAGCGGATCCGGACGGGACCGTAACCGCGTGAACGGAGGACGGTCACAACATCTTCGCAGAACCGCAAGTCAGAAAGAAATCCCAATTCTTCGAGCTTTTTGACTGCCTGTTCAATCTCCCGGGGTTCAAATTTTTCTTTTTTATAGAGCTTGCGCCGGAGTTCCAGTTTGGAACACGGGCGGGCAGCAAGAATTCCTGCGGCTGTTTCCAGTGCAGTCTTCTGCTGTCTGCTGCTGCGTTTCCGCGGCTGAGAGGATTCCGGCGCTGTGTCTGTCATTATTATTTCTTGAATACGTCGTCAAACTGCAGTGTGGAGGGCGAGAAATTGATCTTGCGTGTGAATTCCAACGCATCCTTTGCTCCGTACAAACGATCCATGCCGCAATCTTCCCATTCCACGGAAAGAGGACCGGTATAGCCGATGCGGTTCAATTCGCGGATGATGGCTTCGAAGTCGACCTGACCATGACCCGGACTGCGGAAGTCCCAACCACGTCTGCCGTCGCCGAAGTCGATGTGGGACGCAAGGATCCCGCTTCTGCCGTCGAGAGTGATTGCAGCGTCTTTGACGTGGCAGTGATAGATGCGGTCGGGGAAAGCCTGGATGAATTTCACCGGATCAACGCCCTGCCAGAAGAGGTGACTGGGGTCGAAGTTGAAGCCGAATTCTTTTCTGTGACCGACAGCGGCAAGAGCACGTTCTGCGGTGTACAGGTCGAATGCAATTTCTGTGGGGTGGACTTCCAATGCAAATTTGATGCCGTGTTTGCCGAATTCATCAAAGATGGGGTTGAACTGATCGGCAAAGTAACGGAAGCCGCCTTCAATCGTTTCCGGGGTGACCGGGGGGAAACTGTAGAGCAGATGCCAGATAGAGGAACCGGTAAAGCAGGTCACGACATCGACGCCGAGGTTTTTCGCTGCAAGAGCGGTATCTTTCATGTTCTGAACAGCCCAAGCACGTTTGGCTTCTGCATTGCCTGCACATTCTGCGGGTGCGAATGCATCGGAACGGGCGTCGTTATTGGGGTCGCAAACGAGCTGACCGGTGCAATGGTTACTGATTGCCCAGAGATTGAGGTTGTATTTTGCAAGCATTTTGCGGATGCCGTCGCAATAAGCGGGATCCTTTGCTGCTTTTTCCACATCCAGGTATCCGCCCCCGGTTGAGAGCTCGATTCCGTCATAACCGCATTCGCCGGCGAAACGGCAGAAATCTTCAAAGGGCATATCGCTGAACTGTGCGGTGAAAATGGTGACTGGTCTTGACATGTTTATTTTCTCCTTATATTTTGTTGTTTTTTAATGATTGTTCAAAGCATCACGCATGACATCCAGCGGCGGTTGTCTGCCCGTCCAGATTTCAAACGCTTTTGCGCCCTGATGGAGCAGCATGGAAGCGCCGCCCGCATGAGGAATATGATGTTCTTCCGCATAGGAAAGAAGTTTTGTTTTTTTGTAAATCGTATCGAAAAGAAATGCGTTCTGCGGAATCAGTGCCGGATCAATGGGGGCAGGGTCCGTTTCCTTCAGTCCCAGACTGGTACACTGGGCGATGAGTGTGACGCCATCCATCAACGGAGCTGTCCGGGAACTGTCGCCGCACATGTAGGGGAGATTGGGGAATCGGTTCTGCAATTTTTCGCATAACGCCTGGGCTTTTTCAACGGTCCGGTTGATGATCCGGATCGATTTCGCCCCTGCGAATGCGGCATGGAATGCTAACGCCGGAACAACGCCGCCACAGCCGAGAAAACAGATGTCGGCACCCTTCAATGCGGGTCCGCCTGTTTCCAATACAGCCTGTTCAAAGCCGTATCCATCGGTTGACGTGCCGTGGAGTTCGCCATCTTTGATCACGACGGTGTTGACGCTTTCCGCCAGCTGTGCGTGTTCCGTAATATGGCTCAAAAACGGGATGATATTATTTTTGTGCGGGACGGTGATATTGAATCCTGCGAGGTGTTTCTTTGCCGATTCCACAAATGCCGGGAGATCGTCTTTTACGACATGGACGGCAATATATCTTGCATCAATTCCCAATGCCTGAAACGCGGCATTGTGCATTAAGGGGGAAAGCGAGTGACCGATGGGATCCCCGATTACAGCATATTGTTGTCCATTGAATTCATAAGGTGCAGTCATACTTCCTTTGCTCCTTGTTCTTTGCGGATGGAAAATTCGCATCCGCAATAATTCTGTCGGTAAAGTTCAAGACGTTTGCTTTCTTCTGTGGAAAGCATAAAGCCGTTTTGTTTTTTGAAGTCCCAAGGCTCGAAATGGGAGAATCGACTCCCGATTTCAAAAATCAGCTTTGAGTTTTTATGAGGACTGACGGTCAGGGATGTTGCAAAATTCATTCCCAATTCTTCCGCTTTCTGTGCCGTCCGGGTGAGAGAAAATTCAAAACAATACCGGCAGCGCAAGCCTTTTTCCGGGTAAGTTTCTGCATTTTCCAGTTGATGAATGTGCGCCAGCCAGGCGTCGTGATCGTAAGGATCGGCAAGCAATTCAATCTGATAAGCCTGTGCCAGTTTTTCCGCCGCTGCCAGACGTTTTTCATATTCTGATTTGGAGGAAAGATTGGAATTGGAAAAATACAATACCGTTTCCCGGTCAGAAAGCCGGGGCAGACTCCCGCTTGCACATGGTCCGCAGCAGGTGTGAAGCAGCAGAGGTATTGATGATGTTCCGTTCATATTTCACTTCTTTCTGAAAAGTCTGCGTGTAAACATTTCACCGGCGCGCACCAATGCCATCGCTTTGGATTGTTTCGGCGTGATGGCACCCTTGGGGCAATGTTCCTGACAGCAGAAACAGCGGATACATTGCTCCGTAGAGAATTGAGGTTTTTTATCGACCATGGTAATGGCTTTCGGCGGACACATCCGGGCACAAAGTCCGCAGCCGACACATTTTTTCGGATCGAGCAGGGGGCGTGCCAGTAAGTGATTGCGCATAAAATTCCGGCAGAAGGGCGGCAGGCGCAATCCCCATTCCAAAGCAAGAATGGGGGGATCCGGCAATTTCAGAAACGGGATCTGCGGGACATCGGTTGTAATTTCAAAGTCCGAAATGATGTTCCGTTCTTTTGCACATTGCAGCAGAAGAAGATCGGGCACTCCAAGCAGCGGAGCAACCGCAGAATCCAATGCCAATGAATCCGTTGCACCTGCGACAAAGTTACAATTGATCGGTGTGCCGCTGCCGGGTCCGTTGCCTTCCATGGCAATGACGCCGTCAAGAAGATTGAAGTCCGGCTTCACGGTCAGGTAAATATCCAGCAGCATATCTGCGAATTGATGAAAATCTCTGCCGACGGAGAGATGCCAGCCGAGTCTGGCACTGCCGTTGACGAGTCCGAAAAGATTTTTGACGCATAAAGTCAGAGTCATCATGCCGTGTGTCTTTGCCTTTGCGATATTGACCACGTGGTCGAAACCGAGATATTCGGATGCCAATTCCAGATTTTTGAACCGGACGTTTTCCGGCGGATTCATGGGGGCAAAATCTTTCAGGCTGGCAAAGGGCACATTGAGCTTGCGCAGTTCATCATCAATCCCCATTGTGTGGAGGATGGAAGGGACGGACTGGATTGCCGGATTTTCCAGAATTGCGACTTTTGCCGCTCCGGCATCCAGAAATGCTTTTGCCGTTTCAACCAGAAAACGCGGGTGAACACATGCCGGATCCTGCTGTTTGCGCCAGGCAAGCAGATTCGGTTTCAGCATAATACTTTTACCGGTAACCGGGCCGCGCATTGCCAGCTGGGGAGCCAGAACCTGATCAATCGCAGACCGGACATCGGCGTAATCCGAACAGGCGGCGAATGCAACGGGGGGTTTTTCTGACATCGTTCCAGACTCCTCAGGAATTCAATGCGCCAAAGGGAACATGGACCGACGGAGTATATGCGGACGATGCATCCAGGTGGGGGTGACGCTGATCATCAAAGAAAATATGAGGCTTGAGAATGGAAAGAACACGACCCTTATCCATTCCGCCCAGCAGAAATGTCTGATCTACAATAATATTCCAACTGCGCAGTGTTGCCACAATACGGGCATCCGCCGGGGCACTGCGGGCTGTTACGATAGAAGTCCGGAGGAAACGTTTGTAATTCCGGTCAGAAGCTTCCCGTTCATCTTCCAGTTCGCGGAGTTTTGCCAGTTTTGCGAGCAATCCGGCAAGGGGACCTGCGGGCAACGGAATGGCAGCTTTCGTCTGTTCTGCTTCATAAAATTTCTGAATACCGCCGACTTGATAGACCAGTTCTGCACTGTCATCGGCAATCACACCGTCAAAGTCGAATGCAATACGCAGTTCATTATCTTCGGCATTATCTTCGGCGGCACTGTCCAGTACCTGACCAGCGGCGAAACCTTCCGCACTGGCGGCTTTGACGTCATCGCCGTTCGCCGAGAGGAAAAGGGAGACGTTGTAAGCGGGGATGAATGCGTAAGGGGAAACGCCGGTGGTAAAGGCGGCGCGTGTGATTTCCAATCCATAATGGCGGATGGAATGAAATACCCGTGCCCCGGTATCCGGATCGTTATGACTGAGCAGAACGACTTCAACCGGTTTTGCATCGGGGAAGAGTTCGTTAAACTTGAGGAAACGCCGGATGAACGGGAATGCAATACCTTTGCGCAGAACATCTTTCTGATGTTCCCGCTGATAAGTACGGTAGGCTGCAATGCCGTCTCTGCGGAAGATTTCGTCCGCTTCATCCAGTTGGAATAACGCGCTTGATGCTACACCGATCACCAGTTTTTCTTCAATGGGGAAACTCATATCTGCACCTGTCCGATCAATTCGGATACGGATTTGACGCCATGGGCATCCATCCATTCTTCCAATTCATTCAAGACTTTGATCGGTGCTGCTGGATCGGCAAAGGTTGCAGTGCCGACGGCGATAGCTGATGCACCAGCCAGAAGGAATTCCACCGCATCGGCACCGGTCATGATGCCGCCCATACCGATCACGGGAATGGAGACTGCTTTGGCTGCTTCGTAAACCAGTTTGATTGCGACCGGTTTCACCGCAGGACCGCTCAAGCCGCCGGTGACGTTTGCCAGTTTCGGACGGCGTGTTTCGATATCGATCGCCATCGCAGGGATGGTGTTGATCAAACTGATCATGTCGGAACCTGCATCCTGTGCGCCTTTTGCGAAGTCCGCAATACAGGAAACGTTGGGACTGAGTTTTGTGATCAACGGCAGAGTTGTTTTCTCACGGACTGCGCGAATCACACTCTGCATGGATGCCACGTTGGTTCCGAAAGAGAGGCCGCCTTCTTTCACATTGGGGCAGGAAACGTTGATTTCAAGCGCGGCAATGCCGTCTTTTTCTGCTTCCAGACGTTCTGCAACAAGGGCATAATCTTCCGGTTTGCGTCCCCAGATGTTGACGATCACCGTTGCGCCGGTTGTCCGCAGGAAAGGCATGTAATGAGAGGAAGAGAGGAATTTATCAATACCGGGGCCCTGCAGACCGATGGCATTGATCATGCCGGAAACCACTTCCGCTGTACGGGGCATTGCGTTACCATGAGATTGCCAGGGGGCGATGCCTTTGACAACGACGGCACCCAATTTGGAAATGGGGTAAAATTTGTTATATTCTTCCCCGTAACCGTAAGTGCCGGAGGCAGTCATGACAGGGTTTTTCAAGGTCAGGGAACCGAGTTTGACGGTCATATCACTCATAATACACCTCCGTAGCATCGAATACCGGGCCTTCGGAACAGGTCCGTGCATAACGGAATCCATCGGGAGATTCCGGGTCATTCATCTTGATCACACAAGCAAAACATGCGCCGACGCCGCAGCACATGTGCTGGTCCAGACTCAACTGTGTTTCCACATCGGTGGAGAGAGTCATTTTACCCAAAGCGTACAACATGGGTTTGGGGCCGCAAGCATAAATAACGGCATCAGGAGCATCTTTCAATGCTTGTTCCAACAATTCTGTGACGAAACCTTTGTGTCCGCAGGAACCGTCATTGGTCGCTACGCGCACATCAAAGCCGAGAGCCTTGTATTCTTCGCGGAGAATCAAATCGGATTCGGTTCTTGCGCCCATGAGGACGATCCCTTTCTTTGCAGAACATTCTGCCAGAAAGAGTGTGGAAGCGGAACCGTAACCGCCGGTGACGAGGATGGGAGTTTTATCATCGCGCATGGTATAACCGTTACCGAGGGGGCCGAGGACGGGCATTTCTGTACCGGCGGCGACCTTTGTCAATTCTTCGGTACCGAGACCGACGACCTTAAAGACGACCGTGACTGTACCTTTTTCTTTATCGACGGAACTGATACTGAACGGTCTGCGGAGGATTCTGTCTTTGAGTCCGGGGATTTGCACATGAACGAATTGACCGGGTACAGCGGCAGCGGCAATATCGGGAGCGCGGAAAACGATCCGCCAATAACCGGCGGTAAGTTCTCCATTTGAAATTACTTGAGAGATTTGATCTGTCATGATAATACCTTATAGTTGTTTTAATACAGGTACTTTACTGCATAAATGGCAATAAATCAACTGAAAGATGAGTTTTTTTTGAAAAATTACGGGTGCAAACGCAAATACTCCATCAGGGCAAAGTTGTCGGTCATTCCGGCAATGTAATCGGCAACGGTGCGTTCCACACCATCTTTTTCCAAACGGGAACGGGCCGTTTCCCCCATGAGTGACGGATCTTTGCAGAACGTTTCAAAGAGAAATTCAATACGGGAGAGAGAAAGTCCGTTGAGTTTATCCAGCACTTTGCCGAAATACAGGTTCTCATAAAGAAATTCTTTCAATTCCAAAGTCTTTTTCAGATAGTCCGGAGAGAAGGAAATCATATTCAAGGGGAGATGCTCCGCTTCGTCCGCCGACTGGGGATTATACCGTTCCAGCTGATAGGCGGAATAACGGATCGCATCGCCCACCATGTTATCAATCAGACAGCGTACCGTGTAGACGGAAAAACGTTCCCCGGTATTGGCGGCAAGTCCGTAGGCTTTTGCCTGGTCTGCGGCTTCCTGCCAGATGGTGATATTTTTCAGCTGATCTTCTGTAATCAAACCCGAATCCAAACCGTCATCCACGTCATGTCCGTAATAAGTCAGGTCGTCCGCCAGGTCTGCGATCTGGGCTTCCAGAGAGGGGCGGGGAGAAAGGGGCATACCATCGAGTTCAATACGGTGTTCCGGATGTTTGAGCAAACCACTGCGGACGTCCCGCGTCAGATTGATCCCATCGTATTGGGGATATTTGATTTCCAGCACATCCACCACGCGCAATGCCTGAAGATTGTGGTCGAATCCGCCATGATCCTTCATGACTTTACTGATAGCCCGTTCGCCGGCGTGCCCGAAAGGCGGATGTCCCAGGTCGTGAGCCAATGCAATTGTTTCCGTCAAATCTTCATTGACAGCCAACGCGCGGGCGATGGTTCGGGCGATGGCGGCGACTTCGATGGTATGAGTCAACCGGTTGCGCAAGTGGTCGCCGGACCCGCTGAGGAAGACCTGTGTTTTATATTCGAGACGGCGGAACGCATGACTGTGAAGAATGCGGTCCCGGTCCCGTTGGAAATCGGTACGGAAGGGGTGAGTATGTTCGGGATATTGTCTGCCGGCATTGTTGCTGTCGAAATGAGCGTAAGGCGCGAGAGTGGCTTCTTCGGCTTTGCGCAAATCCAATTTAGTTCTGAGCATATTTTTTCTTTCAGGTTCTGGAATAATGTTCACGGTATTTTGTCATGAAAAAAAGACCCGGTATGATACAACAAAACTCCGGTTTGACATGACAGTTGGAATATACCATACTATACGGGAATGTCAAGCCGGAGTCGATGGAAATAACGGGAAAAAATTATTGGAATGTATTGGGGAGGAAGAAAAAGAGATCGGAAACTTTTTCTTCGTCTTCCAGAATGACCTGCAGAAGAACTTCGCCTTTCTTGAAACCGTTTTTCTCTCTGCCGCGTGTCGCACCCACAAAGCCCTGATAGGGGAAGGAGAATGTCCATTCCAGACCATTGCTGCCGGGGACTTCTTTCGCTTCGCAGCGTTTGATGTCTTTCGCCGGTTTCAAGTTGGGCATGGTGTAAGCCTGATAAAACTTTAATTCCACATACTGGGGTTTTTTCGCCAGTTTGCAGCGGACCGTTACGGTATCACCTTTCTTGACGGTGGCAGGTTCCACCGTGGGGATGCAGGGCGGAGCCTTGACCATGGATACGGAATTGAAATGGATTTTTGCACTGCTGATATCCATACGCATGAATTTTGAGGTCGCTTTATCCTTCATTTCCGGAGACGCTGCCAGAGAATGATAATAGGTTCCGCGGGGAATGCGGGAGACGACTCCATAATTCTGTGTCTTGGCTGCCGGGAGAACAGACAAGGCATGATAGCCTTTGCCCAACTTATCAACGGATGCAATATCCAGACAAAGCCAGGAATATTCTTTGGATGATCTGACGTATACTCCGATTGTGCCGGAACCCTCAATGACAAAACCTTTCTGCGGATGCGGTGTGAGTTTTACTTTATTAAGCCACCAGTTGTAATCTTTATATGTATTCTTGGGGGATGTAATAATGTTTTTCCCGTTTTCCAGCCAGAGAGTGTTTGCATCGGGATTCTTTACGACTTCCGCATGAGCTGCGGTGAACAGACCGGTCAAGGTCAGAAGAGTAAATAATTTTTTCATTTTTTAATCTCCTTTTCGGTTGTAGTTACCAGTTCAACAATGGCATTTTTCCAATCCGGAATAATCTGGAATTTCATACCCGGCTTGATGCCTTCTTTTATTACATTCACAGGTTCGGCAATGGTCCACCAGAGTGTGGATACTGCATATTGAGAGTTGATCGCTTTAACGGTATAGGTCTTTTTCAATTCCGGGAAAAAGATTTTTGAGCCAAGCAGATACCGGGTCTGCGTTCCACCTTTGCTGGTTCCCGTCCCGTTGAATTGATTTGCTCTGCGTGAACCTCTGGGAATGTCTTCCACATCGCCGCGGACGTCAATGAAGAACGGGGCATTTTCCAGATAAACAACCGTTTTGCCGTCTTTCTTTTCCACACGGTCAACGGTATACGCATCTTTACGCAAGCCGTTGTTATAGGCGGCGATAATGGTTTGACCTTTCAATGCAGTACCTTCCGGCCAGTTTTTCGCATTGTTCAACACAAAAGCAGAAACGCCCGGTTCACCGGAAATATCACCGCGAATCTGTTCCAGACGCCCGGTGAGTGTGCCTTTGCCGTCATTGATCAACGTGCGGTTGCGCCAGGTGAGAATGGTTCCGCCGGACATGGCAGCATAGCGGACTTTGCCTTTCTCATTGATCCGGATGAGGGCGCAGCGGGCATCGGTGGAAAACAGTTCGCCATCCCAACTTGTCTGTTCGGCATCGGGCTGCCAGATGACAATGTCCCGGGATCCATCCTGGAAGGTGATTTCCACTGCACTCTTGAAGGGATTGCCTTTTTGATCGCAGGGAATCTTTGCCACATTGGCGATCAACGGCTTTTCCTTGTCGGAATAAGAGGTATAGCACTGAATGTAGCAATCGGAGAGGATCTGTCTGCTCTGCGCACGGAGTCCGGCGTATTTGATTGCATTTTCAAACTGGAACCGGAAACTGTAAGTGGTTCCGTTGAACTGTTCCTTGATGGTGATGGGATAATGCCCTTCCGCACGGATGGCTTTGGCATTTCCGCCGTTCAGCAGACCGTGGATCGTGAAATAATGGGGATCGACCATCAACTCTTTGGGCAGCGGTGTGGTTTTCGGAGCCCATGCGGAATAATCAAAGAGCCAGCTGTGCATCCATTTGTTGCGGACTGCACCGCCCAGATTGACGTTATTCAGAACTTTACCCGGCTGGAAAATATTTGCCGCTGTTGCTTTGAATACTTCCGTGGTGTCATTGTCCGGAATGGAATCCAGGTGTTTGTAGGGTGTCTTTTTTGTCAAAGTACTTTCCACTTCCTTCCCACGGGAATGGAAAAGAAGCAAGTGACGGTGTCCGCCGGATACCGGGTAAAAGTCCACCACGTAAGGGGTACCGTCGGGACGGGTGATCATTGCCAGAGCGCGGCGGTATACGCTGATGCCCTGATAAGATTTGGAGTTCATATCTTCGGCTTCCGCATCCACATATTGGAGCGTCATTTCCGGAACACGTCCGGTACGGGCGATGAGGCTGCCGTAAGGAGCCTGCCGGTTCGTGCCCTGTCCGCCGCGACGGGATGCGTACCAGGCATTTTCTGCCCAGTATTCATCCACAATGACCATATTCTTGGTCAGAGACGTTGTCATATCCTGCAGATTGAATCCGCGGGGGCGCGTGTCGCTGGTGACGATGGGGGCAGGGTAATTGAGTTTTTTGAATTTTTCCGCATGAGGGATCTTATTGGTCAGGTCAACCGTTCCACGGGTATCGCCGAAATGTTCCAGCATGGGAATACCCCGGTAATACAATTGGATCCCCAGCATGTCGTCATGTGCATGACCGGTGATATGGTCGTGATGGAAAATGAGTTCCATCCGTTTATCAGGGGATCCGGCACGGAGGAGGGATAACCCGTAACCGCCGAATTCTTCCCCGGGGATTTTTTCTTTCGGTTCCGGATTGGTAATCATGTATTGTGCCGGGTGATAGTCGCCGTGGACGGAGTGACCGCCGCGGAGGAGCTGCATTCTTGCTTTTGTTTTACCGGCATATTTGAGGAAAGGATTTTTTTTCAGATATGCTTCATCGGCGGCTAGTCCGGAGTCGCGTAAAATAGCCCACATTCCGCCGACCATACTGGCATAAGAAACACTGCCTTCGGTACTGATTCCGTCATAAAAGTTTTCATTATAGAGGAAATCTTCCACGATCTTGAGGAATCCGCCGTAAAGGTAGCGGTCTTTCAGGATGATCCCGAGACTGTTCAATGCCGGAACATACTGCCCGATGGCATTGTACATACATTGTTTTGCGCCGTATGCGTAGAAAAGCAGACTGGCTTCTTTGAACAGATTTTTCCGGATGAATTCTTTTCTGCCGTTCCAGGATTTTGAGGGTTCCAGTTTCATGAAAGATCGTGCCAGATGATTGACATAAACCGCTTCTGTCGGCGTACGGAACATGGTCAGAGCCGCACCCAAACGGGCGGGACCGTTCCAGCCGTGATAACCGGAATCGTTCTTCTTGATTTTTTCTTTGAATTCAGAAAGAGGCTGGGCTTCGACATTGAAATGTCCGCGCCAGGGATAATGGGGCAGAACCTTTGCCAATGCTTCCAACATGGCGATTGCCCGGATTGCATACTTTTCATCGCCGGTGGCATAATAAGCATCTGCAAGGTGGGAGATAATGCCGCCGCGCCATGTACCGCCGCAAATGGCATCGATCTGTTCCCGCGCCAGATAATTTTCCGGATAAGCTTTCAATTTACCCGGGATATGACCGGATTTGATTGCGGAGGTCAGATGATATTTGCGTTTGTATTTCTTTCCGGCATAATTCACCAGAGTGTCTTCCCCGTCAATGGAGAAGGACATCAAATCCTTGCCTGTCTTGGCGCAGTAGATCCGGTCCGGATCGTTGATCGGATCATACTTGAACCATTGTCCGGGAGAACCGCAGAACGGACAACGGCCGGTCAATCCGGAACCGATATAGGCATTGACCTCTGTCAGTACCGGACCGGGGGATTCCTGCGGAACAAGAGCCGCCAGTTGTTCCGGAGTTCTTTTCAGATACGGTTCCGCTTTCTTGATGATCTCCGGATCAAAGGAGCGTTTTTCGGGGACCGGGAACAAGGTGTCCGGGATGGTAAAGTCATCTGCGAAAACAGTTCCTGCAATCACCGCAGCCAGGAATACAATGCGCAATTTCATTATTTTCTACCTTCATTGATACTGCCGGGGGATGGGGCACCATCTTTGAGTACCGTATCCGGTTTATCGATTTTATCCACATGACCATCATAGTAGCCGATATTGGAAGAGCCGCCTCTGTAATCTTTTGTAGCAGTTGTATGATCTACTACTTTCCCCCCGTTATGACGCTGTCCGGATTGACCGTTGGTTTTATACTGGATCGAGAAAGAAGACAAGCGACCGCTATCCCAGTTTGTCTTAAATACAGACGGCTTGACGAGTCGTCCCTGCTTGATGGGCGGATTACTTGTCTTGTCACTGTCTTTTAAACTCCCTGTATTGTAATTGCGCCCGTAATGGGTATATTGGAATTTATAATCAGAGTAACCGCCCCAGGGGGTTGTTTCGGTCGGGCAGACAAAGATTGGCATCTGCTTCATAGTGGTGGTATTTGATCCCATAGTATCTTTGGCGTTCTTGTTGAAATAAGTCTTGTAAATGTAGTTGTTTGCATAAGTGTGACCCGATTGATACCACTGGGCCGGCATAACATATCCGCCGTAAGTATCGGAATACTGGAAGTCATAAAGTCCCTGCTGCTTCAGATTGTTTTTGCAGCTGGCATTTTTAGAGACTTCCTTTGTTCTTCCCAGTGCCGGTAACAGCATGGCGGCGAGGATTGCGATAATCGCGATAACGACCAGCAATTCAATGAGCGTGAACCCCATGGGGTTCACCCGTTTACCAACGGGTGAATAAAAATTGCTCTTCTTAATTGTTGCTGTCAGCAATTCGATGAGGGTGAAAGATCTTTTTTTCATAGTTCTTTTCCTTTGTGTTTTGTTTTTTTGTTTTATATTATCTTACTTTCTTATGCTTCTCAATTTGTTCCGCCTTCCTGAAGAATTTCAACACCATAAAGGCGTTTCAATACAGGCGTGTGCGGATTTCTGAATTTCAATTGCAGATATTGCAGGGCATCCCGGCACATATCCGCCAACGGCATTTTGATGTAATGGAACGGAATACCGTAACTCGGATACATGTATGCAATGTCGTCGAAGAACATCAGTTCCAGATCTTCAGGAACGCGGATGCCAATGCGGATGCAGGCGAGAAATACGGAAATGGCATAACCGCCGTTCGGTACGAATAATGCACTGAAATTCTGCCGTTTTTCGCGCAGGAATCTTTCGATGGCATGTACATAATAATCCGATTCTCTTTTTTCATGAACAAAACAGGTCATTTCCGGATCAAAGTCCGCAAAGCCCATTGCGCTCAGATAGCCGTTCTGACGCATCAGCCCGGATTCATAACAGGCAATCGCTGCAATTCTTTTATGTCCTTTTTTCTGCAGATACCGCACCGCATCTTCTGCTTCATAACGGTAATTTACTGCTACGTAAGGGACACGCTCCTCTGCCATGATGCGGTTGAAAAGGACAACTTCCATTCCGTTTGTAAAATATTTCTGCAGTTCCTGTGCGGTTCCATTGTAATAAGAAAGGACGAGCCCGTCTGCAACCCGCTGCGGCCCCAACATCAACTGGTCGGTATCTGCCAGGCTGAAACGTATATTTGCCTTATTGCACAGCTGAAGCATAGCTTGCATAATTTTTGTATCATACCAGACCGCAGATTCTTTCCGCTGGGTCAGAACGTTCATTGCAATCGTGTACATCGGGGCAGACGGGACAGGTGTTTCATCGTCAAGACGGATGAACGTACCTTTGCCCGGCTGCTTCATCACGATCCCCGCTTCTTCCAGATAACGGAGTCCGAGCCGGACCGAGGTGCGGCAGATCCCGTATTGCTGGGAGAGAACTTTTTCCGACGGTAAAGGTTTGCCCGGCACATAGATGCCGTTCCGGATGGCTTTTTCCAAATCCTGTATCATTTCGGAATACACCGTTCCGGTGAGTTGTCTGTTGATATCGTCCTTTTCTTTTGTATCGATCATTTGCGATTCCCTCAATTAATATTCAATCAGCAGAAAGCCGTAAGACTGCATATCTGCGGTCAAGGTATTGCCTGCTGCTTTCCAATCCGCATTGCATGTATAAAGTGCGGCAGGTGTTGCTGTTTTCAGTAATCCGGCAAGATTTACTTTTGTTGTGACATCATGGCAATTGGCAATGACCAGAAGGTTCTGACCGTTTTCCACATTCCGTGTGAAAGCGAGAACATGTTCCGGCTGATCATGCTGAAGCCAGTTGACCGTGCCATGAGTCAAGGCGTTATTGGTGTGGCGGATTTTGATCATTTTCTGCAGCAGTTCAAAACGGCGGATACCATCCTCCGTCATGGCGCGTGACCAGTCGATCCGCTTATCGGCACCATAAAAACGATTTGCCCAGATGCTGTGTACAGAGGTGTCGGCAACTTCCTGTCCGTTGTAGATGAACGGGACACCATCCAGACACAAGTTGATGAACAGCATGGTATCGTGTGCTTTTGAACCGAGGAAACGTTCCGGGCGTTTTTCGCCGCGGTCGTTGGCAAGGTCATGATGTTCCGTATAGCGGGCGACGATTGTGCCGGGCAGAAGTTTATCATAATATTCCTGCCACAGCGGAGGCATTTTATCAGCGGGGCCGCCGGCAAAGGCATCATAAAGCTGACGCCATGAGAAGGTGTAACTGAAGTCGAAGGCGACGTTCTGATTTTCTTTCAGGGAGCCTTCTGCCAACATGATCACATCGGGCTTGAGAGCTTCGAGACGGGGGCGTGCAGCTTCCCAGAAATCCAGCGGGACCATATCGCAAACATCGCAACGGTAACCATCGGCATCAAATTCGCGGATAAAGTATTCCATGTTCTGATGGAGATGTTCCCGGAGTTCCGGATTTTCAAAATTCAGGGCAGGGAAACACCATTCGCCGCTTTTTACATTGCCGTTTTCATCCCGGGTGACAAAGTCAGGGTGTTCGGTGATGAGATCTGCGCAGGGACCGCAATGATAATAGACGATATCAAGCAGAACTTTCATGCCGAATTTATGAGCGGTCTGAATGAAATTTTTCAAATCATCATCGGTGCCGTATTCGGGGTCGATTTTCCAATAATTCTTGACCCGGTACGGACTGCAGGGATTGTTCAAACCACTGTTATTCTGCCTTTTGCTCCAGAATTCTTTCCGGAGGTCATCATCGGCTTCGGTGATGGGGCTGACATAGATAATATCGATACCGAGCCGCGCGAGATGAGGGATCATATCCGCCGCAGTTTTCAATGTCCCGCCGGACGTGAATGTGCGTAAAAAGACCTGATACATTACCGCATTTCTCAAAAATTCCGGTACAGTTTTGGGCAGATTCTGCATTTTTTACCTCGTTGGTGAATTAGTAACATACATGTATAGTATGGATGTATATTTCAGACATAAATATAAACGTATTTTATGAAAAATCAAGTATTTTATCCGTTTTTTTTCAGTTTTTTAACGATTTTTTACCCCGTCGGGAAATATTGATTTGACATTATTACATTATATGGTACATTAATTAAAAACTTCAAGAAAGGCTATTATTCAATGAAACGGAAAGACCGGAATCACATTTCCCTTGACCGGATCGCTGCAGAATGCGGCGTTTCTCCTATGACCGTCAGCCGCGCATTGCGTCAGCTTCCGACGGTTTCGGCTAAAACCCGGGAACGGATCATGAAAGTTGCCGCCGATCTCGGCTATCTGCCTTCCCTGAGCGCAGGGCGTCCGCCGGAATTGATGGGGAAAACACACAGTCGTCCGGTGCAGTTGATCATCCGCGAAACCGATGGACGCATTGTCCGGTTCCATGCCGAATTGATGGTGGAACTTGTCCGCTTGCTGGCGGAAAAAAATTATGAGTGCATTGTCCGTGTGGTCAATGGCGATTATGAAGAATTCATCCGTGTATTGAATCTTGCGGGGCAGTGCGATTCTGCGGCAACGCTGCTGGTCGGCGCATTTCCGGAAAAAGAATTGCGTGCCTTGCTCCGTGCGATTCCCGGCGCGATCCTGCTGGATGATCCGGGGAAGAGTGTTGCTGATTGTTTATACAGTATTTTTTCTTTTGATAATGTGCAGGCATCGGTGCTGGCAGTCAATCATCTGTTGAAATGCAAACGCCGCCGGATTCTTCTTGTGACGGGGCCGGAAGATCACTTCTTTTCCGCTGATGTGAAACGCGGGTATCTCAATGCATTGGAAAATGCAGGAATCGCTTATGATTCGGATTTGATTCTGTATACCGACTTTACCGTCCCCGATGCCGTGCGGAAAGTCGGCGGGCTGATTGACCGGGGAATCCGTTTTGACGGCGTTTTCACCAATGACGAAATGGCGGGCGGTGTATATCGTGCCTTGCTTAGCCGGAAAATGCGTATTCCGGAAGATGTGGCGATTTGCGGTTGCGATGGCTTACCCATCGGGGAACAGCTGTATCCGCCGTTGACAACGGTCGTATTGGATTACCGTCAACTTGCCGCCCGGGTGATTGATGAAATCACTTCGGGGGAAAGCAACGGTATTTCGCTTCACTTGCGGTTATTGCCATCCATACTCTGCCGCGAGAGTACGTAAATTACAATTCGCCGATCAGGCGCAGGAAGTTATCCGCAAAGACATTTTTCAATTCGGCATCGGTCATGTGTTCGGCAAGAACGCCGCCGATGTTCATGCCCGGACTGCAAATCGGGAAGTCACTGCCGAACAGAATCTTTTCTGATCCGCACTGATCAACGGCGTAACGCAGCATGCCCCAACGGAACAGGCCGGTGCCGGAAATATCCAGATAGGCGTTTTTGTAACGGCTGACCAGATCGATGCGCTTTTCCACACTGCCGATGTCTTCCGGGTGGGCAATAACCAGATTCATTTCCGGGAAGTTTTGCAGAATGGATTCGATTACCGGCAAATCGCTGCTGTGGATATTGACCGGCATACCGAGTTTCTGTGCGGTTTCATAGACTTGATACATTCCGGGTGAATCATAAGAACCGATCTTCATGGAATAGGCAACCAGTTCACCGATCCAGCGGACGCCGTGTTCATGATACATGGTTTCCAATTCTTTGCAGGATTCTTCCGGATAATCGCCATGGATATGGATGCCGGGAATGTAAAAATCGGGGTACATATCCCGCAAACGCAAGGCATCCCGGTTCATTTCCAGCATATCTTCGAACGTTTCGGTTCTGCTGATGACGGATCCGCAGCATTTCTGAATTCCGCAACGGCGCAATTCATCCATACAGGCGGCGGTTGTTTTAGGGTGTCCGAAACGGGCAATATTGCTTTTATCTGCAATGAACGGGTGAATATGTGCATCGATAATATAATGTTCCATGGTCGAATCTCCTTGTGTTTCTTTAATATACACGCCTGTATTATAAATGCAAATACATTTATGGGAAAAAAATACCCGTCAGCTCAACCATTCCGGATGCCGGTTACGGATGAAGGTCAGATCATAAAATTTCATGGGCAGTTCCCGTTCGATCAGGCGTTTGGTATGTTCGAGTTTCCATTGACACTGTTCCATACTGATGCCGTGTCGGTAAATATAGCAGAACGCCATCTCCGGATATTCTTTCAGGAGAGCCATTGCGGTTTCAGTATTTGCCAGTTCTTCCCGTGCGATATCCTGCATGGTCCGGAGCATTTTTTCCGCCTGTTCCGGGGTATAAGGATTCAAGTGGAAGATTTCCCGCTGATGATAAAATTTTGTCATATTGATCCCTGTCCGGATAAAACAGAGGAACATCCGGCAGAGTGCACCATGGAATCCGGCATTTTCAGGCATGAGTTCACAGGCCTTTTTCATGTGATATTCCATTTTATTCAAGGCAAACAACATGGCTTTGACGCCGAATGGTTCGCAGAAAGTCAGGTCGGTCATCCACACGGGGCGGCTGACATGACGGTTCTGGAAGATATCGGGCGTATCTTTGGGCAGATTGAAAAACAGAGGTTGAGCGGGTCCGATGAAGAAGGGACCTTTGAAGTATCCGGCACTGTTTCTTGAGAACGGGTGAAAATCCATTGCCCGGTCAAAATGTTTCCAAGCGGCAACTGCGGCGGCTGCATGTTTTCTGCCGAATTCACGGATGGCGATTTTCTTTATCAGATCACTGCCGCCTTCGCCCATGGAAGTCAGACCTGCCGCTTCCTGAGAAAGTCCGCCGTTATAACCGACAAATTTCCAGTTAAAAAGGGCGCCGGATGCGGATGCCTTCACGCCATCAAATTTTCTTTGCCAGCGTGTCATGGCGGGGACGTATGCCAGAGAGCAGAATTCCAACGGTGCTCCGCTTTCCAGTTTCGCCATAAATTCATTCCCGTTCAATCTGGCTTTCTGCTGCTGTGCGCTGTACGGTTTGGAGGGGCCGGTACAGCTCAATGAATAATCGAAATAAGACCCGCTTGCACCGGCAATTTTGAAATCATCGCCGGTATCGAAATTTGTCATGACCGTACAGTCGGTGGAAAGATAAGAGATAAACTTTTCTGCACAGATGTCGGTCCACGCAAAAATACCGTAATTCCAAACGATGAATTTTGCTTCCGGAGCGGTTTGACGGACTGCCGCCGCCATACGGTTGAACATATCCGCTGTTGTTTTTTCGATATCCTTTCCTGCACAGATCGGGCAGGTGTCGGGGTGATTTGCGGTGTGACAATGGAGCCATCCTTCGCAACCGGAAATGGCTAACAAGCCGCCCAGTTTTGAGACGTTGGAGAAAAGATGGCGCATCTGTTCCGCATAAAACTCATGTACTTCATCCAGGGAAGAACAGAGAATGTAATAATTATCCGTATTGATAAAACGGCTGCCGCGGAGATCGGGGCGGCGGGCAAAGACGGGATGATCTCCCGGAATCGGGTGAAGATAGAGGGAGAGAAAAACATCCAGTCCGAATTGTTCCGCCAGATTGGTCAGCTGCCGCAAATCCTCCAGATTTTTTTCGGCATCGGGATTTGCAAATTCGGGGAGCATGGCCGATTGACAGAACAACGTCATATCCACATTGATATGGAACCCGGTATATCCGGCGGCGGCGATCCGGCGCAAATAATGTTCCGGATAGGCTTCCGGCCAGTTCAACGTGTTTGTTTTATCCATTTTGAATGCCGGATGCGTGAGAGAGACGCCAAGGGAATCGGCAGAAGACCATTCCCCTTTTTCAAGGAACGGCCCTTTGCGCAGATTCAATCTTGCCGTGATCCGTCGGATCGCCCGGGCAGCACCGGCAGGGGTTTCTGCATGAATGCGGATTGCCCCGTCGGTAATGCTCAGGGTGTAATTCCGGGATTTTCCGGAAGGATGATCGGTTGTAATGTTGACTTGAATTTCCGGTCCGTTAAACAAAGCGACGGACTGTTTCAAATCTTCCAGTGCATAATGGATCGGCGGGACATCCGCATAATCTTTGCAGCGGAATGTTGCCGCCTGTATTTCATTTTTCCGTTTCCGTGCGGCGGGATCCGGTACGATTGCCGCAATGGGGGACGTTAAACGCTGATACATGAGGTTTCCGCCGGGGATGGAATTCAAGTCATACATATACAACAACTCCTTGACTTATTTGCCGAATTTGAGGAACCAGGTCTGTACGTTATCCGATTCCAGTTCAATTTTATCTGTGTTCTGCCAGACCTGTCCGGTGTAAAGCTCGGTGACAACGTCCGCTTTGCAGGGCAGGGTGACCGTCAGTTTTTCCGCTTCTGCGGTATGGATACAGACAAAACGACTGTTTGCGAGGACGGGGCGGGCTTTATCGAGCCAGGGGTGACACCCGGCATCCAGAGCCAAGTTGCGCATGACATCGCAGTTGATTTCTTTATCGGTGCGGAAGACGTAGGCGGATTTCCAGCTGCCCATGTCTTTGACCGGAACGCCTTCGGCTGCGTAAGGAATACCGCAGACTTTTTCCACGTTGTCCGGATTCCATTTGCCTTCGGCATCAATAACGGTTCCGTATACCCAGAGGACGGTACGGTTGCTGTTGAGGACTTTTTCCTGCAGCAATGCCATTTTTTCTTCCGTCAGCTGGAACGGGTGAGCCATGATCACAAAACGGTATTGTGTGGTATCCATTTTCTTCAAATCATTGAAGGAACAGACTTCATAAGGCAGACCGCATTTACCCAGTGCATGGATCGGGGTAATGTGGAATGTGCCGCTGCGGTCGTTCAAATCATTGATCAGGAACATGTTTTCGGGATCCATGACGAGGAGGATTTCTTCCACAGAAGAACCATGGTTATCAATGTTTTCTTCATAAATCTGACGGCTTTTCTGCAAGGCTCCGTAAACTTCATCATGCTGATAGAAACCGCCCCACATATCGAACCACCAGAGGGAGTCACCTTTCATGAGAGCCATGGAGGAATCCCGTTTGATACCCTGAGCAACTTTGTAGGGATTATCCCAACCGTTGCTTGTGCCGAATGTGAAATTCTTTGCCAATTCGTTGCCGTCGGCATTTTTATCCCATTTGACTTCGCGTTTTTGCATGGGGTCGGGCAGGGTGCAGCAATCGGACATGACACGGTTATAGCACCAGATTTTCTGGTCGAATTCCTGCAGCATCCGTTTGCCATGCAGTTCAATGGTTTTGTGTACGGTTGCAGTGATGGCACCATTGCCGATGTTGAAACCTTCGATGGGGGCGATTACAAAGTCAAGATCCGGATTATCCAGTAATTTTTCATACGCAAGATGACAGGCGTTCATGGTCCATGTCTGGAAACAATAGCCGAAGAAGCAGCCCAGTTCCACGTTGTCGGGAATGACGGTGCGTGCTTCTTTAAGGAAGTAGCCGATGGTATCCACATTTGCATCGGCACAGAAATGCAGATAGTCGATCACATCCTGATCTTTTTCGGGAGAACGGAGCAGCCCGAAACCATTGGGGAAGACGCTTTCGTATGCGCCGCCGGTGGGGTCGTTTCCGTTGTAATAACAGCCCAGATCCTTGTAATCCGTGCAGAAGTCATAGGATCCGGAATCCCGGCGGAGACGTCCGGGAATATCGGTAACGGGCAGATTGTGTGCTTTCTGCCATTTCTGGAAAGCGGCAAGTTTGTAGATGCTTTCTTCGGAACGGGAACGATCGTGCCATTCCGTTGCACCACCACAGCCGATGACGTATCCGACGATACGGTCTCCGTACTTTTCCTGGGCATGTTTCATGACGATACGCATATATTCTGCGGTATCTTTTCTCCACATTTCGGATGTGCTGATTTTACCCAGTTCGTAGAAGGAATCGTAACGGACGCCGAATGCACCCAGGTAGCGGGTCCACCAGTGGGGCGTATTCAAATCCAGCATGCAAAGGAATTTTGCATCGGGGACGACATTGATCACATCATCCAGCTGTCTGTCAAAGGAATCAAGATCGTATACGCCGTTCCATTTCCAGACGGGGGGATACTTTGTGTATGGGAACCCGAGGGAATTGACGGTATTGGAGATCATGACATTGTTGACATTAACGCCAACGATATCTCTGAATTTTTTTCTTGCTTCCAATTCCGGCCAGAAAGACCGGTAGGCGTAATATTGATTTTTTACTTCACGCATGATGATATAGTTCCTTATACTTGCTTAATCTTCATCACCCCAGGGCGGTTTGAAACCGAGGTGTTTTACTTTTGCAGCAGAAAGATAAACTCCCGGATAGGGTTTTTCGCTGTTGAAAATGAATTTTTCTCCGAATGTATTGGTTCTGAATTCCACATGTCCATCGGTAAGAACCATGTTGACACCTTTGCCGTGGGCATTGTAGAAATTCTGCCCGGAATATACAACACGGGAGTTGGAAATGGATTCCGCCATAGCCATAACCTGTGCCGGTTTCCGGATCTTGCTGTATCGGATACTTGCGGAAGGATCCGGAGCCGCATTCAGGATAACGTTTCCGTTAATCGGGAACACATGCTGACTTCCGGCATAACTGTACACGATAATGGCGGAATCCGCATCGTTTGCATCGTAATACCAGGGGCGCAGATATCCATTTGTAGTGACATATCCGTTACGGTTGATAAACGACGGGCAGATCAACGGTGTTTTTTTCTGTTTTGCCGCAGCCAGAGACAAATTCATCTGATTGATCAGAGAAACAAACAGGTCACTGCGCTGTACGCCGGATCCGGTTTGATACTGAAGGTGGGGCAATTTATCATCATAAGAAGATGCGTACATGATGAAAGCCTGTCCCAGTGTTTTCAAATTTGCTGCACAGTTTGCTTTCTTGCTGATTTCTTTGACTTTGCCCAGAGCCGGCAGCAGCATGGATGCCAGAATGGCAATAATTGCAATTACAACGAGCAGTTCGATAAGCGTAAAACAATGTTGTTTTTTCATCAATCAATACTCCTGTATTTATGGTTGAATAGAGTTAATCCGCTTTGTCAAAACGCAGAGAGTCGACATAGATCAGGTCGCGTTCATCCCGGATCTGTTTACGGTTGAATTCGATACTGCCGGTATAAACAGACATGCCGTTTTTCAGTACTGCAGATCCGATTTTGAATTCTTTGTAAGTTTTGCCTTGTACTTCTTTCAGCGGAATACGGGTGGAAAATACACCTTTCTTTGCTTTGAAGTCATGAACGCCAAAGGAGAGCTTGTCGCCCTGTTTGCATTCGGTACGGACACTGGCATAAACTGTAACTTTATCGGTCGGGAATGTGACCGGGACTGTGTAGGAGAGATACCAGCCGTGCTTGCCGGTCTGCCAGCATGCGGAACCATCCTTTGCTGCTTCATCCTTCACCCGTTTTGTTGCCTGATTCGGCCAGATCATCTTGAATTCGGCATCTTCCACGGTAAAGGGATAGATGAAGAGCTGACCGTAGCTGTCCATGCCGTTCTTGCCGGTAATGGCATATGTCGGCTGCCAGCAGGAGACATCCCATCTCTTTTCATCGGGCAGGTGACGCATCCGGAAGAAGTCCAGAGCCATCCGGTTGTTGCGGATGGGGAGACGGTCGAGGGGGATGGCAATGTACAGAGTCCAATCTTTCTCGGTGGGGACGGAAACCGTCTTTGCCTTGAAGTCATAAGCATCCGCGCGGGAAACATCATTCACGACGGCATAACGGATACCGGTTGCTGTACTGCCGGCTTTGGGACCGTGTGCGAAGTGATACATCGGATACTCACCTTTGTAATCACAGAAGAAGAATTCCACGTTTTCCACCCAGAGACCGCAGGAGAGGTCGGGCTTGCGCTGTTCATGGAATTTCATGTAGAGATATTTTGAATCGGAAGTGATGCGGACCGATGCGGTGCTGTTACTGGCTTTTCCATCGGGAGTGAGCCATTTTTCTGTCTGAACGGTTTTTGTCCAGTCGATTTTGGTCGGATCGCCGTTTGCACCGTCAGCGACAGGTTTATAAGCCATCTGGCGCGGGGGGATTTCTTTTGCCTTCAAATACAGTTCATAATCGCGGCGACCCTGTACGGCGGGTTCCCAATGCTGCTTCATGAAGAGATTGAGACGTGCTTTTTCTTCCGGAGTTTTGACCTGTGTCTTTGCTTTTTTGAGGAGTTTATCCAGCTTGGCGATCATTGCTTTTGAGCCGAGTCTGTAATTGACTTCTCTTGACCAGAGGCAGGTAGACCACCAGGGGCTGACAAGACGGTTATTGGGACCGCGGACGATTTCCGGATTGGTCAGCCATTCTTTAGGAACAAAGTTTTTGTTGTTCCAGTGGGCATTTTCGATTTCTCTGTAAATCTGCTTCATCGTCGGGCCGGCGGCACCGTAGGAATCATTGAAATACTGGTCGATCAATTGGTCTGCATTGAGAGAGGGATCATACATCAATTTTGCGGCGACGTAGGTTTCCAAAGCGTTAGTTGTCATTTTACATTCAAGGAATGCGCCTTTGATACCGTCTTTTGCAAACATTTTCATCTGTTTCGCCATCTGCCACGGGTAGAACTGGGGGAAGATTTTGAAATTGCCGTAATGAACACTGGAGTCATGGATCGGACCATAGATATACAGCCAGAGGGAGAGCATGCCTTTGCCTTTCATGCCGTTGAGCCATTTTCTGTAATTATCCATGTTTCTCTTGTAGATGACAGGGTGCCACCAGGCATAGTTGGTCAGGCACAATTCCATGCCGAGGTTTTCGGGGATGGGAGTGACATCCGGATATTTCAGTGTGTCGCCGTATGCCAGTGTTGCGAAGCCGACTTTACCTTTGGGATCCAGTTCGGCTGCTTTTTTGATCATGTTGGTAATGGAGTACAGTTTCTGGTCGGTAACATTACCGCGTTTTACGATAACCTGGCATTTGTCGCACAAACAGAAATCGTCGCAGTCATTACCTTCATAAGGATAATAGAACGGTTTGCCGGGGAAACGGGGGAGCAATGCCACATCGGTGGGGATTTTACCCACAAGATTGCGCCATCCACCGATGACGTTTTTGCCCTGGGAATAGGTGATGGCTTCCCGTGCATAATATTCCACGGTTGCCGGGTTTGTATAGCACAACTGGGGCGGCAGGCTCAAATCGCCGGGATACTGTTTTTCCAGGAAGTAGCCGACGGATGCACCTTTTTGTTCATAGCCTTTTGCAAACATTTCCGGACGGCGGCTCTTGAATGCTTTTGCCATATTCGGATCTTTTGCTTTGTTCCAGTGCGCAAAATAAATACTGTATGTATTGTGATTCACTTTACCGTAAGTAATGGTGAAACGCCAGCGCAATTTCCAGAGTGCATGATCACGGTTGGTCACTTTGATCAGATGTTTTGCACGCATATCGTCAAACGCATCACGGAAACCATCCATGGGGGAGGTGTGATTGCGATTTTTTTCTTTGACTGTCAATGTAGCGCGTTTTTTGTAAGTCGTATCAATTTCATGCATGCCGTAGAAACCGACACCGCAATAATATTCGAGGAAGTCATAAACGGCAAACAGGGAACCTTTCCAATGATAATCAATTGCGGGGAACGTCCCTTCTTTCTTGTAATCCACTTTGCCGTAATCCAGCGTATCACCGCCGGTCAGAAGAATTTCGCCCGGCTTGAACTGGATGATGCTGGTTTCTTCTTTGAGATCTTTGTTTCTGCCGCCGATGTAAATGACGGTTTCCACTTTTTCTGCCGGTTTCTTCTTCAGAATGGGCAATGTGGCACCTGTAATGAGTTTAACATGGTGCTGCAATTCCAAAGCACCCATCTGAGCACTCCGGGTCGGCTTTGCTTCCAGAACGATGACAGATACCGGTTTGCCATCCCGGACCAGTGTCGTATCTGCCGATACGATTCCCGGAACAAGCAAGCCAGCCATCACGGCCAGAGCTTGAATCATTTTTGTTTTTTTCATGATTTCATCCTTTCTCATGTTTGTTTTTTATATGTTATTGTGAAACTTATTTTCTTTTCCTGACTGAAACCGGCCCCAGAGTATCGCCGGGGATCAGGTCGCTGTAAATCAACTGTCGCAGAACAGTCCGTTTTTCCGGATCCTGCAGACAATATTCCGCACTCTGTCTGCCCAATTCTTCCAGGGATGCCGGGAAAATCGCGAAATTGGGAACGAATTGACCAAAGGGTTCTGCATCATCCCCGCAGGAAATCAGACTCATGTCGCGCGGAATGGAAATTCCGTGTTTATTGATGGCGGAATAGGCACCGTATGCCAGGTAACAGGATGTGGCAATCAAAGCGGTCGGGCAATCCGCAGAACGGAGAATGGAATCCGTAATATTTTCTGCCGATTGAATGTAAAGTTCCCGTTCGCAAATGGAGTTCATCGGGTACAGTTTCAAATTCACACCGAAGTCTTCCGATGCCATGCGGCTGCCTTTCACAATTCCCCAACTTCCCGGGCCATGCTTGGGATCGGTGTAATTATCGAATACAATCAAACCGATATTCCGGTGTCCGTAATTGTACAGCGTACGGACTGCTTCATAACCGACGCGGATATAATCCCGGCTGAAAACCGGAAATTGCCGCCAGAAATCCACCAGCAGTTGAACGACCGGGATTCCCCGTTTTGCCAGTGCTTCATAAGCCGTCTGATTGGTTTGATCATTTTCCAGTATCGGAATCGTGATAATGCCATCCAGATGGGTAACGTGGGACGTTTGCAGATTGTAGGTTTCGTCCGCCAGGTTGTCCGACGGATAAACGATAATGTCGTAATCATGTTGAGAGCAGGCCTGACGGATTCCCCGGAGAAGACGGTTCTGCAAATACCAGTTGTTTGTGGTATAGAAGAAGCCCAGCAGATAAGATTTATTTGCCTGAATGGCACGGGCTGATACATTGGGTTTGTAATTATACTGTTCCGCAATTTTGAGAATCTTTTCCCGCGTCTGTGCGGACAAATGCACATTGGAATTTTTTTTGGAAAAAACAGTGCTGACTGAGCCCACGGATACGCCCGCCAGTCTGGCAATATCTTTGATTGTGATTTTCTTCGTCATAAGCTGTTTTTTCTCCGGTAATGAAACGTTTCATTGGCTAATATAATAATCCAAATCCTGTTTGTCAAGTTTTTTTATAAAAAAAGCTGCAAATTTTTCCTGCATTTTTCGGATTGTTGATTGTTATAACTTGCTTTTTTACATAACGGCTGTATAGTAATTGCAAGCAAAGAAGAAAGGAGTTTTCCATGATGAAAAAATTTACCTTGATCGCATTCATTATTTCCGTTGCTTTCGTTTTGTGTGCTCAGCGTACCAATTACCGGGATGCCTCCGGCAGATCAAGCGGGTCTGCAACAACGCATGGCAATAAAACAACGTTCCGTGACAGTTCCGGGCGAATCACCGGGACTGCAACCAAAAGCGGAAACCGTACCATTTATCGGGATGCCTCCGGACGGACAGTCGGCTCTTCCACCCAAAACGGTAACCGGACGACGTACCGGGATGCATCCGGGCGTTACGCCGGGAGTTCCACACAACATGGTTCAACAACCGTTTATCGCGATGCTTCCGGAAGAAAAGATGGCAGTGCCACGCAAAACGGCAGCCGTACCACATACCGGGATGCCTCCGGACGTTATACGGGCAGTGCATCCGCAACCGGTAACGGAACGGTTTATCGTGACGGCTTCAACAGAACACAAAGCAAAAAGTAATTATTTGATATAGCAAAGTCGCAAAGCGTTGATCACCACGCACAGAGAACTTGCGCACATGGCAGCGGCTCCGGCAGCCGGCGGCAGAAGCCATCCGGTCAACGGGTAAAACACGCCCGCCGCCAGTGGAATCGCAAGTACATTATAAGCAAATGCCCAGAACAGGTTGATTTTGATGTTGCGGACAACGGCACGGGAAATCATGACCGTTTCCGCCGCCGGGAGCAAGCCCTGACGCATCAGAATCACGTCTGCTGAATCAATGGCAATATCGGTTCCGCCGCAAACGGCAATTCCCACATCGGCACGGTGCAATGCCGGAGCATCGTTGATGCCGTCTCCCACCATGGCAACGATTTCGCCCTGATCCTGCAAGGTGCGGATGATGTTTTCTTTATCTTCGGGGAGAACTCCGGCTTGATATTCTGTGATTCCGCATTGTTCCGCCACAGCCTTTGCCGTTACGGCACGGTCACCGGTCAACATCACGGGTTTGATGTGCAATTCTTTCAGAATTTTCAATGTGGTAAGGGTATCATCCCGCAACGGGTCGTGAATACTGATCGCACCATAATATTTGCCATCCCAGGCGAAATACAGTTGCGTTTCTGCATCTTCAGATGGGACATCTTTGGAAAGGGAAAGAAAATCCCGGTTTCCGCCGATGGCTTTCTTGCCGTCACAAAAAGCCTGTATGCCACGTCCGGGGATGACTTGAAAATCGGTACAGGGCTTTGCTGTAATCGGATATTTTTTTCCTGCATCAAGAATTGCTTTTGCGTAGGGGTGACGGGATCCGGATTCCAAAGAAACGGCAAGTGTCAGCAATTCTTCTTTTGTTATGCCGTCGGCAGGGAGAAATTTGGATACCGTCGGTTGTCCGGTTGTCAGCGTCCCGGTTTTATCAAAGACGATTGCCGTGATCTTTCCTGCGGTTTCCAGAGCTTCGCCGCTTCGGAATAATATAGAGCGTTCTGCTGCTCTGCCGGAGCCAGCCATAACCGCCAATGGTGTGGCAAGCCCCAGGGCGCAGGGACAGCTGATCAAAAGAACTGCGATCCCGGCAGTCATGGCAAAGGACAATTCTGCATCAAGAAGAAGCCATACGCAGAAGGTCAGGATTGCCAGAAGGATGATGAGCGGGACGAATTTTCCGCTTACAGAATCTGCCAGTCTGGAGATCCGTAATTTCTTAGTGCCGGTTTCCCGGATCAGGGCAATGATGCGTGCAAGAGAGGTATCTTCCCCGACTGCCGATGCTTGAAAATGAAAACAGCCGTCGATGTTCAAGGTTCCCGCGCGGACAAAGGCATCTTTTTCCCGATGGATGAGGTCGCTTTCGCCGGTTACGGTGGATTCATCCAGCACGCCGCTGCCTTGTACGATGATGCCGTCAACCGGAATCTGGTCGCCGGGCCGGATGATTACGGTCTGACCTTTCCGGATATCTTTGACTTTGACGGAGATTTCTTTGCCATCCTGCAGAATGGTAGCGGTTTCGGGTGTCAGCCGGACGAGTTTTGAAATGACATCGGCGGCATGACGTTTTGTTTTGCCTTCCAGAAATTTACCGAAAGAGACGAGAACGAGGATCATCCCCGATGCTTCAAAATAGAGGTGTCCTCTGCCATGATCTGCGATCATAAGTCCGAGGCTGTAAACAACGCCGGTTCCAGCGCCGAGCGCGACTAACGTATCCATAGCCGGTGCGCCGTGGAGTAACGTTTTGACTCCATTGACGAACCAGTTGCGATGAATAAAAAGAATGGGCAGCAGAAGGGCAAACTGAAGAATTCCGTTCCATATTCCCGTCACGCCGGGAAATCCATGCATCGCCTGATAAATCAGGGGAATGAGGAACAGAAACGGAATGATCAGGATTTGCCAAAGAGACGGCTCAGAAGATTCTTTTTTTTTTCGCCGTCGACGGATGCTTTGAATCCGGCATTGACAACGGTTTTTACGATATCTTCTTTTGAAACTTTGTCATCTTCATATTCCACGACCATTTCTCCGGTGGAGAGATTGATTTCGACCGTGACGACACCGTTCATGGCTTTTACATCTTTTTCGATGTGGGAGGAACAGCCTGCGCAGCGCATTCCCTGAATGTGAAATAATGTTTTCATTATTGATAAATTCCTTGAATCAGTTCAATATGCTGTAACTATACCATAAAAATTGAAAAAGTCAAATTCTATGCTTGTTTTTTTTATTATCCGTGTTATTTTACGGGAGAAGCAAGAGGTGAATCATGAATTATGACATGCAATGTTTTTTGGAAGATTTTGACCATGCCGGGAATGTCAATATCCTGACCGGTGCCGGTGTCTCCACGTTATCCGGTATTCCGGATTTTCGTGGTAAAAACGGATTTTATTCCGGCGGCGATTTATGGAACGGGTACCGGAAAGAAGATTTATTTGATATTGATTTCTTCCATAAAAAGCCGGAAGTCTTTTACCGTTTTGCTTTGGAATATCTTTACCCGATGCTGGAAAAAGAACCTTCCTGTGCTCATATTCTTGCTGCTGAATTACAGAAACGCAAGATGTGCGGCAGAATCTATACCCAGAATATTGATGCACTCCACAGCAAAGCCGGAGCGGCCGAAGTCGCAGAGCTGCACGGAACCATGCAATACAGTAAATGCTTGCGCTGTTCAAAACGTTTTACGGCGGGTGAAGTTCTGCCGATGATGAAAGAATCACAAGTCCCGCGTTGTCCAGCCTGTTCCGGATTGATCAAGCCGGAGGTTGTATTCTTCGGCGAGAACCTCCCGGAAGAGGCGCTGGATCATGCGATTTATGATTGCGAAAATACCGATATCCTGTTGGTCATGGGGACAAGTCTGACTGTCCAGCCGGTGGCATCGTTACCGGTCATTGCCTATCGGAACAACCGGAAAGTTATCATTGTCAACGACCGTGAAACGCCCTGTGACCGTATGGCGGATTATATTTTCCGTGACATTCAGGAATTTTGTTTTTCGATGAGCAATTATCTCAAATTATAATCCCGCCGCAATTGCCAGACTTGCTATATCACCGATCGCTTCACCCAATTCCGCGGGGACAACACGGCAAACTTTTGCGGAGAGGTCGAGGGCTTCTTCCGCGATGACTTCTTCCATTGTTGTCCGGAGCAGATTTTCCGATCTTGCAAAAACACTGCCGATAACGATTCGTTCCGGATTCAGAATGTCGATGAGAATGGAAAGTCCATAACCCAGTTTGCGTCCACATTCCTCATACACCGCAAGAGCATCTTTATCACCTGCATTGGCATGATCCGCAAGCAGTTTTGCGGTGATGGATGACAATGCGTTTTCATCGGGACACCATGCGACGGGTGTGCCGTTCTGCAATGCTTTTTCCGCCATCATTTTACCCTGCTGCGCCAAACCGCCGCCGGAACACCAGCCTTCAAAGGAGCCATATTTTCCATAACCGGCAGGACCGTCGGGTGTCAGGCGGATATGACCACATTCCCCTGCATTTCCGTTATGCCCCCGGAGCAGGTTGCCATCGGCAATGATGCCAGCGCCGAGACCGGTACCGAAAGTCAGAAAGATCATATTTTTCGAGCCGCGCCCGGCACCGAATTTCCATTCCGCCAGAGCACAGGCGTTTGCGTCGTTTTCCAGTTTTGCTTTCAAGCCGGTATGTGCTTCTACAATGTCGACGGCATGCACATCTTTCCAATGAGGCAGGTTGGGGGGCGCAAGAATGTAGCCCTTGTCAGGATCCTGCGGACTGCCGCAGCTGATTCCGATTCCGCGTACATTATCTTTTGAGACCTGATTTTCTTCCAGCAATTCCAGAAGCAGATCACAGAGATGATGCAGACATTTTTCCGGATCGGGATAATCTGCGGTTGCAATTTTCTTTTTTCCGCAAATCCGGATGGTGTCGTTATCCGAAATTTCGCCAAGGACAGCTGCGCATTTTGTTCCGCCGATATCAAGTCCAGCTGCAAAGTTCTTTACGTTCATATTTTTATTTATCCTTTGTATTTAACAGGTTTGCAAGTTCATCCACGGCACATTGAATCAGACGTGACATGGTGGTGTTGGCGATTCCGGCAACGATGGTTCCGCATTGATTGAATGGCACCAGGATCCGTTTCGCATTGCTCTGTGCCACAGCGGTTGCCATGGCAGGGGTAATTTCGCCATGTAATGAGTCGGCAATCACAATCCCGATGGGACCGATGATCACATCCGCGTGACGGCATCCGACGATGACGGCATTCTCTCCGGTTGCGGCATGGTCTGCACCTGCTTTGAGCATAGCAGAGGCGGCAATGGAGTTGGTCCCGACGGCATGGAGTTCCAGTTGAGGAAATCGTTCCCGGATGGCTGTCACAAGCTGTTTGCCTGCGCCGCCGCCAAGGGCATCTATAATCAATATGTGCATGTTATATATGATCCTTTCATTTATTTTCATTGTTTGAAGCAGAAAATGCAATTTCCTGATCCAGAATTTTCTGCATATCTTCCGGCATTGGCGCATTCAGTTCAAGCATTTCTCCTGTGAACGGGGAACGGAATCGGAGATATGCCGCATGCAATGCCTGATGATCCAGACGCAATAATATCCGGTCGGCATCGGTCATGGTGTCATCAATATACCGTACAAAAATTGCCGGATCAGGCCCGTACATCTTGTCGCCGAGGAGGGGGAATCCGGAAGAACACAAGGTTGCCCGGATCTGATGGAGTCTGCCTGTTTGCAATTTACATTCCACCGCGCTGATCTGCCCGTTGGTTCCGAGGAGACGGAACGTGGTGGATGATGTTTCTTTTTCCACATTGCCGGGATCGTGGAGTGTAAAACGGCGTTTTTTCCGGACGATGCAATCCACTTCCTGAGAGAGATAACCTTCTGCCGTCATGGTTTCCGGAAAACTGCCATATACCAATGCAATATAAACTTTCTCCGGGCTTTCTGCCAGAAATTGTTCCGCCAGTCTGCCTGCGGCTTTCGGCGTCTTCGCAAAAAGCGTGATCCCGGATGTTTCCCGATCCAGCCGGTTCACAGGGTGTACAGTTCCGTATTGACTCCGCAGCAGCATGGAGAGGGTATTATTGAAATAACATCCGGATGGATGCACGGGGAGGTTGGGCGGCTTGTTGACCGCAATGATATCATCATTTTCCAGAATGACCTGATAATTGGTATTGACATCGGGTTCTGCCGCCGTTTCCGGCGGGATGAATTCCAGTTCTTCGCCACCGTGGAGGATTTTGGATGGTCTGAATTGTTTTCCGTTAAGAAGGATGTTTCCGCCTTTGATCAATTGTTCCCATTGGTTCCGGGAAAAGTACGTGAAGCGGCCTGCCAGATAGCGGTCGAGCCGCGTTCCGGCATATTCTCCCGGTATCACAGACCGGATAATCCGTTCATTTTTATCCATTATCAAACTTTTTTCAGGAAAACATTGCGTTTTGATTTGAAATTTCCGTGTTTATTGCTATAATATAGCACGATATATTAGTTATTACAATGGAGAAATAGTTTTATGTTTCAGGATTTGTCTGATAAATTGCATGATGCGTTGCGTCATTTGCGCGGACAGGCCGTGATTTCCGAAGGGAATATCGCTCAGTCCATGGATGATATCCGCACGGCATTGCTGGATGCGGATGTGAATTATGAAGTTGTTGAAGAATTTGTTGCCGATGTCCGTACGGAATGTCTCGGGGAAAAAGTCCTCCGCAGCGTTTCACCCGGTCAGATGGCGGTCAAAATCGTTCATGATAAACTTGTTGAGTTGATGGGGGAAGCGGAAGCTCCGCTTCTGGATGGTGCAAAGCCCAATATCATCATGATGTGCGGTCTCCACGGCAGCGGTAAAACAACCACATCCGCCAAACTGGCTCTCCTGCTCAAAAACAAAGGCAAAAAAGTCCTGCTTACGGCTTGCGACGTATATCGTCCGGCGGCGATTGACCAGTTGGAAGTTTTGGGACAGGAAATCGGCGTGCCGGTTTTCTCCGAACGGAATGTGCCGGATGTCCCCGGAATCGCCCTCCGTGCATTGGAGCAGGCGAAACGGGATAATGTAGACTATTTGATTCTTGACACGGCGGGCCGTCTTCAGATTGACGAACCCATGGTTCAGGAACTCGTCCGTGTCAAACAGGTGACCAATGCGGCAGAAATTCTGTTGGTTGCAGATGCCGCCCTCGGTCAGCAGGCGGTTTCCGTTGCGAAGCATTTCCATGATGCCTTGCAGCTGACTGGTATTGTATTGACAAAACTCGATGGTGATGCCCGCGGTGGTGCGGCGTTGTCCATCCGTAAAGTGACATCCTGTCCGGTGAAATTTGCGGGGCAGGGCGAAAAGCTGGATGAACTGGATATCTTTTATCCGGACCGCATGGCATCCCGTATTCTGGGGATGGGTGACGTTGTCTCCCTGGTGGAAAAAGCGGCGGAAAAGTTTGACCAGGAAGAAGCTGCGAAGCTGGAAGCAAAGTTCAAGAAAAATGCGTTTGACTTTGATGACTTTCTTTCCCAGCTGCGCCAGATGTCCAAACTCGGTGGTGTGGAATCCATTCTGAAGTTCCTGCCGGGCGGAGACAAACTTGCAGACATGCCTGAATTTGATTCCAAGAAGTTCAAATATATGGAAGCGATCATCTGCTCCATGAACAAAAAGGAACGGGAAAACGCAGAGATCATTGATATGCCGCGCCGCCGCCGTATCGCAAAAGGTTCCGGTCGCCCGCTGGATGAAGTTTCCCAGTTGATCAAACAGTTCCTCATGATGAAAAAGATGATGAAGAACACCGGCTTGATCAATCAGCTTTTGGGCGGAGGCCGTCCCGGTGGTATGATTCCGCCGAAAATGCCGGGCTTGGGAGGCTTTGGCGGATTGGGAGGTTTCGGAGGTTTTGGCGGCTTCGGCGGAGGTGGCAGAGGCAGCAATTATACACCGCCGAAAAAGAAACGTCGTAAATAATTTTCATTGATAAGGAGAAAGAAACTGAAATGAAAGCAGTAATCAGTGTAATCGGTCGTGACTCCGTTGGTATCATTGCCAAAGTCAGTAACGAATGTGCCAATTGTGACGTCAACATCATGGATATTTCCCAGACAGTTCTGCAGGATTATTTTACGATGATCATGTTGACCGACATTGACCGGATCAACATTCCCTTTACGGATTTTGTTGACCGCATGGCAGAAATCGGCAAAGAAAATAATCTTGAAATTCATGCCATGCATGAAGATATCTTCCGCGTTATGCACCGGATATGATTGAAAGTGAGTGAAATCTTATGCATGATCAAGCTGATATTTTTGAAACATTGAACATGATCCGCGAGGAATGTTTGGATATCCGTACCGTCACCATGGGGATTTCTCTCCTGGATTGCGGTTCAGAAGATGAATCCAGATTGTGTTCCCGCGTCTATGATAAAATCATGTCCCGTGCTGCCAACCTTGTGCGTACCGTTGAATCCATCGAAAAAGAATATGGTATTCCCATTATCAATAAACGTGTGTCTGTGACACCGCTTGCTGCACTCTGCGGAAACCTCAACCGTTCCGGTGCCGTCCGCCTTGCCCAGGTGTTGGATAAAGCCGCGAATGAATTGGGTATCAACTTCATCGGCGGCTGCAGTGCCCTTGTCCAGAAAGGATTTACAGACGGCAGCCGGACGTTGATCAGTGCCATTCCGGAAATTCTGGCATCCACAGAACGGGTTTGCTCTTCCATCAACGTTGCTTCCACCAAAGCCGGTATCAATATGGATGCCGTGGCTGAAATGGGCCGTATTATTCATTATACTGCGGATATGACCAAGGATCGTTCCGCTATCGGCTGTGCAAAATTGGTCGTCTTTGCCAACGTGCCGGAAGATAACCCCTTTATGGCGGGTGCATTCCATGGTACCGGTGAGCCGGAAACGGTGATCAACGTCGGTGTCTCCGGACCCGGTGTGGTGGCTTCTGCTATTCGTCGTGCCGGACAGCAGTGTGACTTGACGGAGATTGCTGAAACAATCAAGCGTACCGCATTCAAAATCACCCGTATGGGACAGTTGGTTGCCCGTTTGGCATCCGACCGTTTGAACGTTCCTTTTGGTATTGTTGACTTGTCTCTAGCTCCGACTCCGGCAATTGGTGACTCTGTAGCTTACATTCTGGAATCCATCGGCTTGGAGAAATGCGGCTGTCCGGGTACAACCGCGGCTCTTGCCATGTTGAATGACGCGGTGAAAAAAGGCGGCGTGATGGCATCTTCCCACGTCGGCGGTCTTTCCGGCGCATTCATTCCGGTTTCTGAAGATGCCGGTATGATCGAAGCGGCAAAATGCGGTGCTTTGAGTATTGAAAAACTGGAAGCCATGACCGCAGTCTGTTCCGTCGGCCTTGATATGATTGCCATCCCCGGCGATACCACTCCGGAAATCATTTCCGGTATTATCGCGGATGAAATCGCCATCGGCGTTGTGAATAATAAGACGACTGCTGTCCGTTTGATTCCTCACGGCAAAGCGGGCGATATGATCACCTTCGGCGGTCTGCTGGGTGAAGCACCGGTGATCCCGGTCTCCAAATATTCCCCGGCAACGATGATCCGCCGCGGCGGACGTATTCCTGCCCCGCTGCAGAGTTTGCGTAACTGATCCTGTTTTTTTACGCTTGAGACGCAGTAATCGGAATTCTATCTCTGATTGCTGCGTTTTTTTCGTATAATCTGCAAAACCCGTTTTGAGTTTTTCTGAAATGTTAAAAAAGACATCAAAAAAACTTGACAAAACGGGTTTTCAGTATTATGTTACCGGATTGATTTTTTTATTATTAAATAAAACCGGCTAATTAGCCGAAACTTCAAGGAGAAGATCAATGTTGAAACAAATTTCTGAAAAGGCCGCTCCGGCCGTTGTACCCTGTCTTGATCCGGATTTCGTTCCCGCTGTTTTGTGGGATCGTGCATTCTGTGATGCTGTCAAAGCATCCGGCCGGGTCCGCAAAGTAAAAATCGCGATGGAACGCGGTGCGGAAAGTGTCAGCGTTTATGACACAATTCTGTTTGACAACCCCACAGCAGAAGAAGCAAAAGCAAACCTGTTCTATGTGGAACGTCTTGTAAAAGCTATGTTCTGGGTAAAAGGCGGCGCAAAAGTCACCATCGCCGGGGATCGCACTGTTGCAGAAGAAATGGCAAAGATCTATGCCTTGAATGGCGGCGAAAGAGCATTTGACGCAGAAGTCATGGGCGGCATCTACAATACTCCCGTTGAATTCGTTTATGCTGAATACGAAAATGCTCCCGCTCCGAAAGAACCCTCTCAGCCGCTGGGACGTCACCTCAAGGGCTGCCGTATCGGTTTCGACCTGGGTGGTTCCGACCGTAAATGTGCTGCTGTGATCGACGGCGAAGTTGTATTTTCTGAAGAAATTCCCTGGGATCCCTACTTCCAGAAAGATCCCTCTTACCACAAAGACGGTATCAACGATACTCTGAAACGTTGTGCTGCTCATCTGCCCCGCGTCGATGCCATCGGCGGCAGCTCTGCCGGTGTTTACGTTGCAAACCGCGTCCGTATTGCATCTCTCTTCCGTGGCGTTCCGAAAGATCAGTTTGAATCCAAAGTCGCCAACATCTTCCTGGAACTTGGCAAAGAATGGGGCGTTCCGTTTGAAGTCGTGAACGACGGTGAAGTGACTGCTCTGGCAGGTTCTATGGAACTCAAATCCAACAGCGTTCTCGGTGTCTCTCTCGGTACCAGTATGGCTGGCGGTTATGTCAATCCCGACGGCAACATCACAGACTGGCTGAACGAATTGGCATTCGTGCCCATCGATTACCGCGAAAACGGTCCCGCTGACGAATGGAGCGGTGACATCGGTTGCGGTGTGCAGTACTTCTCTCAGCAGGGTGTTGCCCGTTTGGCTCCTCTCGCCGGTATCGAACTGCCTTCCGACATGCCGTTCCCGCAGCGTTTGATCGAAGTTCAGAAGTTGATGGAACAGGGTGATGAACGTGCAGAAAAGATCTTCCGTTCTATCGGGGTCGCTTTCGGTTACACCATTGCCCGTTACTATGACTTCTATCCCGCCATCGAAAAACTGTTGATCCTCGGTCGTGTCACCTCCGGTAAAGGCGGCGACATCATTCTGCAGGAAGCAGGCGATGTGATCCGTAAGGAATTCCCGGAATACAAAGTCGAATTCGCAATTCCGGACGAAAAGAACCGCCGTCACGGTCAGGCCGTTGCCGCTGCAAGTCTCCCGATGATCTGAGTATAAAGGTTGACAGAAGAATATGAAACCTACATTGTTAGTACTTGCTGCCGGTATGGGCAGCCGTTATGGTGGTTTGAAACAGATCGACCCGGTCGGTCCCAACGGTGAAATCATTCTGGACTACTCCATTTTTGATGCGATCCGCGGTGGATTCGGCAAAGTTGTTTTCGTGATCCGTAAAGATATTGAACAGGAATTCCGTTCTCTGGTCAGTGCCCGCTGGGAAGACAAAATCCAGGTGGAATATGCCTTCCAGCAGCTGGATGCGCTGCCCGCTCCCTTCACTGTGCCGGAAGGCCGTGTGAAACCCTGGGGTACCGGTCATGCCATTCTCGCAGCCGCAGACCTGATCAACGAACCGTTCTCTGCAATCAATGCGGACGACTTCTACGGCAGAAGTGCTTATGCGCTTATGGGTAAAGTTCTGGCAGAAGATACCAATCCTGCACAGCATTATATGGTCGGTTACCCGCTGAAAAAGACTCTGTCTGAATTCGGAACCGTTGCCCGCGGTATCTGCCGCACAACGGAAGACGGAATTCTGACCGAAGTTGTGGAACGCACAAAAATCGCTTCCACCGGCAATGGTACAGCCCGTTATGATGATGGCGAAGGCACCGTGATCGACTTCACCGGCGATGAAATTGCCTCCATGAACTTCTGGGGCTTCAAGCCTTCTCTGTTCGCAGAACTGAAGACACGTTTTGTGACCTTCCTTGAAAAACAGGGCAAGGAACTCAAGAGTGAATTCTTCATCCCGTTCGTGGTGGAAGAAATGATTGCGGAAAAGAAAGCCAGCGTGAAAGTGCTGGAAAGCGAAGACTCCTGGTTCGGCGTGACTTATCGCGAAGATAAGCCGGCTGTTCAGAGCAACATCCGCAACCTGATCGCTTCCGGCGCATATCCGGAAAAGATTTTCTGAAGAACAACTTAATAAACATAACGGGGAACGGTGCATCATCGATTCCCCGTTATCGGTAATGACACATGAATATTCAGCACAATGTAAAAGATATTGCGTCTCATTTTGATATTTGGGGCGATTTCCTCTGGTACGAACGTTATGGCTCCGGTCATATCAATGATACATTCCTCATTGTTTACAATCAGGCAGGCTATCAGGTTCGCTACATTCTCCAGCGCATCAATACAAACATCTTCAAGAAACCTCTTGAACTGATGGATAATATTGCCCGCGTACTGAAACACTCCCGCAAAAAACTGTACGGAAGAAAAGATGCCAGCCGCCGTGCTCTGACTCTGATCAGCACCACCGATCGCGGTTATTGCTATACCGATGAAAACGGCTGCTGCTGGCGCGCTTATCTCTTTATTGAACGCGCACGCACGTACGACGTCCTGGAATCCCCCAATTTTGCATATCAGGCAGCGAAAGCCTTCGGTGCATTCCAGCAGCTTCTGGCTGACCTGCCCGGTGAACGTCTTCATGAAGTAATCCCAAACTTCCACAATACACCCTCCCGTCTGGCTGACTTTGATAAAGCATTGGCAGCGGCTCCGGCGGATCGTATTGAAGCGGCAAAAGAAGAAATCCGTTTCGTGGAAGAACACCGTCACATGGCTCCGGTCTTCATCGACCTTCTGGCAAATGGCGGTATTCCGGAACGTGTTACACACAACGATACCAAGATCAACAACGTGATGCTGGATGATGAAACCGGCGAAGGTATTTGCGTAATCGACCTCGATACCATCATGCCCGGCGTTTCTCTGTATGACTTCGGCGACCTCGTCCGTACCAGCACCAGCCCGGCTGCGGAAGACGAAAAAGATTTGAGCAAAGTCTATGCCCGTATGGAATTCTTTGAAGCTTTGGCAAAAGGCTTCCTGGAAGGTTCCAACGGCTGCCTGACCGCAAAAGAAATTGAATTGATGCCCTTCTCCGGTGAATTGATCACCTTTGAAATCGGTATCCGCTTCCTGACCGACTTCCTGGATGGCGACCACTACTTCAAGGTCTCCCGCCCCGGTCATAACCTTGACCGTTGCCGTACCCAGTTCAAACTGGTTCAGAGCCTGATTGAGCAGGAAGATGAAATGAAGAAAATTATGGAAAAATTTGTAAAATGAGCAAAAGAATTCTTGTAACCGGCGGTGCCGGATTTATCGGCAGTCATATCGTGGAACGTTATCAGGGTAAAGCGGAAATCCGCGTTCTTGATAACTTCCGTTCCGGCAATATCAAAAATCTTGCAGGCATGGAATATGAATTGATCGAAGGCGATATCTGTGATCGTGCAACTGTTGCAAAGGCAATGGAAGGCGTGGATTATGTGTTCCATCTCGCCGCCATGATCAGCGTGCCCGAATCCATGACAGAAATCGTGGAATGTAACCGTTTGAACTCTCTCGGTATGATCATTGTCCTGGAAGAAGCAGCAAAAGCCGGCGTGAAAAAACTCGTCCTCAGCACCAGTGCTGCGATCTACGGTGATAACCCGGTCTGCCCGAAAGTGGAAACCATGTTCCCCGAACCGAAGAGTCCCTACGCCATCACAAAACTGGATGACGAATACTATTGCAACATGTTTGCAAAAGAAGGACGTCTCTCCACAGCATGTCTGCGTTATTTCAACGTCTTCGGTCCCCGTCAGAACCCGAAGAGCGCCTACGCTGCTGCCGTGCCCATCTTCATCACAAAAGCACTCAAGAACGAAGATATCACCATTTTTGGTGACGGCGAACAGACTCGCGACTTTATCTTTGTGAAAGATATCGCAGCCGCTAACGCATTCATGGCGGAAAGCGACTTCACCGGTGTTTATAACGTTGCATACGGCGGACGTCTTACCATCAACGATCTGGCTGAAAAGATTGTCAAAATCCTCGGTTCCAGCTCCAAGATCGTTCACCTGCCGGAACGTGCCGGTGACGTGAAACACTCTTCTGCCTGTGTGGATAAATTGAAATCCACCGGTTTCAAACCTGAATTCAACTTCGATCAGGGCCTGGAAATCGCAGTCAAAGCATATCGTGATGCTTTGCAGCAGGAAGAAAAATAATTGATCAACGAAAGGATCGGTACAACCATGTCTGTTACTGCAGTAAAATTCAAAATGGATGCGGCATGTGCCGATCTCAAACCCCGGAAGGCTCACGAGGATGATGCGGCGTATGATCTCCATGCCGCCGCGGATATGATCATCCCTGCTTCCGGACGTGCCATCATCCCCACCGGCGTTTATCTGGAATTGCCGGTCGGGTTTGAAGCACAGATCCGCCCCCGCAGCGGTCTCGCTGCAAAGTCCGGGATCACAGTCCTGAACACACCCGGCACCATCGATGCCGGATATCGCGGCGAAATCAAATGTATCATGTACAACACCGAACGCACCGATTACCCCGTGAAACGCGGCGACCGGATCGCGCAGATGGTGATTGCCCGTCTGGCGGAAGTTACATTGGAGGAAGTCACTGAACTTTCTGACTCCGACCGTGCGGCAGGCGGTTTCGGTTCCACCGGGAAATGATGATGAAGGGGCTGGCATCGTTACCGGAAAAATGGAAGACGGCAGCCGGCTGTCTGGCTGCATTCCTGATTCCATTCTGTTCTATCATGGTGATCCGTATTCTCATGATGAACGGCGGCGAGATTTCCATTGACGGATTTTATCATGCCGGTATGGGTAAACTCGGCCCTGGCGTTTTTACTGCCAAGCAATTCCCCTGGACGGATCTTGCAATCTGGAAGACCACGTTTGCCGATAAGGAATTGTTGTACCATTTTCTTCTCTGGATCATCTTCCGTTTTCAGGAGATGCTTGGAATATCGACCGGTGTTCCATTCCATTTTGCGGCATCCGTATTCCTTGCCATGGTCTGCGGAGCCTGGGTGTATGCCTTGCGTGCATACAAAGTCCCATTTTCTCTGATGTGTGCAGGTGGCTTGTTATTGCCATTTGCCGCACCGAACTGGACGTATCGACTTGTCATGTTGCGTCCTCATGTTTTATCGCTGGCATTTTTTCTGTTTATCATCGGCTTTATGGCGCGTAAGATGTCATTCAAGTGGCGTTGTGTTGTGGTTGGTGTGACATCATTCCTGTATTGCTGGAGCTACTCCAATCCTCACTTTATCGTGCTCCCTGTTTTATTCTTTGCCTTATTCCAATTCAGAAGTGAAGGAAAAAAATTCCTGCTTCTGCCATTGCTTTCTTTTGTTGCCGTCATGCTTGGATTGATCCTGCACCCGCAGATGCCCAATACATTCAAGATTTGGAAATTGCAGTCCTGGGATGCCTTGTTTGCTCCCATGCTTGCCTCCATGCAGTCTGCCAGACCGACGGAAATGCTGCCGCCGGGATTGATCTGGTTATCGACTGTTGTTCCGTTGCTGATTCTGGGATTTTATACCCTTTCTCTTCTTATCCGCCGGATGGAACGGGGCGGCTGGAAATTTGTCGAGCCCGGAGTTTATGCGTTGGCTGTGCTTGCGCTGGGCTTTCTCGGCGGTACATTCCTGGTGATGCGTTCGATTGAATACGGCGGACCTCTGACCGTGTTATTATTCCTGATTCTGATCTGGCAGGCATTGCGTGATGGTTTGCCATTACCGGGGCAGGGCGGCGGTCTCCGGCGTGTGACGCTGCTTGTGTTGCTTGTTACCGTGTTGATTTCCGGATTCTCTATGGTGATGTCGGTTGTTGACGGCAGAAAAGGCGTCCGTTACCCGCCGGAAAAAATGGCGGCATGGATGAAAGAAAATCTTTATAAAGGCGAGGTTGTTGTCAATCTTGACTGGAGTGACTTTGCCCAATTATTTTATGCGTCACCGGATCAGTATTATCTGTGGGGGATGGATCCTGTTTTTGCCCAGTATGCCAATCCGAAGAAGGTGAAAATGCTGATTTATACCCGTGATCCCCAGCGGCGGCCTTTGCATTATGCCTATATTGGCAAAACATTCCGGAGCCGTTATGCGGTGATTTTGTATCCCCGTGTGCCTCATGCCTCTTTCCTTGCCTCTGCGGGCTGGAAATTGAAGCATGAATTCCGCCGTGACGACGGGCGTCCGGAAGGCTGGGTATTTGCCCTTGACGAACGGGAAGCGATTCAATTGCCCCATACTCTGATTCAGTTGCCGAAATAAAATAAGAGTATGAAAAACGGGATATTCCCTGAATGGAGAATATCCCGTTAATTTTTTTATCCAGCGTTGATCAATCAGTACTGAATGTCGGATTGAGCGGGATCGTAGCGGGTGTGTTTGCAATTCGGAATACGCATACCGCCAGTACGATAGATGGAAGGCGTGGAATCACATTCCATTTTCAAAACCGGGCAGAATGCATTTGCCATAGCTTCGGGGAGGTCGATAACGATCTTGCCGCCATTCTGGACGAAATTCAATTCGCCGAAAGCAGTCGTTGTGATGCGTTTGACATTCATTTCCAGACCGGTGAGGATCAACTGTTTACCGGGATAATGCATGATGGTCATGAACATATTGTTTCCGGAAGCCGTAAAGACACCGGCACCATCCCAGTCCGTGCGTTCATCTTCGCTGCGGAAATAAGCACTGAGTTTCATGATATTGTTATTGGAGATGGCTTCTTCGCCGCCATTGCGGAGCCACTCGCCGACCTGACGGATATTTTTAGATGTTTCTTCGGGGACAGAGCCATCACCGCGGGGGCCGACGTTGAGGAGAAGGTTACCTTTGCCGTTGGCGCAGGTGAGGAGCATTTTTACGATTTCTTTGGGAGACTTCCAATTGTTATCGGAAATGTGATAACCCCAGTGATCGTTCAAAGTCATACATGCTTCCCAGGGGCGCCAGGGGTTGGGGACGGCGAGATGACCTTCGGGTGTTCCGAAGTCGCCGGGGAGACAGTTTCTGCCGTTGAAGATGACATTGGGGATGATATCGCTGACCATCTTATTCATTCTTTCTGCCTGCCAACCTTTGGCATCGAAAGGCCACCAGCCATCGTACCACATGATATCGAATGGGGCGAATTTTTCAGCGAGTTCCTTAATTCTTGCGAGAGTTTTTTCGATAAAGATTTCGTAATCTTTTTCGGATTCGAGAGCGGCGACGGCATCGGGTTGATCGAACCAGTTATTCAAGCTGTGATAGAGTCCGATTTTGAGCCCGTATTTTCTTGCTGCGTTAACGAATTCTTCGACCAAGTCTCTGCCGCAAACGGCTTTTGCGTTGTAGTTTGTGAGAGCGGTATCATAAAGGCGGAAACCTTCATGATGCATGGTGGTGAGGACGATATATTTCATACCGCCATCGACGGCGAGCTGACACAATTCTTCGGCATTGAATTGATCGGGCTTGAATTGTTTTGCGATTTTTTCCATTTCGGCGGGAGAGATCTGTTCGCGGTTCATGACCCATTCGCCGCGGCCGAGCATGCTGTACAATCCGAAGTGGATGAACATGCCGTAACGCATATTTGAAAAATCTTCAACTTCTTTTCTCATAATCTGTACCTTTGTTTGTTTATAGTTTTGAACATACTATACACGCACTTTTATAAATTACAATGGTGTACGACAAGAAAAATCACCCGCAGAGAACAGAAAAACACAAAAAATAGAAAACTGTCTGTTGCAAAAAAGCTTTCCGTTGATAATGTGGTATCAACGGAAAGAATGACAAGATGTTGATCCCCGTTATTTTTTTTCAATAATGAGGATTTCCGCATTTTCGGGCGGGATCACGATCTGTTTGTTTTTGATTTTTGAATAGAATGCACTGGCTTTCTGATGCTTTTTCAAATTCAATGTAATCTTTTTTGACTTGGCATTTTCATTGAATAGCAAAATAATTTTGCTCCCGTTCCATTCAAGACCGAGCAGATCCGGATATTTCATGTTCATGACTTCCGGGCAGACATCGGTACGTTTTCCTTTTTCAAAAAAATCTTCCAATTCTGCAATCGCACGTGTCGCTTCCCCAATATAATATCCGATACCACCGCAGAATTCCGTATAAGCAGAAATATCAACGCCGACCCGATAAGTGGCAATCAAACGCAGAATAATGCCTTTCCAACGGGATGGGACAAAATAGCCATCGGGGTTGCCATCCATGGCGTTGCCGGGTCCGAATGTGCTGGGTTCGGTGAATACCTGCGCGATCATGCCCCGATAATCAGGTTTCAAATCTGCAACATATTTATCCTGTTCTTCCTGATTTTCTCTGTTTATAGCATATTTTGCCGGATGACCGAGGAAAAGGTAATCAAAAGGACCTTCAGAGGTCGAAAAATAGGATTTCATATGACTCTGAGTGTAGAACATCATTTTGAATCCCAGCTTTTTACAAATGTCATGAATGACGGCATGGATACGACGGTTCTGTTGAGAACGGAACTGTTCCCATTTTCTATAATATTTATCCTTGATTTCCTGTGGTGACGGAGTGGAGGCAAGATTCTGTTGTTTTCCGAATTGATTGCGGCAACGGTTACAGAAACAATAGGAGCCATTACCGGGAATATTACCGGCAGAACGCCAGACTTCTTCTTCATAATCGAAAAAGATTCCGACCGGTTTATATGCTGTTTGGATATCATGCTGCAGTCCTTTTTTTACCATATTCCTAAAAAAAATTCTACCTTCCGGAACATCTAACATATAAGAAGGACAATACATTGTTCCAATTACAGGATGTGTCCCCCATTGGATGGTTGCTTTTGTCGGAAAATATTTTGCCTGTGCATCCGGATTTTTTTTATGTTGTTCATGCATATCTGTATAACTGTACATAAACAGCGAATGTAACGGGAAATTATTATTTGTCCAGATATAGCGTTTGATGCCGGTTTTATCATAGGCTTTGTGCAGACATTTGTCCAAATATTCATAACCCGGGAAATATTTTGCCCCAAGTACTGTGTTTACACCCGTTTTTGCAGCCTGTTCAACGAGAGCTGTCAGAACATCTTCCGGGAAAGTTGAGTAGCCGGAAAGAGGGACTCCTACGTAAGTCTGGATCATGATTTTTTGCGGTTGTCTGCCATTGACCGGAGGGTAAAAGCGGACAGGAATCGTTTTGAGTATTTCAGAGAAACGCCCCGGGGCAAGACGGGCAAAACGGACGGCAGCGGTTTTATTTACTTTTGCATCGGCAGATACATGCAGGGGGATTCTAGCTTCCGGATATTGATTGTTGTTTGGGTATTTTGCCAGTTGAGCGGGAGTCCAGGACAGCAAATATTTCTGATAGATACCGTTTTCAATTTTTACGGATCCGCACTGCTGTATTCCGGGTTCCTGATTCAATACATAACGGGCTTTTTTCTGTTTTGTATTCATCAGGGATACTCCGTCCGGCAGATACAATTCCACGTACAATGTTTTTTTATAATCACGCTCCATGGGATCGGGTGCTAATTTCAATTTCAGAAGCTGTGTGGAACCTGCAGGAAGCAGCCATTCTTTCTGTCTGCGGTGTACCATACTTTCTTTTGCGTAATAATCCCGATTCCAGAGGATCACCGTACGGAAATAACTCATTGCTTTTTTGTTGCGGGGGACAACTTTTCCTGTTTTATCGACTTGGACTTCCTGCCATGCACTGTCATCGAATTTTATAGATGCGCTGTTGCCGGAAACGTTGGCAGGAGCTTCTTTCCATGCTCCGTTACACAGGGCATATTCCGGCGGAGTTTTCAGTTTGAAATATGGATTTTTTCCGGTGGGACGCAATGCGACTTCCATGACATTGAGTCCATCGCCGACTTTTAATTCTTTTACCGTTTTTCCGTTGATTTTGACCGTCCCCTCTGCATCATGGAAGGAGAATTTGAATGGAAGAATGGTATTCTGCGGTGCTTCCTTTTGAAGAATTCGACCGTCATTGTCTGCCGGATCATAAGTCATGGAAATATCATCCAATACTGCATATCCGCCACCCGTAAATTGGAAGCCGGGACGTACGCTGTTCATATAGGAAAAATCGACCTTGAATTTCCAGGAATAAAGTTTCCAATCTTTGGTCAATGTCTTGAAATCCTGTCCCCAGATACACCGTTTCCACATACTGCCGGAGTATCCGGATACCAGATAGGTAATTTTTCCCTGACCTTTTGCCCAGACTTTGATCGTGTACGTATCACCGTAACGGACAGGTGTCGGAAAATCATGTCTGATCCAAAGTGCATTCAAAGGAGCACCTTTTGCCATAATGTATTTTCCGCCATATTGTCCGGAACGTTTTTCTGTACTAAGCTGTAATTCTCCGCCTGTCACATTATATTTTTCAGGGCGTCCGTCTTTGATGGCTTCAAAACCGGTATCGCCCACCGCGATTTCTATGGGGGTTGAATAGAGAGAAAATGCTGAGACTGCAAACCATGTCAATATGAATCGTAAACAAAATTTTTTCATATTTCGATATCCTTTCTGATTTTCTGTTTGTTTATCTTATTGTTCCTTTATAGTTGAATAATGCTTTCTGGATAAAACATCAGGGCGTTTGAGGACTTTGAATGTTGTCCAGATTCCAGGGGATACAGGTCGGCATGATGTACCCCTTTTTATCGTAGACGGAATAACCGAAGTAATAGGCTGATTTTGAACTCACATTTCCCGCAACGGCAACCATGTTTGCGCGAAGTTTTGTCGCACGCCAGTTTGCACGCCACCAGGAATCACTGAATGCATTATCCGCTCCGTTATTATTTGGATGACGCAATGCGATTGCCGATGGTGCTGCTACGTTGTAAGATCCACTGGTATTATAAGCCTCCGTGAATAACAGGCGGTTGGCAGGATGGCGTACATTGGAGATTTTAACAAGGTATTGTGAGTAAGCGGATGGCAGACATAAATATGCGTTCATTGCATAGGATGGTCTGGTATTGAGCAAATCTTTTTTTGCCATGATGGAACCGGGACAGTAAAAAGCATCCGCATGTAAGCCCAGGTAAGCGGGATACCCTTTGATTTCTTTTCCTCTGGAGACGTAGGGATAAATACGATTCACCCATGATTCATACGTCCCATTATACATTGCCCACAAAATCGGGAAATAATCCTGATTATCGTTTGTATAAACGGAGGTGATTAACCCTAATTGTTTTAGATTGTTCGTACATGCCGTTTCTTTTGCTTTTCCTTTCACTGATCCCAACGCAGGGAATAACATGGCAGCCAGAATAGCGATAATGGCGATTACTACAAGCAGTTCGATCAAGGTAAAAAGGTTCCGGTTATATGTTTTGTTCATTTTGTTGCCCTTTCTGTAATATTTTTTGTTTTTTTTGAAAATGTTGCCAACTAATTCCGGTAAAAGATCAATAATTTTTACGGTTGATCACCTCCTGTTGCCATTCTTTATTGAGCGATGTGAATTTTGCTGAAAATCCACACAGCCGGATCAGTAAATGTTCATATCTTTCCGGATGTTTCTGGGCATCCAGCAATTCCTCCTTATTGGAACAATTCAACTGAAGCAACTGCAGTTTCAATGCTCCGAATGTGCGGATAAGTGCGGGGATGGTATCCGGTTGGATCAAACTTTTATCCAGCAGAAGATTGACCACGGAATTTCCAGCGATCTTTGTGAAATCCAACGAGGAAAGACACTGCAGAACGGTTGTGATGCTCTCTTTATTCCGGAAATGAGACGGATTCAGACTTTGCGACAGAATATCGCCATTGAATCTGCCATCGGGAGTCGCCAACGTAGTTTCTCCCCAATAACGGAATTCCCGGTAGACCCAGATGCCGAACTGATATGCGCCGCCCCGGGCATTCTTCAAATCTCTGGTATTATTATAAAGATGTTCTATAATATTACGGACAAGAGTTACTGTTTCCGGTTTTCCATCACCCCAATGAGGAGCTTTCAAAACTTCCTGCCGTAAATATTCCCGCTCTTCCCAATTTGCGCGGACTGCATCCAGTAATTCTTTTACGGTGCAGATCTTCCGCACAAAACAAAGATCATTGATAGCCAGAAGTGAATCGGCAAAATTTCCAAGAAAACACAATGAGACGGTATGGGGATTGTACCGTTGTCCGCCGGCAGTGAAATCCAATTTATTTTCAAGGCAGTCAGCCATACATGCAGAATAGAATGGGGTTGGAGCTGCAATGCTCCGGAGTCTGCCATATTCTTCCAATTGCATCATACTGCGCAGGGAGCTTAATACGTTATGCATAATGCGCTGGTATACGGTTTCAAAATCTTCGGCATCATCGATTTTCTGATAATTTAAACCTGCTTTCCGGAGCAATTCCTGTTTATCGTAAATGGTTGCCTCCAGAATGCGGATGAGATTGAAATAGTTGCCACCAAAATTGTTTTCACAACTGTCAACGACGATATCCCAACATCCGGTACAGCAGTAATTCCGGGCATCTTCCAATGTCTTTCCGTCATTGACCAGTGCCGGGATCAAACTGTCATCATTGACGAAAGTATAGGCGGCATGACCGGCGGCGATATCATCTGCGATCAGTTGTAAATATTCCTGTGGTGAATTTGCAGAAAAACGGCAATGGAATTTCGGATATACCGCCCCGAGCTCCCGGTATGCTTTCAGAAAAAGACGGGTGAGTTCATTAAAAACAGGTGTTCCCTGTGCATCACAACCGCCGATGGTGATACCTGTTTCCATTTCATGATCGCCGTAACTGGAAACTGATTTTTCATGATCATAAAGCATATCGGCGTGAAGCATGAAGCGGCAGATCAGATCGTATGCTTCATCTTCTGTGAGACGTCCTGCTGTCAGATCCGCGCGATAAAGATCAATGAGATAACAATCCGGTCTGCCCCAGGAATTGGTTGCCAATCCATCCATTTCTCCGAATATTTCCCGGGCAAAACCGATGGTTGTGAGCCCTTCATAAAATGTCTTCGGTGGTTCCCATGGGATCCGTTCCGCTGTATCCGCGATTCGTTTCAGATTTTTGATTTCCAGTGGATCCTGTGTGTTCTGTAAACGTTCCTTTGCCTGTTCTGCAATTTGCTTGAGAATGGAGTGGACTGCATCAAAACCGCAGATCGCAGTTTGAATAAATTCCTGTTCTGTCTCTGTTTTGCAATCCGGGAGGATGGAACAGGCTTTTTCGTAATAAAATTGTAAGCCGTGTTTCAGCAGATTAGAGATGGGGACGTTGTCGTGTGCACAGTCAAAATACATTGTGCCACAAAGAAAGAGATCCAATTCCCGTTGTGCGCAGAACCGTTGATTGACATCTTTATCATAATTTTCAATCATCGGAAGATTATGGAGCAGCAGCCAGCGTCCTATATTGGAAACATTCCATCCTCCATTTCCGCCCAGATCATGATAGAAAGGAGAATGATGAAAAAGCAGTGCATGGAAATCTTTTGCATTGAGTTCGTATGTTTTTCGCCTCAATTCATAAACCGATGCATCAGGATGTTCTGCAACATAGGTATTCATTTCCGCCTGATTTTTTTCCAGACGCCTCAAACGTTGTTGATCAATGGAACGCTGCCCGCCATTTTCTCCATAATATTCTCTTAATTCCTTTTGCAGAGCTGTAAACATTTTTTTTATTGTCCTTTCTTGTAATTTTTTGTTTTCATGGTATATTATAATGTACAAAATGGAAAAAGAAAATGCAATTTTTTGATAAAAGGATGTAGTATTTTGTCTGATGTGTCATTATTTATTCCGGCGGGAAATCCAGGAGAGATTTCTTTTGTATGTATTTTTGAAGAAACCGTGGATTTCAAACGCCCCTATAAATTGCCATACAATACCCTTGTAGGCATTCTGGATGATGGCGGACAGGATAATTCGCCATTGTATGATTTGGATGACAACACCCGTTATTCCCGGCGGACGGGCTGGATTTATTTTACACCGGCAGGGAAAAATGTTTTGTACAATACGAAGAAAAATCTGCGTTATATTGCCATTCATTTCAATATGGAATTGTATCCCGGGCTGGATGTGTTTCTGAATAGTCCGGAGGTGATTTTTGAATATGCGCCGGAAGGTGTGCAGAAAATGGAGGAGGCATTCCGTATAACCGATCCATATTACCGTGCTTCCTGTTTTCGTGAGATCTGCCTGAATTTCTGTAACCGGCATTGGCCGCGACCGATGCAAATGGATCCTGCCCGTTTGCGTTTTGATGGGATTCTGCGATATATCCGGGAAGACGCGTGCGCAGAAACTACAGTACAACAACTTGCAGAGCTTGTTGCAATGCGTCATGACAGTTTTTCCCGGGAATTTACCACGACATTCGGCATGACACCGAAGATGATGTTGCAAACGACCCTTGTTCGGAAAGCTGCGAATCTGCTTCAAAATTCAGCATTCCGTATCAAAGAAATAGCGGCACAGCTGAAGTTCCGTGATGAGTATTATTTTTCAAAATTTTTTCATCGGGGCACGGGATGTTCTCCGCTTGAGTACCGTAAGCGTTTCAAGCGATAAGAAAAAATGGAAAAATTTATAAAAAAGCATAATTTTTGCTTGAAAATAAAAATAACCTATGCTATTGTACGGATAATAACAGGAACCGGAGGTAAAATGAACAGGTATCGGCAGTTGGCAAATCAAAGAGGCCAGACGCTGGTTGAATTTGCGTTGATGCTTGTTGCCAGTGCGTTGATCGCCGGAGCGTTGTTATTGTTGTTCGGGATGTTTTCGGAGTACGGCTGGCGGATATTGACCTGTCTTGCCTGGGAACATTTTTAAGAAAAACTTGTCTAATATTTTGCAGTGAAAAATATCGTTACAAAGTAAACATAAAATCCAGATCGGAAAAACAGGAGAAAGTCAATATGGATGCAAAAACTTTGAAGAAGATCAGAAAACACAATTCCAAAGGTCAGGCAATCGTGGAATATATCATCATCATCGCAATTATTGCCGTTGCTGCGTTGACAATTCTTGGTATTTTCTCTGACCGTATCCGCACTTTGATTGCCGGTTCTGCCTCTGCACTCGGTTCCAATGAAGCTGCTGCCGAAGCCGGTAAAGAATCCAAAGAAGTCATCAAGAAAATGGATGCAAACGGCGTTGAGGATTTCTGATCCGGTTCAACAGCCTGATGATTTACAGCCGGGGCGAGTTCACTCTTCCCGGCGTTGTTGTATCTTGAAAAGAAGGAAAATAATGCCGCAGATCAACCGAAAATGTCTGAAACGCAGTGAGCGGGGGGCCACGATCATCGAAAGCATGTTCACGATCATGGTCCTGATGCTGATTTTATTCGGTTTAATGCAGCTCTTTCATGTTACACTTGCCAGAAATGTGGCAATGTTCGCGTCGTTCCGCGGTGCCCGGAGTGCCGCCGTTGGTTTTACTGATTACCTTGTCGGGCGGGAAGCGAAAATACAGGCAATTGCTGCTTCCGGGCCTATGACGGAATACCGTACCTCTGCCGAATTCGGCTCTGCCTATCAGCAATTTTATTATGAACGCACCATGGTTCCCCGTTTTATGAATGGTGAACAATGGTTGAATTACGAATATTGGGGCAATACCACGCCGGTTTATCATACGGATTATAAGTGTCCCAGTTACGGTTTACGCAGGGGTAGCGGAGATGCAGCTCTTGAGTGTGCCTGTTCTGAAAGTTGCGGTAACAGCCCGTCAACGGTAATCGACTGCAACCGGATGGGGGACCGGCTGACAGTATTTTTTGAATTCCGCAATTATCCTTTCCGTATGCCGATGTATGAAGCATTTACCAATGATTCTTCGATTGACATCAAAGCGGAAACGCAATTAACGAATCATTCCGATTCTTATTTGAATTAAGGGAGCAGACAGGATGAAATACATGCGGAAATGCAGAAACGAATCCGGTCAGACCCTGCTTGCCGGGGTGATTGTACTTGTTATCATTCTTCTTGCGATTATTTTGCTTTTTGATATTCAGAATTTGATTCGCGGAAAAGTCAAAGCGCAGAATGCGGTGGATGCGGCAGCCCTTACCGGAGCCAACTGGCAGATGCATACGTTGAACCTGATCGGGGAATTGAATCTTGTAAAAGCATCCACCTTGATGTTTTCCGATGCCGCTCTGGGGATTGCCATTCCGCCGGAATCTTTTACCGCAGTCAGCAAGCCGGAAGATATTCAGGGGGACGCGCAGCTCCTTGATCAGATCCGTCGGGTTATTGACGAAAAAAAGAAATTGAAAACGGCGGTGGCTCTGTTGACGCAGATGCAGACGCGTATTTCTTTTGTCGGCCCTCTGATCGGTGTCGGTGCGGCCCAGCAGGCGGCAAAGAATAACGGAATCAGTGCCAATACGGGATCGGGGAATCTGATTCTGAAGCATATGTATCAGAATATTAACGATCCGGCATTGTACGGGAATCCGAATATTGCCCCGCAGATTATCAATGATTATGAATGGCGTCTGCCTTATGCTGCCATGATTTATAAAATTCTGGGTGTGGATGGATCGGATGCCTATGGTGTCGCTGCTCTTCCCCGATTCGATTATATCGGGGTGCCTTCCATTTCCAGCAATTCCAATAACCCGTATCTGCAATATTTAACCATGAAAAGTTTTTATGCCGCGGTAACGGGTAACGATTGGTGTGCGTTGATGGGTTTTCTTGATCGCCCCATGGTTGATAACTGGTGGACTGGATTTGAAGTCAATTACAAAACAAAATTTCTGGAAGAATCAGAAATTCTTCCTGTTCATCTGCAATATTTTACCGGCGCGTCTCCTTATGAACAGGCGGACTCTTCCCGGGCGTTGAATCTGATTTATACAAAACGGTCTCAGCTGCGCCCGCTGGGGACAGCGTTTGATCGTCAGGATCCCTATCTGTATACTTATGATGAGGAAACAAAACAGATCACTTTGCAGACCCGTTTTGATGCGAACGGCAATCCGATCAAAAACAGTGCGGATACGGATTTGCGCTACAATCCGCTGCCTTACATCACGTGGGCAGTATATGATACTGCTTGGGAACGGTATCCCGCCGATATCCTTTCCTCCTGGCGCAGATATTTACATTCCGGTTTCAAACCCGGTATGGATTATTATTGCGGTGAGCCATCTTATTTTGAGATTTCCCAACGTATGTCGACCATGGCAGGTCAGATGAATGTGGGCAGTTCCATGAAAAATATGGGCAGTTCCAGAAGCGGTTTGGGGCGTACTTATAAGAATCGTGCAAATAAAGCAGTCAACGCGGGAGAAAATCTGAAAGATCTTTCCGGAACGCTTAAGACCAATGCATCTGCGAAAGCCATCGGCAGAATTGCATTCCCTGATGGTACGGCACTTGCCCCCTTTGAAGCGGGCGGTATGATATTGCCGGTCTTTACTCATTCCGCTTTGCTGCCGATTTCCCTGGAACCGCCTTCGGGATTTTCGTTCCTTGATATCGGCTGGTATTACTACATCACGGAATTCATTCCGATTCTAGGGCAGAGCACCAGTCTTGAGGATGCCTGGCAGCAGGCGCAGGAGAGATATCCGGAGCATGTCGGTTATTTCTCTTACTATTACAAAGCATTGCAGAAAATCAATGATCCCACCTGGATTCAGGCGGGAAAGACATGGCTGGATACTCCAGTGCGATTTTACACCGATGAATACGGAGTACAACATGTGCTCCAGCGTAATCGTGACTACTGTAATTACTGGCCATCCGGCAGCGGTTCCGGCGGCGGCCGCAGAGGGCCCGGTTCGTTACATTAAAATTTTTCAAGAAGGAATATACGAAAATGGAAAAAGAAACTTATCAGACCATTCAGACCGGCGTGCTGCAAGTCAATACTGTTCTGCTCCCGCTGGCTGATACCTTATACATCATTGACCCGGGCGGCGATGCCGATAAAATCACCCGGAAAGCGAAAGAATACAAGAAAGAACATGTGCAAATTCTGTTGACCCATGGTCATTTCGATCATATCGGGGCCATCCCGGCATTGATGGAATCTCTGGGCGTGGAAAATGTTTATCTGCATCCGGAAGATGTGGCGTTGTATAATCATCCTGCCAACGGTTATCCGCCTTACTGTCCTCATCCGGAAAATCTCCCGGTTACCAAATGGCCGTTGGAAGAATCCCGGATCACGGTCAGACATTGTCCCGGTCACACTCCCGGCGGTGTGATTTATTATGTGCCGGAATATAAGACGGTATTTTCCGGTGACAGTCTGTTTGCGGAATGTATCGGTCGTACCGATTTCCCCGGCGGTGATCTTCAGACTTTGTTGAAAGCAATCAAAGAAACCTTGTATACTTTGCCGGAGGATACGGTGGTTATTGCCGGACATGAGGAAGAAACTTCCATCGGGCATGAAAAGAAATACAATCCCTATGTCAAAGGCGAGTGACAAGCATGAAATATCTGGTTGCCGGTATCTTTATTGATATTATTCTGCTGCAGATCATCTGGCTTTCGGGAACGTTGCGGATTATTCTGCTGCTTGCGTTTGCCTGCGGGAATATGCTTTTTTATCTTTGGCAGCTTGCCGCATTTCTTTATAAAGTGCGGAAAACAGAAGAACGCAAGGGGTATCTGCTCCATTTCGTTTTGATTCAGTTCTTTCTGTTTGTCAGTATCTTTCTGTACAAACTTTCCGATCTGCTGCTCGTGCACAGCGCAAAATAAAGTTGAGTTTAACGACTCTTCTTTATTTCTGTCAGCAGTTCCCGGACGGCATTTTCAAACGCTGTCATTTCTGTCGCTTCGGGTGTGGTTGAACGGTAACGCATCCTTTCGTAACCGTTGACGATCTGCACTAATTTATCATGCCAGTTTCTGCCACGGAAGTGTTCGCTCCATTCCAGCCAGGATGTCTCCGGTGTCCGGCGGATACCGGTCCGGCGTTCCAGTTTGCGCATCAGTTTCAGCAGGTGTTTTAATTCCACAGAGGTTTTATGATACCTGCTTTTTTTACGCCAGAGATAAATGTATAACGTTCCTGCGGCAATCAGGAAAATCAGCAGGCAGAGTACGCCTTTTATGGTTGTGAACAGGAACAATATAAAGTCGCTGACCGCATTGACAGCAAGATTGAAATATTTCACGGGATAACCCCGGAACAGAAAAGCCAATCCCTTTCTGACCGGACTCCATAATTTTGCAAAAAAGAGGTCAGCAGCTCCCGGGACGGGATTCGTCATGGTTCCTGTGTAATCCGTAGGGGTGGGATCGTATGCCTGCCAGGATTTTGTTGTTTCGTTATAAGCTTCCAGCCAGGCATGGGCATTACGTGCGGTGGAATAATAATACCCGGCGGGGTGAAGATCATCACAAATGAATCCGGTGACGTAACGGGCAGGGATCCCCGCGGCACGGAGAAGCAGAACGCCAGCCGATGCAAAAAGTTCGCAATGACCGCTCCGGGTATAAAACAGGAAACGTTCCACCGGATCGGATGGCGGTTCTGTTGTGTGCATGAAACGATAAAGTCCGGCAGGTTTCGGATTGAGTGAATAAATAAAATTCTTTTGCAGATAAGTGACGATCCGGGTGATAATCTGGTCTTTCGACATCTTTTCTGTGCCTTGCGGGAACAATACACTCATCAATGCGGAAAGTTTCATTGCCGTTTCATACGGCAGCTGCTTATAGCGGATGTCGTGCGGCACATCACTTACGGGAAAGGGACTTGCGCTCATCATATCCGTTTTTTCCAGATAAACGGTATAACCTGCGGCATTGGAACGTTTCTGCGGGAGAATCACACCGTCGGCCGTCATCTTTGCGGAATCGGACACCATTTCAACCGCCAGCGCATTGCCGGGGATGGGCAGATAATCGGTAAAGAAGGAACTGCTGATAAAGATTTCCCATTTGACTTTCTGCCGTTCCTGACTGTCCAATTGGAGCGGGTAATAACTCAATGCCAGTTCTTTATCCAACGCCAAATCTGCCAATGCCGCAGGCTCGGGGGTGCTGCGGGAATTCCGCCAGTTGCCGCCGGGTGTATAAACATCATAAACTCTGCCGCGGAGATAACCGGGCGGCGTCGGAGAATAAACACGGATCAGGACCGTATGATCTTTCATGACGCCGGTCAGAGAGCGGGGCGTGGAAATATTCAAATCGGCCTTCTGGCGGGAATGGCGTGGACGGTGCATATACCGGAGCTTGCTGTATAATTCTTTTTGGAAGTTTCTGATGTTGTTTGTGTTTATTTCATAAATATGTGTAAAAATCAATAAGATCGCGGGGATAAGTAGAAATGCTCCAAGTCGATAAATCCATATTTTTCGGGATTGGTCAAGTGTATTGGCGCGGGCGTCGGATATCAGAAGCAGGAGCAGGCCGATACTTTGCAGGAAGGTCATGAGCCGGTGTACACTCCGGTAATGCTGCAGCAACTCGGTAGTAAAAATAAAGCGGGTGTTGACGATTCCTTTTACATTATAGATCTCATTGCAGATCAACATGCTGAAAATACAGATCAGGGCAATGAATCCGCACAGTTCCCGGGTGCGCCGCATGGCACACATGATTCCGGTAATGTACAGAAGCAACGGGACAAAGAAGTGAGTCCGCAACACGGCATCATTCAACGCCATCCGGTTGTCTGCCGCTTCAAACATGGCATCGGGGACCATGACGAGGACGAGAATCACGGGCAGGAGCAGCAGGATATTGGTCAGACTTGCTTTTAGCGGTTTGATGAAAAACGGCAGCAGCGTAAACAGAAACGTGATCAGAAACACATGGGGCAGATCGTACTTGATTCCAATGAGAAACGCAGGCGGAATCAGAAGCAGCAGCCGGGTGAGAAAACTGACGGTTTGCAATTTTTTCATTGTCCACCCTCCCTGTTGCTGAGAACATCGCCGGGCTTGAGGCAGATCACATCTTGCGGCAAATCATCGGGAGGCGTATTGGAAAGCAAAATGCAACGAACCTGCATCTTGTTTGCTTTTAAGGATATAATCCAGTTATGAATCTCGTCATCATACCGCTGCAGGACAAGGTACAATTCTTCGATTTCGCGGCGTAATTCATTGACCGCAACCAATATTTCCGGCACCGGATTTTTTCTTTCCGGCGTTACCATTGCCAATGTATCGAGGATTTGCGGCAGATGGTCTTTGGGTGAACCATTCATGGAGCAGGGGTGCACGTGTCCGCCCCAGGAAAGATGAGAAATGTGTACATTATTGGAAACCAGAGTGTAAACGATAGATGCACCAAGAGAAATCAAGGCTTCGGTCTCTTTTTTGACATCGCTTGCAACGTCTCTGGTTGCTTCTTTATACAGGCGTTTCCAGGTGAAGTTTCCTGCGGCAGTGATGGGGTCGCCGGAATCAAGAAAAACGGCGGCAGATGCCATGTTCTCCTGCTGGAATTCTTTGACGACCAATTTATTGCGTTTAGCAGTCGCCATCCAGTGAATTCTCCGGGGGGAGTCGCCCTGTTGATATTCCCGGCATCCGTTGAAATTCAGACTTTCGCCCGCCTGACTTTTTCTTGCCGTATTGCGTGGAGCCTGCTCCCGGCGTCCGGCAGAATGGAGCAGCAGATGTTTCATTTCCTGATAAGCGGGATGCACCAGCAATTGTTCCCGGTCGCCGCCCGCAGATTGGGCGTGTTTGAAAATATTGAATGGGAAACTGCTTTCCACTATGGCACAGGGCAGGGGGCAGATGCCGCGATGCGTTGGTGTCAAACGCACGGTAATATCCCGTTCTCCATTGGCGGGAAGAGAGAAATATTCCAATCCATCGGGCCGGAGAAAGTCCCTGCCCATGGAATAGGGCTCCGCAAGTAAATCGAGACCGGGTAGATATTTGCGTTTATTCTTAATTTTGTATAAAACAGTGAATGGTACTCCGCAGACAGCCCGGGCCGGCAATCGGCGGGTCAGCTGCAGGCGCGGCATGAATAAGGTTCCGGCAATCAAATCGGCAACAGCCCCGCTTACCATACTCATGATGATAAACAGAGCGGTTCCTTCGACGGAGAATACTGAAAATAAGGCGCTGACAATGAATACAATCAGCAATATTCTTGCCGGTCTGGAAAATATCCTTTCATACCAGCCCATGCACCATACAAAAGCCATCATCAGCGATGACCGGTGAATGCGGCTGAGCCGGATTGCAAATAATGGTTCCGGCATCCATTGCGGTCCCGCCAGAAATTTCCGGTAATATTTTCTGATGTTCCGCATCAGGCAGGCACCCGGACGGAGTGGAGAATGTCGCTGATTACCGTTTTTGTGTCAACAGCCATTCCGTTTTGTGTGTTCAAGACAATGCGGTGAGCCAGTACATGAAGAGCAAGGGCTTTTACATCATCGGGCGTGACATAATTGCGTCCCTGCATCCAGGCACGAGTTCTTGCACATTGGGTGAGAATCAGGAAGGCACGGGGACTTGCTCCCAGGTGAATCCGTTCATCTTCCCTTGTCCGGCGGATAATTTCCAGAATGTATTTCCGTACGGATCCTTCCACATCCACCTTGTTGATTTCTTCTCGAATCTCCAACATTCCACCGCTGTGCAGTCTGGGCTGCAGCTGGGTTGCCGGATCTCCGTTCAAACGATCCTGCAGCATGGCAAGTTCATCATTTTCTTCCGGATAGCCAAGGGTGAGTTTCATGTAGAAACGGTCGAGCTGTGCTTCCGGCAGCGGATAGGTTCCGAAATATTCGACGGGGTTTTCAGTGGCGATAACGAGGAACGGATCAGGGAGAGCGTAAACATTTCCTTCCAGCGTGACCTGTTTTTCATTCATCGCTTCCAGCAGCGCGGATTGGGTACGCGGTGATGCGCGGTTGATTTCATCTGCCAGTACAATATTGGTGAAAACGGGGCCTTTATGAAGCACAAATTCTGCCGTCTTTGAATTATAAATCGAGCCGCCGGAAATGTCAGCAGGGAGCAGGTCCGGCGTGAATTGGATTCGTTTGAATTCCACATTCAATGTGATTGCGAGAGCTTTTGCCAAAGTGGTCTTGCCGACACCGGGGACATCATCCATGAGCACACTTCCGCCGGCAAGAACTGCATTGAGCAACAGATCTACAGTTGATTCTTTTCCGCGGATGACACGGAGCATTTCCTGTTTAACGGCGGCGATTTCCTGATGCAGATCTGTATGATTCATGATTAAAAATCCTCATCTTCCTGTAATTGACGTAAAATTTCGGCGAATGCGGCTTTCCGGTCATCCATGCTCAAACGCGGGAAAAATGCTTCCGGCGCAGGTTTTTCCGCCAGTTCATCGGGGATGGCATCCAGGAACGGCGAGGGATAACGGGGTTCGTTCTGCCCGTAACGGAAACGTTGTTTGGTCAGAGTCAGAATCAGACTCCGTTTTGCACGGGTGATTGCCACATAGAACAGACGGCGTTCTTCTTCTTCATTTCCTTCGTTGATGGAACGTTCGTGGGGGAAAAGTCCCTGTTCCATACCCACCAGGAAGACGCAGGGGAATTCCAGACCTTTGGAGGCATGGACCGTTGTCAGAATAGGGCCATCGCCCTCCGTTTCTGCGGTGCGGTCCCGATCATCCATCAAGCTGTAATTTTCCATGAACCGTTCGAGGGTAGCCTCTTCACCGGCGGCCTTGCAGCGTTCTTCGTATTGGGCGATACAGTTCAGAAATTCGAATACGTTTTCCTTGCGGTCGCGAGCTTCCTTGATATCCTTGTAAAGTCTCTGGAAACCGCTGAGGAATCCGACGTCGTCCAGATACGCCTGTGCTTTTTGGAAGAGCTGTCCGGGCTCCTTGAATCCTTCCCGATACTTCTGAATGGTTTCGCCCAGATTGCAGGCGGATTTACTTGCCGGACTGGAAATGTTATTGAGATAAGCATCGCTCAAAAGCAGTTCCGTCATCGGGAGTTTGATTTCTTCCCGGGTGCTGCGCAATTTCAGAATGGCTTTATCGCCAATGCCGCGCGGGGGGACGGAAATAATCCGCAGCAGACTCTGATCGTCTCTGGGGTTCATCACGAGTTTCAGGTAGGCGGCGGCGTCCTTGACTTCTTTCCGTTCAAAAAATTCCTGTCCGCCGATGATGGTCGGGGTGATGCCTCTGCGTCGGAATTCCTGTTCGAAAGTACGGGAGAGATAGTTGGAGCGATAAAGAATCGCGCAATCCTTGTAACTGTATTCCGGATTGTTCCGCAGGAATTCGTTGACGGCATCTGCAACGAAAACGGCTTCATCATCGCCGCTGGGGAGAGAGACGACCTTCAACTTATCGCCATCGCCGTTGGCTGACCACAATTGTTTATCATAACGTTTTGAGTTGCCGGCAATCACCGCGTTTGCGCTGCGGAGAATGTTGTTCGTTGACCGGTAATTCTGTTCCAGTTTGATGCGGACAGTACCGGGGAAAATATCGGGGAAGTCGAGAATGTTGCTGATATCGGCACCACGCCACGCATAAATGCTCTGGTCGTCGTCACCCACCACGCAGAGGTTCGGCTTATCCCCGGCGAGGAGCTGGAGAAAACGGAACTGGGAAATGTTGGTATCCTGATACTCGTCGACCAGGAGATACTGGTATTTATCGCGCCAGGCCTTGAGAACGTCCGGATGCTCTTCGAAAATGCGGACCGTCAACAGAAGCATGTCGTCAAAGTCGACCGTATTCTGCAATTCGAGCAGCTGCTGATAACGTTCATAAATCTCCGCAAATCTTTGTTCTTCCGGCGTATTGTTGGCAGAAAGTGCATCTTTGGGTGAAATCATATTGTTTTTGCATCGGCCGATATAAGACTGAACGACGCCGGTGGGCATATCTTCTTTTGCATAACCGAATTCGGCAGCTGCCTGGCGGATGATGCTGGTCTGGTCGGAAGTGTCAGCAATGGAAAAATTACTGTCAAAATGTCCGGCTCTGTTAATGTCTTTACGCAAGATTCTTCCGCAAATGGAGTGGAACGTTCCGAGGGTGACTTTCCGTGCCTGCTCGGCACCGATCATGCGCTCCATACGTTCGCGCATTTCGCTTGCGGCTTTATTGGTAAAGGTAACGCCAAGAATATGTTGCGGCGGTATGCCCTGTGCAATCATGTAAGCAATACGTGCTGTAATCACGCGGGTTTTTCCGGTACCTGCGCCTGCGAGGACGAGTAATGGGCCTTCGATGGTACTTGCGGCTTTGCGCTGTTCCGGATTCAATCCTTCCAAAATATGTTCGCTCATGTAATATTCCTTTTCCTGTAATACTAAGGGTAATATAACACAAAGAACCCAATTTTAAAGATTATTTTTCAGAAAATAGGGAAAAATTTTGAGGAAAAAAATTAATGGAACGGCATTTCAATGGGATTGCCGTTTTTGAATGCATAAGCACAGGAATAACCTGCCGCTTCCGCCAGTTCAACCGCCTTGTCAAAATCCGCCGCAATCTGTTCCGGCTTATGGGCATCGGACCCCAAAGTGATAGAGCATCCGCACTGACGCGCCAGTTTCAGCAATTCAAAAGAGGGATATTGTTCGCCGACCGGTTTCCGCCAGCCAGCGGTGTTGATTTCCACCATGATATTTTTTTCCGCACACAGTTCAAAGACGGAATACATTCTCTGGTTGACAACGGCCGCATCGGAATGCCGGTAGCCGAATACTTTCAGCAAATCCGCATGGCCCAGAATATGGAATGGGAAGCCAGTGACGAATTCACACAGCATATCAAAGTACATGTTCCACATGAAATCAACGCCGCATTCCAGAAATCTGGGCGTGTAATCCGGGTGATCCACCAGGAAGCTGTTAACGGTATGAATGGAACCGATAATATAGTCATAATTTTCCGGAAGGACAAAGTCCGCAACTTCTCTCATGCGTCCGGGAACGTAATCCATTTCGCAGGAGTAAAGCACTTCCGTGCCGGAACCTTCAGCACGCTTTTTCATGTCGGCGACGATCTGACGGTATTCGGGATATTGAAGCATCATCATTCTGCTTTCCTGATCGAATCCGTCAGGGCAGGGGAGATGGTCGGAGATTCCGTAATATTTCAAGCCTTTTGCAATGGCGGCATCGAGAAACTCTTCGGGCTGACCTGCGGCATGACCGCAAAGAAAGGTGTGGGTGTGCAAATCAGCGAATTTTCCCGATTTCATCATGATACAGGCTCCTCTACTTGTAAGCGATGCTGGATGGATGTCAATGCCCGTTTCATTTCTTCATTTCTGACGCAGGCATCTTCGACTTCTTTCACTGCATGAATCACCGTTGCATGATTGCGTCCGCCGAATGCCAGACCGATTTCTTTGTGAGAACAATTGGTCAATTTCCGGCTGAGATACATTGCTATCATACGGGGTTCTGCAATATTTTTCGGGCGTTTAGACCCGGTGAGATCGTGAACGTGGAGACCGAAATGTTCCGCAACAGCCTTCTGAATGGCGTCGATGGAAACTGTTCTGTTTTCGGCTTCCTTATTAAGAATATCTGCCAACAGATTTTCGACCGTTTCGATTGTGATTTTTTCCTGCATGGCAGATGCGTAAATCTGCAGATGAAGGAGTGCTGACTTGAGCGGTCTGATATTGGAAGAAATCCGCTGTGCAATGAAGACCAGAATGGAATCATCCAGTTTCAAATGCATGGATTCCTGTTCCTGTTTCAGAATCGCCAGACGTGTTTCAAACAACGGCGGTGTGATCTGCGTTGTAACACCGGACTCGAAGCGGGAAACCAGACGGTTTTCCAGACCGGGAATTTCGGCAGGCGGTTTATCGGATGTCAGAATAATCTGTTTATTAGCATTATGTAATGTATTGAATGTATTGAAAAATTCTTCCTGCAAACCGGCTTTGCCGCTGAGAATGTGCACGTCGTCGATCAACAGCAAGTCCACATTACGGAAATGTTCGCGGAATTCAAAGTGGGTTTTGTTGCGCATGGAATCGACGAATGCATTCAGGAAATCTTCGCAGGAGGTATAGCGGACAACGGCATTCGGGTTCCGGCGGATCACATCATTTGCCACAGCCTGAATCAGGTGAGTTTTGCCGAGACCGGGACCGCCATAGATGTACAACGGGTTGAATACGCCGGGATCTTTCGCGGCAGTTGCAGCGGCTGAATAAGCATAACGGTTGCCTTCGCCCACAACGAATGTTTCAAAAGTATGTCTTGCATGGCAATTTTCAGCGCAAACGTTTGCAACAGGGCGTTCGGGAGCTGCAGCCTTGGGTTCTTCGTGAACCGGGGCGAGCACTTCCGGTGCTTCCACTTCCGTATTGATCAGCTGAACCTGATGTCCGGCTTCAAATTCCAGATTATAAGATCTGCCGCAAACACTGACGAGGGCATCATGAAGGAGATCGGCAAGGTTGTCCCGGATCCAGTCACCGAAGAATTCATCCGGCACCCCGAGGAGGAGTTTATCCTCTTCGATACAGAGTGGAGTGATTTGAGAAAACCACTGCTCATAGGTGCTTTTCGAAGTCTTCTCCAAGAACTCACAGGATCGGCTCCAAAGCTCCGATATTTTCATTCCGTCCGACATAATTAACTGAATTATCCTATTTTATATACCAAATTTCCAAAACTTATCAACACCGGGGAAATATACCGGCAAAGGCGATCTGCAGAAAGCAATTTTATATATTCAAACTATAAGGTCTTATGAATAAAAAAAGAGGAGGTTTACTCCACTTTTTGTTTCTCGTTTCGAGCACAATTTGAATTCAAAATCTGCCGTTCGCAGCCTTTGAATAACTTTACAGCCAAAACCGCAAAAAGTCAAGTCGGAATTGAAAAATACCCTACTTTTTTTTGCCTGTTTACAACCTATGATTTATCAATAAGATACAGGGGTGATCTTTGTTTTGTTAACAAGTTATTAACATTTATCAACACTCCACCCCTGTTTTTTTTCGAAAAAATGCACATCATTCGCACTTTTGGAATTGAAATATTCATTTTTGAGTGCATATTATGGATATAGTCAAAACTGGAGATGGTTTATTTATGGTGAAGAACCGAACTTTATTTCTGTTGGATTATTGTCTGACTCCTTATGACAAGATCACAACCTGCGGTATATTATGTGAAAAAGGCAAGATCATTGCCACTGGCGGTGCCTCTGCTTTCGCATTGGATGAAGAAGGATTGGAAGTCATTGAACTGAAAAATGCTTATGCCATCCCCGGGTTGATCGACAGTCACATCCACGGAATCGGCATGGCGGATTCCGCCGATGCTTCCAAAGGTGCACGCCCGCTGCATGAAATGAGTAAACTGCTTGCACAGCATGGGGTAACAACGTTCTGCCCGACTCTTGTTTCTTTGCCGGAGAAAGATATGCTTTCCGCAGTGGAAAACCTTGTCCGTGAGATCGAAGAAGGCTGTCCCATGGCGGATACCTGCGGGATTCACCTGGAAGGTCCGTTTCTGAATCCCAATAAACGCGGATCCCAGAAAGCGGAAAATATCCGCCCCGTCGACCTCGGGTTTGCACGGGAGCTGATTCAGGCGGGGAAACATCATATCCGTCTGATGACCTTTGCGCCGGAATTGGAACACTCTATAGAATTGGTGGAATTGCTTCTGGAAAACGGAATCATTCCTTCCATGGGCCACAGTGAAGCGACAGAAAAGGAAACTCTTGACTGTGTCGATGCCGGTGTGCGCCGCTGTACTTATGTATTTAATGGTATGCCGCCTCTGAATCATCGCGAAATCAGTTTGACAACGGTGGCTTTGACCGATGACCGGATCAGTGTGGAATTGATTGCGGATGGTATCCATGTTACGCCGCGTATGATGGATCTTGTACATCGCAGCAAGCCCCAGGGAAAATTGATCGGGATCAGCAATTCCGTTGTCCCTGCCGATACCGCGGCCCGTGCCGCCAATGATGTTGTGGATACGACTCCGCGCATTATCCGCAGTGCTGACGGGCGAATCATCGGTTCCACTTTGACTCTGGAACATTCCTGGCATCATCTTGTACAATATGCCAAAATGCCGGTGGAAGAAGCCGCCGCATGTCTTACTATCAACCCCGCACGGGACTTGGGATTGATCACCCGCGGTGAACTTTTCCCCGGTCGCCGGGCAGATATAACCGTCTTTGATACAAATACACACGAAGTCCGCATGACCGTTTCACGCGGTAACGTTGTATATGAAAAAACTTGTGAAGGAACGATACACAGAAAATGAACAATCAGGAAAAACATTATATTCTTCTCGATTCCGGCAACTGCCGTAAACTGGAACAGGCTGGCCCTTACCGTATTATCCGGCCCGCACTCAATGCTTTCTGGCCTCCGACTCTGCCCGAAAAAGAATGGCAGAAAGCGGATGCTACTTTTGAACGGGAAAGTACCGGCGGCGGCATCTGGAGCTGGAAGGTCCGTCAACCCGGCGAAGGCGACTGGTCCGTACGTTGGGGCGGGGTGAACCTGATGGTCAAGCCGACTCAATTTGGTCATCTCGGTTTCTTTGCGGAACAGGCCGGTAACTGGCAGTGGCTCCGGGAACAGACAAAACGTCTCGGTAAAGATGCCCGCACTTTGAACTTGTTTGCTTATTCCGGCGGGGCAACCATTGCCATGGCACAGGGTGGGGCGGATGTGACTCATCTGGATGCCTCCAAAGGAATTATCGAATGGGCAAAGCGCAATCAGCAGTTGAATCCGGAAACCAAAGACCGCATCCGCTGGATTTGTGACGATGCCATGAAATTTGTGGCAAGAGAAGAACGGCGCGGTAAAAAATATCAGGGTATTGTTCTTGACCCGCCCAGTTTCGGGCGCGGTGCCCAGGGGCAGGTCTGGAAGATTGAAACCGGTATTCAGAGCCTTCTGGAATCCTGCCGGGCAATTCTGGATCTTTCCAAACCTTGTTTCATTCTCCTTTCCTGTCACTCTCAGGGGTTCTCGCCCATGTCACTGGAACGGATCTGTCACGAAGTCTTTGCCAAGGATGGCGGCAGATTTGAAACCGGTGAAATGAGCATTCCGGAACAGACCGGGAAAGCCCTGCCTGCCGGGTTGAATGTCCGTTTTGTAAAAGATTGACACCTTTATGGCAAACAGTTCCACATTGTTTGAACATTTATCCATTCCCGCTCCGGCTCTCTGGGGCGGGATAGTTTTTTATATCGCCGTTGTCCTTGCAATCGGAATCTTTGCCGGCCGCAAAGTCCGCAATATGAGTGATTTTATTGTCGCGGGCAGACGTCTGACTTTGCTGCCTGCCATCGGAACCCTTCTCGCCACCTGGTTTGGCGCGGGGACGTGTATCGGTATTGCGGCATCGGTGTACAAAGGCGGAATCCATTCCGTGATTGCCGACCCCTTTGCCGTCACACTCTGTCTGATTCTTGCCGGTTTGTTTCTGACCGGGGTTTTACGGCGGATGAACTGCATGACGGTGACGGATATCATTCATCAGCATTACGGAAAGACGGCGGGGATTTATGCGTCTCTTTGGATGATTCCTGCATACGTCGGGCTGCTCAGTGCTCAGATCCTTGGCGTGGGGACAGTACTGCATCTGCTTTTGGGGTGGAATTTGATTGTTTCCCAACTGGTTGCCGCATTGGTTATTCTGATTTATACCACTGCGGGTGGAATGTGGGCTGTTACGTTGACGGATCAGGTGCAGATCGTGTTGATTCTGATCGGTTTGTTCCTGATTGTACCGGGGGCGGTCAGTGAAGCCGGTGGATTCAAGGCGATATTCTGTAATCCGGAAGTGAATTATTCCATTCTGCCATCCGCCGTGGAAAAATCCTCTTTTTCGGGGATGGTCAACTACAGCGGAAACTGGTTGATTATGGGCTTGGGCTGCATTGTGGGGCAGGATCTTCTGCAGCGGACTCTTGCCTGTAAAGATGAGCGGACTGCCCGGAGCAGTACCTTGATAACTGCATTTTTATATTTTGCCGTGGCTTTTGTGCCCTTATTGATCGGGCTGGCGGCGAAGATTCTTCTGCCGAAATGGGGCATCACGGCGGAGGTCATGGGGAGCGACTTTGAAAATCAGGTCATGCCCCGTATTGCGGCGGGAGTTCTCGGACCCATCAGTCCGGTTCTGTTGATTCTGTTTCTCGGAGCGTTGATTTCTGCGATCATGAGTACGGCGGACAGCTGTCTTCTTGCGGCATCCAGCCTGTTGACCCGGAATGTGATCCAGCCTTTATGCCCATCGGTGCCGGATCATAAATTATTAATGTATACGCGGATCATCACGGTCTTTTTTGTAATTTTTGCCACTTGTTTGTCTCTGATGGCAGAAAGTGTCTATGCGTTGATGATCAGTGCCTCTGCGTCCCAATTGGTGATCGTGCTGATTCCGGTCTTTGCGGCAGTCTACCTGCCATCTGTGAAACGGGATGCCATCTGGTGCAGTATGATTGCGGGAACATTGGTCTGGCTGGGCTATCTTCTTTATAAAGGATGTGTGTTTGAGGGAACGCTCTTTGCCTTTTTCCGTTCATCCACCTTCCAATACGAATTGACTAACGGTTCCGTCTATGGTTTTCTTGCCGCCATCGCCGGATTATTGGCTGGTTTTATTAAACATACAATTCAGCATCGGTACGTTTATTTCCATAAATAACCGGATGCATTGCAATTTGTACAAGTTATTGATTTGTATATGTTGCCATAAGAACATGCCGAACATTTGCGAGTCTGTATTATTTTTCCGTTCGTGTTGCAGCTGGAGCAGTTGCTTGTTGATGTAACAAAGCCTGTCCAACTGCAATAAGTGCACAAGAGGCTGCCGTATAATACTTTCCCGTCTTTGCAGTTCGGCATTCTACAGTAAACCATTCCATTTCCACCGCAATTGAAACAAGTAATTATGCCTTGATTCGCACATGCGTTACACGGTATATACCCATAGGGGGAACGAAAACCTCTTGCTCCATTGCATGCCATACAGGGCATCATATGACGTCCCTGTGCATTATATCTTGCCCGCACATTTGCACATTTTTGTTTCGGTTGACCGCCGCAATTCAAACAGGTTCCGTAATTTTCAATTTCCTTTTTTCCCTTGCAATGGGAACAGAGTGTTGTTCTTGAGATAGTACCATTGCCAGCGCAAGTACGGCATTTTATTTCTTTTTTGATGTTGCCTGTTCCGGAACAGTATTGACATTCTATTGACTGCTGGACCTGTTTATTTCCTTTACATTTTTGACAGGTTGTTTTGTAAAGCCATTGTCCTTCGGTATAGGATGCTTTTCTTTTTCCATCATAGGATAACTCTCCCGGATTCCATTTTATTCCATCATTACCATTCCATACATATCCGGGAACGGAGCTTTCCCAAATTCCGGGAGTTGTACTTGCTTTCAAAGCCTGGTTGCGGGGATGAGAGATTCCCGGATTCCATTTTATTCCGTTGTTGCCATCCCATACATATCCGGGTGTGGTACTTTTCCACATGTCAGGAGTTGTACTTGCTTTGAGAGTTGAATTTTGAGGATGAGTTGTTCCCGGTTCCCACTTTATTCCGTTGGAGCCATTCCATTTATAACCGGGTTTGATACTGTCCCAAACACCGGGAGTTGTACTTGCTTTCAAAAACTGGTTGCGGGGATGAGAGATTCCCGGACTCCATCTTATTCCATTGTCGCCATCCCATACATATCCGGGAGTCATGCATTCCCATATTTCAGGCGCTGTAGAGGCTCTCAATGCTGAATTTTGAGAATGGATCATGCCAGCTTTCCACTTTATTCCATTGTCGCCATCCCATACATATCCGGGCTTTATACATACCCAAACATCGGGATTTTTACTTGCTTTCAACATTCTGTTTTGAGAGTGAATCATTCCGGGATTCCATATAAGTCCGATTTTTCCATCCCAGACGTACCCCGGTTTTAAACTGATCCATTCCCCTTATTTTTCGGCAGATATCAAGTCTTTGTTTTGAGAATGTATTTTGCCGGCAGTCCAATTTATGGTGTTTTTTTGAACCGGTGTTGTAGAAAAGTTTTTGATACGATCAAGACAGGTATCGATTTTTCCAAAAAATTTTACCCCGCATATAGAAATGAGCAGCAGCAAAATCAAGGTAAAAAATGTTAAGCTTTTATTTTTTTTGAATGTATTTTTTGCACATTTCCCGCTTAAGGCACTTACAAAATCCATGCAGCAGTTAAAGCGTTTTTCCGGTTCTTTACTCAATGCTTTGAGCAGCGCTTTATTCGCATTGGCTGATATCATTTGCAATGGCTGTACTTTACTTTTCAAGACAGCTTCCCGTAATATCGAGGCATCCGGATTTTCAAATGGGGTATGACCGCATAGCATTTCATAGGTCATGGCTGCAAATGCATATTGATCGGCTTTCTCGTTCTGTATGCGACCTTCCCATTGTTCGGGTGCCATATAGGGACCTGTCCCGCTTGTCCCACGGTAAGCCATACTGACTCTCGTCATACTCGTATGGATTTGAGCTGCCAGTCCGAAATCCAGTATTTTAACTTCATTATCTGCATTAATGATAATGTTTCCCGGCTTGATATCGCGATGGATGATTTTCTGCTTATGAGCATAATCCAATGCGTCGGCAACCTGGTTGATGACTGGTACTATCTCTTGCAGAGTTAAATTTCCATTTTTTCTTTTTTGTTTGATCCAATGGTGCAGCATCTCTCCATTGCAACATTCCATAATCAGATAATAATTACCGTTTGAATTATCTTTTTCCAACTGCTTTATTGCTGCAATATTTGTATGGGTCAGTTTTGAGATGAGTTGAAAATTTTCTTTGATTTCTTCTATTTCCTGACTGTTATGAGATAGTTCAGGCGGAAGTGTTTTCAAGGCGATTTCTATGCCCGATGTCTCATCCCAACATTTATAAACGATACCCATTGCGCCCTGCCCGAGTTCGCTCAGGATTTTATAGCGTCCTAATATCAAATCTCCAATTTGAAAAAATCCAGCTTTTTTGCGTTCATATTTGTTTTTTAATGTAGCATAGTTATCTGTGTTGTCCATTGAAAAATCCCTTATATCAAACTTTCAAGATAATAATATACATTCAACTGCATTTTTTTCAATACTGAGTCTGAAAAAATATTTTTTATTTTTTTATGAATTTTGAGTTTTATATTTTTATCATATGTTTTTTTCTTGCATTTTTCTGAATATGGTGTATAGTACTCAACTGTAACTTTTTCTGAAAGGATTAATTTTATGCTTACTATTATTTGCGGTCTTGCCCTCGGTGGTATCGTCTATTTTTCTACGACTCAGTTTGCCGGTATGAAACCGGTTTCATCTGCAATCATCGCCGTGCTTTGCATGCTGATTTTCCAGGTGATCGTGATGCTTATTCTCCGTAAACTTTCCGGAAAAATCAATGGCGTTCTGCAGCAGATCATGACGGAAACCGCAACCAAACTGCGGAGCATGCAGGAACAGTTCATGCGTCGCCCCATGGGTGGTCAGAAACAGATGATGCAGGCTTTGGAACGGGAACAGAATGCCGGTCTGCAGCGCATGATTGAAGCTCTGAACCTTTACAAGCCTCTTTACCTCTGGAATATTCTCATGAAGAAACAGGTCAACACCATGCGTATGATGTTCCTGTTCCAGCAGAAAAAGTTTGAAGAAGCTGATGCTCTGATGGATAAATGCTTGTTCATCGAACCCCAGAGTGTTTGCGTGAAAATGGCACGTATGTACAAACGCAATGACGAAGGCATTGATAAATTCTTCAAGAAAAGTGCTGCCCGTTTCAAAGGCGAACATGCTTTGATGCCTTACGCTGTGTATTCCTGGATCCTTGTCAAACAGGATCGCATTGATGATGCTATCAAAGTGTTGAATCAGGCAAAAATAAAAACTTCTGATAATGAAGTGATTGTGAAAAACTGGGAATTGCTTGTCAATAACAAGGCAAAGCATTTCTCCAACTCTCTCCTCGGCGAACAGTGGTACTCCCTCATGTTGGAAGAACCGAAAATGCCGAAACAGCAGATTCGTTACCGTCGATAAGCACAATGTCCGATTCTGCACGGATCGTAATTCTTTCTGATTTGCATTATGCTTTGCAGAAGAATGTGTTATGCCCGAGTCGTCACGGCGAGTGGGCGGATCGTCTTCTGCAAGCCGTTGTGACGTCCTGCAATCAAACGCTCAAGCCGGATGCGGTAATTGTTGCCGGTGACCTGATCAATTTTCCTGATGATGAAAATGCATCGGAATTGCTTTTGAAGTTGAAAGGTCTTCTGGATCAGTTGACCATGCCTTATATCGTGATTCCGGGCAATCATGACCCGAAACCGGAACGTTTTTACCGCTTCTTTCCCAAGCAGAAAGATGTTACGGATGTCGGCAATCTGCGCATTGTTACTTTTTGCGATGAAGAAATGCCCGGATATAATGCCCGGCGTTCGGATGCTGATTTTGCAAAAATGCAAGCGGCTGCCCTTGACTGGAATGGAAAGCTGATTGCTGTCCAACACGTCCCCGTCGGATATCCCGATGATCATCATTGTTTTTACAATTACACCAACGCGCCGGACGTAATGCGTGCGTTGGAAGAATGTCACTATGATTTATGCATTGCCGGTCATGAACATGCCGGATTACCGGTCAAGAAATGCGGCTGCACCACCTTTGTGACAGCTCCCGGGATATGCGAAACACCATTCCGCTATCTTGTATTGGATTTTGCCGATCACGGCGAACTTGCCATTCGGGAAGAAACAGTTTCCTTATAAAAGGCAATAAAAAAGCCGGATACTTAAAAATGTATCCGGCGGAATTTTAACAGGTCAATGACGCACGAACTCAGCGGTTTGCCTTTTTGTAATTCTTCTTTGACTGATTCTGGATTTCCAATGCAGTTGCCTTGTCAAAGGGACCATCAATAATCACTTCATCCGTTACATCGTCATAAATCATACGGGGCTGGAACGAACGGTAGAACATGCCGTCGATAACAAATGCCAGCTGTTCGCGCCGGTTGTTGACAGAAAGCCCAATCCACATTTTGCGTCCGCGGACAGTCAACTTCAAATGCAGGTCAAAATAATTGGGGTCGCGCACCTGCGGAATGGCTTTAATCTCGATAATTTCTTTCGAGAAAAGCATGGGGTTGCGGTTGATTGTCACATCTTTTCCGAAGTAGGAGGGTATCTTCTGTTCGATTTCACTGGCGCGGGGATAGCGGATGATTTCATGAATGGAGATGACCGCTTTCGGTGCTTCCGCGAGGGAGGGGTCGAGCAACTCTTCCATCGCTTTTGTGGGATTTTCGGGGTCACATTCTTCCACACCCATCATGAGGCACGCCGTACAGAGAGCCAACGCGGGCATTACAAATTTTTTGAAACTGATTTTCATAACGCAATTATCCTTTCCAGTTTATTATTTTACAGCAAGCCAGGCGATGTACAATGCATAACTGAGCACAAGCAGAAAACCTTTGAAGCGTCCGGTTTGTTTGCCGATCATCAGAATCGGAATCAAGGCGAATGTGAATGCCAGCATGACTCCGAAGTCTACATAAGTAATATTCTGTGCCGCTACCGGCTTGATCAGCGGAGTGATACCCATAATTGCCAGAATGTTGAAGATGTTGGAACCGACAACGTTCCCGACCGCAATGTCTGATTCACCCTTGACCGCTGCAACAATACTGGTTGCCAATTCCGGCAGACTTGTTCCCAATGCGATCAAGGTCAAACCGATCACGGCTTCTGATACCTGAAGCATACGGGCGATGCGCACAGCACCTTCCACAAAGAAGTTACCGCCGAGAACGAGTGCAAGCAACCCGCCGATACAGAAAAGAATGGAGAAAATAAGAGGATGTTTTGCCACGATGCCCCTTGCTGTTTCTTTGACTTCATCGGGTACATCTTCTTCATTCGCACCGTTCTGTCTGCCGATTTTGATGCTGCGGATAATGTAAAAAATCAGCCCGGCAAAGAAGACCATACCGGCAATTCTGCCGATCCCGCCTGCAAAATACCAGATTGCTGCAAGTGCCAGGGAGATCAGGCAGAGGAACGGAATATCAAACTTGATCAGACTTTTATCATTTGTCAAAGGTTTAATCAAGGCGCTCAACCCCATGATCAAACCGATATTACAGATGTTGGATCCCAGAATATTGCCCAATGCAATATCCGGGCTGCCCGTACAGGCAGCGGAGGTGCTGACCACCATTTCCGGCATACTGGTTCCGAATGCGACAACGGTCAAACCGATCACCAGCGGGGAAATCCCTGCCTTTTGGGAGAGCATAACGGCACCGCGGACAAGATACTCAGCTCCGTAATACAAAAGAACGGAACCGGCTACGAGCAATAAAACAGCAATAAGTACAGACATCATTAATATCCTTGTTGACTGAGACAGTGCAGGGCACCGCCTTCGTGTAAAATTTCACAGCAATCGAGAAGTACAATATCCCGTCCCGGATAAGCTTCTCCGATAATCGCAGCCGCCTGAGCGTCTGCTTTGTCCTGACGGTAGGACGGAACGAGAACGGCCCCATTTACCGGCAGATAGTTTGCATAGTTAGCAGGAAGAATTTCTCCTTTCGGTGAGTATAACGGTTCCGGACAGGGCAGGGGGACAACTGTAAGGCGACTGCCCGACGGCAGACGCATTTTGCACAAATCCATAAAGTTCTGTTCCAGAACATCATGCTGGATACTGCCTTTTTTATCCACGGCAGCAAGTACCGCATCGTTCCGGAAGAAACGCGCCAGAGTATCGATGTGACCATCCGTATCATCTCCAACCAGACCGGACTTGAGCCAGCCGACGGCGGTCATACCCAATGCTTCCTTGAGAATTTCTTCTGCCCGTTCTTTGGTCAGACCGGGATTCCGGTTCGGATTGAGGATCACATTTTCTGTTGTAAGGAGAAAGCCTTCGCCATTGGATTCCAACGCACCGCCTTCGCAAATCAGATCAATGGGGAATACGGGATAATCCAGTGTCTTTCCGATGTGATACGGTACGGCATCATCCAGATCCCAGGGGGAGAACTTGGCACCCCAGGCATTGTAAACAAATTTTGCAATGGCACACTGTCCATTCTGATTCCGGAGGAAGACGGGACCGTGATCGCGGCACCAGGCGTCGTTCGTTGGAATATCCAGAAATGTGATACGTTCCATGACTGCATTTGCATTGGCAAGTAAATCTTTCACCCGATTCAATTCTGCAGTAATGCAGTTGATATAGAGTTTTTCATAACGGGTAATGGCAGCTGCAAATGCCGCATAATCTTTTTCCATTTTCTCGCGGACGCCGACCCATGTGAGGGGATTCAGCGGCCAGGAAAGAAAAATTGCAGATTGGTGTTCCCATTCTGCCGGCATGGAATAAGATGCCTGTTTCGGAGTACATTCCGTATTAATCATGATAACGCTCCATCAGGGGTGAATAGGCATCAATTCTACGATCCCGGAAAAACGGCCACATGCGCCGGTGTTCTTCCGCCGCATCCAGATCACATTCCGCATAAAGAATTTCGACTTTATCCCGGGAGCCTTCCGCCAATGCATTGCCATAAAAATCCAATACAAAAGAGGATCCCCAGAACCGGGTTCCATGTTCCACGCCGACCCGGTTGACAGCGGCGTAATAACATCCGTTTGCCACGGGGTGTGATTTCTGAACATTGAGCCAGGCATTGCGCTGATTGTCGCCCAGCTCATCGCTTTCTGTTGCAATGCATCCGATTGCGGTGGGACAGAAAATAATCTGAGCTCCATCGAGTGCGGTCAGTCGAGCAGATTCCGGATACCATTGATCCCAGCAGATAATCACGCCGATTCTGCCGAATTTTGTATCCCATGCGCGGAACGGCCCATCGCCGGGAGCAAAGTAAAATTTTTCTTCAAAGCCGGGGTCCTGCGGAATATGCATTTTTCTGTATTTTCCGGCAATGGAACCATCGGCATCGAGAATGAGAGCCGTATTGTGAGCCAGTCCGGGCGCACGTTTTTCAAAAAGAGAAAGAATGAGGACCACGTTCAATTCTTTTGCCAGAGCGGCGAAACGTTCGGTCATCGGGCAGGGCAGGGGAACTGCCAGTTCAAAAAAATCGGGATCCTGTTTCCAACAGAAGTATTCGGTGAGGAACAATTCCTGTGTGCAAATGATATTAGCTCCATTTGCTGCGGCTTCCCGGATTCGCGCCATGCAATTCTTTTCGGCGTCATCCATCGTGGGATAACACTGATCCTGAAGCAAGGCAATTTTGACTTTATTCTTGCTCATTGGTCTTTTTCTCCGTTATCATTCATTGCGACACGTGCATTCATTGCAATGGCAATGGTTGCGGCATCGGCATAACTCAGATCCGAACCTGCAGGCAAACCGCGCGCAGGACGGGTGATTCTGACATTGAAACCTTTCAAACGATTGGAAAGATAAACGGCAGTGGCCTGTCCTTCCACATCCGGGCTGAGAGCCAGAATGATTTCTCTGACCGGACTTTCCTGCAATCGTTTTTCGAGAGAAAGGATGTTCAGGTTTTCCGCAAACTTGCCTTCCAGCGGCGCAATTCTGCCGCCGAGGACATGATACAATCCTTTGAATTCGCCGGAAGATTCAATCACCCGGATCTGGGGGGCTTCCTCCACTACACAAAGAATCGTATGATCCCGCACCGGAGAATCGCAGATGTAACACAACCCATTTCCGGTCTGATCTGCCAGATTGCCGCATTGAGAACATACCCCGACTTTTTCATGTAACGTGCGGAGGTTTTCTGCCCAGGCGGCAAGGCGTGATTCATCCCATTGGAAAATGGCAAGAGCCATCCGTTCGGCAGATCGTTTGCCGATTCCGGGCAACCCTTTCAGGTGTTCCATCAATTCTTGTAATGCAGCGGGAAACTGAAAATCCATATATTATTCCACTTGATTCATTAAAGCCCGGGGATATCCATGCCGCCGGTGAGGGCAGACATCTTTTCTGCGGCAGCACTGCGGGCGGTGAGAGATGCGGTGTTGACGGCTTCCAGAATTGCCTGCTGCAAGGCCTGAGTATCACCGGCATTGACGAATGCGGGAGTGATATCAATGCGTTTCAACAGGAGTTCGCCGGAAACAATCGCTGTCACCTGACCGTTACAGCTTTTGCCGGTGTATTCGGCATTTGCCAATTCGGATTTCATCCGTTCCATATTTGCTTTGAGTCCCTGCATATCTTTCAGCATGGACGCCATTTTTCCAAGATTTCCAAACATGTTTTACTGTGCTTTCTTTTTCTTATCAATGAGTTGTTTTTTCAAAGTCTGTTCGATAGCCGGGACACGTTTCCCACCGAGACGCAAGGCGCGTTCGTAGGTTTTGATACCCTGTTCCGGATTGTTGCGAATGGCATGGATGCGGGAAATGGCCATATAGGGCTCCGGACGGTTTACGCCGGCATCGGCGGCTGCCCAGTAAGTCCAGAGTGCATCATCATATTTCTTCTGATCTTCGAACTGTTTACCTTTTGCCATGAGGCTGTCGAATTTGCTTGCATCGGCTTTTCTTGCACGATCTTTTTCATCGTTGGGGACAGTGGTCAGCGCGATGATTTCCTTTGGCATACCCTGAGCTTTTTCGACTTCCGGCATGGCATGGGGATCGTTTCTGCGATACATTGCCAGTTCAGCGCGGAGTTTTCTGGATTCTGCCATGGCTTTTTCTGTGATGTTACGAGCCTGTTGAAGGTTCTGACGGTAACGGGTTGTCAACGCATCGGCTTCCACAAGTTTGTTTTTCAACTTGTTGATTTCCTCAATCTTGGCTTTCAGTTCGCCAGCCATGGTATCGGTCGCTTTGACCTGAGTATCCAATTCTTTCTTGGAAACGGTATTCTGGTTTTTCTTCCAGCCTTCCAGTTCGCTTTCTGTGCGCTGAAGTTTCTTGTTGAGTTCATCCCGTTTCTTTTCCAATTCGGCTACGGCGGCTTTCATTTTTGCCAGTTTTTCTTTTTCTGCCTGAATGTTTTTACCCAATTCAGCATTCTTTTTGTTGACCTGTTCGGTCTGTTCTTTCCAGCCGTCACGAGCTTTTTCAGCGGCACGCAATTTTGTATCATCCTGAGCCTGCAGTCTGGCTTTTTCCAACAAAGCCTGCGTGTTCAGCAAGTCTTTGGAAAGTTTTTTGTTCTTTTCCGTGAGGATATGTCTTTCTTTTGTGAGAGCCTGAACCGATTTCCGGAGATCGGCAGATGTTTTTTCAGACGCTGCCAATTTTGCATTTACAGTTTTCTGCGCTTCGGTGAATTTTGTATTTGCAGCATTCTGGGCAGCTGTCAATTTTTCAGCCGCAGCGGTCTGAGCGGCTGCCAGCTTTTCAGCTGCTTCTTTCTGGACTGCAAGCAATTTTTCATCCGTGGCTTTCTGTGCTGCTGTGACTTTCTGCAATTCAGCAGAAAGGGATTTGCTGCGGGCGGTCAGCTGTTTGATCTGTTCCTGCAAAGCGGCAGATTTTTTCTGTTCTGCTGCCTGGATTGCTGCTTTTTCTGCTTCAATGTCTTTTTTGAGCTGAGCCATCTGCTGCTGGAGTTGATTGCTCTGTTTGATTGCATCATCTTTACCGGCGGCAGCCGCTTTCTGTTCGGCAAGCTCCTTCCGTGTCATATCCAGCAGTTCCTGAAGTTTAACGTTCAGCTTGGATGCTTCGTCTTTACCGGCGGCGGCGACTTTGAAGTCGGTAATGGATTTTTCAAGCTGGGAGATGCGGAGTTTTGCCGCTTCATCCTTGGCATTGAAATCCTTTTTCAGGGTTGCCAGATCAGCTTCCAACTGTGCAATTTTCTGCTGCTGTTCTTTACCTGCTTTGCGTGCATCAGCCAATGCTTTTTCCGCTGCTTCCAGTTTCTGACGGTATGTATCCAATTCCTTATGGGCAGATGTCAATTCTGCTTTGACAGTTGTCAAATCCTTCGTGCTTGTTTCCAGGGATGCAGTCAAACGTTTGATATCCTGCTGCGCTTTGAGTTTTTCAGCTTCTGCGGCTGCTGTGACAACGGGGATTTTGTTGACGCGTTCAGCCAGAAGTTTGACTTTTTCCTTCAAATCTTTATTTTCTTCATTGAGAGCGGCAAATTTCTGTTCGGTTTGACGGACTTTATCCTGTTCGGCCGCGAGCGTACGTTCTGTTGTTTTCAGACGGGCTTCTGAATCTTTGTTTCTTTCATTGAGAGAAGCAACCATGCTGTTCAGGCGCATTTCCCGGTTGGAAGCCTCGTTGATGAGTTTATTCTTTTCTCCAACCGTCTTTTTGAGGGTTGCAATATCTTTCTTGAGCGCATAAGCCTGATCGCGAAGCAGTTCGGTTTCTTCCGCCAGTTTTTTCGCAGCAGCACTCTGGTTGTCACGGAGAGTTTCATTCTCTCTTGTTTTAGCGGCAAGTTTGTTCTTTTCGGCTTTCAACTGATCTTTGAGCGTATCCAGTTTTTCGTTGAGATCAGCTTCCATGCGTTTATATTTTTTCTGAAGATCTTTGAACAAATCTTCTGTTTTACCGGCGGAAACAAGTTTGCGGTTTGCAGTTGCCAATTTCTGTTTTTCGGCTTCCACATTTTCCTGCGTACGTTCCAGTTTTGCCTGAAGTTCTTTGCCTTCTTTACGCAGTTCTTCCACTATCTTCAACAGGGCTTCCGTGCGAGCCTGTTCTTTTTTGAATGCTTTTTCCAGAGAAGAGGTATCAGCAGAAGCAGTGGCGGCAGATTTTTTGATTTCATTATACTGCAATACCAGAGATTCGTATTTCTTTTCCAGTTCTTTCTTTTCTTTCAGCAGATCGACCACCTGATCACGGGCAACTTTGCCCTGTTCCGCCAGTTTACGCAAATCAAGATTGATCCGCTCGGATTCTGCCAGACTGTCCTGCAATGCTTTGATTTTTTCTCTCAGTTCCCGTGTGCTGCCGGAATCGCTATCACCTGCGATATCTTTAGAGGAGCCGTTTCTCTGGAATTCCAGGCGACGCAGTGCGGTTTTCAATCTTCTGTCTGCCAGAGAGATACGGTAATTGATGACGTTTTTATTCCAGTTGGGATTGTTCTTCCGGACGGACTGGAAGGCATTCAATGCCCGACGGTAGCAGTCTGCCGCTTCTTCGTTACGGCCAGCAAGCAGGGCAGATTCCCCGGCTTCGTAGGATTCAAAACCGATACGCCAGAGATCCCAATATCTTTTACTTAATTGTGTATTACGGGAATTGCCGCTTTGCGCGGGGAGTTCTGCCGGGGCTGCCAAGGTCAGGCAGGCGAGTGCAACTGCTGCAAAATGTAATGTGTTGCGTTTCATCATTTGAATTATCTCCTTTCAGAAAGCGGGAATTCGTTTCCCGTGTAAATGTTCTCGTTGACAAAATACGGTTCCAGTTTTTTCTTGTAAGATGCCGGAACGCGCACCGTTGCATAAAAATCCCCGTCAGGGGCATAATGACTGTTTATAATTTTTCCATTGGAATGCAGTTGTGCGATCACGCCGGAATCACAGGCGGGAATACGCACATACAACAGGGAATTTTTTGATGCCAGCTTGTACATGATTTTCTGTTTCAGAACATCAAGACCTTCCCCGGTGACGCAGGAAACAAAGACCGCTTCCGAATCCAGAGAGCGGAGCTTGATACGTAATACCGGATCTTCTCCTGCCAAATCCATTTTGTTGAATACCACCAGCATTTCTTTCTGGTCAGCACCAAGTTCAGACAACACGGATAACGTCGTTTCCCACTGGTTCATAATCGCCGGACTGCTGGCATCCAGAACCAGAACAATGAAATCTGCAAGCACGGCTTCTTCCAATGTGGATTTGAATGCTTCCACCAGAGAATGGGGCAGTTTCCGCACGAAACCGACGGTGTCGGTCAATAAAATTTCCGATTTATCCGGCAAGGATAAATGCCGGGTCGTCGGGTCAAGCGTTGCAAATAATTGATTCGCCGCGTAAGCATCGGCACCGGTCAGCGTATTGAGCAGGGTGCTTTTGCCAGCATTGGTATATCCCACAATTGCCGCATTGGCAATGTTGCTGCGTAAACGGCTTTTCCGTTGAACGGAACGCTGTTTGCGGACTTCGGCAAGTTCTGCTTCCTGTTCCGCTATGCGCTGTTTCAATGCCCGGCGGTCCGTTTCCAACTGGGTTTCACCGGCACCACGGACAACGGTTCCTCCACCGCCGCGCTGACGGGATAAGTGACTCCATGCACCGGTGAGCCGGGGGAGAAAATAACGGTTTCGTGCCAATTCCACCTGAAGGACAGCTTCCTTTGTCCAGGCGCGGGAGGCAAAAATATCCAGAATTACTTCCTGTCTGTCAATGACATGTCGTTTGCAAAGCCGTTCCAGGTTTCTCTGCTGGGAGGGACCGAGCGGAGAGTCGAACACAATCACATCCGCCTGTGCTTCGGCGGCTGCATGGCTGATTTCTTCGGCTTTGCCGGATCCTACATAGTAACGCGGGTTGATTTCACGCACGGATGTACAAAGTTCACCGCTGGTTTCCAGTCCGAGTGTGCGAACCAGTTCCCGCAATTCCGCCAAATGCTCACGTACATCCGCGCCGGTTTCCTGACCTTCTGCCAGTCCGACGAGGAATGCTTTTTTTGTGATTTCTTTGGTTTCTTTTGCTTTGTACATGGAAATAAAAACCTTAAATTGATTCCATATAAAGTTTTTTGTACTTGATGAAATAGCCGAGTCCGCTGGAAATGGTGATGATCATGACAATACCCATAAAGATCCACCAGAACCAGGCAAAGGGCTGCTTGTTGACGGAAAATCCGAGGAAGTTGATCCAGCTCAAACCGCCGATTGCAAGGAAGGACATCTGAAGCGCAGTTTTCAGTTTGCCCCAGCGGTCTGCTGCAATGATGACACCTTTCGCCGATGCCAGAGTGCGCAATCCGGTCACGATAAATTCACGTGCCAGAATGATGATCAGGAACCAACCGGGAATCAGGTCATAAGACACCATCATGGTGTAAGTGGCAAGAACAAAAATCTTGTCTGCCAGCGGGTCGACCAGACGTCCAAAGTCGCTTTCCACTTTCAATTTTCTTGCAAGATAACCATCAAGCAAATCGGTAAGCGCGGCAATGACTGCAACAATCAATGCAATCACATGGCAAATCTGTGCTGTTCCCGCACTGACGTGGAATGTATAGTTTTCTTGTGTGTCAAAACTGGCAAGCAGAACAAAGATGAATACCAGTACGATTCGGCTGACTGTCAGCTGATTTGGAATGTTTTTCATTATATCCTCACTGTGTTATAATGGTAATGCTTGTAAATGATAGGCGTCTGCCCGGGTAATCCGGACCGGAATGATCGAGCCCTGGGTGTTGCCATCCAACCCCTTGAGCTTCACACTGTTGTCGATATCCGGCAAATCGTAAAGAGTCCGCCCGATCCCTGTTCCATCGCCATAATCGGCATCGACAATGACGGCTGTTTCTGTATTGATCAGGGCTTTATTGCGGAGCGTGGAAATCTGTTTCTGACATTTTTCCAACTCGTTTTTACGCTGATTTGCAATCTTTGCCGGAACCTGATTTTCCATGGAATAAGCCGGTGTTCCTTCTTCTGGTGAATAGGCAAAAACACCCATCCGCATGAATTGCTGTTCTTTGACCAGTTCCAGCAATTTTTCAAAATCTTCTTCCGTTTCGCCGGGGAAACCGGTCATCAGAGTCGTGCGTAAGGCAAAACCTGCATCACGGACATCATCCAGAACTTTGCGCTGGTCTTTTTCGGAAATGTGCCGGTTCATTCTCTGCAGAACCGGGTCGGAAATATGCTGAATCGGCATTTCCAGACAGGGCGCGATACGGTCACAGGATTCCATTGTTTTCAACAATTTCTTTGTGACGTGTGCCGGATGCAGATACAATACCCGGAAGAAGAAATCACCATCCAGTTTATCAATCGCTTTCAGCAGTTCCGGGAGCTGGGAGGCTTTGCCGAAATCCTTACCGTAAGATGCGGTATCCTGTGCTATGATCATCAATTCAGTCACGCCGTTCGCTACCAGATTTTCTGCTTCCTGTACAATGGAATCCATGGGACGGCTTGCCAGCGGTCCGCGGATATCCGGAATCAGGCAGTAAGTACAGCGGTTGCAGCATCCATCTGCCACTCTGAGCCAGGCATAATGTGCGGGAGTCAACTGCAGACGCGGAGCTTCCGGGTCGGCGGAGATGGCAGGAATGGCTTGTTTTGCCCGCAAGGCTTCTGCAACTTGACCGATGGTAGAAATCTCACCGGGCTGAAGCCAGGCATCGACACAGGTATAAGCGGGCATGAACTGATTTGCTTTATCCCAGGCGGGGAAACAGCCGCCGACGATGACAAGACGGCCTTTTTTCTGTTTCTTCCACTGTGCGGCGAAAGTCAAATGTTCCGCAACTTCTTCCCGTGCGGAACGGAGGAATGCACACGTGTTGATGAACAGAATATCGGCTTCTGATTCATCATTGGCAAGACCGAAGCCATGCAGCAGCAGAGATGCGGCGGCATGTTCCGTATCAACAAAATTTTTAGCGCAGCCCAGACTGATCAGCTGGACAAGCGGCATTTTATCAATTTTTTTCTGTTTTTTCATTGGGCATTTTCTTTATATTATAATAAAACACCCTAATGTAGCACACATTCCCTGATTTCGCAACAGAAAAATGAGTTTTTTTTTACTTTTTTTTGATATTTTTGCGGTTATTCCGCTTTTTCTACGTTTTTCTGCTGTTTTAATGCGGAAAATATATCCAAAATCAAATCGCGGCAGATGTAAAGAAATGCCAGAAGTGACAACGCAAAAACGCCATATCCGGTCGGCTCGATCCAGAGAAGAAGGAACAGAACGGAATAAATCAGATACGGTAAAATATTTTTACATTCTTCGGGATTGTTTTGTTTCCGGTAAAAATAATATTCCACCGCAAAGGATAAAGCAAACAATGTTGCAATACAGATTCCTGTAATCGTCAGGATTTCCGCATTTTTACCTGTAATGCCCCACGGTCCGTCTGTGTTGCTCCATTTCTCCGGGATCCACGTGCATATCATTGTGATACAGGAAAGGATACACAGGATCAAACGCCAGTTACGCCAATTTTTCATTTGATACCAGAGAGGACATGCCACAATTATCAGAGTCAAAACGGGGAAAATCGGCATGATAAAACGGAATGCATGAGTGAATGTACTGGTGTAAGTACAATAAAAAAAGAGAACCGGAAAACACCAGAGCACTGAAAATTTTTGTAATGTTTTTTCTTGCAGGATGAACAGTGCGAGAAATGCGGGGAGGAACCATGCTTTATGGCAGGTATACAAAAATTGGATAATTGCCGGTGTTATTTTTAGTGTCCAACCCACATCTTCTTTCGGATGAAGTGAATAGCCTGTGATAAACGGCGAACCGAACTGAATTGTATTGATGATCAATTGTGGTAAAAAAATCAGGATAAAAACAATTCCCGCCGGATAAAGCCAGGAGAAATATTCTTTCCAATTCTGTAAATTTTTATATTTGAAAACAAAAAGAAAGAATAATGCAGGTGCATAAAGAATATTGTTCATACGTATGAGGCAACTGAATGAAAAAATCGCTGCAATGATTGCTAAATTGATTTTCTTTGCAGGTAACAGCAATAACAAACATGCAACTAATAAAAGAAACATTGCAGCCGGAGTGTCACTCATTGCATTAAAGCTCAACCAGGAGTAAAGGTTGTAAAGGGGATATCCTATATCGTATGTCATGTAGTTTGGATAAGAGACGGAGATGTATGTTTTCAGCGTTCCTGCAATGCCGGATTCCTGATATCGGAATTGCCAGAAAAATGCAAAAGTCAAAAACAGCAATATTGCGGAAAAAGCCTTATTGTGTCCCAAAAATTTTCTGCCGATAAGGTATAAACTGTAAAACATCAATGGAGAAATTACAAGCAAATTAAAAACATGAAAGGGATAATAAAAATCAAGGAAGTCTTTGGTTCCGGTGAAAATGAGGAACGGGATATAGAGTAATGGGTGTCCGATGGTATATCTCCATGGTTTTGTAAAATCCCAGTCTGAAAGTTGTTTTGCTATATCATAATAAAATCGTTCATCAATTGGATTTTGTATCAGATTCCCGGATGCGCCGTAGGCATAGCCGATGAGTCCTGCGCAGAATAACAGAATGCTGACACCAGGTAATAAATAAGTCAGAAATTGTTTTTTTTGTTTGACAAAACAGAGAAATGCAGTCAATATTGCCCCTGCAAGGCAGAATAAGGCTTGGGTGCATAATTTTTTGTTCTTGCGTAATATAATTTTCCCTGTATTTTGTTGATACTCAAAGCTCGGAGCCGCCCATACGGATTTTTGTCCCGGTGGTGTAATTTCATACATCGGGGAATCAATTAAAAAAATACCCACGTAATACTGAAATCGTTTTATATTTGTGAATTCCACTGGCATTTCTTTCTGGACGACCAATACTGCCGATGTCGTCGGGTCCGGCACTTTATACAATGGTGTATTGGCTGGAAGTGCGACTGTATTTGTTTGAGCGGCAAGGGGGAGAGCCGCCAGAAGCAATAGAAAAATGAAATTATAAAATCGCATGAAATGATCTCCGTAAAATGATTTTCATGCAATATAATACAGAATCTTGAAAATGCAAATAAAAAAAACACCGTTTGCCGGAAAAGACAAACGGTGTTTGAAAAATCGGGAGATATTGCCGATTACCGAGCGTAGTATTCGACGACGCGCAGGGATTCGACGTTGACCGGGATTTCTTCGATCATGGGCTGACGGGCAACTGTGATCTTGAGAGCTTCTTTGTCAACTTCGAAGTATGCGGGAGCTGCAGTTTCGACAGCTTTAGCAATTTCAGCAATCTTAGCAGATTTTTCTGCGTTGATTGTGATCACATCACCAACGCGGAGTTTGAAAGAGCCGCGGTCAACGATTTTGCCGTTGACGAGGATGTGACGGTGGTTGACGAACTGCTTAGCGGCAAAGACTGTGGGAGCAAAGCCGGCATGGTAAACAGCAGCATCGAGACGGAATTCGAGGTGCTGCATGAGGATTTCGTTGGTTTTACCTTCGATGCGTTTTGCTGCGAGGAATGTGTTGCGGAGCTGATTTTCAGTCAAAGCGTAGTGAGCTTTGAGTTTCTGCTTTTCCTGCATCATTTCGCCGTAGGTGGAGAGTTTTTTGCGTTTGGCAGCTTTACCCTGCAGACCTGCAGCGTAAGTTCTTGCTTTGCCCTTGACTGTGGGGCAGTTTGTCATGTTCCAGACGCAATAGCCGAGACGACGGCACAATTTGTGTTTTGCTTGAACTTTTTTCATCCCAGTTTCCTTTCTCTTTAGGAGTGAATTTATACGCAGAAAAGGTGTCAAGCTCCGGTTACCGGGGGCCTTCTCTGCGAAAGTGAATGCCAGTAATATAGCACAAGTTTTTTAATTGTCAAATGTTTTTTAAAGAAAATATGAAATTAAATCTTTGCCGTCACCAGCACCTAAAACGCATAGTAAGTCGCCAGGCCGCAACGATTTTTGCAGGTCGGACGCCATTTCTTCCATCGTCCCGTGCAATGCCGTTCCGCCTGCTGCTGACGCGAGATCGTCAGAAGTATAACGGCCTTTCCCTGTCCATGCGGCAAAAACCGGTTGGATAAATAATTGGTCTGCAACGGAAAGTTCTTTTGCAAATTCATCAAAATACCGTTCCAGTCTGGCGTAGCGGTGGGGCTGAAAAACAACAACCATCCGTTTGCCCGGATTGGTTTTGCGTAACGCTTTCAGCGATTCCCGGACTTCCGTCGGATGATGGGCATAATCTTCAATGATCCGCAATGCCGGGGTATCAAGCCGGACACTCATACGCCGGTCGACGCCGGGGAAATCTTCCAAGGCTTTCAGAATATCCGTGCGGTTGAAACCGAGATGTTCCAGAGTCCGGAGCGTGGTGTACTGATTCTGAAGCTGGAAGGAGCCTTTTGTGTTATTTTCTTTTTCGGAAAAAATTTCTTCCGGAATAAATTCATTTTCTGTGATGCGGATCGTTGCCGGATGCTGCCGGAATAAATCATCCGTACAGTCGTTGGCATAATACAACAGTGTTTTGGATTGACGCGCAAAAGTCCGGAAATTTTCCTGAAGGACATCCCAACCGCCCAGACTCCATACATGATCGTCTTCCACATTTGTTACGATTCCGATATAAGAATCCAGCCAGGTGTGGGAGCCGTCGCTTTCATCCGCTTCGGTGATAAAATATTCGCCATCGCCAGCATCGCCGGAAATCAACCCCGGGACACTCCCCCCAATCAGGTAGCCGGGTTTTGTGCCAAGTTCCAACATGACAAAGGTCAACATGGCAGTGACCGATGTCTTGCCGTGAGAGCCGCTGACGGAAATCACTTTATCATAAAGCTTTGTCAATTCTGCCAACGCCTTGCCGCGCCGCAGGATGACAGCATTTCTGTTTTTTGCTTCCCGGATTTCCGGATTGGCATCATCCGCCGCTGAGGTGTGAACAAGCAGAAGTCGTTCAGTATCGGGCAGATTGGCTGCATTGTGTTCCCCGATAAAAACGGGGAGTCCCAACTGTTTCAGTGCGAGTGTTTCATGATTTTCTTTCAAGTCCGACCCGGAAACGCGGAATCCTTTCTGGTGAAAGATGCGCATCAGGGGGGCAGTACCGACACCGCCGCACCCGAGGAAGTGCACGGCGGCATTTTTATCAAGAAAATTTTGAAGCAGACTCACAATATAATCTCCGGAATTTTAACAGATGTTATATAATGTAATATATATCAAAATTCCGGAAATAAAAGTGTTGATTTGTAATTATTGCGGTTTTTTACCGAAAATGGCTTTGAATTTTGCAAAATCAACTTTCGGTATCCGGTCGTACGTGAGAATTCCGTTCTGTTCCTGTTCGATGTCCGTCAACTGGGTATAGCAGTAGCCGGAGAAATCGGGCAAATCCAACAGAACATCGATTTCTTTGCGCAGGAGATCCAGATAGGCTTCTTCGGAAGAAACCGTGGAATAGCCCCAGGAACCGCCTTTGCCTTCGTTTTCTTTTGCGATGCCGACGGGCAGATATTTGAATCCGCCGAATTCATCGCAGATATAAGGCTGACCTTTATATGCAATCTTTTCCATTTCGTCACGGCAGAAAACAGGCAAGCCATTGCTGCCGGAAAGGGCATCTTTCAATTCTTCCGGTGTGGAGCGATACGTGTGAACCGTCCACAAGTCAGTTTTGACATGGTGATAACCGCTGGTTTCGTTGCAGGGGCGGGTGACATCCAGTTTCTTTGTCAGGTCGTAAATGATCTCCATGACTTTGCAATATGCTTTTCGCTGATCTGTTTCCTGTCCCGGCCATGTTTCATTTGCGGGAGTCCAGACAACAATCGACGGGTGATTGTAATCCCGTTCGATGAAATCCTGCCATTCGCGGACAAAATTCATCGCAGATTCCCAATAATTACCGGGTTTTGTGCACGGACTGAAGCATGCTGCGCCCCAGGACGGAGTTTCGCCCCAGGTGATGTAGCCCAATTTGTCGGCCCAGTAATGGAATCGTTCTTCGAATACTTTCTGATGAAGTCGAGCACCATTGAATCCGGCTGCCATGGAATATTCAATATCTTTTTTCAAGGCTTCGTCTGTGGGAGCCGTCCAGATGCCGTCCGGGTAGAAGCCCTGATCCAGCACAAGGCGGAAATAGAATTTTTCATTATTCAGATAGAATGTTTTGCCTTCGATGTGGATCTTGCGCAGTCCGGCATAGGAGGTGACGGAGTCGATGACTTTATCGCCATCGGTCAGGGTATATTCAATATCATAAAGGAACGGATCGTCCGGACTCCAGGTGTGGACCGTATTGAGAGGTACGCTGACAGACATGCCGGTTTTTGCAAAGACTTCGGCACATCCGGCTTCTTTATCTCCTGCAAGGATGCGGATTTTTAACTTCAAGCCCTGTTTATCGGCGAATAATTCCGGTTTGAAATGAAATGCCTTGTTGTCCAAATCCGGCGTAATGGCGCAACGTTTCAATGCATTGTGATTGACCGCTTCCATCCACACTGTCTGCCAGATACCGGTCGTACGGGTGTAGGAACAGACATGAGAGTAATACTTATGGCTCTGTTTGCCTGCCATCTGCATCCAGGTGTGCATGACATCTCTCACTTGAAGGACAAAGTCGAACGTTTCGCCCGCTTTCACCGCATCGGTCAGGTCGAAGAAGAAAGAACTGCTGCCGCCGATGTGGTGTCCCACTTCCACTCCGTTGATGTATCCCCAACATTCGTAATCCACCGCGCCGAAATGGAGCAGAATCTTTTTCTCCGCCCATTCCGCCGGAATGGAGAGTTTGCGATGATAGAACATGGATTCGATAAAATCCAGATGCTGAATGCCGGAGAGTTGACTTTCCGGACAGAACGGCACATTGATTGTGGTGGCGAATCCTTTTGATTCATGAAGTCTGCGTTCCAAGCCGCTTCTGCCGTAATCAAATTCACAGGTCCACGCGGTACCGTTGAGATTGATGTAACTGTTACGGACGAATTGAGGTCTGGGGTATTCACTTCTGGGAATGTTGCAGCTGTTCATAAAAAAGTTCCTTTCCGGATTTGATTTTTTCAAGTTACCATAATATATTATCATAAATTTCAAATAAAAGTATAATATAAGCATTTTTTATGGATAATATGATCACGAGCAAAGAAGATATTCAGACCTTTCAGGATTTGAGAAAGGATGGCGTTCTGATGCTGGAACTTGCCGGGATTTCCTACAAAGATCCGACTTACCGGATCCATCGGGAAGCCCAGGCGGTTACCGTGTTTGAGTATGTGACCGAGGGCAGTGGAGAGTTGATTGTTGACGGGAAAAAATATATCGTCAATGCGGGCAGTTTTTATATTGCCCCATCCTGGCTGCCCCATGAATATTACAGCAACAGTCGGGATCCCTGGGTGAAATATTGGGTGAACTTGAGCGGTCCGCTGGTGGAATCTCTGCGGAAAGTGTACGGAATCTATCATTCTTATGTCTTCCCGGACGCAGCAAAAGCCGGAGCGGTTCTGATGAATATTATCGAACAACTGCCGAAACATCCCCGGTCCGAAATTTTGCCATTCATGGAACAGGAAATGTTGAAAATCATCCAGGCGTTAGCGGAATCCGCATCCATTCAGGAGGAACAGAAGAAATATATGCCGCAGACGGAAGCGATGCTGGATTTTCTCCATAAACACATCTCTCTGCCCATGCCGGAATTGCAGGAAATTGCGAACGCCGCCAATCGTTCCGTGGCGCAGGCGATCCGTATCTTCCGGCGTGATACCGGTGTGACGCCCTACCGTTGGCTTTTACAGGAAAAAGTCCGCACTGCGTGTTCCGTTCTGACGGGGACAAATAAAAGTGTTCGTGATGTGGCAATCATGTTCGGTTTCCGGGACGAATTATATTTTTCCCGCTTGTTCCGACAGATTATGGGATATTCGCCCCGCGCCTACCGGAAAAAGTGATAAAACCGGACTTGCAAAAATTAAAAAATGATAGTATATTGATATAATGCATAGTTGTATAATAAAATTGTTTGACGGAGTGTTCTATGTTTTCGGTTCTGATTTCAAAAATAATTACGTACTTTATCATCATGGCAGCCGGTTTTGCATTGGTCAAAACAAAAGTCATTAAGTCGCAGGATGTTCAGGGGATCGCACGCATTACACTTTATCTGTTTATTCCCTGTATTATTCTGCGGGCATTCAGTATGGAATTTACACCGAATCTCCGCAATGGAATGCTCTTTTCTTTTGCTGTTGCCATTGCCATTCATCTGTTCTTTTTTATGCTGATTCCTTTGATGCGGAAAGTCTTGCATTTTAATGAGGTCGAACAGTTGTCCGTCATCTATCCCAACTCTGCCAATCTTTCCATTCCGTTGATCGCTGCAACTCTGGGGTGGAATTATGTGATTTATGCCAGCAGTTTTCTGCTCGTTCAGCTGTTCTTTATATGGAGTCATGGCAGGATGGTGATGCAGGGCGAACGGGGCATTGAATGGAAAAAGATGCTCCTCAATATCAATATCATTTCTGCGGTTATCGGGACGGTTATTTTATTATTGCAGTATCGTTTCCCGAAGCCGGTGGAGGATGCCATTTTCTCCATGGCGGAGATGGTTGGGCCGGTGACTTTGCTGATTTGCGGGATCCTTCTTGCTTCGACAAAACTCTCCATGATCACGACTTATCGCCGCTGGTGGATGGTGATTTTGTTGCGTCTTGTTGTGCTGCCGATAGTGCTGGCGGCAATATTCAAATACAGCGGTATTGCCGGATTGGTCAATGATGGCAATACGATTTTGCTTGTGACGTTATTCTCCATTGTGACGCCGCCCGCCACCACGTTGACATTGATGGCGGAAGTTTATGATCGTGATGCCGTTTATGCCAATTTGCTCAATGTGGAGGCAACCTTATTTTTCCTGATCACTCTGCCCCTTGTCATCGGGTTTTATATGTGGTGAATGATTCCGATGTAAGTTAAAATAAATCGCTGTGCGTTCCAGTGCGCATCAATTCCAAGACCAAGACATCATCATAAATGTTATAAATCAGAAGCCAGTCTGGTTTTATATGACATTCCCTTGCGCCCTGATAATTTCCGGTCAGTGCATGATCTTTATAATGATCCGGCAACGCTTTACCCTCGGCAAGCAATAAAATGACGGTATGAAGCAGTTCTATATCAAGATTCCGTTTTTGAATGTTTTTATAATCCTTTTTGAAACGGGTTGTGAATTTTACTTCATATATCATGAATTTAACGCCTTGATCAGGGATTCCATATTGCGGTAGCCGGGAGTGTTTTGATCATGGGCTAAACGTCTTCCTTCATTAATTGCCTCTATCGTTTCCTGATTAACGTCGGGGGCAGCGCTTATTTTAAAAGGAATAGCTTGCTGTTTTTCAATCTGTTTAAGATAGATTGTTATCGCAGTTGACATATTCATCCCCATATCTTTCAAACATGTTTCGACATTTTTCTTTAATTCGGCATCAATACGTATACTCAGATTTGCTGTAGCCATAGTATATCTCCTTGTAATGCAGTTGTAATGCTTCTGTATATGCAATATAATGCATTGTCTTGAAAATGTCAAATTTTATTTGTGAAAAATATATCTTTTTTCACTTTCCCCAGTCGATATCGGAAAGTTTCAGGGTGGGGTCTTCCAATGCTTCGCCGGCAAGAAAACGACGGCAGAGATTTTCCGCTTCCTCCACCTGATCGGGACAGAACCAATAAATCGTATAGCCTTCCCGTTCCATTTTGCGGAACCAGGAATCCTGACGTTTTGCAAATTGACGAATCTTATTGAGAAGAGTCGAGCGCATTTCATCGAAGGAGATTTTACCCTGCAGATGCAATGCCATGTACCGGTATTCCAGACCGAAAAATTCCAGTGTTTCCCAGGAGACTCCCATTTCATCGTGAAGGCGGATCGCTTCATTCAACATCCCCTGATCCAGACGTTCATCCAGGCGGATTTCGATGTTGCGCCGGACTTCGGAACGGGGGCGCATGACGCCCATCAGCAGATATTGTCTGGATGCGTTTTCGCTCAATTGCTGTTCTTTTTCTGTGACGCCGGAGCCATTTTTGATCATTTCGATCTGACGGATCATCCGGGTTCTGTTGTTGGGTTCATTACGCAAAACGGGATGATCGGGACCTGCGATTTCGCGTAACGTTTCCCGGAGCCGGGGCAGGGTGAGGGCACGCAATTGTTCTCTGTATTCCGGATTGGGTGCGCCGCCTTTGAGTTCATAACTGGAGAGGAGGGAATGGACCCAGAGGGCAGTGCCGCCGACGACCAGCGGGGTGATGTTACGATTTTCGATATCGGTCATGGCTTTTTCCGCATCGAGCATAAAGTCGGCGAGGGAATAGGTGACTTTTGCGGGATCGACGATGTCGAGCAGATGCGTGGGGATGGTATAGCCGTCGGGCATGGTATATTCTGCGATATCCTTGCCGCTGCCGATATCGAGGCCTTTATAAACTTGTCTGGAATCGGCACTGACGATTTCAGCGCCGAGTTTACGAGCCAGTTTGACGCCGAAAGATGTTTTACCGGTGGCGGTCGGACCAGTCAGGATCAAAGCATTTTTCATAAAAAACTCCGAAAAAAATAAAAAAAAACGATATTTATTTTAAATATAGCACACTTTTGACTGGAAATCACGCAAAAATGTGATAAATTATGGAAAATATTTAAAATTAACCATAAAGGATACCTCTAATGGAAATGCAGAATACCGTGAAAACGGACAGCCGGATCTCCGGCATTGCGCTTCATACCGGAGCCAGATCAACGCTGCGGATTCTCCCCGCACCTGCAAATACCGGTATTGTTTTCCGCCGCATCGATATGCCCGGTGCTCCGGAAGTGAAAGCGGTCGCTCAGAATGTAGTTGATGTACGCCGTGCAACAACGATTGCCTCCCGCGAAACCGGAGCATTTGTTGTTACCGTTGAACATATCATGGCAGCCCTTCATGCTTCAAAAGTGGATAATGCCATTGTTGAAATGGATAATGCGGAACCGCCGATCGCCGATGGTTCCGCCGGTCCGTTCTTTGATATGATCCAGTCTTCCGGTCTGGAAGCACAGGATGCAGAAGCCCAGTATTGGACCGCTACTGCCCCGATCGTTTTCGAAGAAGGCGGCAGCACAATGGCGTTGCTCCCTGCGGATGATTTCAAAATCACAATGACGGTGGAATTTGGTGTGACGAAGCTCGATACCCAGTTCCTTTCCTGCGTTGTGGATACAGATTCCTTCTCTAAAGAATTGAGCCGTGCAAGAACATTCTGTGCTTATCAGGATTTGAAACAGCTGCTTGCTGCCGGTCTTGCCAAAGGCGGCAGTTTGGATAACGCCGTGATTCTTCACGACGGTTCCATCATCTGCAAAGATTCTCTCCGTTATCCCAACGAATTGGTCCGCCACAAGATCATGGATATGGTCGGCGATCTGTATCTGGTTGGCAAACGCGTGAAAGCCCATGTGGTTTCTGTTAAGTCCGGTCATCCGACTCATGTGAAGATGGCACAGGCGATGCTGATGCAATCTGCCGGAAAGTAAAACATTAACTGGAAAAAATAAGGAATTGTGAAAATGTCTGAACGTGTTATCGCTTATCCCGAATTGAAAGAAATCCTGCCTTGCAATAATGCCATGATGCTTGTTGACCGCGTCCATGTGATCAATGAGAATAAAGTGGTTGGTCTCAAGGCAATCACACTTGACGAACTGTTCTTCCTCGGTCACTTCCCCGGTCACCCCATTATGCCCGGCGTGCTGATTGTTGAAGCCATTGCCCAGGTCAGTGAAGTTGCAGTCTGGCAGCGTCTCGACCCGGAACGCAAGGGCGATATCTATGTGAAATCCCTGCGTAAAGTCAAATTCCGCAAACCGAACATGCCCGGCGACCGTTTGTTTATCGAAGTTGATGTTGTCAGCATGACAGCGGATTCTGCAGAGATCGTTGCTGTTGTGAAGAATAACAGCGGCGTTTCCTGCCAGGCGGAATTGACCATGTCTGTCCGTGAAAAAGTCTGGAATCCTCCGATGGCATCCGGCTTCAATGCATACGACAAGTGTGCGGATAGCGAAATGGATGTGACAAAGATCATGGAATTCATTCCCCACCGTTACCCCTTCCTGTTTGTGGACTACGTCTCCAAACTGACGGAAGACGGCCATGTTACAGCGGTCAAGAATGCAACGAATTCCGAAGCGATCTTCCGCGGTTACAAAGATGGCTACCGTGTGTTGATGGGCTCCGTACAGCCGGAAATTGTTGCGCAGGCTGGATGTATTTATACGCTCTCCAATCCGGCATCCAAAGGTAAGATTGCTTACTTTATGGGTATTGACAGTGCCGAATATTTTGCACCGGTTCTGCCCGGCGACCAGCTTTGCCTGGAAGTGGATATCCCGGACAATACGAAAAAATTCGGTAAAGGTCATGGTTCCATGATCGTTGACGGGAAAGAAGTTTCCCGCATCAGCATGACATTTGCCATTGTCGATCCGTAATCCGTTTACGGTGTGACAGCAGTCGATTATGACTGCGAGGATCAAACACGGGGCGGATCAAGTTCTTCTCCGTGTTTATTTTTTTACACATACCAATATAATTGAAAGAAACCTTATGCGACCTTCCGGTATTTCAGAAAAAATTCTCTCTACTGCATTTCATTTTCTTTGTGATTGGGAAGACGGTTTATTGACCCTTGACGATTGTCTTGACCGTCTCCGCCGCGAGAACGGCCCTGAACGTGCAGCTGTGGCATCCCTGCTTTTTGAATATTTCCGCCATAAAGGATTTATTGATGAAATCATTGCAAAACATGCGCGGAAGGGACTCGTCCGCAAAGAAATGCGTTTGCTTGTCTCCTGCGCTTTGACGCAGATGTATTATCAGACGGGGCTTGCTCCGGAGTCGGCAGTCAACATTGCCGTTGAATTTGCCAAAGCCCGCAGCGGCAATGGCGGCGGCTCCTTTGTCAACGCCATTCTCCGCTCTATTCTGCGTGACAAGAGTGTGAAAGCCAAATGCAATGCGCCGTCCTTCCCGTCCATTCTCCGTAACCGCTGGATTGAAGAATTCGGTGCGGAAAAGGCGGAAGAAATCATTCAGCATTATGCTTCCAATCCGGCATTGACCTTCCGTTTGCGCAAAGACATTGAACTGCCTGCAGATCTTGCGGCGAAACCGGTGGAAGGACTTGATTTTACCGGCGATTTCCGGTTCTTTGAAACAGAAAATAATGCAGCTGTTTTTGATTGCGGATTGCTTGATCAGGGTGCGATTTATGTTCAGGACCCTGCAACTTGTATGTTCCTTTCTCAGTTCCCCGGTCAGATTACCGGGCGCGTTCTGGATGCCTGTGCAGCTCCCGGCGGGAAAACGATTCTGATCCACGATCATTCCCCGAAAGCGGTTCTGACGGCAATCGACCGTTCTTCCAAACGTATCCTGCCGATGAATCAGAACTTCCGTCGTGCCGGTGTACGCTGCCGGACATTGGATTGTGACGCCTGCGAAACGCCGTTCTCCCCGGCGTCCTTCGATTGTATTCTGGCGGACGTGCCCTGTTCCAACACGGGGGTTTTGCGGAGACGTCCCGATGCCCCGTGGCGTTTTACCGAAAAGAATCTCAGTGAACTGAAAGCCTTGCAGAAACGAATTCTTGACTCACTGGCAAAACTGGTCAATTCCGGCGGTTATCTGATTTATTCCACCTGCAGTATTGAACAGGAAGAAGACCGGACGCAGATTGATGCTTTCCTTTACCGCAATGGTAATTTTGAATTGATTCAGGATCGTCTGCTCTTCCCCACGGCGGATCATGACGGTGCTTATTGTGCAGTGATGAAAAAGCGGTGAGACCATGGCTGATAATGTATTGTGGTCCGGCGACAAAATGATGCTTTCCATCGGCAGGCAGTCATTGCTTGATTCTGCCGCTATGTCGATCGGGGAAAATGAGCGTGTGGCATTGGTCGGACGTAATGGCTGCGGCAAATCCACGTTGCTGCGGATCATTGCGGGGACGGAAAGTCCGGCATCGGGTGAAATCTTCATTCGGCGTGATTTGCGCATTGCCATGATGCCCCAGACCTTTGATATGGAAACGGAAAAGACCTGCCGTGAAGTTGCACGGGAAGGGTTGACAATTTATGAAGACGCCTTGCGTCAATACGAAACCGTTTCCATGAATTCACCGCAGCACGCCCAGCTGGAACAGTTTCTGACCTTCCACAATGCCTGGCTGCCGGAAAATAAACTGGAGACCATGCTGGAGAAAATGGAGATTCATTATCCGGACCGCAAATTCCGGGAACTCTCCGGTGGTGAACGCAGACGGGTGCTTCTTGCCCGGACGCTGATTGCAGAACCGGAACTCTTGCTGCTGGATGAGCCGACCAACCATTTGGATGTGAATACCATTGCCTGGATCGAAGAATTTCTTTCCACTTACAAAGGCGCATGTCTTTTTATTACACATGACCGTTATTTCCTCGACCGGATTGCGACCCGAGTGGTTGAACTGGATAACGGGAAATTATATTCCTGCGGCAGTTCTTATGCGGATTTTCTGGAAACGAAAGCCGAACGGGAATATGCGCAAGATTTGGAAACACAGAAACGCAATGCCTTTCTGCGCCGGGAAATCGAATGGGTACGCCGTTCACCGAAAGCCCGTCTCAAAAAGAATCTTGGCAGAGTCAAACGGTTTGACGAGCTTGCTGCCATCGAAGCACCGGAACGGATCGGCAATATGGAACTTGTCATTCCTGCGCCGCCGCGCCTGGGTAACAAGGTGGTCGATTTGAAAGAAATTCATTGTACCATTGGCGAAAAAGAATTGATTCGTGATTTTAATTTTGAGTTCAAAGCCGGAGATAAAGTCGGGATCGTCGGGATCAACGGGGCGGGGAAGACTACGCTGCTGAAGATCATGACCGGGGCTTTGACGCCGGACCGCGGATCCGTTGCCATTGCGGATACGGTCAGTTTCAATTATGTGGATCAGAACCGTATCGCCTTGAATCCGGAAGCCACACTCCGGGAGGAAGTCGGCGGCGATTCGGATTATGTCAACTTGGGCGAAGGGCGGACAACGGTCCGTGCGTATCTCAAACGGTTCCTGTTTACGGATGACCGGATCGAATCTCAGGTAAAATATCTTTCCGGCGGGGAAAAGGCCCGCTTGATTCTTGCCAAAATATTGAAACTCGGCGGCAACTTCCTGATACTTGACGAACCGACAAACGACCTTGATTTGCCGACATTGCGGATATTGGAAGAAGCATTGAACGATTACAGCGGGACGGTGGTAGTTGTCAGCCACGACCGTTATTTTCTGAATCGTGTCTGCAATCGGATCATTGGTTTTGAACCGGGTGACCCGGTACTCCGTGCGGAGATTGGCGACTTTGATTATTATGATAAAAAGCGGCGTGAACGCTTGGCTGCAATTGCGGCAGAAAGTGCGCCAGCCCCGGTAAAGAAGCCGGAAGCTGTGGCGGAGAAGCCGAAAAAGAAAAAGGCATTATCCTGGGCGGAAGAACGGGAACTGGAAGGCATGGAAGATGCCATCAGCAAGGCGGAAGAGCGTATTGCTGAGCTGGAAGCCGTTTTCTCTGAACCGGATTTTTATGCCAAACATGCCAATGATCAGGTTCAGCTTCAGCAGGATTTGGAAAAGTTCCGTGCGGAAGCCGCCCGTTTGTATGACCGCTGGGAAGAACTGGAAACAAAAAAGAATTCTGTAACTGTTTAACAAAGGATAGTAACTATGGAAGAACGTGACGGAAATTTCAAAGCATTGATCCCCTTTCTTGTATTTGCTGCATTTTACCTTGGCTTTTCGCTGTATTCCGGCGACTTTTACTGTGTGCCCATGCCGATTGCATTTCTGGTTGCGTCTGCAACTGCATTGGTGTTGGACCGCAAGAAAAAGCTGATGGATAAAGTCGATATTTACGCCAAAGGTATGGGGAATGTCAATATCATGATCATGTGTCTGATCTTCATCCTTGCCGGTGCATTTGCATCCGTTGCCAAAGGTATGGGGGCTGTGGATTCCGCTGTACTGATTGCCCGGAATCTGATTCCGGACCGTTTGCTGCTGGCGGGGCTGTTCTTTGTTTCCTGCTTTATTTCTCTTGCCATCGGGACAAGCTGCGGAACGATTGCTGCGCTGACACCGATTGCTGTCGGTCTGGTCAAACCCATGGGGATTTCTCCGGAACTGATGCTCGGGACGGTGATCGGCGGAGCCATGTTCGGCGATAATATGTCCATGATTTCTGATACGACGATTGCTGCGACACGTACTCAGTGTGTTTCCATGCGGGATAAATTCCTTGCGAACCTGATGTTGGTTCTGCCGGTTGCGCTGATTGTACTTTGTATCTATATCGTCATTGGCCGTAGCAGTTGCGGTACGGCACCGGTTGATGCGATCAAATGGCTTGATTTTGTGCGTGTTCTGCCCTATTTGTCCATTCTTGTATTTGCGTTGATTGGTGTCAATGTGATGGCATTGCTTTTCTTTGCGACGGTGTTTGCGACTCTGATTGGTCTGCTTTCCGGTTCCTTCCCCCTTGCCAAAGCATTTAGTCTGATGGGGCAGGGGATGATCGGTATGTCCGAAACCTTGATTGTTGCTATTCTTGCCGGTGGATTGCTGGGAATCATCCGTTATAACGGCGGGATCAAATACATGCTTGCCAACATTGAAAAACGGATCCGAACCAAAAAACAATGTGAATTCGGGATTGCATTTCTGGTTGCAATCGTGAACCTGTTTACAGCCAATAATACGGTCGCTATCGTGATCTCCGGTCCGATTGCAAAAGAATTATCCGATAAATACGGATGCAACGGCCGCCGCATTGCAAGTATTCTTGATACGATTTCCTGTGTTGTACAGGGCTTGATTCCTTACGGGGCACAAATCCTGATTGCATCCGGGATTGCCAAGACTGCAGGCTTGCAGGTATCCAGTCTGGGGTTGATCGGACACCTTTATTACCCGCTGTTCCTTGGTGTATGTGTGCTTCTTGCGATTTTGTTCAAACGCGAGAAAAAGAATAACGTTATCTGCTGACCCAGATATTTTCTGCGATTTCAGAATCGATTTCAGAAAGTTTTCCGTTGATCAAGAAATAAAGTCTTGTTCTGTCAAGGGAAACTTTCTGCAATTTCATTTCGGTTCCGGGAGTAATGGCAGGGCGTTCTTTTTCGGAGAGATTCCGCCCGAATTCCCGGAAGATTGCAGTTTCGCCGATGGTGAGTGTGTCGGCAGTGACATAATCTTTCGTTGCTTCATTATCCATAAATTCCATGGCTTCGCTGAGATACGTCTGCAATTTCCGACTGTCCGCACGGCGGCTCAAGGCATCAGTGAATAATTCAAAACGGTTTACACCATCATCGTCTACGGAATGTTCCACACGGCAGGCGGTTTCCTCCGCTTCCGCCAACGGCAATCCCAGAATCTCCAGAAAGAACTTATGGAGTACCTGGTGACGCCGGATGATCCGGTCTGCAGTCTGTTTGCCTTTGGTTGTAAGGATAACCGGATATCTGGGGCGGTAGGTGATATAATCCATCCGCTCCAGCTGTTGCAGAACGCTGGTGACAGATGGCATTTGCACGCCGAGTCTTTCTGCAACTTTTTTGGTATGGGCATGACCTTCTTCATTAATCAGGAGCGCAATGGTCTCCAGATAATCTTCCATACTTTCGGTTAATTTTTCTGCCATGGTCAGAACATCCTTTGATTAAATCAGAGCAAAGTTGTGCCGATATTCAGGAGCGTGCCAACCTGGAATACAATGAACGTTGTCATATACGCCAGAACAAAGAATCCAACGGCTTCAACAACTGCCATAAGCCAGGAGTTCATTTCCCGGCGGATCACAGCCAGCGTTGCTATACAGGGAATAGTGAGCAGACAGAAGAGCATGACGCAGAATGCCTGAAGCGGGGTGTAGGTTTTTACCAGAATCTGACGGAGCGAGTCTGAATTTTCATCCACTTCGCCCTGAGAGAACAGGATTCCCAGCTGAGAAACAAAGACTTCTTTTGCAGACAATGCCGCAATGGTGGCGGTAGACAATCTCCAATCGAAACCGACATATTTCATAATGCGTTCAAATTGTTTGCCGATTCTGCCGGAGATGGTGTAGGACATCATTTCCGCCTGACGCATATTACTCCATTTTGTAATATCATTGTGCATTTTCTGGGATTTTTCAACCAGAGCCATCTGCGCAGCATTGCATTTATCGATATTAACGGAGTTCAGATATTCAACCGGCAGGGTTTTTGTTTCCAGGATTTCTTTCTGCATTTTGGGTGTAATACCGGGCAAAGCGGTTGCCAGTTTCAGTTCGGCGTTGGTGAAAGTGCCGCTTTTTTCTGCCGCTTCAATCTTTGCCTGATAATCGACCGTAAAGAGAGACGGATCTTTTTTCGGATAGGTGTTGCAGATGTAAAGAATGATACTGGTTGCCAAAATGACCGTACCGGCTTTCTGCAGATACATCTTGCTTCTGTCCCACATGTGGAAACAGAGACTTTTGAGAGTCGGCATACGGTACGGGGGGAGTTCCATCAGGTAAACTTCGCCGTCACCTTTGAAAAGCGTGGTCTTCATCAATCTTGCGGCAATCAGGGCGAATGCAATGCCGATAACATAGATCAGCCACATGATTGTTGCCTGATATTTGAGAGAGAAAAATGCAGGGATGATCAATGCATAAATGGGCAGACGGGCACTGCAGCTCATCAGCGGGAGAACCATAATAGTCACTTTCCGGTCACGGTCAGACTCAATGGTTCTGGTTGCCAGAATAGCAGGGACGGTGCAGCCGAAACCGAGGACGAGGGGCACAAAGGAACGTCCCTGGAGTTTGAAGATACGCATAATACCATCCATCACGTATGCCGCACGTGCCATGTAACCGGAATCTTCCAGAATGGCGATTGCGAAAAAGAGGAAGACGATATTGGGGAGGAAGACAATCACGCCGCCAACCCCGCGGATGATCCCGTTAATCACCATGTCGCGGAAATAGGGCAGGGTATCCGGATTCCAGATATTACCGATGACACCGGCAAGCAAATCGAAGAAACTTTCGATATATCCCATCAGGGGATCGGCGCAGATGAATGTAAACCAGAATGTGGCATAAATCACGGCAAAGAAGATGGGCAGTGCCAGATATTTGTTGGTGACTACGGCATCGATTTTGTCGGAAATCTCACGGCGTTTTTCCCCGCGGACGATTTTGATGGTTTCGCGGCAGGCACCGGAAAGCATGGCATAACGGCGGTCTGCCATAAAGGTTTCTGCATCATCAATAGCATGTTTTTTGCGCAGATGTTCGATTTCTTCATCAACGGTTGCGTGGAGACTCTTGAACTCATCGAGGTACATGACGGAGTTATTATGTTCCAGCAGTTTAATGGCAAAGAAACGAGCCGGGATGTGGGCGAAACGTTCGATGGCAAGTTTGTCAATGGCGTCGGCAACGACCTGAATGGTTTCGTCAATATCATTGCCATAGGAGAGCATGGGCATGCCATGATCATCCAGCTTTTTCAGTGTTTCCAGAAGTTTCTCGGTCAACGGGCGGATGCCGTCCGTTTTACTGCCGATGGTCTGAATAATGGGAGAACCGAAATAGGTTTCCAATTTAGGCAGGTCGAATTTCATTCCCTTTCTTGCTGCGTCATCGCTCATATTGAAAACGAGCATCATGGGAATATGGAGTTCCGCCAATTGAGTGGTCAGATAAAGACTGCGGCGGGGAATGGTGGAGTCCAGTACGTTCAGAATCAGGTCGATTCCGGGCTTGGTCAATTCCTGGAAAACGACTTCTTCTTCCGGGGAGGAAGAGGAGAGAGAATAGACGCCGGGCAGGTCGATGAGTTCGATCTCATAATCTTCCAGAGTGAAATGACCGGATTTACTTTCGACCGTCACGCCGGGATAATTACCCACATGCTGTCTTGCACCGGTCAATGCGTTGAAAATACTGGTCTTGCCGCAATTCGGGTTCCCGGCAAGAGCAATACGGATCTTATTCTTCATCTTCGTTTTCTCCCATAACAACGTTCTTTGCTTCGTCGCGGTGGAGAGTCAGGCTTGTTTCCATGACTTTTACACGGATCAAACCGCCGAAGGGGGCATGTGCTTCCATTACAAGTTCTGTTCCCGGGACCAGTCCGACATCTGCGAATTTTTTGCGGCAGCGCATTTGCGGCTCCACTGCAATAATGGTAGCTGTGGTGCCGACAGGAAGGTCAGCCAAAGTCTTTTTTTTGCCCTTGCAACAGGATTTATCGTTCGCCATTTCTTATATACTCCTATGATATTATTTTTTATTCTTCAATTAATATACAGCCGGATTGAATAAATGTCAAGTAGGTAAGCCTAATTTATTTTGTTTTTTTTATAAAAATGACAATAAAAAAAGGCTTCCCGTTTTTCTGCGGGAAGCCTTGAAAAAACTGAAAATGACTTCAGTTCAGGACATTATCTGTCGCCATCGATAAAGAACTGACGGTAACCGATTTTGTTTGTTTCACCAGCTTTAACCAGTTCAGCTGCAGCTTTTTTCTGGAATTCAGCGCCCTGCTGTTTGATCTGAGCTTCGGGAACGATTTCAGCAACAACAACGAGCTGAGAACGTTTTGTGGATTCCTGTTCGGTGGAGAAGAGCCAGCCGATAACGGGGAGGTCTTTCAGGATGGGAAGACCGCCGGAAACACGGACGACGTCACGTTTTTCCAAACCGCCGATAACCAGTTTTGTGCCTTTGTTGTCGATCATGAACTGAGTATCGATCACAGCGGCTTTCTGGATACGGGGTGCGCCGGTGGAGGTGTAGCCGATGAGAGAGGAGTTACCCATGACGACTTTGAGGATGGTGGCTTTTTCCGTAATGGAAGGAGTCATCTGCATTTCAAAACCGAATTCAGTCGGCTGAGTTTCGATCTTGTTGCCCTTCTGAACCGGTTTGTCACCGGTATCAACGGGAACTGCTTTTGTCACGAATGTGCCGGTGACCTTTCTGATCACGCCGGGTTCGTTGTTACGCAGTTTGACAGCGGCAGTGTGCATGACACGTGCTTTGCCTTTGGATGTGAGGAAGTCGATGTATTTGGTGTTCCATTTCGGGTTGAAACGGAAATAGCGGATGCTTTCCCAACCGAGACCTTTGACCAGGTCTGCCCGGTTGTGGTTGCGCATGAAATGACCGCCTGTGCTGAGGAAATTGATACCGTCGTTGTTTTTCCATGCCTGGAAATCGAGACCGAGTTTTGTATCATTTTCAGCGTAGACTTCATAGACTGTGACCTGCGCATAGACTTCGGGGTAGGGCTTGTCATATTCCTTCAGAACATCCATAATCGTCTGTCTGGAGAAGGGAGAAGTCTTGAAGAAGATCAGGTTCAGACCGCTGTCGGTAACCAGTTTATCGGTACCGCCCAGGTTATCCATGGCTTCATTCTGTTTGAATGTGCCGACTGCGTTGACCATTTCCTGCAATTCTGCAGCGGAACGGTACATGGGGGAATAAACATACATCGGGCGACCGGTGATGGAAGCTGTTTTGGGCTGGTCAAGGATCTTTACGATGGTATCAAAACCCTGTCCGGAAGCACCGTCTTCGAAACGGTAGTCTTCTGCGGAAATCAGCAGAACAGCCTTACCGTCGGTGAATTTGACAGCCTGGATGTTGGTGGGGTTTTCTGTGACCTTACGGGTCTGGACGATTTTACGCAGGTATGTGCGCATTTCGTAGGGGTCAGCATATTTCAGTGTGTATGCTTTTGTGATCACGTTGGGGTCAGCACAGTCACGGACGAAGTGAACGACGTCGGTGTCGGGTTTGACGGTGACGTTCAAACGGGCATCGATGCTGGAATTGTTGTAAGGTGCTGCAGCACCGCCGGCATAGATATTTGCGAGGGCTGTAACAGTGAGAGCTGCAGCAGTAAATAATTTAAGACTTTTCATGATAAAGAATTCCTCTCAGAGACTTATTTCTTTGCAATGTCATCGAATTCAACGAGTTTACCGGAAGGCATTTTTTCGTTGATATTGACTTTTTTGACACGGGCGGTAATGATCACATAGATCGTTTCATCGTTGGAAGTTGTGGTTCCGAAGATGTATTTCAGGATCGGCAGTTCGCAGAGGAAGGGGACGCCGATGGTCTGTTCGACCTTGCTGACTTTTTCCCATTTGACGAGGATCGTTTCCTGATTCATGGGGATGGATGCGCTGGAAGAGAATTCCGCTTTGTCAAGGATTTCGTTACCATAGTTGTTGCGTTCAACAACATTGGCATGTTTCAGTTCATAATTGAAATTGACTTTGCCTGCTTTATCATTGGTGATGATAGCATTGGAAAGCAGCATGCTGAAGATGGCGCTTTCTCCGACTGCAACGGAGGAAACATGATCTTCATCTTTAGTCAGATTCTGATATTCGGGAGAGAAACCGACCGCAAACATTTTGTCCGGAACGTTTGAGATCATAACAGATGCAGTTGCGCTCAAAGTCGCTTTGCCATCCTGCTGGAGGAGGCGGAGGAAGCTCATATCAAATGCGGGAGCTGTGTAGAAGCCGCCGAAGCCGTAAGTCATATTGCTTGTCAGGTTGAGCCCCTGTTTAGCGAGTTCCTGAAGAACTTTTTCTGTGCTGCGGAGGTAGAGAGTTTCCAGACCGGCGGAGAAGAGATTGAGACCGGGACCGTTTTTCCATGCGAGATAGTCGATACCGATATCTTTCAGATCGCTTTCTCTGATTTCGTAGACAGCCATATCGACACGTGCCTGGGGGATTTCGCGGTCAAGCCATGCGATTTTTTCTTTGATGGATTTGACGCGGGAGGGAGTATCTTTGAAGTAGAAAAGATTCCGTTTGCTGTCAAATTTCACTTCGGCATCTTGTTTCGGGCTGGCGACTTCGCCTTCCACGATCACATCGAGCATACCTTTATCGCCGCGGAATTTGGGAGTATAGAAACCGTAAGCGATACCGTTGCCGGTGATGTTGGAGCCATATTTATTTTTAGCGGATTTGCGGTCGAGAGCAGCAATGATCTGATCGACATATTCGAAAATGTTTTCGCCGGAGGAGACGATCAACAGTTCGCGTTTACCGTCAGCCATGCAAGTGACGGAAGAATCGCCTGTGAAGCGCAGGACAGCACCGCGGACAAACGGAGCCAGGTCAGCTGCTTTTGTGTTTTTCAGTTCGTAGATTTTCGTTGCCATGTTTTTCTGGGCATCGTCTTCTACAAACGTGATTTTCTGTACTTTTTCTTCTTGTCCCTCCGCGGCATGCACCGGCAATGCCAGAAGGAGTGCGGCTGCTGTGAATCCGAGGATACAGCTTTGGGTTTTGAGTCTCATTTCAAGACCTCCTTTGGTTGATTGTTTTTTCAGGTTGTTACCGAATAAACGTTAGTGATTGAATTTTTTTATGCGAAAAAAAAATCACTTTAATATATCATACTAATTTTTAAAATCAACAGAATTTTGTTTTTTAATCACTTTTTTTATGAAATTTTTCAGTTCGATAAAAAAATCCGGAACTTGAAGAATTTTTTTTCAAGTTCCGGATTCAGAATGATATAGCGGAAATTTACAGATGTCTCCGCTCTTTTTGTTGACTTCACATCACACGCAGAATGTTGCAATTTCTCCGCTTTTCAAGGTGATGCCCTGTGACGCAATGGTTTCGTCACAAAGAATCGGGAGACCACGGTCATAACGGACTTTCTGCAAGTTTGCCGGAGCAAGTTTGCCGGTCAGAGAGCCGACGCCATCGAGACTGGTTGGGTTGAAAATACGGATAATGTTTTTCTGCAGCTGTTTGTCATAATAGTGTGCGGAAATAACCAATGTTTCCGAATCCATTTTGAGCTCACAGCCGGTGATATTGTCCGGCGTCAGTTCGGGGTGAATAATCACGCCGTTGCCTGCAAACAGTAAGCGATCCATGTTATGCCACTGGGCGTTGGTCTTTTCTGCATTACCGCTGAAAGAGAAGGCAATCGTGAATTTCCGCAGGCACTGAGACTGGGCATCCGGTGTGTAGATGATGGGGCCGGCACCGCTGCAGCCGAGAGTGCTCACTGCACGGAAAAGTGTCAGCATGACCGAATTGCCATCGACTGCATGTTCGTGAAGACCGAGAGGGAGAATGGTGAAATTCTGTTCGCCCTTATTCATGGAAATGAAACCGTGATTGCGGCGGATCGGTTCTGTTTTCTGACGCCACGGATCCGGCTCATCCATTTTTGCTGTCGGGGTGATGAGGTGCTGGAATTGGGTTTGACGGCAATATTCATCGAACGCAAAGGGGGTGTTGATCTTGAGCTGGAGACGATGATCTTTTGCTGTGTTGTCAACTTCCCACATGGTGATGAAAGAATCGTCCTTGATGGAGCCGAGGACTTTGAGTTTGACTGTGACGTCCTTGAGTTCTGTTTCCTGAATGGATGCGGGCAGGGCGAGGGATGTTTCGAAGTCGATCATATAGAGATCGCCGCGAATCATGCTGCCGGTCTGTTTCCATTCTGTATTGGTGCGGACGAGGGCATCTTCGGTTTTGAAGAACATGTATTCGTCGCCCTTATCCTGCATATCGGCGAAGGAAAAGAAATCGGAAACTTTTGCAGAATTGAAATCGAGTTCCAGTTTGCCGTTGGAGACGGTGACCGGGAAGCGGAAATTGTTATTGTTTTCTGCAACTGCATTTGTTTTCTTCCGGAACGTGATATTGGCAGAAGACCAGCCGCCGTCGATGGGCAGATTTGTATAGATGTTCAATTTGCTGCAATCCCGGAAACCGGCACCGGAGGGGATGAACGGGCCGTTTGTGGTCGATGCCGGGGCGGTTTCGATGAGAATGAAATCCCATTTGTTGCCTTTATCATCGATCAGCTCATAATCATTCAAATTGATATTTACCGGGCAGATGACAGTAAAGTTCCAAATCTTGGAGCCGTCCGCAGCGGGGGCACAGTGAGTGACAACGGCATTTATGATTTCGGCATCCGGTTTCGGCATGATTTTACGGGGCTCTGTGATTCCTGCTTTGACCCGGAGCAGACGGTCGATGACCGGCTGCATGGAATATTCGATCTGATCAAAACGGACCTGCATTTCCCGATGGATGGGGTCGGGACTGCATCCGGGGAGACTGTCGTGTGTCTGATTCTGGAGCAGCATTTTCCAGGCATGATCCAGGTGTGGCTGATAGATTCCGCGCAAATGTTCCGGAGCGGCGGCAAGAGCCGGTTCAATGACCTTAGTCAGATTGAATTGAGAGAGATCGTTCCGGATTTTGAGTTCGGTACGGCAGCTGCCTGTTTCTGTGACGACCCAGAGGAAACGACCGTATGTGAGTTCGCCGGTGATTTTCTGAAGGGCATCCATATCGAGTGCTTTCCATGCTTCGGAAACATATTCTGCCATGGTGGTTGTTTCTGCGGTGAAATCGTCATCCTGTTTTGCGAAATATTCCAAACGTTCGGCGAGATGATCTTCGGGCAGCAGGTGATCGCTGCCGTTCATGGCGAGCTGTACGGGCAGATCGGAATATTTGCGGAGATAACGCATGAAAAGACGCAATCTTTCGCAGAATTCCTCTTTGTCTTTGGGCATATTCATAGCGAGAGCGTAGGCGCCGGAAACCCAATCACCATTATCTTTGAAGATGTCAACGATACCGGCGAGACCGAGAATCTTGTACTGTCCGGATTTATCAGCCCAGACGAATTCGGCGCGTGGCGGATCCATTTGAGTCCCGAGACCGCGACAGAAGAAATAGGCATCGAATCCGGCCGTACGGATGATGGCAGGAATATCGCTGTTATGTCCGAAAGCATCCGGTGCGTAAGGGATTCCGGGAGTGCCGCCGAGGGAGCGGACGATTTCCGTTCCGCAGAAGAAGTTGCGGAGGAAGGATTCGCCGGAAGGAATGTACATATCAGCGAGGGAGTAGAACGGTCCGATTTCCAGTTTGCCTTTTGCTGCGTAATCGGCGATTTTTTCTTTCCATTCGGGCTTGAGAGCGAGAATATCTTCGACGATGACGGCCTGTCCGTCGGTATGGAAATTGGATAATTCCCCGGAATCAAGTTTTGACAGTACGGTATCAAACAATTCCGTCAGATGTACGCCGAATTCGGCATGTGGTTTATACCATTCGCGATCCCAGTGAGTAGAGGGGACGAGCATAAGGCGTGTTTTCATAGAAAATAACTCCTGCTAAAATTGATGCATCTTTCGTGTTGTTTCAGCGTACTTTAGCATAATAATAGTTTAATTCAACTATAAAAACAAAAAAATGCGCAATATTTTTACAAGAAAAACTTGTTTTTTTTGAAAAGCGTGGTATGTTGTATGTAGATTTTTTTCTCTAACTAACAACAAGAAGGAAAGAAAGAAACATGTCTGAAGATTATCAGAAACTCCGTCTCGCTGCGGATACCATCCGCATCCTCTCTGCCGAAGCCATTCAGAAAGCCAAATCCGGTCACCCCGGTATGCCTATGGGCTGCGCTGACTACGCAATGGTTCTTTGGTACAAATACATGCGTCACAATCCCCAGAATCCGTCCTGGCTCGGTCGCGACCGCTTCATCCTCTCCGCCGGTCACGGTTCCATGCTGATGTATTCTCTTCTCCATCTCTTCGGCTACGGCCTCTCCATGGATGAACTGAAGAACTTCCGTCAGTGGGGCAGCAAAACTCCGGGTCACCCGGAATTCGGCCACACAGCCGGTGTTGATGTGACAACTGGTCCTCTCGGCAGCGGTTTCGGTTCCGCAGTCGGTATGGCTATTGCAGCAAAACAGTTTGCAGCCCGCCTCGGTGCTGAAAGCGTTTTCGCTCCCAAAATGTTCGTTCTTTCCGGCGACGGCTGTATGATGGAAGGTAACAGCTCCGAAGCTGCTTCTCTCGCAGGTCACCTGAAATTGGATAACATCGTTCTCTTCTACGACAGCAACTCCATCACAATCGAAGGTAACACCAACCTTGCATTCTCCGAAGATGTTGGCGCACGTTTCGCTGCATTCGGCTGGCGCGTACTTACTTGCGCAGATGCAAACAACCTCGAACAGATCGACAAAGTTCTGGCAGAAGCTGTTGTTTCCGACGGCCGTCCCACAATCATCATCGGTAAGACCTCTATCGGTTTTGGTTCTCCCAACAAGCAGGGGAAAGCCAACTCTCACGGCGAACCCCTCGGCGAAGAAGAACTCGCAGCAACCAAAGTCAACCTCGGCTGGACCGAACCTCCCTTCACCGTTCCTGCAGCTGTTGCAGAATTGCTCGCAGCACGTCAGGCAGAATTGGTAAAAGCTGCGGATGCTGATGAAGCTAAATTCCAGGCATTCATTGCTTCCTCCAACAAGAAAGATCTGTACAACGCATTGGTTGGCAAAACAGTTCCCGCAGACATCCTGGAACAGCTCCTTGCTGCAGCTCCCGTTGACAAACCGATCGCTTCCCGCGCATCTTCCGGCACAATCCTCCAGAAGATTGCGGAACTCGTTCCTGCATTCACTGGCGGTGCTGCTGACTTGGCTCCCTCCACAAAGAGTGACATCAAGAACGAACCTGCATTCTCCGTTGAAAACCGCGCAGGCCGTAACATCCATTATGGTATCCGCGAACTTGAAATGGGTATGGCTGGCAATGGTATGGCTCTCTTCGGCACAACCATCCCCTACACATCTACATTTGCTGTCTTCTCTGACTACATGAAACCGGCTATCCGTTTGGCAAGTATCCAGAACCTCCAGCAGATGTACATCTTCACACACGACTCCTTCTACGTCGGTGAAGACGGTCCCACACACGAACCCATCGAACAGCTCGCAATGCTCCGCAGCATCCCCGGTGTCACAGTATACCGTCCTGCTGAAGCACACGAAGTTGCACACTGCTGGGCTGCTGCTCTCAAGGGTGACAGACCTGCTGCTATGCTCCTGACCCGTCAGGATCTGCGTCCCTTCACAGAAGAGCAGGCAAAGAAGATCGACGTGACCAAGGGTGCTTATGTTCTCTCCTGCGAAGAAGGTTTCGAAGTCATTCTGATGGCATCCGGTTCTGAAGTCAACCTGGCTCTCGATGCAGCAGAAATTCTGCGTCAGGCAGGCAAGAAAGTCCGTGTTGTTTCTGTTCCCTCTATGGAAACATTCGAAAAACAGGATAAAGCTTACCGTGATTCTGTGTTGCCGCCCTCTTGCACAAAACGTGTTTCTATCGAAGCTGCACGTACTGCAATGTGGTACCAGTTCATCGGTCTGGAAGGTCTTGCAATCGGTCTGGATCACTTCGGTGCATCCGCTCCGTACAAAGTCCTCGCAAAAGAATTCGGTTTCACTCCCGAAGCTGTTGCTGAAAAAGTTCAGGCTTACCTCGCCTGATAAGACTGTGATAACCTTCAGACGGTGCGCCGTCTGAGGGCACAAAAAAATCACCATCTCCGAAAGTTTTAATTAACTTGGAGATGGTGATTTTTTTTATGCGGCTGTCGGTTGGACGGGCAGCCGCTGATTAATTTTATTTTGTTTATCCCGGGAAGAACCGGACGGGGGAGGAGGGCAGGGGGGTGAGGATCAGGTTTTCTTCTGTGATTTCCACATTATCAATGCCGTAAAGTCCCATATCAAAGGGGCAGCCGTTGTGGCAGTAGGAGATTTTTTCCCGTACCGCTGTCACAAGGGTGTCTTTATGATAGGGCATGACGATACGCCATTGGATATTTTCATTCATCATCAACTCGATGGATGTGGCGTTGAATTTCCACAGGAGCGGGCCGAATGCGACTGAGAGCTGATCATGGACAGAGGAATCTGCCTTGCAATCTGTGCTGGTCAAATCCTTCCAGCTGCCGTTTTCCTGAATCTGAATCTTCATATTGGCGGGGATGCCGTTTTTCTGATGCAGGAAGCCTTCGGTAATGGGCAATGCATCAGTGATCATGGCATGGGTGTGACAACGGCGTTTGAGATAAGTTTCTGCGTAACGGTCGCTGTAACAATGGAGATCCTGCAATTCCAGAGAATCCCCGCTGCGAAGGAGGGAGACACGGTAATAACGAGTATTGAACCAGAATGTCTGACGGTGTGCCGGCCAGGGGTCTTCCAATGCAACGATGGACAGGGGAACGGTTTCTTTATAAGTATTGAGATACCATTCGCCGGTGTCGCCCATGGTCATAACGATCACATCATCATTCTTTTCGTACCATGCGAGAGTTTCCATCTGCATTTCATAGCCCTCTTTCATGCGGGGCCAGCCGAAACTGTTTTCCTGTCCGATCTGAATGTAGGAGTAATCGGTGCTGAGATTATCAAACATGTTGCGGAACAGTTTATCCATCCAGACCTTGTCTTTGCAGCAGGTGGGTTCCAGGGTCGTCACACCCTGACCGTTATCGCCGAGTGCGCAGTCGTACTGATTGACCGGACAGCTGCCGAGCATGCGGAACAGGGGAACATTGATCTGTGTCGCCGCGGATTCTCCGGGGAGGTTCGCGTTGACTTTGGAAGGATAATATGCGCCTGCCCAGAAGCCGCCCCAGATGGAATATCCATCGGTACCCCATTGATCGCGGCAATTGGATGTGGCTTTGATGTGATATTTTTCTTCCAGATAGCCGAGGGTGTAGGCGTCAATATACCACGCTGCGACACTGCGGGGATAATAGCCGAATGTTTCATGGAAAAGTGCCATAGCGGTATCGACCAGCTTTTCCCGTTCGGCGGGGCGGTATCCGATGGTGAGAGATGCCTGGGAGTGATGATCCCAGTTGACGCCGTCTCTTCCGCGGAATTCGATTCCTGCGGCATCGCAATGCATCCGGTTGATTTCCAGCCAGAGACCGATTTCATGAGATTCGGGCATTTCTTTTTTGAAGAAATCGGCATAGGGACCGGCTTTCAATGCATCGAATTGCAGAAGCCAGGTTGCGGGAAAGTTATATTTTTTCGTCAATTTCATCTGTTCTATGACCGGTTCGAAATGCTCAATGTGAGGCATCCGGTGGTCTTCCAGACGGATAAAGTTGACAATGTTGCAAATTTTCTTTTTCATTTTACAGGTCTTTCTTACTTACGGCTTATTTTTCGAAACAGATCACAATCCGTTCCCAGGGAGCATACTGCAAATTCAATTTACCGTCTTTGACCGTGATTTTCCGGTTGCCGAAAAGATCTTTTGCTTTGTATTTTGCAACGTCTTTGATGCCGTTCAGAGTATAGACAGCATTTTCCGGATCCTGATGCAGGTTCGTTGTGATCAGATAGTATTTGCCATCCAGATAACGGCAGACGGAGGTCACATTTTCATTGCTGCAAGTGACGTCTGACACCGGATCGATGGTATTGAATACGGGAGTCAGGATATCGATTTCCTTGCGGAGCTGACGGGCTGTTTTCCAGAAGGATGCAATGGGCTGCTGTCCGCTGTGTGCGCCCCACCAGAATGCACCGGTGGCACCGTTGATCAGAATCTGATAGACCCAGCTCATGGTTTCTGCGCCGGAGAGATATCTGTGTTTTTCCGGAATACCGAATGCGGCTGTCAGCAGGAATGCGGGCTTACCGTGGGGGATTGCATCGAGACAGATGGCTCTAGCTGATTTTGCACCTCCATAGCCACCGCAGAAGATATCTGTGGTATCCAATCCGCCGGGGCCGCCATAACCGATTGTCCAGCCGGATTCGTTACGGAATACAGGGTGATAGGGATCCAGTTTCTTGATCAGTTTATAATTCTTGATGTATTCGGCTTCCGTTCCGCCGATGTTGCCTTCGTCCGCGATGACGTAGCCGATGACGTTACGGAAATTCTTGTAAGTGTTGACCACTTTTGTATATTTTTCTTCACGCGGGGGCTTCTTTGCTGCGATGTCGACAATGCCGGGGACAACCATGGTATTTTCTTTATCGAAGATGGATATCACGTCTTTATTATGAGTCCACCAGAGACAGAATGTGTTGAAGCCGGATTCCCGAGCCAGAATTTCCAGTGCATTCGCCGGTGCAGCTTTATCAGGCAGTCTGGTGCGGTAGACCATAATTTCACACATCAGGGGGATGAACGGTTTGCCGTTGACCATCAGAAGGCGTGTGAAGCGGTTGACTTTTGTTTCACTGTTGGAAGGCGGAAGTTTTTCCAGTTCCTTTGTGAAAGTCTTGTTGACTTTGTTACCGGTCAATTTGAGTGTGACCGGATATTTACCGGGAGCCAGGTCGGCGATATCCAATGCGGCAAAAGATTTCAGATTGCGGGCATCAAGTTTCATATTGATGTTTTTACCGCGGAAAGTGACGACGGCTTTGCCTTTGCCTGCAAGCTTCTGCTGCGTTTCGGAATCGAGACACAGCATGACGTTTGCCTGTTTTTCGGTTGTGTAGTAGGAACGGTCGAGAAGAAAATAGGTAGGCAGCTTGTAGCTTTCTGTTTTTTCATCACGGATCCGCTGGGAAATAGCAACGTAGGGGACAAAGTCCATTTCTTTCATGCCGGTGAGCCAGCCGAATTTATCGGGTACATGGAAATAACCGTTGGTGCAGGACCACTGGGTATTTTCTTTCTGACCGGAAACTTTCTGACGGCAGATATTGAAACGCCATTTATCCACGTTCATGTAATCCGGAGAGAGATTGAAGAACGGGATGGCAATTTCTGTTTCCCAACGGTCTGCATGTTTTGTGAGTTTCGCCTGCCAGTGGGGAGCTCCGAAAAGGAATACGCCGGGGCTGCCATCCTGACCGGTTCCGCCGTTTGTGAACTGGAAGAAGTGATAATAGATTTTTGTATCCGGATCGGCGAAGAAAATTTCAAACCAGTCTTTGCCGGAAAGTTTATCCATTTCCTTATCATAGCATTTTGCGCCGATATACAGAACGTGTTTATCTTTCAGCAGGTAAACTTCTGTCTGATTGATTGCTTTTTTGCCGGTGGAGGCATCCACAAATTCGCCCAGACGGGTGGCATTTTTCCATTCTTCGGCATCCAGTCTGCCGTCGACTTTGGGGAATTTATCGCCGACGATATTATTGATTTTTGCGGTCGGGAGAGCTGCTGCGAGAGAGAGAGCAGAGACTCCGAGAGCCAATGTGAAGAGAGACTTTATGTTCATCATTTCATGTTTTCCTGTCTGTTTTTGTAAAGTTCCTTGACTTCGCTGTCCGTTGCGCAGCGGTTGTATACTTTCACGTAGCTGACTACGCCTTTGAATGTGGGATAGGTTTTATATCCGATTTTCGGCTTATAGATATCGAATCCGCCGACAACGAACGGTTTTTTGCCTTCTTTTTCTTTCAGTGTGGCGTTCAAAAGTTTACTGCCTTCCAGAATGCCGTTGTAATAGAAATAACCATGGGATTTCTTATATGTCATGACAACGTGAGCGGTTTCCGGGAGCGGCTGAGAGGTGTAGAACGTTTTCCAACCGCCGAAATGGGGAGCATATTTGTTGTAATTGATCATCAATGCATAGCCACCCCAATGCATACGATAGTTGAGGATTTCCATTCTTTTTGCCGGGGCCGGTTTCAGAACGAGTTCCACTGTCACTTCGTTATTCTTGATATCCAGTGCGGGATCGTAGGGGAATTCGACATAGTTTGTACCATCGAAAAGCATTCCTTTGCCGAGACTTGTTTCGCCGACTTTGTAGGGGCCGACAACGTTACCTTTCATACCTTTACCGGTCTGGTCTGCAATCTGTTTGTTATCCAGTTTATCCAAACGCCAGAATGCAACAAGAGAATCCTGAAGATTTGCCGCCGGTTTTTCAGCCGCTTTCTGTTTGTTGGAGTTCACAAAGTCAACGGCTCCGGCGGTACGGGAAAGCATGGGAGCGTTGATGTACAGTTTTGTACCTTTTTCGCAAGGCAGAAGAATGATTTCCGGCTTGAGGAAGCGTCCGCTGAAACCACCGAGCTTTGTCAGCGGTCCGGAGACAGTGTAACGTTTCCATTCGCCGGTGACGGTGACAGTTTCTTCTTTGAAACGGAAGCTGCCGAATTTTACTTTAGCACCCGCCGGTTCACTTTTCATATAAACGGAGAATGTGTAGGGCAGACCGGGTTTTCCGGGAGACCAGCCGTAGTTGCCTGTGAAGTATTTGACTTCACTTTTCCCCATCATTGTGAGACACATGGTATTGGTGTCTTTGATAAAACCGTTTTCAAGAAGCGTATGAGTACCGGGGAGCCATCCGCTGGCTCCATCCCAGAAATCCGGGTAGCCGGGTTCCGTTGCGGTTTTGAAATCCGGATTCATCAACAGATTTTTCGCTGCATTATCCTGCGCTGCGAGTGGGATCGCCATCAGCGCGGACAACAATAAGAGTTGTTTGAGTTTCATCATGGTTTGTGTTCCTTATTATGTTATTATGAATTAAAACAGAATTGTTGTTTTGCTGCCGCCGTTAAAATCCAACTGATTGTTGTAAACGGAGCGACGCAGCTGTTTCTGGGAATGTCCGTCAATAAAGAGGAAATTGACACCCCGATCATGGCGTCCCCAACTGTTGGAGAACAACGTCCCGTTTGTCCAAACATCTACCTGTTTTGAGTCGAGCAGGATGAAGATTGCTGTTACCGGAGTTTTTGTATCATTTTTTTGGACTTTGTCAGGTGTTGTATTGCCCAGTTTGCCATTAATACCGAAGCAGCCGTAATTCTTCTGGTCGCTGGCTTTATTCTGCGTGTTGGGGGAGGGGCACATGAAAGATTTTGATTTGTTTTGAAGTCCATACGCCCCCAGCATTTCATGATATCTGTAGCGGTAGCCATTGAGTGAGGTGTGGAGAGGATAGCTTTTGTAATCGTTGCCGTAAAGTGTGTACGCCAGCCCGATCTGTTTCTGATTGCTGCGGCAGGTGGATTCCATACCGATCGCTTTGACTTTTCCCAATGCGGGGAGAAGCATTGCCGCCAAAATAGAAATAATGGCGATGACGACCAGCAATTCAATGAGTGTGAATTTCTGCATTTGTTTCATGGTTTCTGTCTCCTGTTTTCTTTATAATTGATATGGTTTGAGTTTGATTCCTGTTGAAATGTTCTTGCCGGACATGATCTGTTGTATCAACATTTCTGCGGCACAACGTCCTATCTGACGTAGCGGCGGCGCAATTACGTATGCGCCATCCACCGGTTCTTCGTCGGAATAGGCTATCAATGGGATATTGCATTTCTGCATCCGGAGAAAATGTACGGTTTCCCGGATCAGGGTATCGCCAAGGGCAACCATGCAGTCGATTTCCGGATGTTTCGTCATGATCTCCGTCAGATACGCACTCCCTGCGCCGGGCAAAAGTTCTTCCGTTTCCAGACGGAACAGGTGCTGTGCTTCTTTGGGAATGCCGTTGATGCTCAATTGTTCCCGGATCAAGTGGACAACATCCGATCCCAGAAGTACGTTATCTTTGATTTCCACCGGAGCAAGAATAACGGGATTGCTTCCGCCGGCTTTCAGAATGGAACGGACAAGCATGGCTGCACCTTCCTGTGCATCTTCCATCACATACGGATGTTCCAGTGACAGTCGGTTGATATTTACAAGTGGTACGCCCAGTTCGCATAATCGCTGCAATTCTTCCGTTTTCAGAGGAATTGTGACAGCCAAAGCGTTAATCAACCCGCATTCTATCATGTTGCAGATTCGGGTGAAACCGGCTTTGCGATATTTTTCTGTTGTGGGCAGGGAGAGATGATGGAGATAGCCGTACTCATGCTCTTCCAGGTAGGAATTGAATCCCCGGCAGATCCGGTTGATATAGGGCGTGCTGAGGGAGAATATATCATAATTCAGCAAACCGAAATTCAGAAACCGTTTTTCCTTTTTTGCCTTTTCGGTCAGATACGTGCCTGTCCCACGGATAACGATCAAGCCATCGTCTTCGAGTATTTTCAAAGCCTTCCGCAACGTGATTGCAGTGACATTGAAATGCTTCGAAAGTTCCCGTATGCCGGGGAGTTTTGAATTATCCATCGCCAGGGCAATAATTTCATTTCTGATATGTATTGCGATCTGTTGATATTTGTTTTCCATGATACCTGCTTTCTGTCACTATATATCAAAGTATATATCACTCTGTTGTAATAATAGCATTTCGACTACTTAATGTCAAGAAAAAAAGTGTCCGAAAATGAAAAAAAAACGGAAAAAAGAGGATTTTTTTCAGCTTTTTGGATAAAATTGCCATCAAAACTTATTTTTTTTTGAAATATTGAATTTTTAATTGAAACATTCAAGTTTCGGTGATATATTACCACTCTTATAATTATGGAGATTTTATGACAGATGCTTTTGATATTATCCGGCATTTTTATCCGGAAGATACACCATTGCGCCAACTGCTGTTGAAACACAGTGAGCAGGTGCGGGATAAGGTGCGTTTTCTTGCGGAAAAATATTGCCCCGTTTCCATTGATCTGGCATTTGCAGAAAATGGTGCGCTGCTCCATGATATCGGTATCGGACGCTGTCATGCGCCGGATATTCTTTGCTATGGGACGGAACATTATCTGTGTCATGGCGTGATTGGTGCGACCATGCTCCGGGAATTGGATTCCTCTTTGGAACCTTATGCCCGGATTTGTGAACGGCATACCGGTTCCGGTTTGACGGCGGAGGATATCCGCAAGCAGGGATTGCCATTGCCGATGCAGGATTTTCTGCCGGAAACGGCGGAGGAAAAATTGATTTGTCTGGCAGATAAATTTTTCTCCAAGTCCGGTAATCTGCAGGAAAAATCATTTGCACGTGTGCGGGCATCGCAGGCAAAATTCGGGGCGGACGCACTCCGGCGTTTTGACGAACTTTGCCGCTTTGCCGGTTTGGATGAGAAATACGAACAACAATAAGATAAATAAGAGAAACAACAAAATGAAAAACAAAAAAACAATGTCAGCTTTTATCCGGATTTTATTCCTGATAATGCTTGCCGTATGCACCACCGCTTGCGGCGAAAAGGAAGAACGCAAAGTTCTTAAAATGGCAACGGAAGCCACATTCCCGCCTTATGAATTTTACGAAAATGGAAAAATCACCGGTATCGATGTGGAACTCGTCCGCACCATCGCAGACCGTCTCGGCTACGATTTGCAGGTTATCGACATGAAATTCGATGCGATCATTACGGCTGTCCGCACATCAAAAGCAGACATTGCCGCCTCCGGTATCACGGTGACGGAAGACCGTAAGAAGATGATCGATTTCACTCATCCTTACGTGCAGGCATATCAGCTGATCATTGTTGCCAATAATTCCCAGATCAAGACAAAAGATGATTTGCAAGGCAAACGAATCGGTGTACAGCAGGGGACAACCGGCGACCTTTTCGTTACAGAGAATTACAAGAAAAGTCAGCCTAACCGTTTTGATAACGGTGCATTGGCTGTTGCAGCATTGCGTAAAAATAAAATCGATGCGGTTGTGTTGGATGCGGAACCGGCAAAGATTCATGTCCGTTCCTATCCCGGCGAACTGAAACTGTTGGAAGAACCGTTGACTGGTGAAGAATATGCTTTTGCCATTGCGAAAGAAAATAAAAAACTGCGCAATGAAATCAATTTCGAGTTGAAAAAGATGCTGGATGACGGCACGGTCAATGAGATTATTGAAAAATATAAAAACATGAAGAGTACGACTGTATCTCCGGATGCAGAAAAAGGATTTTTCGCAAAAATCAAATCTTCCTTTGAATTGAACTTCATCAAAGATAAACGGTATATGTACCTGGTGTTCGGTTTCTGGAACACCATTCTCATGTCCTTTTTTGCTGTGGTTGTCGGGGTGGTTCTCGGTTTCTTTGTGGCTGTCATCCGCAGTACTCATGACATGACCGGGAAGCTGAAAATTCCGAATATGATCTGTCATTTGTATCTGACCGTGATCCGCGGTACTCCGGTTGTGGTTCAGCTGTTGATTATCTATTTTGTGATTTTCAGCAAATTGGATGTCAGCAAAGTGTTGGTCGGTATCATTGCTTTCGGTATCAATTCCGGCGCATATGTGGCGGAAATCATCCGGTCCGGTATTATGTCGATCGACAAGGGACAGATGGAAGCGGGACGCAGTCTCGGTCTTTCTTATTCCAAAGTAATGCTCCTGGTGATTCTGCCTCAGGCATTCAAGAATGTGCTGCCGGCTTTGGGGAATGAATTCATTGTGTTGTTGAAAGAAACATCCGTTGCCGGTTATATTGCGCTGCAGGATTTGACCAAGGGCGGGGATATTATCCGCAGTCAGACGTATGATGCATTCATGCCGCTGATTGCCGTTGCATTGATTTATCTGGCAGTTGTGATCCTCTTTACCAAACTGCTCGGTATTCTGGAGAAAGGATTGAAGAGAAATGAGTAATACAATTTTTGAAATTAAAGATCTGGTCAAAGAATTTTCCACTTTGCGTGCCGTTGATAATGTCTCGCTGACCATCAAAAAAGGGGAAGCCGTCTTTATTGTCGGTCCCTCCGGTTCCGGTAAAAGTACTGTTCTGCGTTGTCTGAATTTTCTGGAAAAGCCTACATCCGGCGAGATTATTTTCAATGGAAAACGCATTGGCGGCTCCGAACGGGAACTGGATGCTTACCGTGCAAAAGCAGGGATGGTGTTCCAGCATTTCAATCTTTTCCCCCATTTGACAATTAAAGAAAATATTATGCTTGCCCCGGTTAAGAATCATATTATGTCCCGCGCAGAAGCATCAAAAAAGGCGGATGCACTTCTTGCCCGTATCGGATTGGCAGATAAAGCAAAAGCTTATCCCATGCAGCTTTCCGGCGGTCAGAAACAGCGTGTTGCTATCGTCCGCGCGCTTGCCATGGAGCCGGAAGTGATTCTTTTTGACGAGCCCACTTCTGCTCTTGACCCGGAAATGGTCGGCGAAGTTTTGACTTTGATGAAAGAGCTTTCTCAGGAAGGTATGACCATGATTGTTGTGACCCACGAAATCGGATTTGCGTGCGAAGTTGCACACCGTATGGTCTTTATGGATCAGGGCAGGGTGATTGCCACCGGCACACCGGATGAACTGGTTCATAAATCTGACAATCCCCGCGTAAAGGAATTCTTTGCAAAAGTCTTGTAAACTGACTTTTCATAATTAAAAAAATGGCATTGGACTGCGGCTTTTGTCCGCTGTTCCGATGCCGTTTTTTTTGTGCCCGGATGTCGGGCGAAGGCATAAAAAAAGAGCCTGCCGTTTCAGGCAGACTCTTTGAAAGTATCAGTAAAACTGATGGGGCTTATTCGCCGCAGACCCAGCGAACGAAGCGAACAACGTTCACATTGGGATAGAGCTTCTTGAATGTGCTCTTGTCGTCGAACATCCAAGCCTGGTTTTCGAAGCAGATTTCGCCGAACCATTTCTGGATTTTGCCACCCATGATCTTTTCGATCATAGCAGCGGGTTTACCCTGTTCAGCCAGCTGAGCAGCGCCGATCTGTTTTTCTTTTTCGATCACATCAGCGGGGACTTCAGAAGAGCGGACGTACATGGGTTTGTAAGCGACGATGTGCATACCGATCTGTTTCTGGAGAGTTTCATCAGCTTCGCCTTCGATTTCGGTGAGAAGAGCGATTTTGCCGTTGTAAACGTAGGGAGCGACGATGTTAGCAGATTCCATACGGAGAGCGCGGTTGAGAACCATCTTTTCGCCGAATTTAGCGAAGAGAGCGCCGAGTTCTTCAGCTTCGAGAGCCTGACCGGCAGCAGTGACATCGCCTTCGCCGGAAGTGGCGTTGAGGACGCGCATAGCAGCTTCTTTTGCGTATTCGAGGAACTTTTCGTTTTTAGCAACGAAGTCAGTTTCGCAAAGGATTTCAACCATGACAGCTGCTTTGCCATTGCTTGCAGTGCAGATTGTACCTTCTTTTGTTGCGCGGTCCTGACGGTTTTCGGATTTAGCGATACCGGCTTTGCGCAGGTAATCGATAGCAGCCTGCATATCACCTTCGGTCTGAACGAGAGCGTTCTTGCAATCGCCCATACCGGCGTCGGTCTTATCGCGGAGTTCTTTTACCATCTGAGCAGTAATTACTACAGCCATTTTATTATCTCCTTAAAGGTAATGGTTAATGATTATTCAGCTGCGACGTCAGATTTCTTGATGTCGGAAAGAGTTTTGACTTCTTTCACAGCGCGTTTGCGAGCGGGCTTTTTGCCTTCCGCTGCTTCTTCGTTGCCGGCTGTTTTTTCAGCTGCTTCGCCATCAGCATTTTTGCGGATGGTTTTGCGGGGAGCGCGTTTGGAGAATTCGCCTTTGGGAGCGCGTTTTGCTTTATCTGCGCCTTCTGCTTTTGCTTTTGCTTTTTCTTCGTCTTCTTTTGCGCGTTCTTCTGCAGCTTTTACTTTGTAGATTTCGGAAGCATCTTTGATCGCTTCTGTGAATGTATCGAAGATCACCTTGATGGATTTGACAGCGTCATCGTTTGCTGCGACCGGGTAGTCAGCCAATTCGGGGTTACCGTTTGTATCGACGATAGCGACGACCGGAATACCGAGTTTGCGAGCTTCGCGAACTGCGATATCATCGTGGCAGATGTCGATGATGACGACCACGTTCGGGAGGGTCTTCATATCAGCGATACCATCGAGGTCGCGGTGCAGTTTTGTGACATCGCGCTGCATGAGAGCGATTTCTTTTTTCTTGAGACCGGAAGCTGCATCGTTAGCGATGATTGCATCGTAATCGCGCATCTTCTTGATGGATTTACGGATTGTTTCGTTGTTTGTGAGAGTACCGCCCATCCAGCGTTCTGCCATGTAGTACATGCCAGTAGCTTCTGCGGTTTCTTTCACGATCTGCTGAGCCTGACGTTTGGTACCGACGAACAGAATGTTCGCGCCATTCATAACTTCTCTCTGGAGGAAGTTACATGCTTCGCCGATCTGACGGATCGTTTTTGTCAAGTCGATGATAGAGATTCCATTTTTAGAACCGTAGACGTATTCTTTCATCTTGGGGTTCCAGCGTTTTGTCTGATGTCCAAAATGACATCCGGCTTCCAACAAATCTTTTACTGTGATCGGCATAACCAATCGCCTTTCTCTTTCCGGCGCTTTTGACCTGGACGGCTTTTTCTGTTTGTTTTTACCGTCAGGCAAGACAACCTGGGTTAAAGTATAACGTAACTCCACGGGGTTGGTTTAGTCGCAGAGTTCCGACGTATCTGAATAATTTAGCACATATATTTGAAAAATCAAGCGTTTTTTTTCAAAAAAAGACAAAAAAATACCGGAAATTTGTATTTTATTTCCGGTATTTTGGATGATTTCAGAAAAATCAGTCTTTTTTCTTGATATTTTCCTTCGGTTCCACGCAGGGACATTCGATTTTCTGAATAATGCGCGGCGCAGCCCATCTTGCAGCGTTTGCCAGAACTTTACGGATGTTTTCATCGTAGAAGATCGGGAAGGTTTCGTGACCGGGGGAGAAATAGAAGATTCTGCCGTGTCCACGTTCAAATGTCACACCGCTGCGGAAGACTTCGCCGCCTTCGTACCAGGAGATGAAAACAACTTTATCCGGCGTGGGGATGTCGAAACGTTCGCCGTACATTTCCACGTGAGGCAATTCGAAACATTCGCCGATGCCTTCTGCGATGGGGTGTCCGGGTTCGATATTCCAGATGCGTTCCCGTTCGCCGATTTCCCGCCATTTGAGAGAGCAGGTCGTGCCGAGCATACGACGGAAGATTTTGGAGAAGTGTGCAGAATGGAGGCAGACAAGCCCCATGCCTTCGAGGACGCGTTTCTGTACGCGGTCAACGATTTCGTCTGCAACATCTCCATGTTTGCAATGTCCCCACCAGAAAAGCACGTCAGTATTATCCAACACTTCCTGTGTCAAGCCGTGTTCGGGCATTTCGAGTGTTGCGCAACGGACATCGAATCCGCCGGCGAGTTCGAGTCCTTCGCGGATGGCATTATGCATACCATCGGGGTAGATTTTTTTTACTGCTTCGTGTGTTTTTTCGTGATAGTACTCATTCCATACGGTAACTCTGATATCAGCCATAATAAATTCCTTTCTGTTAAAACAATAATAAATACATTAGCACAGATTTGTTCAAATACAAATCTGTGCCGTATTATTTTACTGTTTTTTTTCAGAAAATCAGTCCTTAAAACTTAATAATGACTGTTCCGTTTGCGGGGAATGTGACTTTCTGCAGCATTTTTCCATTGAGGTGAATGGATGTGGTATGTTCCCGTGAAAGCAGGTTCTTTGCACACAATTCACCGGTTTGCCAGTTGCAGGAGACGATGTCGACGCAATCCAAGCCGAAAACATGTTGTTTATCGGTATCGATGAGGATGCCGCCGAATTCCCGGAGCAATTTACCCAGATAGAGATACAAGTCGATAAAGAGGGAGTAACTGTTTTCCGGATAGCTCTTCTTGTAGAGACCGGATTCGTCATCCATCTGCGGGTTGTTTTCGTAGATACTGTAAAGGATCTGATCTTTGTGGGGATTGCCTTCGAGACTTTTTTCATCGCGGTACAGCATAACCTGACGGAATGTAGCGATTGCGCGTTCCGCATAGATTTTTTTACCGGTCAATTTGTACAGACGCATAATGAGATATGCCACCCATGCGACAGACTGGTTACCGGTTGCGGTACACTGTGTTCTGGAATAATCGGGGTAGGGATAATAGCTTGTGGAGATCATACCTTTGGATTTCCATTTGATTTGATCGTAGAACGTGCCGGGGACAGGCGGCACATTGTACCCCATCTGCATGATATTGCCGAAGAGCTGAACTTTTTCTGCTGTTTCCAGATAGATGGGATCTTTTTCCTGTTCGTAAAGATCCAGGAATGCCCATAACATGGTTCGGTATCCATCTACGTCCCACAGGTCGGGATAGTCGGTTTCGCATCCACCCATGGAGAAGAGTCCGAGTTCTTCGATATCGAGCATACAGCGTTCTGCGGTTTTGAGATAAGCAGTCCGGAGGCGTTCGTCTTTTGTTGCATTGTACAACTTGATGAGGGGCGGGATCCAGGTCTGAGTTTCGGAATACTGGCTGATCCAACCGGCTTTTTCTTTCGGGGTGAGGTCATCGTGATAAAGCCGTCTGAAGTGACCATCCTTCTGCTGCAGTTTCAGGACATCCTCGATGATATCAAAAGGATAATCGGTTTGGAACAGAGTTTTATCCTGATTGTAAAGGACCATGGCATCATCGATCATTTCCGGCAATGCGAGGGAGTCGACGGCATCTGCTTCGAAGGGAGCGCCCCAGCCCGTCTTTTCGCAGAACGGCATGATATCGGTCATGAATTTACCGGTGTGGAAAGGATACGTGAGTTTTGTATTGCCGACATAATGGTTGTAGAGATAGTAATTGATCAACCGTTTTGTCCGTTCTCTGTATTCCGGATTACCGGTTTCTTTCCAACGGCGCAGGAATTCATTTGCTTTGAGCAGGTCATATTCCAGCCAGGAGCAACCGAACTGATCCGGGGGTCGGTATCCGTTTTTGAATTGACCGAAGAATTCGGAGAAGTAATGGGCAGCATAATGGTCACCTTGTTCGAAATCGCACAATTCGGATTTCTTCCAGAGTTCGAACAATTTATTGGTCATATCTTCCATATCGGTCTGGGGTGTGTGGACAGGGGAATCATCCAGTTCCCAGAGGATGTTGGAGATTCTGCCGGCATGTTCTTCTCCACCTGTCCCGAAGAACCAATAGAAGCGGAATGTGTGCTTGCCATTGAGGGGTTCCCGGAGACGGAAAGAGTGGAATAATTCGGTGTCATCGCGATCGACTTCGGAGAGACGGTCGAATTCGGTTTCCTGATATGCCTGGGAGAAATAGAGGTGTCCGGAGCAGGTATAGAAGATTCGGTTATTTGCGCCGCGTGCGAGGTAATCGCTCCATTTTTTATCGAAAGGATAAGGCAGGAGGTTCATATTGCGCATGATCCACTTAAAAGAAACGTAAGTGAAATCAGCGATGGCACCTTCGAGGAAATATTGAGTTTTGAAGAGGGCGTCATTGGTTTCATTGTATGTCACATCGAATGTGAAATACCATTCTTTTTCGGATTCGGAACAGGCCTTTGTGATTACGAAACTTCTGTCTTCGCATTCAATGCAGATGCCTTTTTCGCAGGATTCGGAACGGACAATTTTGCCCAGATCCATTTCTGCGCGTTTTCTCCAGAGTCCACGGGCAAAAGAATAGGCCCGCAGAAGACTGCCGCAAAGGACAATTGCCTTGTCTTCCACGATGATTTCAGCTTCGTGTTCCGGCAATTCTTTCAGTTTGTAATACCGGGCTTTCTGTGTGTAATCCACAATTTTCTGTTGGCGGATTGCAATTTCTTCGTACATGATTAAATAACTCCTGATAATTTACGTGGTAATTCTGCGCATACATAATGGGCATCTTCTGCCGTGAAGTCGCAAAATTCCATCAGATTATGATAAATTTTCTTCATTGTAGCCAAACTGCCGGTCAACTGGTCTGTGTCGGCAATGTACAGCGCGCCATTTTTAACATCAAATTCCGCAACGGTTCCGGCAGGATCCGGGAAGCGTAGACGGGTGCCGGGAATTCCAGTCGCAGCACAGCCGTCGGTGATGGCGATAAAACGTTCCCGGCCTTTGACCCGGAATACGGATTTAATCAGGCGGGGATCCACATGGACACCATCGCATATCATTTCGACGGTCAAACGGTCATCAGCGAGGATTTCCATAAACGGACCATCGGTATGATAAACGCCGCGTTCGCACAGGAGCGGACCTTCCATATTATTGCAGAAATGGGTGATTTGGCACAAGCCGCAGTTGACTGCATCCCGGAGTTGTTGCGGGGTGCAGCTGAAGTGGCCGGCGGAAACACGGATTCCTTCCGAAGCAAAATACTCGATCACTTCCAATGCTCCATCCAGTTCCGGGGCAATGGTGACGTTGCGGATGATACCTTTTCCCGCGGCAACCATTCGTTTCGCGTCATTCAGATTGGGACGTGCAAGAAGGGATTCCGTCATTCCGCCTGCGAGACGGACGTAGGGACCTTCCAGATAGACACCGGCAAGTTGAGCTCCGGGGAGGGGATCGGCCTGCATCAGATCGCGGCAGAACTCAAGACACTCAATCATATTGTCAATGGGGCCTGCGGAGAACGTGGCAAGGAACTGATCGGTTTCCCCTTCATTCAGCAGGAATCGGGAAATGTTTTCGTACGCCTGCCTGTTCAGCTCAATGGTCTTGTGGCCTGCACAACCATGAAAATGATAGTCAAAAAACATAACAAATCCTGAATTGAACGTTTATGCTTCGGGGAAAAGAATTGCTTCGATATCCCTTGATGCGGCTTCCTGTGCGGCATCGCCGAATTCAGCAGTTGCATCTTTGCCGGGGCGTGTGAACCAGAGGGAGCCGTCGATTTTTTCCTTGTTGACACATTCCGGGCAGATATGCATGGCTGCACTGGTTTCGAGATGACCGGCATGATCGCCCTTGAATTTCTTCTTTGTTTCTTCTCTGGTACGGATCGGATGGACCTGAATCCAGTTGAACGGATTGTTGGAACCGGAATAGTAAGAGCTGAATTCTTCGGTTCCCCACCAGCCTTCGCCGCTTTCTTTATCGAGAAATTCAAAGATGACATTTCTCGCAGCAAAACGGAATGCCAGGTCTGTGGGCATTCCCTGGGCAAATTCTTCCGTCTGGTGAGCAACAAACGCATGAATGTTGCGGAAGCCGACCCGGAGAAGACCGCGGAAAATATCTTTTGCCACCGGTACAATGTGTTCGGATTCCACATGAATGGTTCCGTTGCGTTCCGGTTTTGCTACTGCCCAGGATGCACTGCCGTAATAAAACGGCGGGAGAATGACAAGTTCCGGATGACGCTGTTCCACACGTCCGATCGCATTGAGACATGTAAAACAATCCAACCCGACGGGAAGGTGTTCCCCGTGATATTCCACGACACCGAGGGGTAAAACTACGGGAGTATTGTTGTCGATCGCCTGTCTGATCTGATCCGGCTGCATGTAAAGATATTGCATAATGTCACCTGTTGTTTTGGTTAAATCACTTTAGGGTAAGACTTCAAAATAATATAAACGCTTTCCCAAAGAAATCAAGACGGAATGATAAGAAAAAATCAGAAAAACTTGACTTAATCACTTTTGATGCTATATTATCTGTGTTAACAGGAGATGTGTATGCAGACGACGAAAAGGATCTATCAGGTCTTACGTGACGAGATTGAGCAGAAAATATATCAGCCCGGGGCAAAGTTTCCATCGGAAGCAGATCTGGCCGGCCGGTTTCATGTCAGCAAGTTGACGATGAACAAAATCGTAGCTTTACTCGTTCAGGATGGTTTGCTTATCCGTGGTGTGCGCGGAGCGGGGACGCGTGTTGCAGAACGGATTCGTTTGACTTGCAATAAACTGGCATTCTTTCTCCATCTTTCTCCCTATTCCATGCGGGTATTGAAAGGAGCGATTTCTGAATGTAACCGCAGCAATTATCAGATGATTGTGGAATCTCCGGACATTGAAAACTGGCAGGAACGGATTCAACTTGCCGTGGATTCCGGTGTGCAGGGGATTATCTGTATGGGGTACGGTATTCCCAACGTGCCGGATGAACTCAATACGGTTTGTGTTGACTATTACAATATTCCTGTGAACAAAAGAAATAATCTGCTGTTCGTCAACAGTGATAATTTCCATGGCGGACAGCTTATGATGGAAGAAATTTTCCGGCGCGGGCATCATCATGTTCTGATTTTCAGTACGGAACGGTTTGTTACCGGGCTCAATGCCCCCGTTTCACCCCGGGTCTCCGGATTCCATGCGGTCATGAAAGAAAAGGGGTTGATGGATTACGAAGAACGGACGTATTATGGTCATTCCGGTTCCCACGATGATGCCGCATATTTTCTGAAGCATTATTTGAAGGCATATCCGGAAACAACGTTGATTGCCGCCGATTCCGATGGCAGTGCCGAATTGCTTGCCGCCGTTGCCCGCGATTGTAATGTGGACTGCCCCGGCAGAATTGCATTGACCGGATTTGGTGATGTTACTTCCATGTCAATCGCCAGTGTGGATCAGAATCCGGAATTTCAGGGGGCGTTGGCAGTCCGGGCGTTGAGTTCTCTTGCAAAATCTCCGCAAACGCAGATCGTGTATGAGCCTGTGGAAACAAAACTGGCCCGTGCAGAAGCTCTGCCGATTCTTCTTTCCTGAGGAAATCAAAAGCGTATGAATATTCAAATTTCTGTAATTGTAGAAAATCTCGCACAGCCGCCATTTGTTGCTGAACACGGTTTGGCGTTGTTGATCCGTTGTAATGAGCATCGGATGTTGTTCGATACCGGGGCAGGGGATGCATTATTGCCCAATGCCGCGTTGATGAATGTTGCGCTGAAAAGTATCCGCGATGTTGTGTTGTCACATGGACATAAAGATCATACCGGCGGATTGGCCGGGCTTATGCCGGAACGCATCTGGCATACACCGGAAATCACAGTTCCGCACTTCAGCCGTCATCCGGAGAGACCGGTAAGTAATATTTCCATGCCGGATGATGCGGTGCGCGTCTTACATTCCGCCGAATCGATTGCGGTTGATTCGTTCCGGGAAATGATGCCCGGTGTTTATCTGACCGGTCCCATTCCGCGTATTTCCGGAGAGACTGCCGGTGGGCCGTTTTATCATGATCCTGAGGGACATTGTTGTGACGTCATCGCCGATGAGCAGGCCATGTTGTTTGAAAATGGTGTGCTGATTCAGGGATGTTGTCATGCCGGAATCATCAACACGTTGGAATATTGCCGCAAGTGTGCGCCGGAGATTCATGTTCATTCCATCGTCGGCGGTTTGCATTTGCTCCATGCCGATGAGGAACGATTGAAACAGACTGCCGATTATCTGCATCAGAACGGCGTTAAAACATTATACCTGATGCATTGTACCGGAGCAAATGCCATTGACTACATGAAAAATGCCGGTTTGACAGTGATTACTCCAACTGTCGGCGAGTGTTTTTCAGCAGCAGAATAGTGCTGTGATCAGTGTCAGAATAGAGAATACAACCACAGGGATCAGGTTCAACAAGAGAACATCCCCCGTTTTATTCCCAATCTTTACCGCTGCACAGGATGCAATCACACCGCTGATACGGATCATGCCGCCCAACCCACTGCCGGTATTCTGCAAAGCAAGAACCACGTCCGCCGGGAGTTTCAACGCCTGAGCAGAATGGAATTGCAGAGAGGCAAAAAGAATGTTGGAAACGGTACAGGATCCACCGAAGAATGACCCGAATACGCCGAGGAATTGTGCCGCAATCAGATAACAGCTGCCCATGATTTTTGTCAATTCCGTCGCAATACAGGTAAGCATCCCCGGGAATTCCGGGTTGACATAAGCGGAAAAAATCATCAGCTGCACCATGGCAAACGCCATGAAAATAGCCAGACCTGCGCTGAATAATTGTTTTGCGGTTGACCAGACAACTTTCAGTTCTGTTTTCCAGTTGTTTGACTTTCTTCCTTTGCAAATCAGGAAGCCTGCGATAAAACAGAACGGGAAAAATCCAGGATTATACAGCACATTGAATGCTACATCGGTATGTTCCACATGGAAGATGTGGGGAACGTAAAAAGTACCGTATTCTTTGAGCCATTCACGGAACGGCAGATATTCATTCCGGGTCAGGAGCAGAAGAACTGCCAGCATAATGTAAGGAAGCCATGCTTTCCATGCAGGCATGAGCGGGGTATCACTTGTTTCTGCTTCATCGGATACGGTGATTTCATTTTCGGGGAAATCCCATACATGCTTAGGAACAAACCATTTCATTTTCAAAAACAGAATGAAAATGGGCAATCCGACAATTGCACCAATAATCGAAGGCAGTTCCGGCCCCAGATAAAGCGCTGTCAAACGCCAGGGAATGATATAGGCCAGACCTGCCACTATGGATAACGGCAGAATTTCCAGAATAGAACGCAATTTGCGCGTCTGACGGGACAGCATGATGACCATGACCACACATCCGAACGGAATCAGCAAACCGGAAATACCGGAAATCGTGGTGAACGTATCTGTGAATTGCTGATTGAAGCCCACAGGGGAAATATTCATCTGCTGCAAATCGGTTTCCAATGTCCGGAACAGCGTCACAGAGGGGATCCCGACGCCGCCATAAGGAACGGGCAGGGTATTGCCGATGAGCCCGACTGCTACCGCACTCAGGGCAGGGAAGCCCAGACCGACAAGGAATGAAGCGACAATGGAGGGAGCCGCACCGAAACCTGCCGCACCTTCCAGCAATCCGCTGAAAAGCCAGGCAATGAGCAAGACTTGAATACGGCGGTCTTTGCTCAAGCCGCGGAAGGAGTGATTGATTGCCAGCAATGCGCCCTGTTGTTTCTGAACATTCAGGAGCAGAACCGCGCCGAAAATAATCAGGATGATATCAACGGCTTTTGATACCCCGACCAGAGAGGCGGCGGCGAGGATTGTAAAACTCATCTTCCAGAAGATGAAACCGGAAATAGCTGTGATCAGCCAGGAAATCAGTAAAGAAATTCCCGGCTTGATCTTGAAGCCCATCATTAAAATTAACGCTGTCAGAATCGGCAGCACTGCAAGTAAAGCGTACATAACTTGCCCTTATCAACCTTTGGATTTATAGTACAAACGGCAATGGCAATAACCTTCGAACTCCGGATCATTCATCTGTTCGCGGAATTCCTTACAGATACAGATATTGTCTTCTGTCTGCTGGAGACGGCATGGACAATATCCGTTCCGTTTCTCCAGCGCGACCATCATGTTACTGACAAAATCGGCATCTTCGTTCAACCGGACATTTGCCGGTAAATCCAATTCTTTCATGATTTTGTTGTGGACTTTCTATTTTTACTTAATCGCAGGGAGAACAGCTTTCTGCTGAGTTGCAGTTGTATTGGGCTGATCCTTCTGATTATCCAATTCCGCACTGAGACGTTTTGCGAATGACGGATTATTCTTAATCAGATTTTCCACAATATTCTTTTTCATCTCATTGAACGGAGGCAGTTTTACACGGTCTTCTGTAAAGTTCGCCATGTAATTGTCATAAGCGCGTTTTGCCAGCATCAGATGTGCCGCTGCGGCATCATTATCGCCATACGCCAGCAATTCACAGGCGCGGAGGATCAATGCGGCAATCTGCTGATTACCCTGCTTGTAGCCACCATCACGCAAGTCTTCTTCCCATTCCGCAAGAACGAATGGCAGGAAGTCTTTTTCCTGAGCTTTCCGGTTGCGGAACTCTTTGCACCATTCCTTGTAGAACTTGAAGGATTCCTGCTGACGTCCATAGCTGAACAGAATAACGGTTGCGTCTTTCAACAGGTTTTCGTAGCCGGCACGGAAAGAGGTGGGATTTTCTTCCCGCTTCAACACTTCTTTTGTCCGCTTGTAAATCGCATCCGCAACAGAGGGATTCGGCACCAGAATAAAGTTCATACTTGCCTGATTATCCGGGAGCAGCATACGGCCGTTGGTAAATGTGACATTGAGAGATTGTAAGATCATGCGATCGCAATCGGTATTCTGTCTCTTGGGACTGTGTGCCAAACCGAGATATGCCCAATAGATGGCGAAAGATTCCGGTGTGAGCCAATCCAGATCGCCGAATTCCTTGTTGATCTCATAAATGGTTTTCGGATTCAACAGGTAACGGTCACGCATCCATTTTGCCCGGAGGTAGGAGGAGAGAAGAACCTGATCTTTTTCATTCAATTTTGTCTTGAAGATTTCAGGCAAATCACTCTTCAAACGGAATTCTTTGAGGATGTCATCGACTCCGGGATATTGTTCTTTGACTTCCTGCATGACTTTCATGAAGTTGCTGTCCGGCTTGAATTGAGCGAGGAATTCTGCTTCTTTTACAGGGGCTTCCGCCAATGCTTTCCAGTCCGGATAATGAGCACCGTAAAGGAACATATATTCCTTTGCCATCTCATATTTGTAGTAACGCTGTGCATCGTCGAGCACGTTACCCATTTTGTGCTGATAAATCCAACCGAGTTCTTTGTACAACTGGGGATCGTTGGGGCTCATGGCGATTGCGGAACGCAAGGTTTCGATACCGCGATGAATCCAGCGCCAACGGTCTTCCTGCCGTTTACAGGTAACAGAAATGTTGTAAGCCATGTTCCAGCCGAGATACGCAGAGGCACCGGCAAATTTCGGCTGAAGTTTCTGTACCCAGTCGGCAAGCTGTACCATTTCAAAATATTTACCTTCTTCCTGCAGTCCGATCAAACGCAGCCAGAGAACGTCCGCAATCAAACCACGGAAACCGCCCAGTGCGACCGTTGTGAAGGAGACAAGGGGAGGTGCACCCTGTTCAACAAAACTTTCATCCACCAGTTTATCGTTGCGGATGATGTCCGACATTCTTTCACGGACGAAGATATTGACGAAGAGCAGGATGACAGTTACACCCAAAGCCAAAAAGAATAAATGTATTCGTTTCATTCTGTAAGCATCCTTCTTTTACCGTTTCATAGCCAGGGCGAGTTCTTTGCGCCAGTACAGATAAGTTCCCAGGAGGAAAAGCGGGAATCCGCGCAGGATCAGATTCTGCAGAATCAAAGTGCCGATGGTGCCGAATTCAATCAGCTGACCGGTGGCAAGATGACTTGTCATAAAGAAATCCTGGAAGGGAATCAGCAGGTACGTTACTGCGTGACTCATCCATTGTGCAAGATTTTCAAAGAAAGACAGTTCCTTGGATGTGTAATCCCGGAACGTTTTCAGCAGATAAGAGGAGCAGATACACAGAGAACCGTAGGAGACCGTCATAAAGATCGCCGTGGGGAGTGTGAAGACTGCTGCCAGTGCAGAGGCAATCAGTGCAATTGCTGTGATTCCGAGGAAAATCACAATCAAACCGCGAATGTAGTTGTTCAGGAATCCGGTTTCCCGTACCAGCAGGAACGGGCCGTCTGCTTCCTGGAACTTCATGGTTTTGTTGGTCCGGTCAAAGTTGTAGAAGCCGATTTTGAACGTACCGTTATGAACCAGCGGCTGTGTCAACTGCGCAAGAAGATCCGCAGGCATGTTCTTCAAAACTTCAGCAGGTGCACCGTTCTGACGGGCAACCGTTTCCTGAATTCCGAATTCATTGTTTGCAGCGGTGATGAGTTCTTCCGGCTGAAGCGGATACATCTGTTCCGTATAATCTTCCGGTTTCAATGTTTCATTGGAGCCGGGCTGAATCTGTTTTTTGGGGATCATCAAACGGAGTACCCAGGAACCGTGGGTTGTATTTTCGTTGAGAGAAGAAGAATCCGAGGGGAAAACTTTGTACCGGAGATAGAACGGTGTATTCAAAGCATCCGGGAGTGCTTCGTATTCCCAGAAAATGACTTCACGGGGAGCAACTTCGCCCATTTTTCCTGCGAGTTCTTTTTTGACGCCTTCAAAAACTTCACGACGCTGTTCACCACCAAGCTGAGCGGCAATTCTTGCACGTTCACTTTCGCTGGCACGTTCCATGCGGCGTTTGAGTTCCAATTCCGCAAGCTGATCCATGTCAGGGCGTTTCGGTTTGTAAAGACGGCGTCCGCAGAGAACTTCGTTTTCCACGCGCTGTTTTTCATCGGCGGGGAATTCCTGCTTGTTGAATTGAATCAGGACGAAGAAATAGACGACGACCGCAGAAATCAGCAGCAGAATCCCGTGAATGAACAGGACACCGCAGCATTTGCCGAGGAGAATAATGACACGCGATACGGGTTTGACGGCAATCAGATGGAGCTGTCCCGTTTCCACATCGGAAGCGATTTCAGAACATGCACACCATGCTGCCGAGATCGAAAGGATGATCGCGACAAAGCCGAGACTGTATTCCAGAATCAACTGGATAAAGCCCATCGCTGTTCCATCACCCTTAATCGTATTCGGCACAAGCAAAACACTGAGGATGAGGAGGAACAGCAGAGTCCGGAACACGTTTGACCGTATTGCAGACCGGCATGTCAGTTTAACGATTGAGAGGAAAGCTGTCATGTGAGTTTACTCTCCATCTTTTTTATTGCCGGAAAGGAGCGAAGACAGTTTATCGTTCACATCAGCCATTTTTTCTTTCTGAGCCTGACGGATTTCTGCATTGCGTTTTGCTGCTGCATCGGCTTCCGCATCACGGCTGAGCTGATCAAGAGCTGCTTTGTTTTCAACCGCCGGTTTTTCTTCCGGAACGACGGCCGGTTTCTGTTCCTTGACTTCTTCCTGACCTGCAAGTTTGTTCAGCAGATCGGCACCGGCTGCAGCAGGTTCGGGTGTTGTCAGGTATTCCGCAATCTTACCGCCGGAACGGGCACCGAAGGTTTCCACATGTTCCACGCGAGCCTTGTTGACGACATCCAGGAAGAATTCTTCCAATGTCATGCGGGGATGATCGACCTGGAACTGTTCGCCATGAAGATTTTCACGGAGAATGGAAAGAACGCGTTCCATGACTTCCGGGGGAAGGCTGGGCGTGGTAATGGTATCTTTCTTTTCAATTTTCAGCAGATCGGAAAGTGCGCCCTGGGCACGGACTTTACCGCCGTAGAGAATGATCACACGGTCACAGACATCTTCCACGTCGCTCAAAAGGTGACTTGTCACGATGACGGTTTTTCCGCGTGCTTTCAGGGTGCGGATCAAGTCTTTGACTTCCCGGCAGCCGAGAGGGTCGAGACCGGATGTGGGTTCGTCCAGAATGAGCAATGAGGGGTCATTGATCATTGCCTGAGCGAGACCGATACGGCGGGCCATACCTTTTGAGAATTCGCCGACGGGTCTGTTTCTGGCATGAGCAAGCCCGACCATGTCGAGAAGCTGATCGCAACGTTTCTGCCGTTCCGTTTTGGAAAGGTTGAAAAGAGATGCGAAGAAGTCGAGGGTTTCAAAAGCAGTCAGATACTTGTAAAGATAAGTTTCTTCCGGCAAATATCCGATTTCATTTTTGATGGAGACATCTCTGGGTGATTTACCGAAAACGGTGAGACGTCCGCCGGTCGGATAGAGCAATCCGAGCAGCATTTTTACGGTTGTAGATTTACCGGAACCGTTGGGCCCGAGAAGACCGAGGACTTCCCCCTGACGGACTTCGAAATCCACATCATTAACGGCTTTGGCTTTGGGTCTGTTCCAAAAATCGCGGAAGATTTTGAGAAGTCCGACTGCGCTGACAACGGGCGGAACTGCACCGGCAGCGTTTTCCTGATTCACATCTTCCATAACTGCTGTTGATTCTGCCATAATGGATTATTCCTCTTTATGTTCTGTTTCATTCTGAATAAGTGCTTCGCCTGCGGAATATTCTTCACCTGTACGGACGAGACGGGCACTGTTGAAGATAACGATCAAGGTACTGCCGGTATGGAAAATGGCTGCCATGATCGGGTTCATTCTGCCAAAGACGGACAATACGATACCACCGATCACAAATACCAGACCGAAGATCAGGTTCTGATTCATGATCGCACTGGTCTTGCGGGAAAGGGTGATCAGCAGCGGAATACGGCGCAGGTCGTTGGTCATCAAGGCAACGGATGCACTGTTGATGGCAATGTCACTGCCGATGGCTCCCATGGCGATACCCATGTCACCAGCCGCAAGAGCAGGTGCGTCGTTGACACCGTCCCCGACGACTGCGACCACGCTGGTCTTTTTGACTTCTTCCACGTATTCCACCTTGGTCTGAGGCAGACAGTCACTGCGGATATCATCAATATCCAACTGGCTGGCAACTGCGTGTGCGACGGATTCACGGTCCCCGGTGACCATAGCGCAACGGGTGATACCGAGTTTTTTCAGGTGGCGGATGGCTTCTGCTGCTTCCGGGCGGATCTTATCTTTGAATCCGATCCAGCCGAGAACTTTGCCGTCAGCAGCGACATAGACCACACTCATACCTTCGCTTTCATTTGTTTCGAATCCAGAGAGTTTTACACCGAAGGATTCCACAAATGCCGCACGGCCGACCTGGACCTCTTTGTCATCGATTTTCGCTGTAACCCCTTTCCCTGCCGTTTCTTTGAAGTTGGTCAGGTCAAGAGCTGTGATACCGACTTCTTTTGCCAGGCGCTGAATGGCCATAGCGGTCGGGTGGTTGGAGTTCTTTTCCAGAGAATAGGCAATCTGCATCAACTCAGAGGGATCGACGCCTTCCGCAGGGCTCAGACGGGCAACGGAAAGCTGACCTTCTGTAAGAGTACCTGTTTTATCGAAGACCACACTGCGGATCTTGGATGCAAGTTCCAGATGGCTGACATTCTTGATGAGAATACCGAGACGTGCGGCAGCCGCAACCGCAGCCACGATCGTCGTCGGAGTAGCAAGAACAACGGCGCAGGGACATGCGATAACGAGGAGGGCAATCACGCGGTTCATGTTACCGTCTGTGAGCCACCAGGTAATGGTTGCAAGCATGAGGATCGTCGGCGTATAATAACCGGCATAGCGGTCGATGATACGGACGATGGGAGTTTTATTGCGTTCTGCGGAAAGAATCATATCTTTCACTTTACCCAGAGTGGTATCGCCGCCAAGTTTTGTGACTTTGACATCGATACTGCCGGAAAGGTTCATGGTACCGGCATAGATTTCATCATTCACGCCTTTATCAATGGGAACAGATTCCCCGGTGATGGAAGCCTGATTGACCGCACTTTCGCCTTTGACGATGATACCGTCAACCGGGAAGTTTTCGCCGGGTCTGACGTTGATCACATCGCCGAGAGCCAATTCCGAAACATCCACATCGGCATGAGAGCCATCTTCCAACAGCTTGTGGGCTGTATGGGGAGTGAGGCGGATCAACTGTTCGATGGAACGCTGAGCACCGCTGGCTGTGTGGGTTTCGATAATAATTGTGATGAGGAGGAAGAACGCAATGATACCGGCAGTCTGGAAGTCACCAGAGGTGAATGCGGCGAGAATTGCCAGAGCCACCAGTTCGTTCATGTAAACTCTGCCCTCGATCAAGTCTTTAATGGCAGTTGTCACAATGGGGAATGCCAGGCAGATTGCGCCGATGGCGGCACTGAGACTTGCTGCGAATTTGAAATCGGGGAAAATCAACTGAAGCAGGAAAGAGTTTGCAATCAGGAATCCACCGATGATCGCATAAGATGCTCTGCCCATGGAACGGGAATGTCCGCCGCCTTCGCCCATGGGAGCCCCGCAGGAAATACAGCGTGTGGGCTCATCACTGTTGTGATCATGTCCGCAGCAGCAGCCGTGATCATGATCGTGATGATGATGTTCATGGTTATGTTCATGCTTGTGATCATGATCGTGGTCGTGACCGCAGCAGCAGGAGGCACCGTGCTGGTGTTTATCTTCTTTTACTTCGCTCATTGCTGACCTCCGTTATTGTTGCCTTCGACTTTCTTTTTGACTTCAGGTTCCTGATTCAACTTGAGCCAGAGAGTGGGGGGGCCGAAGATCTTACTGTTATTATCGAGAATGAATTTGTCTTTCACCTCTGCAGTTGCATTGGCAACGGTTCCGTAGTAGAGGGAAACGAATGTTGCTTCCGGTTTTGCCTTGAACTGCCGGACGATTTCATTGAAGTAAACAGCGTCTGCTTTGACCTGGGAGACGATGCGGTTCTGATATGCTTTTGCATCGGCAATGATCTTGGCAGAAAGTGTATTTGCCTGATTTTCCTGTTCAACCGCGTATGTACGGGCCTGTTCGATTACGGCAGAACTTTCTGCACCGGAAAGGAGCAGATTCTGGAATGCTTCGAAAGACTTGATCGGGGGAGCAACCAGGAGCAGATTCAAGCTTTCCAGTGTGATACCCAACTGTGCTTTTTCGATGTTCTTTTCGAACTGCTTGCGGACGAGAACTTCATAATTTGCTTTATCAAAGTATGTTTTATCCACATCCAGGGAAGAGCTGACAGTAATAACTGCGTCATCAAGCAGGTTTTTCAGCATGACAGATGCGGTGCCGAGAGTGACCTGTTCGCTGGGACCGTATTCCATATCTTTGGAAATGACGGTTTCGCGGCTCATGCAGTTAAGGAAGTACTGTTTTGTATCAGTGATACGGTAAGTCATCTTCCAGTCACTGTGCATGATGGAGTTATCACCCAGGATTGTGTAGCCATCTTTACCGGGGGTAAGAGAATCGGCAGCGACCTGAGTCTGTTTCGCATTGGGATTGTAAAGTTTCGCGGTATTGGAAGCCATGAACGCATTGCTGACGACTTCCTGTTTGATAATGGGAATACGCACGATTTTGTTGACGGGGTAGGGGAGGAACCAGTGCCATCCGCTTTTGTAAACGTTGCCGTCTACAAATTTACCGAACCGGAGGACAATGACTTCTTCTTTTGTGGAGTCGACGATGAAAGAACCGCCGCATGTAAGGAACCATGCGAGCATGATAATGATCGCCGCGGCGAGTACAACGAAGACGGTCTTCAGGGCTTTGGAAAGCAGTTCAACACCGGGTGCGAACTGCCCGTCCTGAGGAGCGGGTGCGCTGTCGTTATTGTGAATATGTTCGCTCATACCTGCCACCTCTTACTGTGCGGATTTTTTACCGGCTGAGAGTTTATCTGCTTCTTCTTTCAATTCAGAGAAATTGGTATTGAAAAGATTGAAGGGATTTGTGGATGTATCGAGGATCAGAGTTGTTTTGGAAGCCATGATCTTCTTCATAGAATCGAGTTTGCGGAGGAAAGCAGCAAGTTTGGGAGCCTGAGAGAAGGCTTCGTAATGTCTTGCAGCTTCTGCATCGCCGTCAGCCATCAACTTTTTCGCAGTACTTTCTGCTTTTGTGATGGTTTCCTGCTGTTTGAGGATGGCGTTAGTTTTGATTTTTTCAGCCTGTGTGCGGCCTTCTTCACGGATCTTGGCAGCTGCAGTCATACGTTCGTTTTTCATACGTTCTGCGATTTTGACCGCTGTTTTTTCCGGAACGCCGATGGAGATGAAGTTGACGGATGTAACTTCGAGACCGTAACGTGCCATGACATCGCCTTTGATCTCATTGAGCATTTTATCTCTCATTTCGCCGAGTTTCATCTTTTTGGGATCGGTGTTGATCAACTGATCGTAGTTATAGAGACCAACCACTGCAGCTTTGGCTGTACGCATACGGCTGCTCAGGTAGTCTTCTGCTGCTTCCAGGCTGGCTGCAGTTTTGAACTGATTCAGATTTTTGATGCGGTAGAATACGTTGATCCCGATAACAACCTGACGTTTGTCGCGGGTTGTGGATTCTTCATATTTACCAATCTTGCCGTCGAATGTGCGGAGACGGACGTCATATTTGATGACTTCTTCGAAGGGAAGGGGCCAACGGAAATGGAGACCGGGCATAACACCTTCTTCCGGGGAAACGATTTTGCCCATGCGCAGGACAAGAGCACGTTCCGTTGCGGGGACCTGGTAAGTAAAGATCGCCAACAGGAAAATGGCAGTCACGATCAGACCCAGGATGATAGTAGGCAGGTAAAAACCTTTCTTCTTGCTTTTTTCACTCATGTTAATTTACTCCATGTTATATTTTATTTTTTTGTTAACCTTTGGGATTATTTACCGAGGACATTCAAGTCGGTATCGAGCAGGTCAAGAGAGGGTTTCGTTTCCAGATTGACCACGTAGTTTCTTGTATTGATCTTGTCAGACACGACAAATTTGCGCTGATCCTTGCAATCGTTTTCAAGGAAGTCCAAATAGGTGCGCAGCTGGAAGAGAGACGGCTGTTTGCGGAATGCAGAGAGCTGGCTGGTGAAACGGAAGGCATCCGTTTTTGCCACTTCGGTCACATTGAACTTGTAAGCCTTTGCTTCGGTTGTGATGCGCATTTCATCGATCATAGCAGTCTGAACGGTTTTGATTGCGGTTTCTTCCGCTTTGTATTTTTCAGACATGGCTTCTTCGGTAGCGCAGATCACGTCCTGGAAGGCTTCTGCCACATTGGGCATGGTTCCGGGAGCATCTTCGGGAGAGCCGTCTTCTTTTGCTTTGCCGACCGGCGGGTGAGCATCGTGCATACCGATGGAGATGATATCGACACCCATGTTGAGGCTGTCGCATTTTTTCTGGATTCTGTTGCGGAGTACGGAGGCGACTTCTTCACGACCGTAGGACAGGTCTTTCATGAAGTCGGTACTTGCGAAATACTGAGTAGCTTCCGCTTTACCGATGGAGAGGATGGCGTTGGAAACATCGGCGAACTGAACTGCGTATTCGTAGGGCTGATCTTTCTTTGCCTTGTAGTACAGCGGCAGAGAAACTTCGAGCAGAGAGACCGGCAGGTCGGTATCGCCGACTGCGGCAGTATTTGTGTTCACGGTACCGGTTGCAACCAGGAAGGGATTGGCTTCCATGTAAGTTGCATGACTGCCAGTCCAGAGAACTACGCTGACTGCATTCTGCGTTTTTGCTTTATCCTTATTAAGAGTTGCGCCGATGGTGACGCTGTTGACTTTATCCACGGGGACGCGGAGGATATCTTCGCAAGGCCAGGGCAATTTGAGGTGTACGCCGGGCTGGAGAACGCTTTTATCTTTCGGGAAAGCACCGAAACGTTCGCGGATACCGACTTCACCGGGGGCGACTTCTGCGACGCATGTGAAGATCCAGAAGAGGAATGCCCACAAAAGGAATGCGGGAATCAGGTGTTTCTGGAAGAAGGAATAAATCCAGGTTTTGGAAACGCGGAAACCGAACTGATAGTCCAGAGAATCCGCAACGTTGCGCATGACACCGCCGGGTTCAGTAAAGATGGCGAGAAGTCTGCTTTCATAAACAGGACGCTGTTCTCCGCCCTGGTTACGGGGACGGTAGAATTCAACGACGAAGTCGATGAGCAGTTCGAGAGTCAATACCGCATAGATGAAGAGGACGACTTTTTCAACAATGACGTCATAACCTTTGACATCGGAATGAATCAAGAGTGCGCAGATTGCGGAGAGGAGCATAACGGCTGCGCCGAGGATGAGCCAGCTGCCGACGGGGCGGAGATAGCGGAATTCCTTGACATGACTCTGACCGACGAAGAAGATACCTCCGATGAAACTGAAGATGGCGGAGATCGCACTGAGGAATGCCAGGTTGATGGGGTTCTTGGGAACTGTGGAACCGAGTGCGGCTGTTGCACCGCTGCCGAGCAGACTGTTGGTCCAGAATGCAACGATACCCGCTGCACAGATCAGGAAGCAGAGGATTGCGATAAAGGGCGGGATATATTTTTCAAAGTTTGCCAGAGAATGTTTTGCTGTAAAGCGTACATCTTCTGAGATATCCAGGATGGATGCGACGGTGGATTTCCGTTTTTCGAGCAGCAATTTTTCTTCTTCCTGTGCTGCCATCCGGGTATAAAGTGCGGAATAGGTGGCTGCGCTGATGGAATAAATCATTGCGAGGACGAATGGAAGCAAGCCCAATGTGAAGAGTTCCATTCCGCTCCATTGATAGACGGGACCGACGAGAAAAATCGTCAAAGCGAGTGCTGCTGCAAGGACGAGTCCCACGATAGCAAGATTTTTTGCCAGACGTCCGCGCTCCATTGCGACGGACAATTGATTCTGTTCTCCTGTCATACTTTCGTTCTTTCTGTTGTTATGTTAATAATCAATTAAACTTTCAATAAAAACCGGTTGGATTTTTCATCTGAAAATACGAAACCATAGAATTATACTCCCATTTTTTGAAAACTCAAGTTAAAAATTGAATTTTTTTTAAATTTTCTCTTGCTATAAGGGGGTTTAGAGGTTATATTTACCGTATTTTAGAGCAAATCAGCCATTTCAGGAGTTTTTTTTATGCAAAGCAACAGATCATCCGTGATGAATAATCTTTACAAAATCGGTGATAAGATTTCGGAGGCAACGACTGGAAAAGATGTCAGTGCCGCGGATCAGACATCATCTTCCCCTGCCGGGCATGCGAATACCCCTGTCAGCCAGAGTGCAACTCTCAACAAAGCTTTGCTCCGCCGTTATGATGATCTTCTGAAATCGAAACGCGATTTGACCGGACGCCTTGTTGCGGAATGTGAAGCTGTACGGCACAGTCATAAAAATGCCGGTGCGGTGATGGAAATTACAGAAGCCGCGTTGAAGCAATTGGAAGAATATCTGGATACGGTTCAAAAGTCGGACAATGATTTTGACCCGGCGGATCAGCGCCGGCTTGCCGAAGAATGCCGGAAAATTGAAATCATCCGGATCGAAGTGATCCGTTTGCAGGCGCGGATGAAAAATCTCAATGAAAACGGCACCAGTTCCGGCAGCCGCAATGTTGCATCGGAAAATCTGTTGATGGAACTGGAATCGTTGACTGTTTCCCAATTGTTCCGTTTCGGCTGGGCAGTTTTTCTTCCGTTGATTCTGGCTGCTGTTATTTCCGCACTTCTGATTTGTGCTGCAATTATTCTGTCCTATAACGGAGTGTTTCTGTGGCGATAAACCGTGAGAATTATCAGGCGGAACTTGCGGCGCGCAAGTCATCAAGATCCCGGCATTTGAATTTGCAGTCCTCTCTGCTGCAATTGCCGGGCAGACGTCTGCAGGTAAATCAGAGAGAGACCAGTGCCGGAGTTTTGATTACCCTGCGGGTGATTGCCGGACTTGCTGTTTTGACCGGGCTTTATTTTATCCTCTTTTAAATATAATATGTATTAAGCAGGAGATTTTTGGTAGTTATGTATAAATTTCCGTTTCAGAAAACAATTCCTTTGACATTGGATGAAGCGAAGAAAGCAGAGCGCAATACAATTTGTTCCGCCTGTTGTACCAGCATGGGGGATGTACCGTTTGTTGATGCTGCGATCATCATTCTTTATGCCAGCATGCTTGGGGCGAATGATATGTTTTCCATGGTTACAACATCCTTATCTCCCTTGATGGCTGGTTTGTTTTCTCTGCTGGCTACGATGTTTACGGGGCGTCAGAATTATCAGAAAACGATTTTGCAGATGACAGTATTATCCCTTTCCATGTTTGCATTGATTGTGCTTGCACCATATTTCGGCAGTTGGTCTGTTCCGGTTTTGTTGATTTCCCTGGCATTGTTCGCATTCTTTCATACGGTTTATGTCGCGGCATGGTATCCGTTGCTTTCCACATTTTTATATGATGACCGCCGGAGTTTTTATTTTGGCAGAATGCGTTTTACCTGGCAGAGCTGCTCGGCACTTTTTCTGTTTGTAGTCAGTTTGCTGATCGGTAAAAATCCGCCGATCAGTTATTTGCAGATCGTCATGTTTATTTCTATGATTATCTTTGCAGGTAAGATGTACTTTATTGCTGCTGTTCCGACTTTTGAACAACGTTCTGAAAATGTTGCGAAATTCAGTTTTCGTGAGGGTGTGGCGAAAGCGATGGCGAATAAACCGCTTGCCGGATTTTCTGTTTATTCTTTTGTTTTGAATCTGGCGGCATACGGTACGATTCCGCTGGTGGCATTGTACATGAAAAAAGGTTTGAATGCACCGGATAACGTGATTGTTCTGATTTCTTCGATTTCTCTTGCCGGGATGCTGGCCGGTTCCTTCTCTTCCGGCAGGATGATTTTCCGGTTCGGCATCCGCCCGGTTCTGCTTGCGGTGCACGGTACGTATGCCGTAACGAATCTGATTTTGTTTTTCCTGGGGAAGGGATCCATGCCGGATAATTTGCTTTATACGGTAATCGGGATTGCACTTTTTGCGTACAGTTTCATGTATGCCTGTTCTGATATTGCTTCTTCTTGCGAGATGATGACTCTTGCGACTCCGGGGAATAAGGTGGTAGCCATGGGATTTTTCAATGGTTTCAATTACAGCGGACGCGGCATGTCCCGTCTGTTGACATCGCTGATTCTTGGTTCGGGTGCGCTTGCCGCCAACTGGACATTGGGTGGATTGAACATCTCCCATTATCAGACTTTGTTTCTGTTGTATGCGATCTGCGTTGTATTTGCGGCATCTTTGCTGATTGTGGTTCCTGCAATATTTCCGAAAGGAGAATACCAGTATTCGGTCCCGACGACAGCAAAATGATGATTTTTTACAAAAAAAATGATGGTTTGAGTTGACAACTTGCTGGCATAGGGGTATATTACGGGAGATTTGAACTTTAATTTTAACATAAGTATATCATGGCAGAAGAAAAGAAACATATATCAAGGCGGGTAAAAATCATACTTGCGGCGGCATTTATTGTGGTTGCAGTCTGTGCTGTTATTGTCGGATTGTGGTTTGCCGGCAATGCATTATTCCGTGAAAATCCGCGTTTTGTCATCCGTGAAATTCAGTTGACTTGTGATACCGGTTACTGGAATGGGAAGACGGAAGATGAACGTTTGCGTAAGACGGAAGAATTTGCAAAAGAGTTTGGTATTTATTACAAGACAGATTTGCAGACCAATACTTTTGATCTTGATCTGGCAGCCTTGCGTGCCCGGATTTTGCGGAGTCAACCGGAGATCCATGCATTGGAAATCCGGCGTCATCTGCCTGATATGCTGGAGTTTAATATTCGCAGTCGTATTCCCCGTGCGGATATGGGGAATGGTTATTTTCTGGATGATGACGGGACAATTCTTGATGCCAGATATTACAATCTACCGAAAAACAGTTTGCCGTTTCTGAATGAATTTCCGAATAATTTACGGGATTTGAAGCGAGGGGATAAAGTGACATCCTCCGCCATTTTGACGGCATTGAAATTTATTCGCATTATTGATACATCAGATGACAATAAAATCCGCCGTATCAAGCTGAGTCAGATTGTTTGCTGCAACAAACCGGGCAATGAATATACCCAGTGCATGTTTGCTTATCCGGCTTCATCGCCAGCCATCCGCGAATTCCGGATTCAGATGCCGTATGTGATTTCGGATGCAGAATTCCGGGTATTGTTTGAACGTTTGATTCCGGCATTGGAAGCCGGATTGAATTCGCCGCGCCACAGCAGAGTGATTGATTTGCGTTACAATGGCCCGGTATTCAGTCCTCAGCCTCCGACCGAATAAATGAGTTGATAAAAAATAACAAAAAACAACATAAAGGAATCGTAAAATGAGCCGTTACCTTGTACGCCGCGCATCTCAGCCGCCCCGTTTTGAAGATGATTTTTTCACTGGTGAACAGTGGAAGAATGCAGAAGTTATGACATTGGAAAATGCTTATTACAAGCCTGATATGAAGCCGGAAGATTGCTTCAGACCTTCCGTTAAACTCAAAGTTATGTATGATGATCAGAATATTTACGGTCTGTATTACGTGGAAGACCAGTATGTAACGGTCAGCCGTACCGGTTATCAGCAGTCTGTCTGCCGGGATTCCTGTGTGGAAATCTTCCTGCAGCCTCAGGATGATAAATTCCATTATCTCAACTTTGAATTCAGCGGCGGAACCGCCATGTTGCTGTACAATATTCAGGATCTCAAGGCAAAAGTGTATACTCCGGTTCCGGATGAAGATTGTGAAACAGTGATTCGCCGTTCCACACTTCCTGCCCGTGTTATGCCGGAAAATCCCGATCCTGTAACCTGGAAATTCTTCTTCCAGATGCCGATTGCATTGTTCGTCAAGACCGGTTTCAACGTCAATCCTTCTCTGTCCGGTCAGGTCTGGCGCGGTAACGTGACAAAGTGTGCGGATGATTCTTCTCACCCTGCCTGGCTCTCCTGGCAGCAGCTCACAAAGTTGAATTTCCACTTGCCTGAATGTTTCGGTGAATTTATTTTTGAATAATCTTTTGACTGGGCATGGTGAATAGCATTTTATTATTCACCATGACATTTTGTCTTTTTTGATACGGAACTTATTTTTATGGATAAGAAATTTCTTCTTTCGATCGTAGTTCCCGTTTATAACGAGGAAAAATATATTTCGAATGTTTTCGAAAAACTGCGCGCTGTGCAATTTCAGCCTGGCGTGGAGGTCGAAATCATTGCGGTTGATGATTGTTCCAAAGATAACACCTGGCAGCAGCTGCAGGAATGGGAGAAGAAAGGGATCCGCATTGCCCGTCATGAAGTTAATGGCGGTAAAGGAGCAGCTCTGCATACCGGATTTTCCCTTGCAACAGGTGATGCCGTTACGGTGCAGGATGCGGACTTTGAATATGATCCCAATGATATTCCTGCGGTGCTTCAGCCCATTCTGGATGGTAAAGCGGATATTGTTTTCGGTGCAAGAAAAGATTTCCTCGGAACGGTTCCTTTTGTTCAGAAACTGCATTGGCACTACATTATCAATAAATTCCTGACCCGGTTCAGTAATATCTTCTCCCGGCTTCATCTCAATGATATGGAATGTTGTTACAAGATGTTCCGTCTTGACATTATCCGCAGCATCACGTTGACGGAAAAGCGTTTTGGTTTTGAGCCGGAAGTGACTCTGAAGACGGCACGGTTCCATCGTCCGACGGCAGAAGTTCCGGTTTCTTATGCGCCCCGTACGTATGCGGAAGGCAAAAAGATCAACTGGAAGGATGGCGTTTCTGCTCTCCGCTGTATTCTGAAATACGGTTTGTTCCGCCGATAAGAAAGACTCGAATATGAGATTAACAGTACTCAATCCGCTTACCATCATCGTGGGCTTGTTTCTGCTCATCTTTGTGATTATACCTTTGCTGCCGATTTTATTGCTGTTCGTGATATTTTTTCTGATTTTCGGCCGTAGAGTCAGTATGCGCAAACGCTATGAGCAATTCCGGGATTCCCGTTTTTACGGTTCCCGTGTGAAGGAAGAGAAGCCGGATGACCCGGATGTCTGCGATGTGGAATGTACTGTAATCAGTTCGGAAACTGTTGATGATAAAAAGCAATAAATAAGGAGTTTTGCATTATGAGAAAAGCTGAAGTTGTCCGCACAACCGCGGAAACAGATATCCGTGTTTCCATTTGTCTGGATGGAGAAGGGAAAAGTTCTGTTTCCACTGGTATTCCCTTTATGGATCACATGTTGACTTTGTTTGCAAAGCATGGTCTGTTTGATCTTGAAGTTTGTGCAAAAGGTGATTTGGAGATTGATGGACATCACACAATGGAAGACCTTGGTCTTGCTCTCGGTGAAGCTCTCTTGAAAGCGGTTGGCGACAAGAAGGGGATCAACCGTTACGGTCATTTTACTTTGCCCATGGATGAAACTCTTGCACAGGTAGCACTCGACTTGTCCGGACGTCCGTTCCTGGTTTATAAACCGGGCGAACCCAAAGATTACATCAAAGATTTGGATACTGCCTTGTTCAAAGAATTCTTTGTTGCATTGAGCAATAAATGCCAGATGAATCTCCATATTCACATTCTGGAATCCGGAGAAACACATCACATTTTTGAAGCCATCTTCAAATGTTTTGCACGGGCTCTTTCCATGGCGGTTACCATCAACCCCAGAGTGAAAGGGGTTCCTTCCACGAAAGGTTCTCTCTGAGATCATGCCTTTTGAACAGGATTCTTTATTCGCCGACCGGTTGAGCCGTCCACTGGCTGACCGGTTGCGCCCTACCTGTCTTGATGAGATTGCAGGGCAGGATCATTTGCTTGCGCCAGGCGCACCGTTGCGCAGAATGTTGGATTCCCGCAGACTTTCCAGCTTTATTCTCTGGGGGCCTCCCGGGTGCGGCAAGACGACGGCTGCCCGTATCATGGCGGATCATTCCGACATGCACTTTGTGGCTTTGAGTGCCGTCTTTTCCGGCATTGCGGAATTGCGCAAGGCGTTTGATGATGCCGCAAAACGCAGATTGACAGGGCAGGCAACTTTGTTATTTGTCGATGAAATTCACCGTTTCAACCGGGCTCAACAGGATGGTTTTCTGCCGTACGTTGAGAATGGGACGGTGACACTTGTCGGTGCAACAACAGAGAATCCTTCTTTTGAATTGAACAGCGCGTTGCTTTCCCGTTGTAAAGTTTTTGTTTTGCGTCCCCTTGACCGGGAGGCTTTAGGGAAGATCATTGCACGTGCCGAACAGGAAACAAAACGGCCGTTGCCTTTGACGGATGAAGCACGGGATACCTTATGTGCTCTGGCTGATGGTGACGGCAGATATTTGATCAATCTGATTGAAAGTGTTTTGCAGTTTGCCGATCCGGATACAAAAATGGATTCTGCCGCGTTGACGAAAATCGTACAGCAGCGGTCGCCGGTTTATGATAAAGATCGGGAAGGGCATTACAATCTGATCAGTGCCTTGCATAAATCGTTACGCGGTTCCGACCCCGATGCCGCGCTTTACTGGGCAGCCCGTATGATTGCCGCCGGAGAAGATCCGTTGTATCTCCTGCGTCGTCTCACCCGGTTTTCCATGGAAGATGTGGGGCTTGCCGATCCCAATGCGTTACAGTTTGCTATTTCCGCCTGGGATGCCTATGAGCGTCTCGGTTCGCCGGAAGGGGATATTGCATTGGCGGAATTGATTGTTTATCTTGGCACGGCTCCGAAATCCAACAGTTCGGAAACGGCTTGGATGTATGCCATGCAGGCGGCAAAAGAGACTGGCTCCCTGAATCCGCCAGCCCATATTCTCAATGCGCCCACAAAGTTGATGAAACAGCTTGGGTATGGCAAAGGTTATCAATACGATCACGATACAAAAGACGGTTTTTCCGGTCAGAATTATTTTCCCGATGAAATGCCGCGCAGAAAATTGTATCATCCAGTGGAACGTGGATTCGAACGCGAAATTATCAAGCGTCTCGATTATTGGGAAAAGCTCCGTCGCTCCATCAATGCCAGAAAAGCCAATTCCGAACAGAAATAAACGGCTTGTTTCTTCCTTATTCCATCTCCGGCATCACCCGGAAAAATTTACGTAATCTCTTGCTCTTGTCCGTCAGATAATGCAGCAAGGATGCTGTCATCACGCAGAGGAATGGCAGGGCAGGGAGCTGATAACGGGGCATGGGTACAGAGCCCGGCAGGAACAGATAATATTCGGACAGCAACAGGAATAACAGCACCGTCATAAAATCCCGCATCGCAAACCGTCGCAGAACTTCCCCGAATCCGAAAAGATAAAGGAGTCCGGCGAATGCAATCAGGGGCAGGGTGACCGCTAACGCACCCCAGTGTCCGTCAAAATAATGAATCACGGCTGCAAGAACGCCTTTCCGGTTCAGAACGTCCGTTGTATCGCGTCCCGTGCGGGTGATGCCCAGATTTTCCAGGAACGAAGGAATGTCCGGGAAGAGTACATAGGGACGGAAATACAAGGCGGCGTATTGGAAAGGATGCGCCAGAATCTTTTCTTTCATCTTCTTTTCCTGATAATCCAGTTTGGATGCCAGAGTCGGATATTTTTCCGGATTCCGGGCAAATTCCGCTTCAAAATCTTTCATATATTGTTCACGCAATGCCGGTTCCGGAACGCCAAGACGTTTGCTTTCCATCGCCGTGACATTGTGGATGATCATATCTGTCTGGAATACGTCGATACGATATCCTGCGCCGATGGCATGATTCCGGAAGATCCAGGGCATGATAATGACGCAATAAATCAGGCACGCCAATACGGTGTACAACAGTTTTTGGCGGATGTTGATCTTGCCCATGCACCAGAGTACAAATACTGCGGGGAAGAGCCATAACAGGTTGGTCGGCCGAATGAAGACTGCTACCGCTGCAGTGAAGACTGCTGCAAAAAAGAATAAGGCAAAATGTGTCCGGGCAAATTTCAGGAAGAATAATGTTTGCAGCGAAATCAGGAATAAAAATAAGGTGTCGGAGAGCAGCATGGGGGATAATGCAATCGCTGTCGGATTCAGCGCGAACAGCAATGCCGCACAGAATGCAATCTTCCAATTTCCATACAGACGTGCTGCCAAATACACCGGACATGCAATCAAGCCGCCGAGAATTGCTGATATCGTTACACAGAAACTCAAACTGCCGCCGCTGATGAACAGACAAATCGCAAGATAGAGTGGATATAATGGCAGACGGGATGCCGTCGGCGGCCCCCCGGGGGATGAGGCAAATACGCCATTCTCCAACAAACTTTGTGCTGGGCCGAGATAAGATGCCGTATCGGTACGGGAAACCAGTTCCGGTTCCATAATACCATAAATAGAATAAATCAATCGTACAAGGACAGCGATCAATACCACGGAAAGCAGGGCAAGCTGGGCATGTTTGACCTGTTTGATATGTGCCGCACTTTCCTGGTCGATGGCGGCAACTTTCTTCCGTTCCTGTTTCAGAGAAGCAAAACGCCAGTAAAGCGCAGTGCCGAGTCCCTGGATGCCGTCACGGAATTTGATTTTTTTGCCTTCCGTGCTTTTCCGCGGATAATAGGCAATCGGTACTTCCTTGATTTCGTATCCCAGACGCAACAGTTTTGCTGTGATTTCCGGCTCCCATTCAAAATGATTGCCTTCGAATTCCAGTGCACGGATCAAGGGACCATCGAATGTCTTGTAACATGTTGCTTCATCCGTCAGATTCGCATTGAAAAGCAAATCGACCCAGAAGGTCAAAGCCAAACCACCGAGGTAAAATCCGGGGGCGGAATAAAGTCTGCCGCGATTTGATTCGGCACGATAACCATATACTACTTTACATTCACCGGCAAGAATGGGGGTGACACAGGCGGCATAATCCTGGGGATCGTATTCCAAATCTGCATCCTGAACGATAACGGCGTTGCCGGTCGAATTGCGGATCCCGGTACGGACGGCTGCGCCTTTGCCCTGATTTTCCTGTTGGATATAGCGAACGGTATAAGATGTTTTTCCGGCATCGATCCATTCCCGGATCAGGGAGTCGGATTTATCTTTTGAGCCGTCATTGACGATAATGATTTCCAAATCACAGGCAGGAATACGTACCGCTGCAACTTTATCCAAAATTGCGCGGATGGTATTTTCTTCATTATACACAGGTATAACGACGGATAATATTTTCTGATTCGTCACTGTATTCCTCTGCTCCTTGGCAAATATGTATTTTGAGCAATATACAGCTTGATTATATTAAAGTCAAATCGTGATTGGAATTTTTATGAAAAAGGATGGAAAAAAGACAAAAAAAATGGAGGCGTGAGTGGGAGTTGAACCCACCAGAACCGGTTTTGCAGACCGTTGCCTTAGCCGCTCGACCATCACGCCTTACTTGGTATGGCACTTACTATACCATACATTTTCAAAAAGTCAAGCGTGAAATTAAAAAAAATCGAAAAAAAGTTGAATATTCTTTCCGGAAAGCCAAAAACGGTACTATGGAAAGGCGGAGAAGGACGCCAAAAAAGGAAATTTGTAAAAAATCTCATTTTTTTTCAAATTTTCGCTTGACTTTTTGGATAATACTGCTATATTAAGGGTATCAACAAAATATTTGTGGTGGTTGTAGCTCAGTTGGTTAGAGCGCCTGGTTGTGGCCCAGGAGGTCGCCGGTTCAAGTCCGGTCTACCACCCCATTTTTTTTGCTCTAATGGGATGTCGCCGGAGGTGTGCTATGGCGTATCTCCTTTTTTTTGTCTTGAAACAAGAGTGTTTCAGTCAAAAAACGTCGAATCGCCTCCGCTTACGCTGCTTCAAGGTCGTTAAACTCCCTTGAATCGCGCACCTCCTGGTCTTATGTGTGGTTGCCGTGGTGCTGACGCACACACGGCTCGCTGCGCTTCGCTTGCGTGTGGCCCGAATGGCTCATACGGTGATGCCATGAGTTCTCGGTGATGTCATTGCCACCACGATGCCGTCCGTTTCTAACGAAACACCGTCAACGCGGTGGCTGTCATTATGCAAATTCTAATGGTTGATCCCCAGGGTTGCGCTATCGCTTCACCCTGGGCTGTTTGACTCTTTCCGCACTTACAGTGCTGATTGCACAATTGGCAATATCTCATAAGAATTCGATGAACCCTGCTTGTCGCGGCGTAATGAAATGAAGCCGGATCACGGCGTAATGCAATGAAGACGGAGCTCTACTGTGCCGCGCCGTTTGCGCTGGTTTCCAGTTAACCGAAGCTTCTCGGAATAAACAGTGTTTTCATTCCGTCTTTCTATTTTTTCTACTTTTCAGCGTGTTTTGTCACAAACCGTCGAAGAACCTTAAAATTCCGCAATATAGCATAACCATTGCGCCGATTTTACTCCAACAAATTGATTTTTCTTGTTTTTTGCGAAAAATACAATTCGCTAATTTCCTTGCGTGGCAGACGTGAAAATTCATACACCAGAAGTTTGATGAAATCTTTTACATGTTTCTGCTTGATACTCACCGGATTGCTATCCGCATTCAATCCGCTTTCAATATAAAACCAAGGGTTGGGCGGAGATGCAATAAGAGCATTTGTTCCAACTGATCCGATTTTATTCAACCTGATCAATTTATATTCAGTCATCCGCTTTATTCCGGCAACTTCAATTTCAATACGGATCAGTTGGGGGCGAGTTTCTTTACCCGGAATCAAACCGAGGGATCCCAGTGTAAAAAACAGCCAAAGTTGTTCTCCGACCGGATATTGATAATAATCGATATTTTTCTTATCGCCATAGAGAATGATATCAGCTTTTAAAGCATTTTCCTCTTTATTGGAAAAAAGCTTCGGATAATAACGAAGCAGAGCACGTCTGATTTTACTATCTTCACTTTTTGCCAAAAAATAATCCTCGTCTGTTTTTGAAGAAATTGTCGAGGCGGAATCCGATGTATTGAACGACTTGTGTTGAATCGAATTTATATAAAACTTTACCGGAAAATTATCAATGTTGAAATTGCAATTTCCTTTCGTGTCCTCAATGCCACACTCAATAACGCATCCGCTTGTCAGCAGCATCGCCATAAATACCAACCAATGTTGTAATTTTATCTTTTTCATTTTTTACTCCATAAATTGAATTTTTTTTGTTTTTCGTGCCAGATAAAGTTTTTCGATTTCTTCCGCCGGTATTTTGCAAAGTTGGGCAACAATCAACCGGGCAAAATCTTCACGGTGGTGATCCTGAATACTCAAAACATTAAATTGTCTTCCTGCATCACCGTAAAACCATGCATTTTCAGCCGGTGATAATAAGTACAGGGTGCCCAAAAAAACGAAAATTCCGGCAGAATTCCGGTATTTCATAAACAAAGGATATTCCGTTGTGCAGGAAAGGTTTTCCACTTGGATGTGCAGTTTCAACTTCTGTACCTTTTCCTGCTTCCATGGCAGAATTCCCAGGGAGAATAAAGATAGGGTTCCAAACACTCCATGATTCACTCCATAATTGCGTTCCTCCGGAATGCCGTTATTGTAAATGTAGATATTACACGCCAATCCTTCTTTCGGATTTTCGGTGAATATTCCGGGAAAATTTCGCACGATATCTGTTTGTATTTTTTCGCTTTCCTCTATTTTGAATACAGAACCGCAACTTGACAGGGACTGCAGTATTTTTTTTATTTTTCGTTTGTTTTGCAAAACATTTTCGGAGTCTGTGGTGTTTAACTCTTGAGTTGCATGCATTAAATTTTCTTTTGGATCAGCAGAAAAATATAATTTCTGCAAATGGAACTTCACCGGGGTTTTATAACTTGGCGTTTTGTTATATTCTGCCGGTTCCACTCCATCAAAGGATGCTGTAACATTGATACAGCCGCAAAAAAACAGACTGCATCCCAATCCGCAGAGGAATAAAAGAAAACTTTTCATTGTCAGTCCAACAAATTCATGCGTTTTACTTTTGTTTTTACATACAATTCCTGAATATCATTCGGAGGGAATGTATAAAGTTCATTTACAAAAAAGCGAACAATATCTTTCATTTTATCCTCTTTCGGTTCCCAGGTGATTGCTGTTTTTGCTTTGAAACAGTGATCGGTTAACCCCGGTAAAAGCAAAGCTGTGCCGAATAAACCGACATTTTGACGTTGTAAAATTTTTATATCAGTCGTGTTTTTCAGTTTTTCGACCCTTATTTCGATATGCCATGTTTGAGATGAATTTTGCATTACAGGAATAATCATACAACTCGCCAGTGACAGTAATGCATTTAACCCGCTGCCCAGTACATTTGTCGATTCCGGACTATCAGCTTTGATCCGGATTGCAACTTCAAGCCCCTCGGCAGGAGAAACCGTAAAAAGTTCGGGATAGTATTTTACAAAAGCATCTCTTATCTTTTTCAGATTTTTTTTTGTAATTAAGATATTTGTACTTGTTGCCTGAGCATATTGTTTGTATGGATCTGCTGAAATTTCTTTCAAATAAAACTTTACGGGAAAACTGAACGGTTCTGCATCAGTAGCCAATGATTCCTGATCAAAAGCGGCAGTGGCAACACTGCATCCGTTGAGCAAAACTGTAATCAAAGTTGCAATAATTACGGAAAATACTTTTTTTCTTTTCATAGAATACTCCTTTATTCTAAAAACTCTGTTTTGCGTGATTTACGGGAAAGATATATTTTCAACAGCGTATTTTCCGGACAACGGTATAATTCTGATACCAGCAAACGTAAAAAATCTTTTCTTTTTGTTTCTTTAAGTACGAGAGGCTGTGTTAATTTATTAATGTCTCCTGTTGTTACTTTGAACAGTTGATCGTTACCCGGATTTAACAAATGCCTGGTCCCGAAAAATCCTAATATGCCCAAATTCCAATGTCCTGTCCGCCGGAGAATATAATTATGTTCTATCGTTTCGTTTTCCACAATAACTTTCAATTTAATATCTTGTGAATAATTGATGCGAGCTGGAGAAAATCCCAGGGTAAGCATACTGAAAAACACGCTGGAAAATGAAATAAAATCATACTCTTCTTTAATCGTGTCCTGTACTTCAAACAAAAATTTTACCTGTAAAGCATTATACTTCCGGTTTGTAAAAATTTCCGGCCAAGTTTTGCAGAGTTCTGCGCGTAAAGATGCAGTATCGAATTTTTTCCAGGTTGCGCAATCAGAATAAGTATCATCTTCTCCAATCTTCTCTACATAGAATTTTGTCGGAAAACTGCGGTCCGAAATGATTTGTGGTACATATCCCTGCGGTCTTAAACTTCCAGTCATTTCCACGCATCCGCAAAGCAGCATACTTCCGCAGAATATCAACAATAATTTTCCATAATTTCGCATAAATGTCACACAGCCTTTACATTTATTTACTCCAGTAAACGCATGTTGGGGGATATTTTAGAGTAATAATATTCCTGTAATTTATTTCTATCGAAACGGGCAACCGCATCCAGAAAAAAGATCCAGAAATATTCAGTTTGAATGGCTTTATTGCCAAGACGTTTTATTGTAAACTCAAGCGGCAGCGTCCCGGAACTTTTGTCGGAGAAATATTGCGGATAATTTTTCAGTAAATTCTGTTTTAAAATTTTACTTTTTACGACACAGGCCTCTTGGGATGCATAGTGTTCGGCTTCCAGACGGAGTTCTTTTATATGAAATCGGTAAGGGTAAACTTCCGGCGAACGCAATTTATGCTGTGCTTCATAGCGGCCGCACCATGATTGGCAGCCACAGAGGAGCATCATAAACACACATATAAAAAGTAGAACAACAGGTTTCATTCACCCAATTCCTGTAGTTTTTCTCTTGCTTGAGTGATGCCCGCCGCTTCTGCTTTTTTCAACCACCGTATTGCTGTTGTCCGTGAAAAATTAAAAACCGGAAAATTCAGTCCGTTGAATTTTGCATAGCAACATCCCAAATTGAACATTGCTTTGGGATTTCCGCAATTTGCAGCCCGTTCAAGATATATTTTCCCGAGTGCAGAGTTATCCTGACCGTCACGCCTGTAAAGATAGATTATTGCAAGATGTAAAAGTGCTGTGTCGTTATTGGGATTTTGTTTCAAGACCGATTCATAATAACTGATTGCCTGTTGCCATTGACTATTTTTGCGGTATAGAATTCCTAAATTGCAATCTTTATCGTAGTAACCCAAGCCATGAGCCAACTTGAAAAAGTTTTCTGCCATATATAGATTTCCGGTTTCTCTATAGCAAACAGCCATTTGATAACAACTTTCTCCTGAAGGATTTTTCAGATTTTTCAATATCGCAAGTGCACCACTGTAATTGCCTTTCCGGAAAAGCTGATCTGCTTCTGAGGCTTTTTGTTTTTGTTGTTTTTCAAAATCTTCCTGTATTCGTTTTGCTTCTGCGATTTTCTGAATTTCCGCTTCCTTTTTTTTACGGGCTTGCTCCGCATCATATTGTTTTTGCTGTTCTTTTATACGCTTGAGCTCTTCCTCTAACTGTCGTTGTCTCTCTGCCATTAATTGCGTGCGACGTTCTTTTTCCGCTTTTTCTGCCGCAATTTTAGCTATGCGTTCTTTTTCCGCTTTTTCTGCTGCGATTTTAGCTATGCGTTCTTTTTTCGCTTGTTCTGCCGCGATTTCAGCTATGCGTTCTTTTTCCGCTTTTTCTGCTGCGATTTTAGCTTTGCGTTCTTTTTCCGCTTTTTCTTCTGCGATTTTAGCTATGCGTTCTTTTTCCGCTTTTTCTTCTGCGATTTTAGCTATGCGTTCTTTTTCCGCTTTCTCTTTTGCAAGTTGTTTTAACCGAGCTTGTTCTTTTTGATATTGATCAAAGAAATAATAACCCGTTCCACCGGCACCGAGGAGGAGGATGAGCAGAATCATTGCCACCCATTTGAAGGAACCAGTGTTCTTGTTTGCCGTTTTTGCAGATTTGATTTTCTTACCTGCTAATGCAGAAACAAAATCTGTGCAGCTTTCAAATCGTTCCGCAGGGGCTTTGCTCATGCCTCGCTTGATTGCTTCCTGTGCTGACTTGGGAATGTCCGCAATTTTTTCCGGCGTATCATTCAGCACTGCTTCGCGTAAGACTGCAGCATCGGTACTTTCAAAGGGCAGGTGACCGGCAAGCAATTCGTAGGTCATAACTGCCAGCGCATATTGGTCGGCTGGAGCACCTTGCGCTCTTCCGCGCCATTGTTCCGGAGCCATATAGGGACCGGTTCCA
>JAZUCU010000059.1:0-31845 GCA_045639325.1 Victivallales bacterium
TTGCATTGACGAATATGCCATTCCGTACCGGAACGCCATATCCGTCAATGCCGGTCTTAATCAATGTAGTTCGATGTCTTATACCCAGGGTTCTCGCTGCCGCTTCACCCTGGGCTGTACTGTGCCGTGCCGTTGGCACTGATTTCCAGTTAACCGAAGCTTCCCGGAATAAACAGTGTTTTCATTCTGTCTTTCTGTTTTTTCAATTTTCCTGCGTGTTTTGGCACAAACCGTCGAAGAACCGTGTTTTTCCACGATCAGTTGGAAATGGTGCAGTTGTATACAGCTTCCTTCAGCGGGGAAATTTTCCGGACCGGTGTAATCAGCTCCATCGTGCCCAGTTTACTGTTCTGATAAAACAATACAGTCTGGATATCACGGGGATTCCATTGGAGTCCAATCCAGCTGCCATTGAAAAATCCTTTCAGAGTATTACCAGTATAAGGACCGCGATAATCGTCTTTTTCCAGCACTCCGGAAAGTGCACGGGTCGGAGCAAAGTGATTATTAGTCCGGGACATGACAACCTCTTTGCCGCCCAGAATATACTTTGGAATCTGAGCATCATTCCGTGTCAGACACATCCGGAAACGCATAGCACAACTGGTATTGTACGGGGTCAGATTCTTGAAAGCACTGCGGACTGTAATCGATGCTTTATCCGGGCTGAAAATCAGAGTTTTATACAGTAAATACTCATTGTTCATACAGCCGAAGGATATTTCTACGATTCCTTCATCGGAAATTCGCATACCATAAGGTTTGAATGTAGCAAATCGCATGTCGGTTGCGGCAGGATGAGGATGCTCCACGACACTCCAAACAGAACCTTTATCATAACGCAATGTTGTGATTGGTGCATCTTCAAAAACTGTTTTGGCAGACAGTTTATTCTTCCAACTGGTCAACAAGGCACCTTTCAGAGAAATCACGGCTTCCTGGGACGGGGTGGAAATAATAAGATTATCTCCTGAAATCTGAACCGAAGAACCATGAAAAGTTCTGGGAGTAATTCCCTTTGCCAATGTGGCTTTAAGAAATTCTTTTTCGGATGCCAGTTTTTCCAGCAAGAGGGTAGACGAGGAGGACGCATCTTTCTGCGTCCCCATATCCGCTGCGAGAGTCACATTCTTTCCTTTCAGCGGATCCTCTGCGGAGATCAGCACAAATGCCGCATCTTCCGGTGCAATGGTCAGCATAAAGGATTTATTGAATTCATCTTTCGTCCAGAGGCGACGCCCCTGATACGGATAGGCTTTGGAATGCCTGAGATCACTGACATAGAATTTCTTCAACGGGCCATCATAGCGGAACCGGACTTTGCTTGGTGTTGAGGTATGAAAATTGAATGCAGTACCTAATACATCGTTGCCTTTGCTCCGGGAGATGATACTGAAGGAATCGGCAAGATATTCTTCCTCATGTTTGTTGTCCCATTCCGGATCCAGGATTGCGCTGAGCGGGGCATTTTTTCCGCCGTCGATGTAATAATCTTCGTAAGCAGCGATTTCGTGCATCGCTTTAGCAATAGCATGAAACATCTGGCCGTCAAAATAAATTCCTGCGTAAGAAAGAATACAGCGACCACCGCCGGCTGCGGCAACCAATGTTTTCAAACGCACGCCATTGGGAGACAGCACGTCATTCTGATTGATATAGCCGGAGCCTTCGCCGATGGCACGGTCCATACTGATTGCCAGAGAGACCGGCTTCTTCAGATAATTATCCTGCTTCAGATAACGTTTGACCATATCCGCTCCGTGACAGCTGTAAACGGAAAGCGTGTGGCAGAAGACCACACTGTCAAAGTCGCGCGGATCCTGCGGACAACTCTTCAACTGATTGTGAAGGGTTGCAGGTTTATCATATTCCAACAGGTAATTGTACAGCACGATTTTTGAATTGGGGAACTTTTTCAGATAACGGTCACAGGCAATTTTATTGGCACGATACTGTATCTGACAGAGAAAGCGCAACCATTGTTTTTCATATTTTGCCTGCACCACTTGCAGAGAAGTCAACGCCTTGCGGTCGATCTTGAATTCCAAAGCAAATGCATCCAGACATTCCTTACAGAAACAGGCATTTCTCCAGTAATAGAACGGCTCATTATCCAATGCCAGAATATCCCCGTCTTTCAGATTCGACTCATTGAAAGCGTACACTTTTTCAATCAAAGCCTGATTCTTCAACGCTGCAGTGGGACAGTGGTGACGCGGGGATTTTGTGCCGTCGGCATGCAAAGATTCCTTGATTTCAATTCCCGGGGCTTGATCCCTGGGATAATCAAGAATGGTCCAGAAAAAATTCCGGTAGAATTGCCATTTATTTTCCCGCAGAAATGTTTCCACTTCCATGGCATGTTTGTGCGCAGGGGTATCCAAAGCCCGGGATGCCGTATTGGAATCACAGTATTTGACAATGATTTTCTTCAACAAATCTTTATTGCGGACATTAAGATGCCAGATTTGCACGAAGTTCTGCCAGATGATTTTTTTTGGCAATGGCTTCTTGGGGACCGGTGCCAAAAATTTCAGGATAAAATGCTCTTCCGGCATTTTTTTCCCGTCATTGGTCCATTGATACAGGATTTTGTATTCTTTTGCGGGGTCGAATTTCTCCTGTTCAAAATAGAAACTCAACTCCTTTTTCTGCGTATAAGTGCGATTCGGCAGCTGTTTGAGAAAATCGTCCATCCCGCTGATCGTATAGCGGGTTCCGCCTTTGACTTTGACCTTGGAGATTTTCAAGCCGTCGTATTCCGTACGATACCCGGAATTGGTGGTATATTGGGGAAGAATTTCTTCCACCCGAACACCATCCGGTACAAACACGGTGAACGAAGAATTTTTCACCAGGTTTGTTTTTTGCGCCGGAATAAAAAACACATAAGTCAGATTACAGGGCGATCCATATATGGAATGGAATAAACGCCGATAGCCTTTCCATGCGGCAATGTTTCCATCCACCGGTTCAGTGAACAGCGTTAAATCAGAGGATGCAGTGGGCGCAGCCACTGCGTCATTCAACAAAAACACTGCCGGCAACAGCAGAAAAAGCCATTTTTTCATTTTTCAACTCTCCGGACTGACACACTGGCAGGTTTCAACATGACACTCTTATGGCACACATCAATGGCAAAGTAAGCTTTCGGAATGGCGTCTTTCATCACCATAGTGAAGGAGCCTTTCTGCCATTTGCCATCGCATTTAACCAGCCATTTGACCCACTGATTCCGTCTTCCGTCAGAAATGATGAAACCGATTGTGGCACCGGGTTCCCCTTTGAATTCCACATCATATTTCACCGCATCCCCTTTATCGACTTTGAACGGAGAAGTATTCCGGCAGATCGCACGCAAGTTTTTTGAATTTTTCTTGGAATATGCAGTTTCTTTGGGAGTGACTTTCAACGCTTTTACACCGTCTTCCGTCACCAGTTCCATAATACCTTCATAATCTCTGCCATGAAAACACCATCCCATGACACCGCCTTTGGTAACGGGGCAATTATAATCAATATACTGAAGTTTCAACTTTTTGAATGCAGGAGCTTTTTGCGCTTCAGCCGGCGCATTAGCAGAATTCTGTGCAAAAAGGGCTGCTGCAGCAGCAAATAATGTGAGAGTGAGAAAGCGTTTCATTTTTCTTTTTCCTTTCGGGGTTATTTATAAATTTTACGTTTAATTCTCTATACGATTTTTCTTCGCTTAGCGCAGTTTGTTGGGAAAAATATCCGCAGTCGTCTTTGTACAATCCTTGCTGTTGAGCGTTCTTGCAGAACCGTCACAGACAAGAATATTCATACTTTTTCTGTGCTGGAACCGGCCGTTAAAATTGGCGTTGTTCTGGAAAAAGTACAATGTCGGAACACCAAGCAGCTCACCCGGAGACAAATACGTTTCTCCGATATGACAGACTTGAGAGGGAAACTTGATTTGAGATCTTCTGTATATTTTCGTGACGCGTTCAAAATAATCGCCTTCCACACCACCAGGGCCAACCATATTCATCCCGTAAGGCAGATATCCAGCCAGTTGCGATGTGGTTTTGAAGGAAGGACAACGGAATGTTCCGATATCTTTCAGGTTATCTACCCAGCGACCTTTCCAGGTATCGTTGGCAGCGGCACCGAGATAAGGCTTGAGGAACGACCCCCACACTTGATTGACATCGGCGGAAAGGCCAAGGCCCCAATAATTTACCTGATTCGGAATAATCCAGTCATTATAATCATGGGCATAAGATGCAATACCCGTTGACATAGACTTGATATTGTTCATACAGCTGATGGAGCGTGCATTTTCTCTTGCACTGCTCAACGCCGGCAGCAGCATACCTGCCAGAATCGCGATGATTGCTATTACTACGAGAAGTTCCACAAGCGTGAAAAAACGTCTTTTCCTCATTTTAAAATTTCCTTTTCTTTGTATTCATTGTTGTTCGGATTGCGTTGACAGGTTCTCTAGCCTTTACGAATTTGTCAACCTTTTTCTGGCATTCCGAAAAAATAACTGTTGTATTGATGTGCAACACTGTTAAATAAATATACTGTCAAATAAGAAAATGTCAAGTAAAAAATCAAAAAAAACGTAGATTTATCTCGCATTTTTGTCTCTTCGATGGTTTATGCCATAAAATTAAATCTCCTTTGTGTATAGTATAAATTGACCGGCATTGCGTACCTCCTACTGTTTTTTGGGCTATTAAACAATAGGTACAATTCCACTTGCAGATGATATTTCTGCGTGCATGACGGAAAATGTCGGCAAGTTGACATTCAATGATTTTGCTTACTATTTCGGCGATGAAAATAAAGAAATTGTCATCAACCTCGGCGCATTCTCCGGCAATGGCATGACGTTGGAAGGTCTTTACGTTGCGGAAACTGCACGATTCAATATCGAATTGCTTCAGCCAGGTATCGAAGGCGATGCCATCCGCATCGTCGCGGATGATCCCAATGCCAATATTACAATCACTCTTATTCAGACAATGTCGACACCGACAGGAGAAGAAAGAAGTATCCGCCGCATAAGTACAAACGGCGTACTCTCTCTGGATGGTATCGACTTTGACAAAGCCAGAGTTTATTCTGATTATGAATTGGTGATTTCCACCGATAAAGCAACCAGTTATAACCTCAGCTTTGAAGCAAACTGGACAAGCGGAGTTGATAAATTTGACTTTGATCGTACCGGCTCCATTGATTCAAGCAAAGGCGGTAACAACATTGCCGACAAAGCAACGCAGCTCGCTTCCGGTAACTATGCCGGTTTGATGACTTACGCAGGCGATGCCGATTATTACAAACTCAACACCGTCTATGCGGATGAGTTGGATGTAACAATTACAGGCGAAGGCTTGACCGTTAAAGAATTCGATGCTGCCGGAAAAGAAATTCAGACCGCAGTCTTTGAAAATGGTCAATACACGCTCTCTGTTACAAACGGCAATTATCTTTACGTGGAAGGCAACGCCGACATCTCTGCAAATGCCGTCAACGCATACTCCATGCAGATCAGCGATACAAAGAGCACTTATCTGGCAGGCTCCATGATTCCTCAGCCCACAATTGAAATTGAAGCGGATCTTGAAAATGTCACCACAAATCTGGTAGTCAACGCGACTGTTTCGGATAATGCAGAAAGCTATTACTCCAAAGACCTGATCAACTGGACAAAATTTGATAACACGCTTACCTTGAACGAAAACGGCTTATATTACTTTAAGGCAGTCAGTACAAATCAGATTGAAAGTAATTATACATCTCTGGCTGTCAATAACATCAATAAGACTGTCTCACTTGATGGTTCCGGCATGACTCATGCAGATGCCATCGCTGCCGGTTATGAATTGATCGTCACCACTGGCGGAACCTACAAGAGTAATTTCGGTCATGACGGCGTACAAGCCCGAATCGAAGGCGGAACATTCTCCTGTACCGTCGGCGGGGGCGCATTGACATCATCAACCAATTATAAGACTTGGGATGAACAGACAGGCAACACCAATCTGTCTATCACCGGCGGTACGTTTAATAAGGTATTAATGGGTGGCGATCGCGTCAATTACGGGAACTGTGAACATGTCGGAGATTTGAATTTGACCATCAACGGTGGTATGTTCAACTCTCAGATTGTTGGCGGTATGGCATATACCGACCAATCCATCCGCGGACAGGCGCTTTTGACTGGTGATATCTATATGACACTGGCTGGCGGAACCTTCAAGTCCCGTATTTACGGCGGTTGCATTTCCACTGCAAATTACAGCACCCGTACCGCAATTGAAGGAAATGTCAATATTGTTGTCGATTCATCTGAAAACGAATTGATTTTTGCGGATAGCGTGTACATCGTTGCCGGTTCTTATCAGAGCGGTGCAATTTACGGTAATGTCCAGGTGACCTTCACCGGCTTGGGCGAAAACTTGAAAATGGATGCCGATAATCTGGTCTGGGGCGGCTGCAGTTCCGACGTCTATCTGATCAACGGCGACACCCGTACATTCCAATCCACCATCAGTGGCACAAGAACGATCTGCTTTGACGACTTCACAGGTGAATTCAATACCGGAATCCGCGGCTTCAACATCTTTACTGCAGAAAACGGCAGCAAGCTGGAAATTCTGGCAAGCAATCATCTGCGCGATATCGAACAGTGGAATCTGGATTGGGATACCCAATTGAGCGGTTCCTTCCTGAACGATTTCCGCGGCGATACCATGAATATTGATCTGACCGGTTGGAATCAGAAAGCAACCAATCTGTTTGATTGCGCTGCCGGAACCTTTACCGGATTTGAAGCCATGAAGAAAGTTACGATCGGCAATGAAACTGCGGTCTATTCGGATGCAATTTCCGGTTATGTCAGCACAAATTACATGCTGACACTTCGGGATAATAAGACCATGCAGTTGAGCATGAATACAACGATAGCCTGACAACTCTAACATAAGGAAAACGAACATGAACAAAGAAATTTATCAGGAACCTGCCATTGAAGAAGTGGATTCCATTCTGATCGTGCAGGGGTTGGATGAAGGTGTAAGCGGGATCGATCCGGATCCGGAACCCGATCTGTGATCACCTGATCCAACAACAAAAGGGGCTGTTGCAAAATCCTCAAAAAAGACGTGCAGCAGCCCCTGCAATCAATATTCCGCGCTGGCGCAGTTGTCCCCGGATTGGAACGTCATTTTCCGGATATTCATGTGCGGACTCAGCAATTTATAAAACAGTTCCAGCAGATTTTCACACGTCGCACCCTTCGTCACTACCACCAGACGGGATTCCGGATACGTCCGCCCCAATTCATTATGGAACGCGATCCCGATATTCCGGTTCGACGGCACACCGTTTTTGATCCCCTGCTGCTCATAGGCAGAAATCACGCCCGGCAATAAGGGATCTTCCTGCTGCAGAATCAACGCATGATCAAAATTCTGCAAATAATCCCAGGCGATCCGTTTGATGCTGTTGCAGGGATAAACGAACCCCGTCCGCTCATGCACATTGCCCTCCACTTCGATGGTCAGAAGTCCGGAATGGCCATGCAGATATTGTGCTTCTCCTTCATAGCCGAGAAAACGGTGTGCATATTGGATCTTGAGTTTTGTAATAGAACGATACTTCATGATTTCCCTCCTTTTGTTTTGATGCAGACCAACCCCCTGTCGATCGTTACTCCATTCGACATGGAAACAACAGAAAAAGTTCCATTTATGCAAGCAGACAGCAAAAAATCTGACAAAATCAGACGAACTCCATTGAAAAACGTTTTTTGGCGTAATATATTACATCAATGTGTAAAAAAGACAACAGGAGTTATATTATGACACTGACGGAAAAAAAACACGAATTCTTCAAATGGGCATACGGCCTGTTTATTCATTATGGAACCTATTCCACGCTCGGACGCGGCGAATGGGCTCTCTTTCATGAACGCATGACGCCGGAAGAATATTTCGCGCAGACTCTCCCCGGATTCAAACCGAAAAAAGGTTGTGCAAAAGAATGGATCCAACTCGCCGTGCGCGGCGGTATGAAATATGCCGTCCTTACAACACGTCATCACGAGGGATATTTCATCGGCGATGAACTGCTGAAAGAATATGTGGAAGCATGTCGCGAAAATGGCTTGGGCGTCGGATTCTATTATTCCGTTGCCGACTGGTCCGATCCCGGATATTGCGCCGGGCCGGCCGATAAGGAAGGCTGGGAAAAATTTGTCGTCAGAACGCATAAACAGATCAAAGAAATCATGTCCAATTACGGTAAGATCGATTATCTGTTCTACGATGGCTGCCCGCCGCCCGCAACATGGAGACTTCAGGAACTCCATAAGGAAATCCGTGCCATGCAGCCGGAAATGCTCATCTGCCGCTGCGAAGAAGATACCGACCTGAAATCCTGCGAAGGTCACTCCAACGGCAGCCCGGACAACCTCTGGGAATCCTGCTATACACTCAACGATTCCTGGGGCTATGTCATTTCCGACAACAACTGGAAATCGCCCGAAAGAATCATCAATATGCTTACCGCAAACCGTCACAACGGCGGAAATCTGCTGCTCAACGTCGGCCCCATGGCAGACGGTACCGTCCAGCAGGAAGCTATCGACATCATTTCCAAAGTCGGCGACTGGCTGAAAGTACACGGGGAAGCGGTGTATGATATCGTACCCCATCCTTTTGCTTACCATGATCAGCGTATCAGTACGGGCAAAGGCACTACCGCGTACATCCGTATCAACAGATGGCACGGCAACACCGAATTGACCACCGGGATCGGCAACAAAGTCAAGAGCATCACCCTGATGGAAAACGGTCAGCTCATGCCTTACAAACAGGAAGGCGAAAAACTCTGGATCGACTTTACCGGTTTTGAAAACAATCGTCCCTATCCTTATTACCTGAAACTGGAACTGGATGGCGAACCGATCGGTATTCCGAATCCGAAACGCCCGAATTGCAACATTAAAACCACTGGAGAATAAAAAATGAACTTCAATTTGCTCAACGATAAAATTGATGAATGGTACGGATTCAAACGGCATGTATTTGAATTCGAAGGCAGAGAAGCATGGATCGTCGAACCGGATCAGCCCCTCGAAGACAATCGCTGGACATGGTGTCTGGAATGGCCCACCGCATTCGTCCTGCGGACCGGCGTCCCTGCCCTCCTGAAAAAAGGTTATTACCACGTTCATGTTCACGCCACAGGCCACGGCAACGAACCGGATCAACAGATTTTCCGCAAATTCCATGATTTTCTTCTGACGCTCGGCTTTGCTCCGAAAGCCAGATTGATCGGACTGAGTTTCGGCGGCTTGTATTCTCTCCGTTATGCGGCAAAAAATCCCGGCATGGTTCAGGCGATTTATCTCGATGCCCCTGTCTGCAGTTTCGTCAAATTCAAATTTATGAATATCGTCAAAGACGAATACGGCATTTACTCCGATGCGGAAGCCGATGTTTCCCCCGAAATGCCCGTCAATATGGTCGATAAACTCACCGATATTCCCATCCTGCTGGTTTACGGTACCGATGACCTCTCCGTTGATCCGGCTCTGAACTGCGAAATGTTTGCCGAACGTTTCCAGAAAGCCGGCGGTAAAATCGACATCGTCAAACGTCCGCTCTGGGGGCATCATCCCCACGGTCTTGATGATGTTTCAAAGATTCTTGACTTTATGTAATTGCTTTTCACAAGAAATGCGCTATATTACCTCAAAGTAATATGAGGTAATATATGTGCAGTACATTGTCTGAAAAATTGAAGAATGCCGTTCTTTTCCGGCTCGATATGTTCCGGGGTAGAACGGTTTATGATTTCCCCTTCCGACTCCTTAACGGCTTTACAGAAGATCTCCCCGGACTCGTCATCGACGTCTTTGCAAAAACTGCCGTGATTCATGATTACGGCACAGAACACTACGATCATAACGAAATCACACAGGAACTTTGCACCAATCTGCCGTTCCTGAAAGCCGTCATTTTGAAAAACCGCGCTGCAAAAAATCCCGATGACCGGAACGGTACACTTCTTTACGGCGTCAAGCCCGATGACCGGATCAAAGAAAACGGCGTCTCATACGCTCTTGATTTGATGATGAACCGGGACAACAGTTTTTATGCGGATACCCGTTTTCTGCGCCAATATTTGCTGACCCATGTCAAAGATATGGATGTACTTAACACCTTTGCTTATACGGGCAGTCTGGGCGTGGCGGCGGCGGCAGGCGGCGCGGCATCGGTACTGCAAACCGACCTGTCGGATAAATTCATGCAGACGGCAAAACGTTCCCTCTCCATGAACAAAATTTATTTTACGAATAAGAATTTTCTGGCGGGCAATTTCTTCCCGGTCATCGGCAAATTGAAACGGGAAAACCGAAAATTCCATTGTATCATTCTTGATCCGCCGTTTTTCTCCAAAACGCCCCGTGGCGAAGTGGACCTCTGTGCGGCGCCGGAAGTGCCGATCAATAAAGTCCGCCCGTTGATTCATGACAACGGACTTTTGATCACGGTCAACAATTCGTTGTATCTTTCCGGCGAAGAATTCCTGCAACGGCTCAATGTTTTGTGCAAGGATGGCTATCTTTCCATTGAAGAAACGATTCCGATTCCGCAAGACTTCATCGGCCCTGATCCGGATTACATGCGTCATTATGCAGTCAGCCCTGCCCCATTCAACCATCCGACCAAGATCGTTGTCCTGCGGGTGAAAAAGAAATAATGTGAAAAATTATCGGGGCAAAGCAGTTCATTTACACAGCAAGTGTTTAAGAACTACTTTGACCTTCTTATCAACCTCATGGTAACGGGCTCTGATTTTCAGACATATCCGATAAATGGAAAGAATATGACAGTTTCCCACAAAACGCAAATATCCCCAAAAGAAAAACACATAACTTTTTTTGCGCTGCCACAATAACTGCCAATCTTTTTCTACCAGAGTCCGGAAAGCCTGATTCATGATTTCCATATTGGTTTGATTTTTCGATATTGCCACGGCACCGTTGCCAGCATCCATGCCGAATTCCGGCAGAGAACCATAAAATTCACTTCTGCCTTCCGGATGGGGCGGAATCAGAGTCGGAATACCGATCTTCTGCAATTGGAAAGAGAAAGACATGTCCTCAGCCGCACGTTTTAATGTCCGAACTTCATCCGGTGCTTTAAACAATTCCTGCAGCCATTCTCTCTTGAAAAACCAGGCGTGCCCCGCAAAATCAACCTCCGCAGTTTTATGATAATGGGCATCTACTGGCCAGCCGACACGGTAATATTTCTCCAACGGATAACCCTTTGCATCCCGAGCAATAATCCCCAAAGCACCATACAAAGCCGGACGTTTCATCATTTCCGCGTGACAATTTTCCAGGAAACGTTTCCCCGGTACAGCATCATCATCAAACACACAAACATGCGGTGAGCTGGCAGTTTCCATGGCAAAACGGAATCGCTCCCAAACGCCGCAATTCTGTTCCTTGATTGATATTTTATGAAAACGATTCCTCAAATGTGCCGGAATTTCAACGTTTGTACCATCCGTCGTACCATCTTGAATCAGCAGAATCTCTTTCGGGCGTAACGTCTGATTTTCCAATGCGGTCAATTGCTTTTCCAACATTTCCGGACGCTTGTATAAGGTCAGGACAACGCTTACATCCAAATCAAAAGCAGGGTCGGTATCCAACACACAATCCCGCTCTGCATAGACCGACCCCGGAATCATATAAGGTCGGGTCGTCACTTCCCGGTAAAAACCATCCAGAGAAGACCCGAAATCAATATAACAGTTATCCGGATTATTCTGAAAAAGCGCAGCAATAATGGGCTCGGAAAGCGGGCCGGCAGAAACCACATACAATAGATTTTTCTCATCACCGTAATCATTTTTGATTTGCGCAATCAGCTCTGCAGCACCATGAGTCCAGAATTCCACACAGTTATCCGGAATCTCATAATGCCGGATTATATCTAAATTTCCAATCGTTTTCTCCCGTGCCCGATAATTGGCTATCAAAACAGTCTTACGCTTTATCGTCGGAAAAAAAGTTTCAAAAGTTGGATAATTTTTATTCACAAAAATATTGGCAAAGGTAAGATTGGCTGACGGAATATGACTCCGATACCAATAATATGCCTCCCGATCACAACAGGGGCAGGATATACCGTACCACACTTTCGGATCATTCAGCAACAAGCTTTCCCGCAATGCAAATCCCAGGGACGTAACCTCTGCCGGTGCCTGCCACCCCTCCTGAGCCGCAACGGATCTACCGGTCATCAAAGCATATTCGCCATCACCAAACCGCATGAGTGTAAAATTTTCATGTTTGTTGATCTTACTACAGAAGAATTCAAAATCTTCGGTCAAATATTTCTGTTTCATTTCAGCTCCGCACTATAAAAATCGACAAGTTTTGCTACAATCTTTTCTGCTGCTTTACCATCACCGTATGGATTTTCTTTTTTGCGCTTTTTCGACGGAGATGACAAAAACTTCTCTGCCAGATGACATATCATTTCCGTATCCGCTCCAGCAAGAAAAGCGCAACCTTTCTCCACGCCTTCCATCCGCTCTGTTTTTTCCCGGAGAACAACAAGCGGGGTACCGAATGTGGGTGCTTCCTCCTGTATTCCGCCGCTATCGGTAAGAATCAATACAGACTCTTTCATCAAATAACATAGTTGAGGATAATCCAATGGCGGCAAAAGCAAAATATTTCCACAGGCTGCCAACTCCGACTGAATCCGTTCTTTTACTGCCGGATTGGGATGAACCGGAAGAATAAATTGATGCTGTGGGTATTTTTGCGCGATTTGCTGCAATGCCTTAATAATATTTTCCAGCCGTGTTCCGTGATTTTCTCTCCGGTGAACGGTCACAAGAACTTTATCCACATCAGGCTGCATACCGGCTTTTTCCAATTCAGAAGCAGCATTCACATCTTGATCAGGGGCAAGCGAATAAAGAGCATCAATAACCGTATTGCCGGTAATAAAAATTCTGTCGGATGCAATATTTTCTCTCAACAGATTCTTTTCTGATTCTGCTGACGGTGCAAAATGCAGTGTAGTAATACGGGAAAGCATCTGGCGCAATCCTTCTTCCGGGAACGGTTCACCGAGAGATTCGGAACGCAATCCGGCTTCCACATGAAATACCGGTATTCTGCCATAAAAACCAGCCAGAGCACCACAAAATGCACTCATAGTATCACCTTGAACAATAATACCATCCACCGGCTGACCGGTAAGCAGAGAAGAAAGTTTTTCCAGCAACCGTGCCTGCAAAACAAATAATGTCTGAGCTTCTTGCATCACGTCAAGATTGTAGTCGGACTTCAAGGCAAAAAAGGAAAGCGTTTTTTCTGCCATATCTCTTTGCTGTCCGGTATTGCAAATCAACAATTCGAAATTCGGATTTTCCCGCACAAACTGACAAACCGGAGCAAGTTTAATTGCTTCAGGTCGGGTACCAAAGACTACGAGCAACGTCTTTTTCGTTTTCACAAAAAATCTCCCTCAATTTTTATTCCGTCGGGAAAGTTTTCTGTACAAGATTTTCAATAAAGAGCTGTATATCCACGGAAAGCAAAGAGCAAATGTAAATATCAGGTTTTTCTTTTTCTGTGGCGTTGAGAAAAAGGAAATGTGTTTCCTTGCATCTTTTGCAGCAGTTAATATCTCTTTACAAATCAAAGGATCCGGATTTTTCACATCGGCAATCAATACATGATATACACTCATGATTCCATGCAATGCTTTCGTGTAAATTAGAGATGATAAATCCGGATATTTTTTTACAACACACGGCACCAGCAAACGGTACGCTTTAATCTGATCCAGTTTGCCGTGGAAATAACTGGATCCAACAACACTGTCCGGATGTTGACGGTAGTAATACAAGGACTTATTACTTACTGCGATTTTTTCGACATTCATACAAATTTGCGGAATTAGAACAATGTCTTCGTAAAACATTCCCTCCGGATACAAGCCGGAATTCAGAAAAATGTCCTTCCGAAACATTTTATTACAGGAAAATGCGCCATAGGCAGGATCATTACAAAACCGGATAATAAATTCATGTCCGTCGATAATTTCCACAGTTGATGCGGTTTCATCCTTAAAACCGGGAACCGTCTGTAATCGAAAAAGTGCGATTGAAGCATCTGTGCTATAAAGCAGTTCAGACATATCTTTCAGCATATTTTCGGCAATAACATCATCACTGTCTACAAAAGCAATAATATTTCCTTTGGCAACCTTGATGCCATAATTGCGACGACACCCCTGCCCTTTTCTTGTATCAAAACGATAATAATGGAAACGGGAATCCATTTCCACATATTTTTGACAAATAGCGGGAGATTCATCCGTAGATGCGTCATCAAGAAGGATTACTTCAAACTGCATATAACTCTGTTTGCTGATTGCTTGCAAACATTCATCCAAATAACGACCGGTGTTGTATATTGGAACGATTAAACTGATCAGTTCTGCAGTTGCACAATTTGAAACAACCATTTCATTTTATCCTTCTTTTCAGATATTTACGTTAGACGTAATCTTGCAAAAGAATAAAGTAAATGGTTTGACTGTAAACTTGATCCTGTCGGAAGAAAGGCATAAAAAAGGGGCGCCCTCCCTGACTAACCTGCAGGTCCGACCAAGAACCTTTCACACAGTCAAGAAGAAGCACCCGAAAAAGTCATGGACTTTTTCAGGTATAATTTCCGCTTGACAAAAATAGACGTGAAGACACGACGGCACAAACCATCCGGGCAGCATAAAGCCTGATGATTTTTCGTGACATCGGAATTCAATCAATCAATGTCTGTGTGAAAAGCAAATAATAGTCAACTTGGTCGGTTTGCAGGTTATTTGCGAAAAATTACACTTGAAATTCAAAATAACAGAAACATGAATATTCTGTTTCTGTAAAGAGCACCGCAGAAAAAAACCTCTGCTTAGTAATAAGATAGCATATTCTTTGAAAAAAACAAATGATATTATGGATTTTTCTGAACAAATATAAAAAAAATTCGCAGATATCCGGATAAAAATAGAAAAAAGATTTGCAAATCTTTGCGGCAGTGCTAATGTATCAACATCATAAATAGAATCAGTTGGAGGAATTACTTATGAGTAAAATCACGTTGAGCTTGAATATCGATGACGGCGCACCCGTCAACCTTTATTACTTTCATGATTTACAGAATCCTCATGAGTTGATCATTCCGCCCGCAATGACAAAAAAATTTGGCGAAGTTTGCGAAAAATATGACGTCAAAGGCAAATTTTCAATCGTACCCATGGCCGGCGGACTGGGCAGACTCGATACCCGGTTCAATCTGGTGAATCAGCGCACGCTGAAAGAATATATCCGTCAATCTCAAAAATACATCAAACCCCGTTTCTCCATCACGCCGGAATTGCTCACTCATTATCTGGTTTGGGACATCAAAGGCAATCAGGCCGGACATTTCAGCGAATACACGTACATGAGAGATAAATCCGCCGAAGAAATTGCGGAATATATCAGTTTTGCATTGACCATTCTCGATAACGTGGAGCTGACACCAGCCGGTGTCACTTCTCCCTGGGCAACCGGTTATGGAAATGAAGAAAATTATGCCGCCGGTATCGGTATGGCATTCAAACGGGTCTTGAAGAAAGATCGCAGTTTTTATTTTCTCCATCACAAAGATGCACCGGAAGTCATGTGCGACACGCCGGAATCCGGACGCGTTCTCCACATTCCCGCCAACAGCAGTGATAAATTCTGGTGGGGCAACAAAGGGCTTTCCCCCGCAAAAACACGGAAACTGATCAAAAAGGGTATTGATGAAATTCTTTCCGAAGACGGCAAAACCGGTGAATTACGTGATTTTGTGGAGCGGGGATTGCATTACACCATTCTGACACATTGGTCCTCCCTGTATTCCGAAGGACATGAATACGGTTTGGAAGGTCTGAAATGTCTGTTGGAACGAATCAGAAAAGTATTCGGCGATCAAGTCGAATGGAAACGTTTTGAAGATATTGATGTAAAATAAATCTATCGGTTTAAAACAAAAAATGGTTACCCCGTCAGGATTCGAACCTGAACTAAGTGGACCAAAACCACTTGTGCTACCGTTACACCACGGGGTAATCAATGACGTATACTTTAGCATCAAATTTTAAAAATTCCAGTCGAAAAATAAAAAACTTTTGAAAAAAAGATAAAAAAAAGGGTCGTCATGATTGATTTTTCCTGATTTTGCAGTATATTCGTAGGTATGTATAAAAAAATCGAAAGGACTGTCCTCATGAAACATTTTATTCTGTTATGCCTGCTGTGTCTCAGCTGCTTCGCCGTCACTGCGGCGGAATTGAAAGTCGCACTCGTCGATATGCGTACCGTTTTCCGGGATTATGAAAAAACAAAAGTTGTGGAAAAGAAACTCCAGGAACAAATGGATACTTTCCGTGACTATTCCAAGAAACTGGCAGCTCAGATCCAGACCTTGAAAAAAGAATTTGAAACCGTCCGGGATCAATCCCAGAACAATTTTGCATTGACTCCGGCGGAACAGCAGAACAAAAAGATGAAGGCGCGGGAATTGTATGAACGTCTCGCCATCAAAGATGCAGAATTGAAAAACTATGCAAAATCACGTCAGGAACAGATCCGGACAGCATACGAAAAAATGCGGACCGAAATCCTCAATGAAATCCGTGTCGTTGTTTCTGCGCAGGCTCAGCTGCAGGGGATCCATCTGGTTCTGGACAGCTCCGGCGCAACCAGCAATGACATCAGCCCGGTGATTTATTTCACACCGTCGCTGGATATCACAAAGCAGGTTCTTGAAAACCTGAACCGGGATTACAAAGCAAAAGGTAAAAAATAATTAACATAAGGAAAAATCAACATGTCAAAAGAGTATAAAGCATCTGAAATCGCGCAGCTTATCAATGGAACACTGAAAGGTTGTGACGTCACCGTCAACGGCGTCAACTCCCTCAAAATGGCAGAAGAAGGGAACGTCTCTTTTCTCCATAATACAAAATATATTCCCCAGCTGAAAGACACAAAAGCATCTGCCGTGCTCGTCCCCGCGGACTGGCAGAATGAACCGGCAGAAGGCAAAGCATTGATTCTCTGTGCCGCCCCTGATAAAGCCTTTACAAAAGTCTGTGCCACGTTCGCTCCCGATCCGCTTCAGTTCGAAATGAGCATCCACCCCATGGCATACGTACACCCGACTGCCACCGTGGAAGAAGGTGCACACGTCGGTCCCTATGCCATCGTGGAAGAAGGTGCATTCGTCGGTAAAGGTGCCATCATCCGTGCCGGTGCCTATATCGGCCAATTCGCAAGCGTCGGGGAAGATACGGTCATCGCTCCCAACGTCTCCATCATGCAGAGATGTATTGTCGGTAAAAAATGTATCATTCACGCTGGTGCAACCATCGGTGCGGACGGCTTCGGTTTCACCCCCACCTTCCGCGGACTCGTCAAGGTTCCCCAGAATGGTATCGTTGTAATCGGTGATGACGTGGAAATCGGTGCAAACTCCACCATTGACCGCGCAAGATTCGGCAAAACTGTCATCAAGAGAAACGTCAAAATCGACAATCTGGTACATGTTGCTCATAACGTTGTTGTCGGCGAATCTTCTGTACTGATCGGGCAGTGCGGTATTGCAGGCAGTGTGGAAATCGGTCGCGGCGTTGTTGTTGCAGCACAGGCTGGGATCAATGGCCATATCACTCTGGGTGACGGCTGTACCGTTGCCGGTGCCTCTGCCGCACAGCGCAGTGTTGCCCCCGGTACGATGGTGATCGGTCTCCCCGCAGAATCTCAGGAAGACTTCATCCACCGTCACCTGCTTCCCCGCAAGGTCAAGAAGCTGGAAGACAAAATTGCGAAACTGGAAGCACTTCTTGCTGAAAAAGTAAAAGAATAATGAATAAAAAAGTCAAAGATCTTGAGATTGCGATCCTTCATCAGATCAGCCGGGCAGTGCTGCAGGAACATAATGCCGCACTGCTCCTGAAAAACGTACTGGATGTGCTGTCTCATGAAATCGGGTTCCAGCGCGGAACGTTTACCCTTCTGCGCGATGACACCCTTTACATCGAGGCATCTCAAGGCTTGACGGAAGAAGAAATCAAGCGTGGGAAATATCAGCTGGGCGAAGGAATCACCGGCAAAGTCGCAGAAATCGCCGCCCCCATTCTTATCCCCGATATTTCCAAAGACCCCAACTTTCTGAACCGTACCCGTACCAGAAACAAGGTACACGATACCGCATTCCTCTGCGTCCCCATTATCCGGCTGGATAAAGTTATCGGCACGCTTTCCATGGACCGGCAGGTTACGCCCGATGTTGATTTGCAGCGTGACATGCAGCTGTTGGAAACCGTGGCGAACATTATGGCGGACCCGCTGGAAATCTGCCTGCGCCGTCACGAAGAACGGGAAAAACTTCTCGCGGAAAACCAGAGACTGCGCGATGAACTCGATGGCAGAACCTCTGCCCCTCCGGACATCATCGGCAACTGCAACAGTATGCGTGCTGTTTATGCGAAAATCGAACAGGTGGCGGCGACCAATGCGCCCGTCATGATTTGCGGCAGAATGGGCACAGGCAAAGAACAGGTAGCACGGGCAATCTGGAAAAAAAGTACCAGAAAGAATAATCCATTCATCTCGGTCAGCTGTACCGCCATGACGGAAAATCAACTGGATCGGGAATTATTCGGATACGAAAAAGAAAACGCCGCCGGTGTAATGGAACATTTTCCCGGCAGATTGGAAGCCGCAGATGGCGGTACATTATATCTGGGAGAAATCGGCGAACTGCCCCCTGCCCTGCAAATCAAATTCGTCCGGTTCATGCAGGAACATTCCTTTCTCCCGGGGAACATGACAGGTGAAATTTCTCTTGACGTGCGGATCATTGCAGCATCCGAACTGGATTTGGAATCTCTGATCAAAAAAGGTTCCTTTCGGGAAGACCTTTATTACCGCTTGAATGTATTCCCGATCCACCTGCCGGAATTGCGTCACCGCCGCAGTGATATCATTCTCCTTGCAGAACATTTTCTGGAAAAATTCTGCCGAATGTACGGAAAACAAATCAACCGCATCTCCACCCCTGCCATCAGTACCATGATGGGATATCATTGGCCGGGCAACGTCCGGGAAATGGAAAACTGTATGGAACGTGCCGTCCTTTCCGCAAAAGAAGATGTGATCACTGGCAGCGACCTGCCGCCATCCCTTCAAACTGCAGAAGAAAGCATGGCCGGCCGCCCCCATCATCACAACACTACGACTCACGCGGATTTTGAAACATTGGTCAACACCTACGAACGGGAATTGATTGTGGAAGCCTTGAAAGCGAACCGGGGCAATGTTTCTGCAGCAGCCCGTGCATTGAACTTATCCAACCGGATTATTCACTATAAAATCCGGAAACTGCATATCACGCCCGAATGGTACCGGATACGCAGCTAACTCGAACTGAGCTGCAACCTTTTTACTGCCATAGGATTAACAACTAATTTCAATAAAAAATATTTTTTTTACTTTCATTTTAAAAAAAGTGTGCTATATTATTATTGTGTCTTTACACTCATTGTGAAGGCAAAAATTGATTGTACTGAGCATAATACTAACTTATGGGGCTGTTTAACCAAAATAAGAATAAAAACAGTCTTCCATGCAGAATGGAGTATAGAACATTGAAAATCTTATTGACAGGTATCACCGGATTGGTCGGTGCGTCCGTAGTAACAGCACTTCTCCGCAAGTATTCCGATTACGAAGTTGTCGCAATTTGCCGTACCGGTCGTAACCAGACAGCTCAGGGCCGTGTGGAACGGACCATCGCAGAACAGTGTGCGTTTGATGGCTTCCCCGGTGAAGAAGCAGAATTGATGAAACGCATTACAGTGGTCAATGGCGACGTCACTCAGCTCCCCTTCGATGAACTCGCAAAATATGGTCCCTATGATACCATGTTCCATTGCGCAGCAGACGTCAACCTGGGTAAAGACCCCGAAGGTAAAACCTATGCGACAAACATGAACGGTACAATTAATGCAATCGAAGCCGTCCGCAGATTCAACATCCCCAACCTCCATTATGTCAGTACCGCATACGTCGCCGGCACCAGCGTCGGCACAGTGATGGAAGATGATATGCCCGCAACCGGTTGGATCAACTCCTACGAACGCAGTAAATTCAATGCTGAAAAACTCGTCCGTGAATCCGGTATCCCCTTCTCCATCTACCGTCCCTCCATCATCGTCGGACGTCTCAAAGATGGTCTGATCCGCAAGCCGCTGGCATTCTACCGTATTCTCGAATTCTTCGGCAGACTGAAAAGTCACCGCTGCCACAAATTGGGTATTGCTCCCAATGCACCGCTGGAACTCAGCCTCCGCCTCGAAAGCGGTACATCCGATAAAATCTACTTCGTCCCCGTGGATTATGTTCAGAATGCAATCGCAAGTCTGTTCCTCCACCCGACTGTGAACAAAACATATCACATCACTGGCGAAAGCCCCGTCAGCACGGAGATGATCGCAGTAGCATGCTCCACCATCCTCAAGGCAACCGGCTTGCAGGTCGTGGATAAAGTGGATAACCCCACCGGCGAAGAGCAGCTCCTGAACAAGATGATCGAAGACCTGAAGCCCTACTTCACAACTCAGATCACATTCGACAACTCCAACGTTCGCAGCACACTCGGTCCCGAAGTGTTGGATTGGAAACAGGACCTCGACTTCCTGAAACGGATGGCATACTCCTACTACAAACAGGAAATGCCGGACTTGGTCGATTGAATAATTGATCATTGAAAAAATTGATTTTCAGGAACAGAATTTCACGATTCTGTTCCTTTTTTTTCAAAATTTTTTTGTAAGGGAAAAAAACATGAAAAGACAAATCGCAAAATTTTTCGCAACATTCGCATTCTCATTCCTCTTTGTTCTGCTCTGCAGCGCAAATGAGCGCGTTAAATATGTGTTCCTGTTCATCGGGGACGGCATGTCCACTCCCCAACGCATGATTGCAGAAGAATTCTCAATGAAACTCGGCAATGGCAAACTGGAAATCAATCACATGCCTTATCACGGTACAACCCGTACCGCTTCTGCCAATTCCTTGGTCACGGACTCCGCCGCGGCTGCAACAGCCATCGCCTGCGGTGTGAAGACCAACAATTCCAAACTCGGTGTCGATCCGAACAACAAACGTTTGGAATCCGTCGCAGAAGTTGCAAAGAAAAAAGGCAAAAAAGTCGGTATCATTACATCCGTCACAATCAACCACGCCACTCCCGGCGGATTCTATGCACATCAGCCGAACCGTAATCAATACTACAAAATCGGGTTGGATATGATCGCATCCAATTTCGATTATTTTGGCGGTGGCGGCATGGCTGCTGCAGATAAGAAAAGTGACCCCGCTTACCGCGGCAACCTTTACGAACTGGCTAAAAAGGCCGGATATAAAGTCGTCTTCGGCAAAGAAGGTTTCGACTCCGTTACTGCCAACGACAAAAAAGTCTGGGCTGTTGGTTCCGAAGGCGCACTGCCGTACAACATTTCCGGCAGCAATGGTCTTCCCACACTGGCAGACTTCACCCGTCAGGGCATTCAGGTTCTGGATAACCCCAACGGCTTCTTCATGATGGTGGAAGGCGGTGCCATTGACTGGGCTGGCCATGCCAATGTGGCAGCAGAAAATCTCCATGAAGTGCTGGGCTTCAATGAAGCCGTCAAAGTCGCAATGGAATTCGCAAAGAAACACCCCAACGATACGCTGATCGTCGTCACCGGCGACCACGAAACAGGCGGTATGACCATGGGTTTTGCCGGATCCGGCTACAATTTGTGGGTGGAACGCCTGACGCATCAGAAGATGTATGTCTACGATTTCCAGAATTTGGTACAAGCCAAACAGAAGCAAAACCCGAAACTGACATTTGATGATATCAAAGCTGATATCACAAAAAATTTCGGTCTGAAGTTCACAAATAATAAAAAAGATCCCATGTGCGTAAATGCAAATCAACTCAAGATTTTGCAAAAAGGATTCAAAGATAAAAAACTGGCAAAGGCCTTGAGTCGCGTCATGAGCGATAAAGCAGGTATCGGCTGGACTTCCGGTGCTCACACTGCCCTGCCCGTACTGACAACCACGCAAGGCAAAAATGCGGAAGTTTTCAAAGGTATGATTGATAATACCGACATTTCAAACCGTCTCAAACCCATGATGTAATTCCCCCATGAAACATTGTGTCCGGCAGGAGATTATTACAAGTCTCGTACTTGCGTTTTTCTGTGTAATTCTGTTCTTTCTTCCACGGAGTGAAAGCGCCTTCACACAAAATGGAAAACGGGAAAAAGCGGTTGTTCTTTCCGTGGACAACAGCCATATTTCCATGCACGGGCACCTGAAATACGGGTCGCAGGATTTAACCGTCCGGCTCAAAAGCGGCAAATACAAAGGTCAAGTCTTTGCCGCTGCCAACGAAATGCGTGCCCAGCTGGAACTGGATAAAGATTTCAAGCCCGGCGATCACATTCTGGTCAATATACTGCCGGATGCCACCCCCGGAAAATCAATCTTGATTGCCCAGGATCATGACCGCATGTTCTGGTTCTGGATTCTGGTTGGGACCTTCTGCGTTGCCTTGTGCGCCTTCGGCAGATGGACCGGAGTAAAAGCATTGCTGAGTTTCATTTTCAGCTGTGCCATGATTTGGAAAATCGTAATCCCTCTCATGCTCAAAGGATACAATGCCATCTGGATTTCCTTTGCCTGTGTCTGCCTTTTGACCGCAATCATTCAATTCCTGATTGCCGGGCTGAACCGACGCGGATTAACTGCATTCCTCGGAGCAATTTCCGGCGTTTTCCTTGGCGCATTGACGGCATGGATTTTCACACTGCTGTTAAAAATCAACGGAGCAGTACTCCCTTATTCCCAGGCATTATTGTATTCCGGATATGAAGTCTTGAATTTGCAGAATATCTTCATCGGGGCCATGATTCTGGCATCCAGCGGAGCCGTCATGGACCTGGCTATGGATATCAGCACCGGCATGAGCGAAATCGTCACCCATTCACCGGACATCACACGCAAAAAACTGGTATCTTCCGGCATGGAGATCGGACGCAATGTTGTAGGAACCATGACGACCACTTTACTGTTGGCGTATTCCGGCGGATACATCACCCTCCTGATGATGTTTTACGTTCAGGGCAATAACCCGATGGATTTTCTGAACAACCCGCTGGTGGCATCCGAAGCAGTCAAAACTCTGATCGGCAGTTTTGCCCTTGTCCTGGTCGCACCGCTGACCGCTCTGATTGGCGGTTTTTTCTTTAAAAATATAAAAAAAATAACTTGTAATCACTGAAACTTGTATTACATTACTCATGATGAAAAATTAACTTCAGAACAGAAGAAAGGAAAAGATCATGAGTAAGATCAATGCACCACACATTTTCACATCTGAATCCGTATCAGAAGGACATCCCGATAAGGTCTCTGACCAGATTTCCGATGCCATTCTCGACGCATGCATTAAGCAGGATCCCATGAGCCGTGTGGCATGTGAAACTCTTTGCACAACGGATTTGATTGTCATTTCCGGCGAAATCACAACAAAAGCAAAAGTCAACTGGGAAGCCATCGCTCGCGATGTCGTCCGCCAGATCGGCTACACAAGCACAGATATCGGTTTCTGCGCCGATGACTGCAAAGTCTTTGTCTGCATCCACGCACAGTCCGGTGATATCTCTCAGGGTGTTACCGAAGGCGAAGGTCTCTACAAAGAACAGGGCGCCGGTGACCAGGGTATGATGTTCGGTTATGCAAGTAACGAAACTGCAGAATTGATGCCCGCTCCCATCCTGTATTCTCACAAGATCGTGGAAGAACTGGCACGTCTCAGAAAAGCGGAACCTGAAAAATATGCATTCCTCCGCCCCGACTCCAAGAGTCAGGTTTCCATGTCCTACAAGGATGGAAAACCGGAAAAAGTGGAAACGGTCGTCGTTTCTCATCAGCACACCCCGGATATGAACATTGCCGACCTGGAAAAACTCGTCAAGGAAGTCACAGAAAAAGTCATTCCTGCTGAATTCCGCACCGGTGAAATCAAATACTTCGTCAACCCCACCGGACGTTTTGTTGTCGGCGGCCCCAATGGCGATACCGGTCTCACAGGCCGTAAAATCATCGTTGACACATACGGCGGCGTCGGTTCTCATGGCGGCGGCGCATTCTCCGGTAAGGACCCGACAAAGGTCGACCGCAGTGCTGCTTACATGTGCCGTTACATGGCAAAGAACATCGTTGCAGCCGGTTTGGCAGATAAATGCGAAATCCAGGTTGCTTATGCAATCGGCGTCGCTCAGCCCCTCTCCGTCAACGTCACAACATACGGCACTGGCAAACTCTCCGATGCCGATCTGGAAAAAGTCGTCCGCGAAGGCTTTGACATGCGCCCGGCTGCCATCCTCGATACGTTGAAACTCCGTTATCCTGCCGGCTGGAGCTATCAGGATACCGCTGCTTACGGTCACTTCGGCAGAGATATCTTCCCCTGGGAAAAAGTCGATAAAGTCGACGCCCTCCGCGCTGCAGCTGAAAAATTCATCAACGCTTGACACTGGGAGACCCCGATGGCGGATAAACCGATCAAGGTGCTGGGTGCAGGTTCCGCTCTGCTGGACTTGCTCGTTCATGTGGATGATTCTTTCATCACCGAATATGCAGGCGGCGAAAAAGGCGGCATGACCATGCCATCTGCTGCTGAAATCGCTGCCATGCAGACTGCGGCTGAAAAAATCACCACAGTCACTAAAACATCCGGCGGTTCAACAGCCAATACCTTGTGCGGTTTGCTGCAGCTCGGTATTCCCTGTGCATTCTTCGGAAAAACCGGGAAAGATGAAAACGGAGCGATCTACCGCAATGCTTTCGCCGCAATCGGCGGGGATTGCAGTTCCTTCAAATGCAACGAAACGGCTCCCACCGGACGCTGTCTCTGTTTGATCACACCCGATTCCCAGCGGACTATGCGTACCGATCTCGGTGCTTCCGGAACTTTGACCGTGGATGATGTGACCGATGCAGATTTTGAAGGCATCACTCATTTCCACATCGAAGGTTATCTGCTTTATAACATGCCGGTCTTCCTTCAATTGATCAAAACGGCAAAAGCACATAACTGCACTGTCAGTCTTGACCTGGCATCGTTTGAAGTTGTCCGCACATTCAAAGCGGATCTGGAAGCCATCCTCCGCGATTATGTGGATCTGGTCTTTGCCAACGAAGACGAAGCGAAAGCATTTTCCGGCTCGGAAGATCCTGTGGAATCCTTGAACATCCTCCGCAAACTCTGCAACACCGTTTGCGTGAAAGTCGGCAAAGACGGCGCATACATCGCAAGCGAAGGTCAGGATGCCATCCATGTGGATGCAAAACTGGTCAAAGCCGTCGATACCACCGGTGCCGGTGATCTCTGGCAGACCGGATTCCTTTACGGCTGGCTCAATGGCAGAAGCAATGCCCTTTCCGGCAAATATGCTGCCGCCGTTGCCGCAGAAGTCGTACAGATCACAGGCGCACAGATTCCCGCAGAACGGTGGGATGTCCTGCGTGCAGAAATTTCAGCAGAATAAGTAAAATTTTTATAGAAAGGTAAATACAAATCATGATCGACATGAATGGTGATTACGCAGTCCGCGACCTGAGTCTTGCAGATTTCGGACGTAAAGAACTCGATATCGCTGAATACGAAATGCCCGGGCTGATGGCAGTCCGTAAAAAATACGGTCCCGCTCAACCCCTTAAAGGTCTCAAGATCATGGGCAGTCTCCACATGACAATTCAGACAGCGGTCCTCATCGAAACCCTTGCCGACCTGGGTGCTGACGTCCGCTGGTGCTCCTGCAATATCTTCTCCACACAGGATCACGCCGCCGCTGCAATCGTCAAACGCGGCATCCCCGTCTTCGCATGGAAAGGTGAAACTCTGGAAGAATACTGGGATTGCACTCTGAAAGCTCTCACATGGCCCGATGGTTCCGGTCCCGATCAGATCGTGGACGATGGCGGCGATGCCACACTCCTTATCCACTGGGGCGTGAAAGGCGAAGATGATGATGCATTCCTCAACCGGGAAGCCTCTTCCGAAGAAGAAGCTGTCATTCTCAATCTGCTCAAACGGGTCAAGAAAGAAGAACCCGGCAAATGGCATAAAGTTGCCGCCGCTGTCCGCGGTGTTTCCGAAGAAACAACAACCGGCGTACATCGTTTGATCCAGATGGCGGAAAAAGGCGAATTGCTCTTCCCCGCAATCAACGTTAACGACTCCGTCACAAAGTCTAAATTCGATAACATCTACGGTTGCCGTCACTCCCTCACCGACGGTATCAAACGCGCAATGGACGTTCTTCTCGCCGGCAAACAGGCTGTCGTCTGCGGTTATGGCGACGTGGGTAAAGGCTGCGCGGAAGCTCTGAAAAACGAACGTGCCAGAGTTATCGTTACCGAAATCGACCCCATCTGCGCTTTGCAGGCTTGCATGGCAGGTTTCCAGGTTGCTCCCGTGGAAGCCGCTCTGCCCACCGCCGACTTGTACGTCACCTGCACAGGCAACAGTCATGTGATCACCCTCGAACACATGGCAAAGATGAAAGATCAGGCTATCGTCTGCAATATCGGACACTTTGACAATGAAATCGAAGTTGCCCGTCTGAAAGCAGTCGAAGGCATCAAAATCACAGAAATCAAAGGCAACGTCTGCCCGGTTCATAAATTCACATTCCCCGATGGTCACAGCATCTATCTGTTGGCAGAAGGCCGTCTGGTGAACCTGGGCTGCGCTACCGGACATCCCAACTTTGTCATGAGCTGTTCTTTCGCCAACCAGACATTGGCACAGATCATTCTGGCAAAAGAAAAAATGCCCGTCGGCGTCAAACGTCTGCCGAAAGAATTTGATGAAGAAGTCGCACGGCTCCACCTGGAAAAATGCGGTGCCGTCCTGACAAAACTCACACAGGAACAAGCGGACTACATCGGCGTGCCGATGGATGGTCCTTACAAACCGGAGCATTACCGTTATTGATAGAGGTAAGTTCAAACGTATTTCAAAAAATGATTTGAAAGAAAATTGTTGATGAGATGGATATGGTAGTTTATGCGTGGCTACTCGCAGAGTAACCACCGGAAACGCCCCATATTCAGATCGCAACAAGATTTTTCAAGCAGTATTGAATACGGTTGAAATTGCCTCAATAAACACAAGGAGGAGGCCTATGGCAGAAAAGTTCAGCGCGATTCAGTGGTTTCTGAAAGAATTACCCCGATTGCAGGAAGATGGATTGCTGGATGAAACATCCGCAGTCCGTTTGAAAGAACATTACGAAGAACGGCTGGCAAAAAAGCCGTCTGCAAAAAATTATTTCCTTCTTGCCATAGGTCTTATCGGCGGTTTGATGATTGCCGCCGGGATCATCCTTGTGATCAATTACAACTGGGACATGCTTTCCAAACCGGTGCGAGTCGGTATTTCCGCCATTCCGTTATTGATCGGAATGGCGGTTGCGTTCATTGCCCTGATCAAGGAAAAAGATATTCTGCTCAATGAATTGGGGGCGATTCTCTCCGCAACCGGGGGTGCGACTCTCCTTGCCATGATCTCCCAGATCTATCATACGGGCGGAGAATTCCGGGATTTCATGATGCTGAACTTAGCATTATCGATCCCGCTGATTTACATTTTCAACAGTGTCGGATTGACATCCATCTATATATTCGGGTTGTATTTTATGCTGCCGACTCGCTGGGACGACACCCCGACCAGTCTGCATTATATCGGCTACATTCTGTTGATTCTGCCCTATCTGCTCTATTATCAAATCAAAGGGGATGCGTATCGAATTTGGACAAGGTATCTGCTGGGATCTCTTGCGTTGACCGGGTTGCTTGCCTGTGCCAATTATTATTCCGGATTCAGTTGTTTTGCTGTTGCCGCAGCGGTCTGGCTGACGGGGCGGGAATTTGCTGCAAAAAGAGAGGAACATTATTTCCGTAATCCGTGGCAATATTCCGGTTTTCTGTTTCTATTGATCCTGTTTACTGTCAGCAGCTGCAACAAAAGTTTTTTTGAATTGACGAGCACGAAAAACTGGCACAGCATATCATCATTCTGGCTGTTCAATATTTTCATTTTTGCGGCGATCATACGGCATTATATCAAACAGAAAATTACGGCGGAAAAAGTCGTTCTGGGGATTTGGCTTCTGCTGCTGTTTCTTCCGTTCGTATTGGAAACAACATTTGCCGGTCAAATTCTGGAAATATTGGCTGTGATCTTTATGATCGTACTTGGCGTTGTATTGCTTTTTCGTGGATACCGCAACAATCAACTGGAAGATTTCAACGCCGGATTTCTTCTGATCGCCCTGCAATTGATCTGCCGGTTCTTTGATGCGGATTTCGGACTGCTTTTCCGGGCGACAGGCTTCATCATCCTGGGTGCAGGCTTTATCGGGGCGAATGTGATATTACGCAAAAAGATCAATCGGGAGGTGCAGCATGAAAAAGCATAATCTTTTAAAAATTCTCCGGTTCGCATTATATATTCTGACCATCGGCATCATGTGGTATATCCCGGTGAAAAAGATCATTGCATTCGAAGCACCGGGCACACCACCCCTGACCGTTGATTTCAACATCCAGGGGTACGATCCCTATGATCCGGGCAGAGGACATTACCTTGCACTTCAAATTGTGCCGATCAAACTGAAAGAAGAAAAGTTCAAGAATCTGTACACTCAACAATATTATATTCTGCTGAAACAGGGTAAAGACGGTTTTGCAGAAGTTGCTGAAGTGCGAGAAAACCGTCCGGAAAGAGGTTACTATATCCAATGTCTCGTCAATTCCATATACGATGTAAAGCAGAAAAAGAATGTTTATGAAGTCAGAAATTTCCCCTGGAAACGTTTTTATATCAATGAAGAATTGGCACGTCCGGCGGAACAGATTCTGCAGAAAGCGGTTATAAAATCAGATTGCCGTCTCCGGGTCAAATTGTACGAAGGCGGCGGCTCTGCGGTGGAAGACTTGCTGATCAATGGCAAATCCATCCGGGAATTGGCAAAAGCACAGCTGAAAAGATAAAAAAAATCAGGATTGGGTCCAATGAGAAAATTATACCTTTTTTCTGCATTGTTCTGTCTCTCTGTTCTGCTTTTCATTTCGACCGGATGTGCATCGGTAACGACCTGGCAGGAAACAGGCGTCAAAATATATCAAGTTCATCATGCAGAAATCAAAAAAAATGCAAATGGTGACTTTGAACTTTTGCAGCATGTGACACAGAAAAAAGTGTATTTGCCGTATGCCACCTATGCTCCGTTTGGGGTATCTGATATCAAACAAAAATGGCAGTATTCCCTGCAAAAGAAACCGGAAAATTCGATTTCGTATACATTCCGTCTGCAGCCGGATAAAAAACAGCCGGTACGTTTCTGTAAAAACAAAGGCTTTCTATACTTTAATGAAATGTTAAGTTCCGGAAAAATGTTTGTGAACAAATTGAATCCGGCGGACATTGCTTTGATGAAAGAAAATCCATTTGTCATCCGTTTTCTCTCACCAACCGGGATGAAATGTTTTCTCATTCCATACGCCATAAAAAAAGAAAACAGCGGGGAAATCCGACTGCAGTGTTATACTCCGATGAAACCACGAGTTATTTTCCCGTATGAGCAAAACAACACATACCGGGAAAAAATGAATGGTACCGGAATCACGTTATTACGCATTGCCATGTTACCGCTCCCCATTATTGTGGATACGGTGACATTTCCGCTGCAATTTCTGTTGATGTGTCTGCTGCATAACGGGATATAAAACTGCAAGAATACAAAAAACTGGTCGTCATTTCCTGCCAACTTTTACAAAAACTGGTCGTCATTTTCTGCCAGTTTTGATTTTTGCAAAAAATGGAATCATCGTCGGTTTATGCCATAAGTGAGTATAAAAACTGAAAAAAAGAAAGACGAATTAAAAAAAGTCCGATGGAGTACATAAAACTAATCCGACCGTAAATGCAGAGATAAATCTAAAACCAGTGCCAACGGCACGGCACAGTAAAGCCCTGGGTGGGCGAAGCGTAACCCTGGGGATAAGTCCTTGAACTCGCATTATGACAGCCTCCGCGTTGACGACGTTTCGTAAGAAACAGGCGGCATCGTGGTGGCAATGACATATCCGGAACATCATTGCATTGGCGAATATGTCATTCCGTACCGGAACGCCATATCCGTCAATGCCAGTCTTAGGCAATGTAGTTCGATGTCTAATACCCAGGGTTCTCGCTGACGCTTCACCCTGGCTTGTCACGGCGGAATGAAATGAAGACGGAGCTGTACTGTGCCGTGCCGTTGGCACTGGTTTCAGATTCATCGTTGCTTATTCGGACATTGCGCTCTTTTCGTATATAAATCCGAGAGTATTTAAAATCAAAAAGACATATAATTCAAGGAACGTTGAACTCAAATAAGATTTGACTTTATGGTACAAACCGTCGATGAGGCAAAAAAAGGCACAAAAAAATGGTGCACCCACGGGGACTCGAACCCAGGACCCAATGATTAAGAGTCATTTGCTCTACCGACTGAGCTATGGGTGCACACAGAATATGAATTAATATACTGTTAATTTTTCAAAAGTCAAGTTGATTTTCAAAAAAAAGTATAAAAACTCGAAAAAAACTTATGCGGTAAACCGTTCTTTCATGGCTTCACTGAGTTCATTGGTCGATGACAGCGTGAAATCATAGAATCTGTTTTTGCCTTCACAAGCAGTAAAACCGACATAATAAGTTTCCGGCCAATCATCGGCAATACGGCAGCCGAATGTTTTTCCATTGCAACCCATTACAAGGAATTTACCGGCTTTGTTAAAGAGAGTGTCGGTGGTGAGCGTATATTTTTCGCCCGCCTTCAGATCAAGATCCATGCAGGTGATCAGCTTCCAGGAGGGTTTGCCATCGATATAGAAATGATGCCACAGGTTGATTCCGCGGTCATACAGAACAATTTCCAGATGTTCATGGTGCACGGGGCCGAGTTCACGGGCCAGAACGATCAGCGGAGCCATACGTTCATCGAAAGAGCAGACGGTTGACATTTTTGCATTACCGGTAACGGGCTGTTTCAGCAGCATGCTGATATAGCTTTCGCCGGCACGATCCTGTCCCATCTGAACTTCTTCGAGAGTAATATCTTCAGGCATGGTATTGGTGATGTGATCTTTTTCCTGCACCCATGTGCTGATTGTGTTCCAACGGGGACTGCGAACGATTATCCAATCTTCCGGATTCCATGCATTTTCTGCAAAGCTGAAATGTTGTGTTGCCATAGTAAAATTTATCCTTCTGTTTTTTTATCATTGTTCAGGGTTAATATAGCACGAAAACGGAAAAAATCAACTATCGGATTTTTTTTGCAAAAAAATCACAGACATCCCATAAAATATTTCAAAAGAATATTGATACAAAACTCAATATTCGGATAAAACGTTGGTTTGCCGTAAAACAAGCCCCTTCATGGGGCGGCAAGAGTCAAACAGCTCCGTCTTCATTTTATTACGCCGTGACAAGCCAGGGTGAGCGAAGCGGAAGCCTTCAGGCGAAGTCCGGTCGGTCAGCACCAGTCAGTAAAAGTAGTTTTTATACGGAGAAGTACGGAGAATCACCCATACACCCGATATCACATGAATTGCCGT
>JAZUCU010000060.1:0-9032 GCA_045639325.1 Victivallales bacterium
AAGACGGGAACTATTGAATTTGTCCGCCTTTTCTTTCTGTTCTGCAACTTGCTTCTGTAACTGCTGAACCTGTCGGCGCAAGGGAACGTTTTTGATGATCCAATCTGCCGCCGTTTCGGCATTTTTGAAACTGGCATTGGCGGAACGGACATCATTATTTTTCATGGCAAGTTCACCCGCAGTAAGATTTTCTTTCAGCGCATCCAGATATTTACCGAAGGTTTGACCACGGTTACATGACAGGGAGTCGATATTCGCTTTTTTATTCAACACCCGTGCCTGTAATCGGTACGTTTCCTGAATAAAACCGGCAAGAGCGCGTTCTTCTTCCTGTTTCTTTTTGGCGTCAGCTTCTTCTTTCTTCTTTTGAGCTTGAGCTTTTTCTGCCTCTTCCTGTTTCTTTTTCGCTTCCGCCGCCTGACGGGCTTTTTCCGCTTCTTCCTGCTTCTTTTTAGCTTCCTCTTCTAAACGTGCTTTTTCTTTCTGCTGCTTATCGTAGAAATAATATCCGGCACCACCGGCTAGGAGTACCAACAGCAGGAAAAATGCCGCAACTTTCCGGAACGTTCCTCCGCCGGAAGATTTTTTTGCTCCTTTGACTTTTTTCCCTTCCAGAGCGGCAACAAAGTCGGCACAACTGGCGAAACGTTCTGCCGGATCTTTGCTCATGGCACGCTGGATGGCATTATTCATATATTTCGGAATGTCGGGGATCTCGTCCGCCATTTCATCCAGTACCGCCTGTTTCAATACCGCAGGATCCGCACTTTCAAAAGGCAGCTGACCGGCAAACATTTCATAAGTCATAACCGCTAATGCGTACTGGTCAGCGGCGGCATCCTGTTTTTTACCGCGCCATTGCTCGGGAGCCATATATGGACCAGTCCCGGATGTACCATGATACGCCATACTGACACGGGTCATTGAAGTATGGATCTGGGCGGCAAGACCGAAGTCCAGAACTTTGATTTTTCCGGTCTGATCGATCATGATATTGCCCGGCTTGATGTCACGATGGATGATTTTCATTTCGTGGGCATAATCAAGGGCTTCGGCAACCTGTTTGATGATGGGCAAAACATCTTCCGGTTTCAAATCACCCTCTTTGCGTTTCCGCTTGATCCAGCGGCGCAAGTCTTCGCCCTCGCAACATTCCATAGTCAGGTAATAATTGCCGTTGCAGTTATCCTTCTCCAATGTATTGGAACTGGCGATATTGGGATGATGCAGATTATGAACCAGTTGAAAGTTATCTTTAATATCTTCCATCTCAAGAGTATTGTGGGACAATTCCGGCGGTAATGCTTTCAGTGCGACTTCGATCCCTGCGGTTTCGTCAAAGCATTTATAAACAACGCCCATACCGCCCTGCCCGAGTTCCGCGAGGACTTTGTAACGGGACATAATCAGGTCACCGACAGCAAATCTTCCGTCCGGTTTGCGGTCACGCCGTCCGGGCATGGTTGCATCATCGCCCTCGGGGACCGGAGTCCGTTTCGGGGGAATCGTTTTATCCATATCATCCATTTTTAAGCTCCAGATTTTTCTACTATCTTATACTATATATCACAATAGAAAGATTTTCAAGGAAAAAACGGACAGGAAGATTCGATCTTTTTCAATTTTTTCTGAGAAATCAGAAAAAAACGGAGCAGGCACAAGCAAAGAATCTGAGTAGAAAAAAGGAAAAAATTTGCTTTTTAAAGAAAACGTGCTATAGTATGCAAATGAATAATTTACATGGAGATCTCTATGAAAGCAACAAGAAAAACACACAAATCTGCTTCGATTTACGGCTGGTTATTACCCGTCGTGACGCTGTTTGTTTTTCTCTTTTCAGGCAATCTCCAGGCCGGACACGAATGGCAGAAACGCTGCAAAACTTATGACCCGCTCATTGAACAGATATCCGCAGAATACGGCCTCAAAGCAACCTTTATTCAGGCTTTGATCTGGCAGGAAAGCAAATTCAAAGCCAGAGCAACCGGAAGCGTCGGCGAAATCGGCTTGATGCAATTACGAATGTCAACCGTCCGCGACTGGGCAAAGGCGCACAATCGCCGTGTTCCGACCAAGCAGATGGTTTACAATACCGAATTGAATTTACGGATCGGCATCTGGCGGATCGATCTTGCATTGAAAAACTGGGAAGGTTATCCGGAACAAATCATGCTTGCCTTATGCGAATACAACGCCGGGCGCACCGCAGTTCTGCGCAGTCTTGCCCATTATGACGGCGATGTAACAAAAATGCTCAAGTACAGCAAAGCCGGGAAATATGCCAGAGAAGTTGCTTCCACGTTCGAAACTCTGACACGCAACGACATACCGCAAAAAGTTGCATCGCTGTTTTGACAGCATAATATAAGTACAGTCGTATTAAACCTGAAAGGAACTGGAGATATCTATGATCGACCGCTCATTTCTTAAAATAAAACATTTGGGGGAATGTCAAATCCAATCCCCGCTGGATGAATCCACCGTCCGCTTTGTTTCCGATGAAGAAGCAATTCTGTTGGAACGCGAATTTACCAAACTTTGCGAGATTCAGAAAGCCGGCGGAAAAATCCCCGTTTTCGAAGCTGCCGGACCACGCAGAAAATTGTTCCACAATCCCCGTTGGAGCAAAGCCGCGATCCTCACCGCCGGTGGTTTGTGCCCCGGTTTGAATAACGTGATCAAAAGTCTGACATTGGCACTGAAAAGTTATGGGGTTCCCCTCGTTTACGGGATCCCTTACGGTTACGCCGGTCTGAATCCGGATTGTCAGTCAAAGCCCATCATGCTCGATCAGGAAACGGTGGATGATATTCACGAACAGGGCGGAACCATCCTCGGATCCTCCCGCGGTGCACAAGATCCCGTTGTCATGCTGGAAACCCTGGTCCGCATGGATATCAATATGCTTTTCTGCGTGGGTGGTGACGGTACGCTCCGCAGTGCTCATGCCATCGCCGAAGAAGCCGCAAAACGCAACTTGAATATCAGTATTATCGGTATTCCGAAAACCATTGATAACGACATCAGTTACATGGACCGCACATTCGGATTTGAAACTGCAGTCTATGCCACAAACTCTGTCATTGTTGCCGCGCACAACGAAGCAAAAGGCGCATATAACGGCGTCGGTCTGATTCACGTTATGGGACGTGACAGCGGATTCATTGCCGCATACGCAGCCTTGGCAAATACCAGTGTCAACTACTGTCTTGTTCCGGAAGAAAAGTTCAATCTGGAAGAAGGCCCCAATGCTCTGCTGCCCCACCTGCTGGGCCGTCTGAAACGCAGAAAACATGCGGTCATTATCGTAGCGGAAGGTGCAGGTCAGGATTTGATGGCAGGTTCACGCGAAACCGATAAATCCGGTAACGTGCTTCATAAAAATATCGGTCTCTTCCTGAAAGAAAAGATCAAAGAATATGCCAATGCACATAATACGGAAGTCAACATCAAATACTTTGACCCCACCTATCAGATCCGCGGTATTCCCGCAATCGGTGCCGACGCCGTGTTGTGTCACCTGTTGGCACAAAATGCCGTCCACGCAGCGATGGCTGGCAGAACGGATATGGTCATTGCCCAGTGGGGCGATGCATTCACCCACGTACCGATCCCGGTCGCTGTCAAAGAACGCAAGAAAATCGATCCCAACGGTACACTTTGGAGAAGTATCCGCCTGGGCACATGGAAATAAAAAATAACATCGTAAGACAATAAAAAAAACGCGCCACAAAAGTTTGAATCGACTTTCGTGGTGCGTTTTCTTATATTGCAGTCATTGTTTTACTGAACAAGCAATACCGCATCGTGCGGCGCAACCGCTACCGTGTATTTGCGCTTGCCGGCAGGTTGCAGAATTTCTTCCGCATCCTGTTCCGGATCCAATGAAATTTCATCGAAACGATATTCTTTCCATTGATCGCTGTCATTGGCAATCGCAACGGCACGTCTGCCGTCAACCGTTCCGGTGAAAACATCCGGCCACGGACGGGAAAGATTCCAATTAAACGGTTTCATATCACGCATACGGATATTGGCGGCACGGCCCAGCAACTCCAATCGATCCGGATCGATAACAGAAAGGTTGTCACTGGTGAGAGAAATACCGGTCATGATCGCTCCCAATGCGGAAATACGGGATTCACCAAGGGTATGTGTGCCACGGTCCTGACGGGCAATGACCACGTCCGGATCGCAGCGGAACATCCGGTCAAACATCCAAAAGCGACTGAGGACACAATAGAACACATTCCGGATTGCCCCCCAGCTTGCATGGGTATCATCGCTGATACGTACACTGTCTACCAGCCCGAGACACGCCATATACGGCGGACAGCAGCCGAGCAGATGACAATCAGGGACCGCATTACGGATTGTCTGAAGCCCCAGCCGGAACGCACTGACCGGTGTAGCGTTGGGATCAGAACGGCGACCGGGCATCAACCCGAAGGAAAGTCCGTCCATTTTGAAATAACGGAACCCCCAGGAATAGAACGTACGGAAGATTTTGACCAGATGTTCCTGCACGGCAGGAATTGTCGTATCCAGACATGCCCACATATCATCGGGCGGCGGAGACCATCCTCTGGAAACGATGGGCTCACCGTTTTCATCCTGGACAAACCAGTCCGGATGTTCCCGGAATATCCGGCTTGCAGTGGAAGCCTGGAAAGGCATCAACCAGATACCGGCAGTCATACCGGAATCGACGATCCGTTTTCCGATTTCGGGCAGAGGAGTCGGCCATGCGGGATCCTGATCGTTCCAATCGCCCTGGAACGTCTGATAGCCGTCATCAATCTGAGCGACCCGGGCTTTGTAACAGGAATCCTGTTTTTCTTTCAAAGCCTGAAAATTTTCCAGAAAATCTTTTTCCGTCACGTTGGCATAGTAATAATACCAGGTGCAGTATCCTGTAAGATTTTTTGAGGAATCGATAGCAGGGATTTTCGCTCTTTCCGCACAAATATCGGCATATTGACACAGCAATTCACGCCAGTCATCCCCTTCCAGAACCACGACTTCTTCCGGCGTTTCACCTTCTGCAATATCCTTCTGGCGGACTTCGATATAACGCATTAACCCCGCCTCGCGGACCAGCAGGAAATGAGTCAGAGACCGGTATGCAGTCACTGCCCCGGCAAGGATATACCGCTTGGCAGCTTCGTTACCGACAACGATCACATCCGAGCTGGCAAGTTCTTCATCGGCTCTGGTTGCAGCGAAGACGGGAGATGGCTCACGGCGGAGTGCCATGTTGTTATCGTGTCTGTAAACGAAAAAGGAAGAAGGAGGCAGATCAAGCATGATCCGGCGCAGATAAAAAGGTTTTACTTCTGACAATTGGTAAGACATAAAATCACCTCTCATTTAATATTTTTCTGTATCATACGAATCACAGCACCAGCAGCATCATAGAAAGCCAATTTTCCGGAATTTGCCCCAAGGGTACGGAATTTTTCCGGATCCGCAAGAAAACGGCGCACAAAATCCTGCATTTTATCAATCGAACAATCGGCATCAAACAGAATCTCTGCGCCACCGCCCGATGCCAGATACCGCGCATTGTCATCCTGATGATGTTCCGCCGCATAGGGGAACGGGATCAGCAGCGCATATTTACCGAAAAATGCAAGTTCGGAAACGGTACTGCCGCCGGAACGGCAGATCACCGCATCCACAGCAGAATAAATCACACCCATTTCACCGGATGCTTCACGCAGAATATATTTGCCGGGAAAAGTTTTATATTGCGCGGTCAATTCTTCCAGTTTACCGGGCCCGGTCAGATGGATCACCTGGAGTTTCTTCATTTCCGGCTCATCCTGCGGCATGATAAAACTGCTGTTGATCTTCAACGCACCCAACGAGCCGCCGAAAACCAGAAGGGTGGGAGAATCGGCGGTAAAATCAGAACCGAAAAGTTCATTCAATTTCTGAATCGCCTCCGCTTTCGGCAAGACTCCACCATCGACCAGAGCCTGACGCAATGGCAAACCGGTCAATACGCAGGGACAGTGCAAGGTTTTACTGTTGACTGCGGGGAAGGACAATGCAAGCCCTTTCGCCAGACGGCTCAATATGCGATTGGCTTTGCCGACACGGGCATTTCCATCATGAAGAAAAATCGGTTTTTTCATACTCCACGCCCCCAATGCGGCAGGGAGAGAAATGGAACTGCCCATGATCAACAGGGCGTCCGGCTGGAATTCCCGGATCAACTTCCGGGAAAAACGGATCCCGCGGAAAACGGATCGTAAAAACTTAAGCATCTGCAAAGGATTTTTGCCGGGACGGTGATAATCAAAAGATTCCGCCCGTATTCCGGCATCCGCCGATATTTTCATCTGTGCTTCTGCATGTTTTCCACCAAGCAGCAGCATACTTTCGTCCCCCCTCTGATTCAGATATTTGGCGATCCCGAGTCCCGGATTGAAATGCCCGCCGGTACCGCCGCAACTGATGAGCAGACGGAATTTTTTATTCTCACTCATATATCGTCTTTCACTCCATGTTTGAATAACGTTTCAAGATTGCTTTCCAACAATTCCCCGTTGGGTAAAATACTTTTCCGGTATGATACCGTCAAATGCAGATCGCTGCCGAACCGGGTAAATACAAAACCAATTCCCGGGCGCGGCGGCATCACCGGATAATGACGGACATTCAACACTTTCGACTGCCCGATATACTGCTGCTCCAGGGCACTGTTATCGATATACGAAAACATGAACGTACCACCCATGCGTGAGCCGTATTTCTGCTCCATGAGTCTCATGATCCGGAACGGGACAATGCGCGCCCAGAAGGTGGCATGACGGAACAGATAAGGTACCCGCTGTGCAGTCCCTTCAAAAAAGGAACGTTTCAAAACACTGATACGTTCTTTCTCTTCTTTTCGCGCCGCTTCCGGAAGCCGCAAGGGCAGCAGAGACCAGTGATTGAATAACATGCTGTCCGCATCCTGATCTTCCTGTCCGCGCTGATCCACCGTCATCGGCACAACCACATCCCCCGTTTTCGGCAGGAATGGATCAAGGGCTTCCACACACTCACTGACAAGGAATGGAATCATCATAAACGGTCCGGCCTCTTTTTCTGATTCGGCGACGATTTGTGAAAAATCCCAGGTCCGGGAAATCAGACCGGTTTCCGAGTCGGCTTTTCCGCACAAAGCTGCAATCTCATTGACATTCTCTTTCAGGAACAGTTCCCGGAATTTTCTGCCGCATTCACATTGTTTCTTCCATTCGTTCAGATGGGAAGAAGTCAGCAGCCCGGGATTCTGCGGCGGCGGTGCATCGGAAAAAAGCCATTGCAGAAAACGTTCCGCACCCACGCCGTCAAAAATCAAATGGGAAAATTTGAAATACAGAGTGGAACCGCAAATCAGCACGCCGAAATAAGTTTCCGCACGCAGTGGCTCATTGATATAATCCTGCGCCATCTCCTGACTCCCCTGCAAAATCTCAATGCGGCTTTTCCGCCCGTTCTCCCATTTCCAATAAGGAGCTAACGTAAAAAGCTTGCGGCGCATCTGTCCGGTCAAGTGCGGAAGCAGCCCAACACGCTGCCGGATATGAACCGTCAACCATGCCAGTTCGGCAGGACGTGACAGCTCAAGTTCCAGCACAAAATGATTGGCGCCGCCGGGAGAATCTTTGCAGCAATCCGCCAGATAAGCGGCAATATAATCAAAGGAGTTCAGATATTCGCCTGTCATTGCTTTTACGCTTCGGATGCAGCGTGGATCACACGCTGTGCAAGGGAATGGAGACTGGTTACATCAGCCGCCGTGATTCCGTGATCGATCAGATTAACTTCATACTTCATCTGCAGAGCAAGCAGGAGTTCCATGAACCCCATGGAATTGATTCCGTTCTGACTCAATGAGGCTTCCGGATCGGCACCTTTTCTGCCGGAAATCATTTCCACTTGCGTAATCAGAAATTTCAAAACCTGTTCTTCTGTCATATCAGCCATTGTCATGCCTCCAGAAACATTTTAATTGCAGTACGATAATCTGCTGTTCCGATCTGTTCAAACTGCACACCGTTGCCTTTCGTCAGAAACAATGCCGCAGCAGATTCCTGAGGCAATTCCGGACGGGCTTTCCGCAAAGCATCTGCCAGTAACGTCTGTTCTTCCCCGATGACCAGAAGGACATTATCACAAAATCCGCTTGTCAACAGAGAACCGGCGGAACGCAGGGATTCGAAAAACAGATTTTCCGTACCGGTCAGGCTGAAATAAGGTCCCGTCAAACCGTAAGCGACAGAAATCCCGCCGGCAGGTGCATTATGAACGGAACTGGCAAAAGCACCGGCCATCGCCTGATCTTCGGGATAATCCAGCAAATCATCCTGGAACTTGGAAATCATCCCCTGAGGCCCCAGCAGGGAACTGTAGATCAAAGCGGTACGGTCTGTTATTTCAGCTTTCACCTCCGGATGACGCTGAAACATATCTTCCATTGCCGCCATAGCAAGCCGTTGACTTCTGGGGGAACGGGGGGAGAGATCGAATTGTTTTCTGATTTTATTCAGGAGCGCAAGAGAAACCTTGCCGCTGTCGTCACATTCAACATAACCGGCAGCGGTCAGAGTGATAGGCAGATATTGTTTTTCCATAGTGTAGCAGTACTCCTGTAGACATTGAAATTATAATGAATCGTTCGAAAGAGTACTTTAATACGAAAGTTTGAAATTTCAACCTGTCTTTTAATTTTTTGCAAAAAAATACACTGATATCCCATAAAAAATTTGTCTCTTCGACGTTTTATGCCATAAAATCAGATTTCTTTTGAGCTTAAATTTATCTGCATTTTATACATTTTCAACTTTGAATACTCCCGAATTTATATCAGAAAAAAACTCAACGTCCGAAAGTATCTTTGATTTACCGGAAAACAAGCCCTGTAGATGGTTTGCTAAAAGTCAAATGTTTTTTTTAATTTTTTTGAAATTTTTATCGTATTTTTTGTCAGCAATAACCATTCCTCTGAGAATCAACAGCATTTTTCTCATGACAGC